>NZ_FXAN01000126.1 GCF_900176645.1 Burkholderia singularis
CGGCAGACCGGATTATTTCTTGGCCGCCACGGCGGCGGCAACGGCCGCGCCGCAAAGAGCGGGGGCGGCCAAGAAATAATCCGGTCTGCCGACTATCCGGGTGTGATGCCTCCTTCAGCCGCCGCTGCGGGCGGCGGATTCCCGCGGCTTGCCGCGGGCTTTTTGCATGGCGCGCGTGCGTCTGTCCGCTGGTTTACAATCGATCAATTGTTCGGCATCGGATATACGCGACGTTCATGGCTTACAAAACTATCGAAGACACCATCGGCAATACGCCGTTGGTGCAATTGGTCCGGCTGCCGGACGACGAAATTCGCGCGCGCAACAACGTGGTGCTCGCGAAGCTCGAAGGCAACAATCCGGCGGGCTCGGTGAAGGATCGTCCGGCGCTGTCGATGATCCGCAAGGCCGAGGAGCGCGGCACGATCAAGCCGGGCGACACGCTGATCGAGGCGACGAGCGGCAATACCGGCATCGCGCTTGCGATGGCCGCGGCAATTCGCGGCTACAAGATGGTGCTCATCATGCCGGAGGATCTGTCGGTCGAGCGCCGCCAAAGTATGGCTGCGTATGGCGCGGAAATCATCCTGACGCCGGTGAAGGGCGGCATGGAGTTCGCGCGCGATCTCGCCGATCAAATGCAGTGCGAAGGCCGCGGCGTGATTCTCGATCAGTTCGCGAACCCCGACAATCCGCTTGCGCATTACGAAGGCACCGGCCCGGAGATCTGGCGCGAAACCGAAGGCCGCATCACGCATTTCGTGTCCGCGATGGGAACGACGGGCACGATCATGGGCACGTCGAAGTATCTGAAGGAAAACAATCCGGCGATCGAAATCGTCGGTGCGCAGCCGGAGGAAGGCTCGCGCATTCCGGGCATCCGCAAATGGCCGGACGCGTATATGCCCAAGATTTTCGACAAGAGCCGTGTCGATCGCGTCGAAGGCGTGAGTCAGGCCGCATCGGAGTCGATGGCGCGCAAGCTCGCGTCCGTCGAGGGCATTTTCGCCGGTATTTCGTCGGGCGGCGCATGCGAAGTGGCGCTGCGCGTCGCGCGGCAGGTCGAGAATGCGACGATCGTGTTCATTGTCTGCGACCGCGGTGACCGATATTTGTCGACCGGAGTATTTCCCGCATGACACGCGTGAGCGATGGGCCGCACACGCGGCACGCCGCCGGATTGCATAAAAAAGCGCCGCTTGCGGCGCTTTTTCGTATCGGCGTGCGGCGGCGATTACGCTGCCGCGCGGCTCGACTTACTCCGATGGCGACGCGGCTTCGGCGGGCGCGTCGTCGCCGGTTGGCGTCGACAATGCGCCGTTCGCCGCCATCTGCGCTTTCACGCGCTCGCCGAGCTGATACACCGCGAGCGCATAAAAGAAGCTGCGGTTGTAGCGAGTCAGCACGTAGAAATTTTGCAGTCCGAGCTTGTATTCGGTTGGGCGGCCGGGCGTCGGCAGATCGACCACCAGCACGGGCGTGCTGCCCTCCGACGCGGCGTCGACGGCCGGCTCGTCGAGCGCGAGCCCCGCGCGCAGGAATTGCGACAACGTCCAATGCGGCTCGGGCTTGCCGTCTGCGGCCGCCTGCGCAACGCCACGGCTGCCCTGGTCGGGTGCGATGTTCCAGATCACCGGCCGGCCGGTTTCCCAGCCGTGCTGCTTCAGATAATTCGCGACGCTGCCGATCGCGTCGGCGGAACTGGCGCGCAGGTCGATATGGCCGTTGCCGTCGTAATCAACCGCGTATTCGCGGATGCTGCTCGGCAGAAATTGAGGAATGCCGATCGCTCCCGTATACGAGCCGAGCACCGAGGTCGGGTCGAGCTGGCTGTCGCGCGTCCACACGAGGAAGTCTTCGAGGTTTTTGCGGAACGTCGCCTGGCGGTCTTCGCGGTTAGGCGTGCTGGGGTAGTCGAACGCGAGCGTCGTCAACGCGTCGAGCGTGCGGAAGTTGCCCATGTAGCGCCCGTAGATCGTCTCGACGCCGATGATGCCGACGATCATCTCGGGCGGCACGCCGAATTCCGCCGACGCGCGTTGCAGCGTCGCACGGTTCGCGCGCCAGAACTTCACGCCCGCGTTGATGCGAACCGGATCGAGAAAGCGCGCCTGATAGACGCGCCAGTTCTTGACGGACGGCGTCGGCGCTGGCAGCACGAGCTTCGCGGCGGTTGCCGAATAGCTGACGCGCGAGAAGAGCGCGCGCAGCGCGTTTGCATCGAAGTCGTGGCGTGCGGCCATGTCGGCGATAAACGCGTCGATCTTCGGATTGTTCGCGTAACGCTGCGGGACGATTTCCTCTTCGAACGTCTGAGCGGCCGGCGCGGCCGGTTGCGGCTGCGCTTGCGCGACGGTGGCCGCGGCCGGCGTGGTTTGCGCGGCCGCGATGCCGGCCGACAGCAAAGCGGCGAGCGACAATGCGGCCAACGGCGTGCGAAGGCGCAAGGTGAACGAGACGGAGGATACTGACGGATTGAAATTCATGTCGAAGCGAAGCAGGCTGGCGAACGGACTCGGCGCAGTATAACCGACGCATCCACTACGCCCCGGCAGCGCGCGGCATGACGCGGTTATGGTAAGTTAGGCGCGAATCAAGTATGAAGCCGCGCACGACACGCGGTATCGCACACATCGATCATCACTGAGGGAGACCCGCCGCGCATCCGGCCGCCCGGCGGAATCAGCTTATGACAACGGCCTTTTATACCCACCCCGATTGCATGCTGCACGAGATGGGGCAGTGGCATCCCGAGTCGCCGGCGCGGCTGTCGGCGATTCAGGATCAGTTGATCGCGAGCCGCATCGACGAACTGCTTGCCCATGAAACAGCGCCTTTCGCGAGCGAGACCGCGCTTGCGCGCGTGCATACGCGGGCGCACATCGATTACATCCGCAATCTGATTCCGGACCAAGGGCACGTGACGATCGATCCCGACACGCTTGCCAATCCCCACACGTGGCGCGCGGCGATGCGCGCGGCGGGCGCCGCCGTCGACGCGACGGATGCGGTGCTCGAAGGGCGCTACGACAACGCGTTTTGCAGCGTGCGCCCGCCCGGCCATCACGCAGAGCCTGCGCGCGCGATGGGCTTTTGCTTCTTCAACAATATCGCAATCGCCGCGCGGCACGCACTCGATATCCACGGGCTCGACCGGGTGGCGATCGTCGATTTCGACGTTCATCACGGCAATGGCACCGAAGCCGCGTTCGCGAACGACGAGCGTGTGCTGATGTGCAGTTTCTTCCAATCGCCGTTGTACCCGTTCTCGGGCGTCGATCATCAGGCGCCGAACATGATCAATCTGCCGATGGCCGCGCGCACGAACGGAATGGCGGTGCGCGAGGCGGTCGAGATGATGTGGCTGCCGCGGCTCGAAGCGTTCCGGCCGCAGATGTTGTTCGTGTCGGCGGGCTTCGATGCGCATCGCGAGGACGACATCGGCGGGATGGCGCTCGTCGAGGCCGACTATGAATGGCTGACCGCGCGGATTTGCGATGTCGCGCGGCGGCACGCGCAAGGCCGCATCGTGAGCTGCCTCGAAGGCGGCTATAACCTTTCCGCGCTCGGGCGCAGCGTGGTCGCGCATCTGCGCGTGCTGGCCGGCGTTTGAGCGCCGCGCGCCGGCGCGTGCGGATTGCGGAATGCCGAGGCGTTTGCCGGGAAGGCCGGACATTCGCGCGCATGTCTCCGAAATTTCGTTGCTTCGAATCCGCCCGAACCCGCTTTGGGTGCGGCGCGCGGCAGGCCCGTCAGCCGCGCTTGGGCGTGCGCGACAGAATCCAGTCGATCAGCGCGCCTATCACGCGCTCGCGATCCAGATCGTTGATCGTTTCGTGATAGCTGCCTTCGTAGAGCGTCAGCGTCCGGTCGGGTGAGCCGACGTGCGCGCCGAAATCGCGGCTGCCGTCCGGTTCGGTCAGCTTGTCGGCCGTGCCATGATAGACGAGCACCGGCAGGCGAAGCGCCGCCCGGCCACGCTCGATTTCCTGCATCGCGGCGAGAATCCCGGCACCGGTGCGCGCCGGCACCGGGCCGTGATGCACGAGCGGGTCCGCGCGATTGGCAGCCACCACCGCCGGATCGCGCGACAGCAGCGCGGCATCGATCTTGAGCGCCGGAAACCGCGGCCAGATGCGGCTGACGAGGCGGCTCGCCGCCAGCATCCAGCGCGGCACGTCGCGGCCCGGCGCGAGCGCGGGGCTCGACAGGATCAGCCCGGCAAGCGCGCGCCGGCGGGCGGGCGCGCATTGGATCGCATAGAGCGCCGCAATCGCGCCGCCCATGCTGTGCCCCATGAGGAAAAGCGGCGTGCCGTCGTCGCGCGCGGCGGCGGCGACGATCGCGTCGGCATCTTCGAGAAACGCGTCGAAGCGCTCGACCCAGGCGCGCTCGCCGGGCGAGCATCCATGCCCGCGCAAATCGGCGCTGACGAGTTCGATGCCCGCCGCATTCAGCCGTTCGGCGAGCGCCTGATAGCGGCCCGCGTGCTCGGCGAGCCCATGGATGAGCGCCACGCTCGCGCGCGGCGCGCCGAACGATGCCGCGACGGGCCAGCGGTGCGCCGCGAGTTCGAGTCCGTCGGCCGTGCGCACGCGCGGCTGCTGTAATGCCGTGCCGCTGGCGGTTGCGGTGCGGTGGCCGGCTTCGGTCGAGGCGGTGGCGTCCATAGGTAGGTCTCCGGAATATGTCGTTCGTCGCCGAGCAGGGCGGTGCGCCGATCATAGACGCCGTTTGCGACGGCCCGCTCGGGCGCGGCCCTCTAATTGCGATTTGTTATGAAAAGGTTGGAATCGATTATTAAGAGATATGTTGCGAATGCGGTAAACTCGCGGGTCGTTTCCCGTATGCGGCGGTCGACTGGCGAGGCCCGACGTGAGAGGCCGCGCCGCCCGCCGTTCTGTTTACATGATTGAAATTCGTAATCTTTCGCAACGTTTCGAGGGGCCGCGCGGCTGGATCGAGGCGTTGCACAACGTCAATCTGACGATTCCGCGCGGCGAGGTGTTTGGGATCATCGGTCGCAGCGGCGCGGGCAAGAGCACGCTCGTGCGCACGATCAACCTGCTCACGCGGCCCTCGGAAGGCAGCGTGAGCGTCGACGGGCGCGATCTGACGAGCTTGTCCGCGAGCGAGCTGCGCGCGGCGCGGCGCGACATCGGGATGATCTTTCAGCACTTCAACCTGCTGTCGTCGCGCACCGTGTTCGGCAACGTCGCGCTGCCGCTCGAGCTTGCGGGTGCGAAGCGCCCGCAGATCGAGGCGACGGTGCTGCCGTTGCTCGAACTCGTCGGACTCGCCGCGCAGAAGGACCGCTATCCGTCGCAGATCAGCGGCGGCCAGAAGCAGCGTGTCGGCATCGCGCGCGCGCTCGCGAGCAAGCCGAAGGTATTGCTGTCTGACGAAGCGACATCGGCGCTCGACCCCGAGACGACGCGTGCGATCCTCGATCTGTTGCGGCGCATCAACCGCGAGCTTGGCTTGACGGTGGTGCTCATCACGCACCAGATGGAAGTGATCAAGGAGGTCTGCGACCGCGTCGCGGTGCTCGACGCGGGGCGCGTCGTCGAGGAGGGCAACGTGATCGACGTGTTCATGCGTCCGCATCACGAAGTCACGCGCGCGCTGATCGGCGACGTGATCGCGCAGGAATTGCCGCCGGCGATGAAGGTACGCGTCGCCGAGCGGTTGAAGGCGGGCGCAGGCCATCTGCTGCGGCTGGCGTTCACCGGCTCGGGCGTCGATCAGCCGATTCTGTCCGAGACGATTCGCCGCTACGAGCTGGACTTCAACATCCTGCATGGGCAGATCGACGAGATCCAGGGCCGCGCGTTTGGCTCGCTCGCGGTGCTCGCGACGGGCGAGCCGGGCAAGATGGGGCAGGCGCTCGCGTATCTGCGCGAGCAGGGTGTGGTCGTCGAGGAGCTGTCGCATGTTGAGTGAAATGTTCGATATGTTCGTGCAGTCGTTCTGGGAGACGCTGATCATGGTCGGCATCTCCGGCGCGCTCGGCGCGCTCGTCGGGTTGCCGCTCGGCGTGCTCGTTTATCTGACCGACCGTCAGGGCGTGTTGCGCAATCTCGCGGTCAATCGCGTGCTCGGCGGCGTCATCAACGCGGTGCGCTCGACGCCGTTCATCATCCTGCTCGTCGCGGTGATTCCGTTTACGCGTCTGGTCGTCGGCTCGTCGATCGGCACTGCGGCGGCGGTCGTGCCGCTCACGCTCGCGGCCGCGCCGTTCATCGCGCGGCTCGTCGAGACCGCGCTGCGCGAGGTCGATCGTGGCCTGATCGAGGCCGCGCAGGCGATGGGCGCGACGACGAGCCAGATCGTGTTCAAGGTGCTGCTGCCGGAATCGCTGCCGGGCATCGTCGCGGGGCTTACGATCACGTTCGTGTCGCTCGTCGGCTATTCGGCGATGGCGGGCGCGATCGGCGGCGGCGGGCTCGGCGATCTCGGCATCCGTTACGGCTATCAGCGTTACTTGCCGGAAGTGATGTGGATGGTCGTCGCGATCCTGATCGTGTTCGTGCAGATCGTGCAATCGTTCGGCGATTGGATCGTGCGGCGGTTGAGTCATAAATAATCATCGATGAGCGAAGGCGCTTGCGTGCCGCCTCGTGAGGCGGCACGGCTCGATTCGGTTTCGGAGATCGGAAGATGCGGCGAAGAATGATGCTGGGGCTCGTGGCGGCGCTGGGTGCGGCCGTCTGCGCGACGCTCGCGCACGGGCAGGCGCAGACGACGATCAAGGTGGGCGTGACGGGTGGTCCGCACGCGCAGGTGATGGAGCAGGTGAAGCGGGTGGCGGCGAGCAGCGGGCTCGACATCCGGATCGTCGAATTCTCCGACTACGTGCAGCCGAATGCCGCGCTCGCGGCGGGCGACATCGACGCGAACAGCTATCAGCACGCGCCGTATCTCGAGCAGCAGGTGAAGGATCGCGGCTACCGGATCGTCAACGTCGCGCAGACGGTCACGTTTCCGATGGGCATCTATTCGAAGCGGGTGAAGACGCTCGCCGAATTGCCTTCCGGCGCGCGCATCGCGATCCCGAATGATCCGACCAATGGCGGGCGCGCACTGTTGCTGCTGCAAAAGCAGGGGCTGTTGAAGCTGCGCGCCGGCGCGGGCCTGAAAGCGACCCGTTTCGACATCGTCGGCAACCCGAAGCAATTGAGGATCGTCGAGTTGGACGCCGCGCAGATTCCGCGCTCGCTCGTCGACGTCGAGGCCGCCGCGATCAATACGAATTATGCGATGGAGGCTGGGCTCAAGCCGAAACAGGATGCGATCGCGATCGAAGGGCCGGGCGGACCCTACACGAACGTGCTTGCGGTGCGCGCGGGCGACCAGGACAAACCGTGGGTCGCGAAACTCGTAGCCGCGTACCGGTCGCCCGACGTGAAGCGCTTTATCGAGCGGCAATATGGCGGCGCGGTGATCGCCGCGTGGTGAGCGCGGCGGCGCTTGCCGCGGATTAGAGGCGGCGGTCGAACCCCCGGGCTTGGCGTCCGGGTTTTTTCTCTTTTAAAATAGAACGATCGTTCGCTATTGGCGGCGTATCGCGACGTGGCGTTAGTATCGGCAGGCGCCGAGCGTCGGCCGCCGTAAATTGAATGGCCGGCTTAGCCGCCGCGCGGGCGAGTCGCGCTATAAAATGGCCGCTGGTCGTATTCGTAACTTTGGAGCGTGTGCATGAAAATCCTGGTGCCAGTGAAAAGAGTGGTCGATTACAACGTGAAGGTCCGGGTGAAATCGGACGGCACGGGCGTCGACATCGCGAACGTGAAAATGTCGATGAATCCGTTCGACGAAATCGCGGTCGAGGAGGCGGTGCGGCTGAAGGAGGCGGGCGTGGCGACGGAGGTGGTCGCGGTGTCGGTGGGCGTCGCGCAGGCGCAGGAGACGCTGCGCACCGCGCTTGCGATCGGCGCGGATCGCGCGATCCTCGTCGAGTCGAACGACGGCGTCGAGCCGCTCGCGGTCGCGAAGATCCTGAAAGCGCTGGTCGACAAGGAGCAGCCGCAGCTCGTGATTCTCGGCAAGCAGGCGATCGACGACGATTCGAACCAGACCGGCCAGATGCTCGCCGCACTTGCAAATCTGCCTCAGGCGACGTTCGCGTCGAAGGTGACGGTGGCGGACGGGAAGGTGAACGTGGCGCGCGAAGTCGATGGCGGCGCGGAGACGCTGTCGCTGACGTTGCCTGCCGTCGTGACGACGGATCTGCGTCTGAACGAGCCGCGCTACGTGACGCTGCCGAACATCATGAAGGCGAAGAAAAAGCCGCTGGAAACCGTGAAGCCGGAAGACCTCGGCGTGGACGTCGCGCCGCGCCTGAAGACGCTGAAGGTGGCCGAGCCGCCCAAGCGCGCGGCAGGCGTGAAGGTGCCGGACGTGAAGACGCTGGTCGAGAAGTTGAAGACCGAAGCGAAAGTGCTGTAAGGGGAGCGCATAAACATGACGATTCTGGTAATTGCCGAACACGACAACGCAGCGATCAAGGCGGCGACGCTGAACACGGTGGCGGCCGCGCAGAAGATCGGCGGCGATATTCACGTGCTGGTCGCGGGCCATAACGCGCAGGGCGCGGCGGACGCGGCGGCGAAGATCGCGGGCGTCGCGAAGGTGCTGCTCGCGGATGCGCCGCAACTGGCCGACGGTCTCGCGGAGAACGTCGAGGCGACGGCGCTGAACGTCGCGAAGGATTATTCGCACATCCTGCTGCCGGCGACGGCATATGGCAAGAACATCGCGCCGCGGATCGCGGCGAAGCTGGACGTCGCGCAAATCTCCGACATCACGGCGGTCGACAGCCCGGACACGTTCGAGCGCCCGATCTACGCGGGCAACGCGATCGCGACGGTGCAGTCGAGCGATCCGGTCAAGGTGGTCACGGTGCGCGCGACGGGTTTCGATCCGGTCGCAGCCAATGGCGGCAGCGCGCCGGTCGAGAAGATCGAAGCGGCGGCGGATGCGGGCGTGTCGCAATTCGTGAGCCGCGAAGTGACGAAGCTCGATCGTCCGGAACTCACGAGCGCGAGCATCATCGTGTCGGGCGGCCGGGGGCTCGGCAGCGGCGAGAACTACACGAAGGTGCTGGAGCCGCTCGCGGACAAGCTGCAGGCGGCGCTGGGCGCGTCGCGCGCGGCGGTCGACGCGGGTTATGTGCCGAACGACTACCAGGTGGGGCAGACGGGCAAGATCGTCGCGCCGCAGCTTTATATCGCGGTGGGCATTTCGGGCGCGATCCAGCACTTGGCCGGGATGAAGGATTCGAAGGTAATCGTCGCGATCAACAAGGATCCGGAAGCGCCGATCTTCAGCGTCGCCGATTATGGCCTCGTTGGCGATCTGTTCGCGCTCGTGCCGGAACTTGTCAACGAACTGGGCTGATGCATTCGGTGGTGCGCGCGATGTCGGCGCGCGTTGCATCGGCGGGTCGGACATGAACGAAGGGGCGCGGTGAGCGCCCCTTTTCACACCATAAGCGAGAAGGAGAGGAGCAAATGAGCTATACCGCCCCCGTCAAGGACATGCTGTTCGTGATGAAGGAGTTGGCCGGCATCGACGAGGTCGCGAAGCTGCCCGGCTATGAGGACGCCGGTTTCGATACGGCAGCCGCCGTGCTCGACGAAGCCGCGAAATTCTGCGGCGAAGTGCTCGCGCCGCTCAACGTCGACGGCGACAAGAACCCGAGCAGCTGGAAGGACGGCGCCGTCACCGCGACGCCGGGCTTCAAGGACGCGTTCCGGCAATTCGTTGAAGGTGGCTGGCAGGGGCTGCAGCATCCGACCGAATACGACGGCCAGGGGCTGCCGAAGCTGATCGCGACGCCGTGCATCGAGATGCTGAATGCATCGAACCTGTCGTTTGCGCTGTGTCCGTTGTTGACGGACGGCGCGATCGAAGCGCTGCTCACGGCGGGCACCGATGCGCAGAAATCCCGCTACGTGCCGAAGCTGATCTCCGGCGAATGGACCGGCACGATGAACCTGACGGAGCCGCAGGCGGGTTCCGATCTCGCGCTGGTGCGCTCGCGCGCCGAGCCGCAGGGCGACGGTTCGTACAAGGTGTTCGGCACGAAGATCTTCATCACGTGGGGCGAGCACGACATGGCGGCGAACATCGTCCATCTCGTGCTGGCGCGCACGCCGAATGCACCCGAGGGCGTGAAGGGCATTTCGCTGTTCATCGTGCCGAAGTTCCTTGTCAACGACGACGGCAGCCTCGGCGCGCGCAACGATGTGCATTGCGTGTCGATCGAGCACAAGCTCGGCATCAAGGCGAGCCCGACGGCGGTGCTGCAATACGGCGATCACGGCGGCGCGATCGGCTATCTGGTTGGCGAGGAGAATCGCGGCCTCGAATACATGTTCATCATGATGAACGCGGCGCGCTTCGGCGTCGGCATGCAGGGCATCGGTGTCGCGGACCGCGCGTACCAGAAGGCGGCCGAGTTTGCGAAGGAGCGCGTGCAGAGCCGGCCGGTCGATGGTTCGGCCAAGCAGTCGGTGACGATCATTCATCATCCGGACGTGCGCAGAATGCTCGCGACGATGCGCGCGCTCACGGAAGGCGCGCGTGCGCTCGCCTATGTCGCCGCCGCGCATAGCGACATCGCGCACCGTGCCGGCGACGAAGCCGTGCGAGCGAAGCATCAGGCGATCTACGAATATCTGGTGCCGATCGTGAAGGGCTGGAGCACCGAGATGGTCAACGACGTCGCGAGCCTCGGCATCCAGGTGCATGGCGGGATGGGCTTCATCGAGGAGACGGGCGCCGCGCAGTATTACCGCGACGCACGCATTCTCGCGATCTACGAAGGCACGACGGCAATTCAGGCGAACGATCTCGTCGGCCGCAAGACGGCGCGCGATGGCGGCGCCGTCGCCAACGCGATCGTCGCGGAGATTCTGCAGACGGTCGATGCGCTCGGCGGCCATGACAGCCCGGCGTTCGCGGTGATGAAGACGCAGCTTGCGAACGGGGCGCGGGCGTTGTCGGCGGCCGTCGATTTCGTCGTGGCGAACGGCAAGGCCGATCCGAACGCGGTGTTCGCGGGCAGCGTGCCGTATCTGAAGCTCGCGGGCATCGTGCTGTGCGGCTGGCAGTTCGCGCGCGCGCTGCTCGTCGCGCAAGCGAAGCGCGACGACGATCCGAAGTTCTACGACGCGAAAATCGCGATCGCGCAGTTCTACGCGGAGCACATTCTCGTGCAGGCGAATGCCTGCGAGGCGGCGATTACCAGCGCGAAAGGCGGGCAAGGCGTGCTCGCGTTGGCGGAAGATCAATTCTGATTCGCGGCGCGAACCGAGTGGCCGGCGGGCGGCTACGAATTGGCTGGCCAAACAACAAAGGGCACCCTTTGAACGGTGCCCTTTGAACCACACCCCAATGGCGGACATAGATCCAGCCCTTGGGGTGTTTTTCTTGAATTGCTCGTTTTTTGCGCCTTCGCTCGATTGAATCGACGCGAACGAATCGCGCCGCGCGCGCGGCGCAATGCGTTATGCGTAGGCAGGGCGATGCTCGCCGTCCGTCTCGCGCAAATACCGGTGCACCGACAGATCGTCCGCGCGGATCGCCGGCTGCTTGCCCGAGATCAGATCCGCGAGCAGTTGGCCCGAGCCGCACGACATCGTCCAGCCGAGCGTGCCGTGGCCGGTGTTGAGGAACAGATTCGATACGGGCGTGCGACCGACGATCGGCGTGCCGTCCGGCGTCATGGGCCGCAACCCGGTCCAGAACGTCGCGTTCGACGTGTCGCCGCCTCCGGGGAACAGATCGTTCACGCACATTTCGAGCGTCTCGCGGCGCGCTTCGCGCAGTCCCTTATCGAAGCCGACGATTTCCGCCATCCCGCCGACGCGGATGCGCTCGTCGAAACGGGTGATCGCGATCTTGTAGGTTTCGTCGAGCACGGTGGACACGGGCGCTTTCGCCGCATCGACGATCGGTGCGGTGATCGAATAGCCCTTGAGCGGGTAGACCGGAATCTTCACGAGATTCGCGACGAAGTTCGTCGAATACGCCCCGAGCGCGACCACGTATGCGTCCGCGCGCACGATCTCGGTGCCGCTATGCTCGCTGCCGCATTGCACGCCGGCGATCTTGCCGCCCGCGATCGCGAGCGCGTCGATGCGCGTATTGAAGCGGAATGTCACGCCGAGTTGCTCGGCGAGCGCGGCCAGGCGCGTCGTGAAAAGCTGGCAGTCGCCCGTTTCGTCGCCCGGCAGCCGCAGGCCGCCCGTCAGCTTGTGCGAGACGGCGGCAAGCGCCGGCTCGGCCTTTTGCAACTCGCTTGCCGACAGCAACTCGAACGGCACGTTCGCATCGCGCAGTACGGCGATGTCCTTCGCGGCGCCGTCGAGCTGCTGCTGCGTGCGAAATACCTGAAGCGTGCCACCCGTGCGGCCTTCGTATTGGATGCCGGTGTCGGCGCGCAGCGCCTGCAGGCAGTCGCGGCTGTATTCGGCGAGACGGACCATGCGGCCCTTATTCAAGGTGTAGCGCTCGGCGCTGCAATTGCGCAACATCTGCCACATCCATTGCAGCTGGAAGCGCGTGCCGTCGAGGCGGATCGCAAGCGGCGCGTGCTTTTCGAACATCCATTTGAGCGCCTTCAGCGGCACACCCGGCGCCGCCCATGGCGCCGCGTAGCCTGGCGAGATCTGGCCGGCGTTCGCAAAGCTCGTTTCGAGCGCGGGGCCGGCCTCGCGATCGATCACGGTGACTTCATGCCCCGCGCGCGCCAGATAATAAGCGCTCGCCACGCCGACCACGCCGCTGCCCAAAATAACCACACGCATAGCTGCTCCAGTTCGAAAACGGCGGATGATGCGCGGGTTGACCGATGGATCCTGCAGTCTTCATCCGACCTAGTTTTTTTTGCTATGGTATTTTTGTGTGTCTAGGTTTTGTTATTGTATTTTTTCGATTTTCAGTAAAAACCGATGAGAACTCAACGTCAGCCAGTACGCGCGCTCGACAAGCTCGACCGGCGCATTCTGAAGCTTCTGCAAATGGATGGCCGGATGGCGATGAAGGATCTCGCCGAGCGGGTCGGCCTGACCGTCACGCCTTGTATCGAGCGGGTGCGGCGCATGGAGCGCGATGGCGTGATCACCGGCTACCACGCGCATGTCGATCCGGCGCAACTCGGCGCGGCGCTGTTGGTGTTCGTCGAGATCACGCTCGACCACAAGAACGGCAACATGTTCGAGCAGTTTCGCCGGGAGGTGATGAAGATCGACGAGGTGCTCGAATGTCATCTCGTGTCCGGCGATTTCGACTACCTGATCAAGGCACGGATCGGTGAGATGGCCGACTACCGGAAGCTGCTTGGCGACATTCTGCTGCAGTTGCCGGGCGCGGTGCAGTCGAAGAGTTATGTCGTGATGGAGGAGATCAAGGAGACGCTGACGATCTCGGTCGGAGAATGAGAGTGCGATTGCCCGGGTAGGTCGGCGGATACGAAGCGCTTGGCGCGGTGGGTCGAATGCTGTATAAATATACAGTATCGACGGCCGTGTTCGGTGGCGGCCGTGGCTGCTTCCGAGGGGTGTGATGAGCGATCGATCCGACGTCGAATATCCGGTGGCGCCGCCCGTGCCGCGCAAAGGGCGCGGTGCGGTCGGCAATCTGCAAGGGCGTTACGAGACGCTCGAGCGCGAGATGGTCGACGACGGTTGGCAGCGCGGCGAGGAGGGCGAGCCGCCGGTGTTGCGCACGCAGGTATTCGAGGAGCGCGCGAGAACCATCCTCACGCGCAACGCGTCGCCGGACATTCCGTTCAACGTGTCGCTGAACCCGTATCGCGGTTGTGAACATGGTTGCATTTATTGTTTCGCGAGGCCGACGCACAGCTACCTCGGGCTGTCGCCGGGGCTTGATTTCGAAAGCCGGATCTATGCGAAGGTGAACGCGGCCGAGTTGCTCGAACGCGAACTCGCGAAGCCTCGCTACGTGCCGGAGCCGATTGCGCTTGGCGTCAGTACCGACGCGTATCAGCCAGTCGAGCGCGATCTGCGGATCACGCGGCAGGTGATTCAGGTGATGCGCGATCATGGCCAGCCGTTTGCGGCGATCACGAAGTCGTCGTTGATCGAGCGCGATCTGGATCTGCTTGCGCCGATGGCGGCACGCGGGCAGGTGATGGCGGCGGTCACGATCACGACGCTCGATGCCGAGCTTGCGCGTGCGCTTGAGCCGCGTGCGGCAACGCCCTCCCGCCGGCTCCGGACGATCCGGACGCTGAGCGAAGCGGGCGTGCCGGTCGGTGTGAGCGTCGCGCCGATGATTCCGTTCGTTACGGAGCCCGATCTCGAGCGCGTGCTCGAAGCTTGCGCGGACGCAGGCGCAACGCACGCCAGCTATATCGTGCTGCGCTTGCCATGGGAGGTGGCGCCGCTTTTTACCGAATGGCTGGCTGCCCATTT
Organism: Burkholderia singularis; assembly: GCF_900176645.1. Classification (GTDB taxonomy): domain Bacteria; phylum Pseudomonadota; class Gammaproteobacteria; order Burkholderiales; family Burkholderiaceae; genus Burkholderia; species Burkholderia singularis. The sequence goes on from NZ_FXAN01000126.1 coordinate 14,445, forward strand.
CCCTGATCGCGCTGAGCGGGTGATGGCTCGCGTGCGCGACATGCGTGGCGGGAAGGACTATGACGCCAATTTCAGTACGCGGATGAAAGGGGACGGAATGTGGGCGGATGTGCTCAAGCAGCGCTTTCGGATGGCGGTCAAGCGCTACGGGCTCAACGAGCGGACGCGCGGTATTCTCGATTTCACGCAGTTTCGTGCGCCGCCACGTCCATCCGTCGTCGCGAGGCCGCGGCGCATTGCGGCGCCGACGGGCGAGAGTCCGCAATTGGACTTGTTTTGAGCGTCGATTTCCGCTGCCTTCGGATCTTGGCGCGTCGATCGCGGGTACGCGCCCGTTATTGCGAAATCTGCTTCGCGGCTTCGACCTGGGCCTCGAAATACGTCTGGAAAGCGAGTGCGAGCCCCGTCATGAGCAGGAATGCGCCTATCAGCAGCGAGAAAATCACAATGAACACGACGCCCCAGCCCGATCGGCTATGCCGGCCAGTGCTGGCGTTGAATTGGGAATCCCATTTGTCGTCCGCGCGCAGTCCGTAGACGAGTGCAGCGAGAAACGCCGCGAGCAGCGAGATCGCGCCGGGTAACGCGAGGCCCCAGCCGAGCGTTGCAGTACGCTGCGTCGCCGCGAGCAGCAGGAAGCCAGGGATGCCGATGATCGTTGCGAGTACGTGTGCCCAGCCTGCGAGATCTTTCCAGCCGTACAGATAGAAGCGGTGCGCGCCGAGTGAGCCGAATAGGAAAGCGAGCAGAGCGGTGAGGGTCTTCGATCGGAAGCGAGGCGGCGTGGACGGGCTGCTTGACATGACTTGCCGGTTGAGGGTCTTTCTATGCGAACGCATCCGGGTTGCCGGAGCGCCGCGGCCGGCTGGCATTCTACGCTCAGGGGCGCTTCGTGGTCATGTGATGATTGCGTCAACGGGTCGCGCTCGTGGCGGGAGGTTCGCCATTTGCCATGTCATGTATCGGCGGCGAGCGGTCGTACCGTTGCCGTTTCCGGGCGATTTGCCGCCACCGCCATCATTCGACGACATTCGATATTCGGTGCGGCCTGGTGTCCAGCTCACAGCCGCCCGCGCAAACGGTGCCGAAGACGGCTGGTCGCGGCGCGCGAAACCAGCGGCGGTCACGAAATGCTGTGGCGAGAACGAGACATTTTTTGCTAAGCGTGCCGCCACAAAAAGTGCGCGAGCCGTCGGCAATAAGAAAGCGGCAAGGGCAACACGTATGACGTCAACATTTTTTGGCTGGTAAGTGTTTGTTGCGCCATCAAATTCGGGCTATAATCTCACGTTTCAGTAGTTTTCGAACCCGGTTTCCCGAAGGAATTCATATGGTCATCATCCGTCTGGCTCGCGGCGGCTCGAAGAAGCGCCCGTTCTACAACATCGTCGCTACCGATTCGCGTAACCGTCGTGACGGCCGTTTCATCGAGCGCGTCGGTTTCTACAACCCGGTCGCGACGAAGGGCGAAGCGCTGCGTATCGCTCAAGACCGTCTGACGTATTGGCAAGGCGTGGGCGCACAGCTGTCGCCGACCGTCGAACGTCTCGTGAAGCAAGCGCAGAAGGCGCAACCGGCTGCCTAATATGGCTCGGTTTGCCGGAAGTGCCGGCTGCGAGGTGGTCTGATGCCCGGTCACGATTCCGGCGGTGTGAAGCGCGGGCGGCCAGCGCCGTTCGGCGTATTTGTCCGCAAGCCGGTCGGGCACGCTCCGTCGGACGGAGCGGGTGGCGACCCGGCAGATTCAGAAGCAGTTCGCATCGAGTCGGCGCAGTCTTGGCCGGATGATGCGGTCGAAGTCGGCGCGGTGGTCGATGCATACGGTCTCAAGGGCTGGATCAAAATCGCGGCCCATGCCGGCGCAGGGCGTGGCGGCGACGCGCTGCTGAAGGCCCGCCACTGGTGGTTGCAAAAAGGCGGTGAGCGCAAGTCCACGCGTATCGTCCAGGCGAAGCCGCATGGGGACGCGATCGTCGCGCATCCGGCGGGCTTGGCCGATCGCGATGCCGCGCTCGCGCTGCGCGGCTTTCGCGTGTTCGTGCGCCGTGGCGATTTTCCGGCGCTGTCCGACGGTGAGTTTTACTGGGTCGATCTGATCGGCCTTGATGTGGTCAACGAGGCGGGCATCGCACTTGGCAAGGTCGCCGATATGATCGACAACGGCGCGCATTCGATCATGCGCGTCGAATATCCGGCGATCGGCAACGATGCTCAGCCGAAAACCGGCGAGCGGCTGATTCCGTTCGTCGGCGTATATGTAAAGGCGGTAGAGCAAGCGGCGGGGCGCATTGTCGTCGACTGGGAAGCCGATTACTGAAATGGACGAAGCCACGCAAAGCGCGATCCAGTTCGATGTCGTGACGCTGTTTCCCGAGATGTTCCGCGCGTTGACCGACTGGGGCATCACGAGCCGCGCGGCGAAGCAGGGGCGGTTCGGTTTGCGCACATGGAATCCGCGCGATTTCACGGCCGACAATTACCGTACCGTCGACGATCGGCCATACGGCGGCGGCCCAGGCATGGTCATGCTTGCGAAGCCGCTGGAGGCGGCGATCGGCGCGGCGAAGGCAGCTTTGTCGTCGCAGGGGATCGCGGCGCCGCGTGTCGTGATGATGTCGCCGCAGGGCGCGCCGCTCACGCACCAGCGAGTGATGCGGATGGCGAACGAGCAGGGCGTCGTGCTGCTGTGCGGTCGCTACGAAGCGATCGATCAGCGGCTCATCGACCGCTGCGTCGACGAGGAGCTGAGCCTCGGCGATTTCGTGCTGTCCGGCGGCGAACTGCCGGCGATGGCGCTGATGGATGCCGTTGTGCGGCAGCTGCCGGGCGTGTTGAACGATGCGCAGTCGGCGGTGCAGGACAGTTTTGCCGACGGGCTGCTCGATTGTCCGCATTACACGCGCCCGGAGGAGTACGAGGGCGCTCGGGTGCCGGACGTGCTGTTAGGCGGCCATCATGCCGAAATCGAGCGTTGGCGCCGGCAGCAAGCGCTGAAGAATACGTTCGCGAAACGTCCCGATCTGATCGAGCGGGCGCGTCGCGACAAGCTGTTGAGCCGTGCCGACGAGGCATGGCTCGCGAGTCTCGCGAAGGAAGCGAAGGCGCCTTGAGCGTCGCTCGTGCCGTTCGCGAAAAGGCGGCGCCGTCCATGCGTGGGCGGCGCCTGATGTAAATCCATCCTCTATCGGGGCCGAGCCGGGAGACCGGCAGGTGCGAACGCCGACAAGATGGCTATAGGAGTCAGTCATGAATCTGATTGCAAAACTTGAGCAGGAAGAGATCGAGCGCGCGCTCGCAGGCAAGACGATCCCCGAATTCGCCCCGGGCGACACGGTGATCGTGAACGTGAACGTGGTGGAAGGTAACCGCAAGCGCGTTCAGGCTTACGAAGGCGTCGTGATCGCGAAGCGCAACCGTGGTCTGAATTCGTCGTTCATCGTCCGCAAGATTTCGTCGGGCGAAGGCGTCGAGCGCACGTTCCAGACCTACTCGCCGCTGTTGGCCAGCATCGTCGTCAAGCGCCGCGGCGACGTGCGCCGTGCGAAGCTGTACTACCTGCGCGAGCGTTCGGGCAAGTCGGCTCGAATCAAGGAGAAGCTGGTGTCGAAGGATCGCACCGCTGCTGCTGCGCAAGAGTAAGAGCTGTAAGGAAAAAGCACCCGTCAGGGTGCTTTTTTTATTTCGGCGCGACAATGTGGCCATATTCATCGAATAAGAGCTTGTCCTTGATCCGTCGCCCTATCATCGACCCCGAAGCGTTGCCGATCGTCGCGACTGGCGCGGATTTGCCTCCCGTGCCGGCCGAGCGCCTGACGCCGGCGAGCCTGCGCGAACGGTTCGCGCGGCCGCCCGAGTGGCGGCAGGAGCCGCACGAGTCGCATTCGATCGATATCGAGCTGCGCAGCGCGTCCGTGCTGGTGCCGATTGTCGTGCGCAATCGCAGCCTCACGATGTTGCTGACGCAGCGAACCGATCATCTGAGCGACCATGCGGGCCAGATCAGTTTTCCGGGCGGGCGCCACGAGCCGGGCGACCGCGATGCGATTGCCACTGCGCTGCGCGAGGCGCGCGAGGAGATCGCGCTTGCGTCCGAGCACGTCGAGGTGCTGGGTGTGCTGCCCGACTATGTGACGAATACCGGCTTTTGCGTGTCGCCCGTCGTCGCGCTCGTGCATCCGCCGTTTACGGTCCAGGCAGACCCGTTCGAAGTGGCCGAGATCTTCGAAGTGCCGCTCGACTTTCTGATGAATCCGGCGCATCACGAGGAGCGCACATTTCATTGGCAGGGCGGTGAGCGCCGGTTTTTTGCGATGCCTTATCCGCGCGATGCGGGTGGCGGCCGGTATTTCATCTGGGGCGTCACGGCTGGGATGCTCCGTAATCTGTACCGTTTTCTCGCGGCCTAGTGCTCAGTCGCGCGCCTGTTTTGCGCGCCGCCGCCGCAGGTTCGCGAGTGGTTCACGCCGGGCGTGCATCGACCAGACGCCGCGGCGGATGCATGCGGCGAGCCATTGAACACGCGCTGTGCTATCGTTATGCGAAAAATCAATTATCCGTAAACACGGCTTTTCGCATGACTTTCTTCTCGGTTCTTCTTGCGCTCATCATCGAACAGATCCGCGCGCTGTCGCCGAACAATCCGGCCTTTGCGCTGTTTCAGTCTCATGCGGAAACCGCCGCGCACGGCTTTGACGCCGGCAAGGAGCGGCATGGGGTGCTCGCGTGGCTCGTCGTCGTGCTGCCGTGGGTGTTCGCCGTCGCCCTGATCTATTTTCTGCTGTACAAAGTGAGCTTCGTGCTCGCGTTCATGTGGAACGTCGTCGTCGTGTATTTCACGCTCGGCTTCCGCCAATTCAGCCATTACTTCACCGATATCCATCTCGCGCTCAACAACGACGATGTGCCGCGCGCGCGCGACATTCTTCGCGAATGGACGGGTATCGATACGGTCGATATGCCGGTCGGCGAAATCGTCCGTCATACGTTGATTCATGCCGTGGTCGCGTCGCACCGGCACGTATTCGGCGTGTTTTTTTGGTTCGTGCTGCCGGTTGGCCCCGCGGGCGCGGTGTTGTACCGGATCGCGGAATATCTGTCGCGTAGCTGGCGCGCGCCGGCGGACGAGCGTACTGCGGCGTTTTCGACGTTCGCGCAGCGCGCGTTCTTCGTGATCGACTGGGTACCGGCGCGTCTGACCGCGCTCGGGTTTGCGATCGTCGGCAATTTTGAGGATGCGATCTACGCTTGGCGCAATCATACGCGGCAGTGGCCTGATTCGAATGACGGCGTGTTGCTGGCGGCCGGCGGCGGTGCGCTCGGCGCGCGGCTCGCCGGGCCCCTCGCCGAACCGTCGAGCGTCGACGCGCTTGCATCGGGCGATACCGATCCGCTGACGGTCGGCGACGACTGCACGCCGCGCACGCTGCAATCGGCCGTCGGTCTGGTTTGGCGCGCGGTGATTTTGTGGATGCTGTTGCTATTGATGCTGACGATTGCCGTCTGGGTATCGTGACGGCGGCAAGAGGCAAACTTGCGTGGCTGGTCCGATAAGCAAAAAACTGGCTTCGCGCTTCGCTTGAATCGCACCCCAAAGATTGGACGCCCATCCGATTTTTGGGGTGTTTTTCATGAGCCGGCCTGGTGCGGCGTTTTTGCCGCTTCGGGTATCTTCGCGGATCGCGGCCTTCATCTCGCGGCAATGGCAAGGGCAATGACGGCGGCGACGGCATTTTGTGGGCGATATCGCATCTATCGCATGTCAGCTGTCGCGCGGATCGCGGCCCATGCCGCAGTGCCAGCAGGCGGTGAATTGCGGATCGAGCATCTCGCCGCAGTGCGCGCAGCGCCATGGCGACGCGCCGGGTGCCGGTTCGAGCGAGGCCGCCGCGAGCAGCCGCCGCGCCAGCGCTTCGTCGCGCTCATCGTCGAGCCATAGCTCGGGCAGGCACGCATCGAGCGGCAGGCCGCCGAGTGCGCCGCCCGCGTAGCGGTTGTGCAGCTCGCAGCCGATGCCGGCGACATCGAGCACATTGGCCCAGTGCTGGGCAGTGGCGAGATCGGGAGCCTTGAAGCGCATTGCGGAGTCCTCCTGCGTGCGGCCGAAACTCGAAAAGCAGCGAGCCGGCGGCCCGTCGACGGATGCGTCGAACGGGTTGTGAGCGTGGCCGCGCCGGCCCGCGCATCCGGCTGTCAATCAACGGACGACTTGACTCGCCTCGTGTACGAGCTGCGCATACAGCGCATGACGGGCTGGTGCGATCCGGCCGTCGGCGAGCGCGTCGAGAATCGCGCATCCCGGCTCGTGCAGATGGTGGCAATTATAGAAACGGCAGTGCGGCAGCAGCGGCCGGAACTCGGGGAATGCGCGTTCGAGGCGCCCTTCTGTCAGATGATAGAGGCCGAATTCCTGAAATCCCGGCGAGTCGATCAGCGAGCCGCCCTCCGGCAGCGGATAGAGGCGGGTGAATGTCGTCGTATGGCGGCCGCTGTTGAGCGCCGCCGAAATCTCCCGCGTTGCCGCTTCGGCGTCGGGCACAAGCAAATTGACGAGGGTCGATTTGCCCATCCCGGATTGGCCGAGCAGGATCGTCGCATGGCCGGCGAGGCGCGGCGCGAGCTGCGCGCGCGCGTTGTCGGGCGCGCCCTTGACCGACAGTTCGAGCACATCGTAGCCGAGGGCGCGGTATGGCGCGAGCCGCGCGCGCGCGGCCGGCAGCGCGGCGCCGACGTCGATCTTGTTCAGCACGACGATCGGCTTGAGTTCGTTCGCCTCCGCGGCGATCAGCGCGCGGCCGAGCAGATCCTCGCTGAAATGCGGCTCGGTCGCGAGCACGATCAGCAACTGATCGAGATTCGCGGCGAAAAGCTTCGATTTGAATTGATCGGAGCGGTACAGAAGATTGCGGCGCTCGTCGATGGCGACGATCACGCCTTGATCGGCCGACGTCTGCTCATAGCGCACGTTGTCGCCGACCGCGATCTCGCTTTTCTTGCCGCGCGGAAAGCATTGCAACAGCGGGCCGCCCGTGGCTGGCGAGACGATGTAGTGGCGGCCGTGCGCGGCGATCACGCGGCCTTCGGCGCGCTCGCCGCCGCGCGCGGCGGCCCTTGCCGCCTGCTTGGTCGACGCGCGCTTCATGAATGCTTGAGCAGCCGGTCGATGCGTTGCGACGCGGGCGGGTGCGAATAGTAGAACGCCGTGTAGACGGGGTCGGGCGTGAGCGTCGATGCGTTGTCCTCGTAGAGCTTGACGAGTGCGTTGACGAGATCGCGCGGGTCGGTCTGGCTCGCGGCGAACGCGTCGGCCTCGAATTCGTGCTTGCGCGAACTCAGGCTGCCCAGCGGCGTGACGAAGAACAGGAACACCGGCATCGCAAGGAAGAACAGGATCAATGCGACGCCCGCGTTGCTGCCCGACATCGACGGCATCACGCCAAGGCCCGCGTAAAACCACGCGCGCTGCGCAAGCCAGCCGAGGAGCGCGAGCAGCGCGAGGCTCAGCACGAACGACCAGACCATGCGCTTGAGCACGTGCCGGCGTTTGAAATGGCCAAGTTCGTGCGCGAGCACGGCCTCGATCTCGTTGCCGGACAGGCGCGCGAGCAGCGTATCGAAGAATACGATCCGCTTGGCCGCGCCGAAGCCCGTGAAATACGCGTTGCCATGCGCGGACCGGCGGCTGCCGTCCATCACGAACAGGCCCTTTGCCGCGAAGCCGCAGCGCTTCATCAAGCCTTCGATCCGCGTGCGGAGCGCGTCGTCGGACAGCGGCTCGAATTTATTGAACAGCGGCGCGATGAAGGTGGGGTAGAGCACCAGCACGAGCATTTGGAAGCCGCCCCATACGGCCCATGTCCAAAGCCACCAGTACGACCCCGCCTGATTCATCAGCCACAGCACGACGAACAAAAGCGGCAGGCCGAGCGCGGCGCCGAGCAGCGTGTTCTTCGCGAGATCGGTGAAAAAGAGCCGCTTTGTCATCCGGTTGAAGCCGAAGCGTTCCTCGATGCCGAACTGGCGGTAGTAATCGAACGGCAAGTCGATCGCGCCCGAAATCGCGAGCACGGCAGCGACGAGCGCCACCTGCTGGCCGTAGCCGTGGCCGAGCCAGCGCGTGAGCAGCGTGTCGAGCGCGCCGACGCCGCCGAACAACGTCAGCCCGACGAGCACCGCGGCGCCCGCGACAATCTCGATCATCGCGAAGCGGGTGCGCTCGATGGTGTAGTCGGCCGCGCGCTGATGCGCGGCGAGCGGGATGGTGGTGCTGAATTGCGCGGGCACGCGGTTGCGATGTGCGGCGACGAAGCGGATCTGCCGGGACGCAAGCCACAGCTTGGTGCCCGTCATCGCGACGAGCGCGGCGGCGAAGAGCAGGGTGAAGGTATAGGCGGACATCGAGGGCGTGAGTAGGTATCTATGCGAGAATTATATGTTCTTGTGCACACCGTCCGTTGGCGGGTTTGCCGGCGGGGCGGTCAGCTTTGCCGGCCGGCCGCCGGAGCGGCGCGCGGGGCGTTCCGCCATGTGCGCAGTGTGTTTTCGCATTTGCCAATTTCGCAGGATCGACATGACCGATATTTCCGCCGCGGCCGGCCAGCCCGCGCTCGTTCGCAATGAACTGAACCTCATCTGGCTCGATATGGAAATGACGGGTCTGAATCCGGATAGCGACCGTATCATCGAAATTGCCGTGGTCGTGACGAATTCGACGCTCGATATCGCGGTGGAGGGGCCGGTGCTTGCGATTCATCAAAGCGACGAAACGCTCGCGAAGATGGATGACTGGAACAAGAACACCCACGGCCGCTCGGGCCTGATCGAGCGCGTGCGCGCGTCGAGCGTCACCGAGGCGGCCGCCGCCGCGCAGATCGAAGCGTTTCTCGGCCAGTATGTGCCGCCCGGCAAATCGCCGATGTGCGGCAATTCGATTTGCCAGGACCGGCGATTCATGGCGCGCTGGATGCCGGAACTCGAGCGTTTTTTTCATTACCGCAACCTCGACGTCAGCACCCTCAAGGAGCTGTGCCGGCGCTGGCAACCGGCGGTCTACAAGGGCTTCCAGAAGCGTGCGATGCATACGGCGCTTGCCGATATTCACGAATCGATCGACGAACTCAAGTATTACCGCGAGCATTTCCTGATTCAGCCGGTGACGCAGGCTGCGGCCGGCGGGGCGGCGTAACGCGCCCGTTCGCGCTCGCGTGCGGCGCGCCGCGCCGCACGCTGCCGGCTTGCTGCAATGCGTCATGCGACGAACGTCACGTGCCGCATGACTTCGGGGCGCGCACCGCGCTCTTGGGCCGGAATGCCGCGCAGATGTGCGCATGCGTGTCGACGTAAGGTCCGCCGATCAGATCGATGCAGTACGGCACCGCAGCGAAGATACCGGGCACCTGAATCTTGCCATCGTCGCCGCGCAGCCCTTCCAGCGTTTCCTTGATCGATTTCGGCTGGCCGGGCAGGTTGACGATCAGCGCCGCGTGGTCCGGCGTTTCGCGGATGACCGCGACTTGCCGCGACAGGATCGCGGTCGGCACGAAATTCAGGCTGATCTGCCGCATCTGCTCGCCGAAGCCGGGCATTTCCTTCGTCGCGACCGCGAGCGTCGCCTCGGGCGTCACGTCGCGGCGCGCCGGGCCGGTGCCGCCGGTGGTCAGCACCAGATCGCAGCGTGCGATGTCGACCAGCTCGATCAGCGTGGCCGAGATCGTCTGCGCGTCGTCGTGGATGAGCCGGGTCTCGGCGCGCCACGGCGATGCGAGCGCGCCCGCGAGCCAGTCGGTCAACGCCGGAATGCCTTTGTCCTCGTAGACGCCGCTCGATGCGCGGTCGCTGATCGACACGATGCCGACCACGAGTTCGTCGGGATGATTACGCTGGGTCGTCATGATCGTCCTCGGCGGCGGGGGAATCCTCGCCGTGCGAATCTGCCGCGGCGCTCGCCGTCTTGATCCATTGGAACAGTTCGCGGAAGTAGCGCGGCGGCTTGCCCTGCTGCGCTTCCTTGCGCGCATTGCGAATCAGCGTGCGGCCCTCCTGCACGTCGGCCGACGGATATTCGCGGATGAACGCGGTGAGCGCGTCGTCGTTCGCGAGCAGGTGCTCGCGGGTGCGCTCGATCCAATGCAGCCGCGCGGTTTCGGCTTTATTGACGCCGCGCTGCGCGTCGAGCGCGGCGCGCAGCGCCGCCGTCTCGCCGTCGGACAGCGAGCGCATCACGCGGCCGACATATTGGACTTGACGGCGCTTGCCTTCGTGATCGGTGATCCGGCGTGCCTCGGCGACGGCGTCGGCGAGATCCTCCGGCATCGGCATGCGCTTGAGCGCGTCCTTCGGCAGTTCGACGAGGGCGGCGCCCAGTTCCTGCAGCGCGTGCATGTCGCGCTTCAATTGCGATTTGCTGGGGCGATCGTAGCCGTGGCCGGCATCGTCGGCGGCGGGCTCGATCGGTTGGATGCGGGTTTTGCGTGTCATGGGCGGCATTGTATCGCGGCGCAGCGTTCGCCGAACCGCGTCAGCGGCGCCGGACCTTGCTATGATCGCGGGATACGCACATTTCGAAACATGCGGGCGATCCGCCCGCCACCGGATACCACGACGATGGCTGCAAACCTCGCCGACGCCCCCGCGCGTCATTTTCCGCATACGCAGGACGAACTGAAAAACATCGCGGCCGACATCCTCCGGCACGCGAAGGCGCTCGGCGCGACCGACGCCGCCACCGAGATTTCCGAGGGCGACGGGCTGTCGGTATCGGTGCGGCGCGGCGCGATCGAGACGATCGAGCACAATCGCGACAAGACGGTCGGCGTGACGGTTTTCATCGGCAAGAAGCGCGGCAACGCGAGCACGTCGGATTTCTCGCCGGCGGCGCTGAAGGATACGGTCGCGGCGGCATACAACATCGCGCGCTTCACCGCCGAGGACGATGCGGCGGGGCTCGCCGAGGCCGAGCTGCTCGAGACCGAGCCGCGCGATCTCGATTTGTATCACCCCTGGCACGTGTCGGCCGACGACGCGGTTGAAATCGCGCGCCGCGCGGAGGACGCCGCGTTCGCGGTCAGCCCGCAAATCCGCAATTCGGAAGGCGCGAGCGTATCCGCCCAGCACTCGCAATTTGTGCTCGCGACGTCGCGCGGCTTCGTCGGCGGCTATCCATACTCGCGGCACTACGTCGCGTGCGCGCCGATCGCGGGCAGCGGGCGGCTGATGCAGCGCGACGACTGGTACACGTCCAAGCGCCGCGCGGACGATCTCGCGCCGCCCGAATTGGTCGGCCGTTACGCGGCCGAGCGCGCGCTCGCGCGGATCGGCGCGCGCCGTCTCGATACGCGCAAGGTGCCGGTGCTGTTCGAGGCGCCGCTCGCGGCGGGGCTGCTCGGCGCGTTCGTGCAGGCGGTAAGCGGCGGTGCGCTGTATCGCAAGACGTCGTTTCTCGTCGACAGCCTGGGCAAGCAAGTATTCGCGCCGCACGTGCAGGTGGTCGAGGACCCGCACGTGCCGCGTGCGATGGGCAGCGCGCCGTTCGACGAGGAAGGCGTGCGTACCCGCGCGCGCAGCGTCGTGAGCGACGGCGTCGTCGAAGGCTATTTTCTGTCGACGTATTCCGCGCGCAAGCTCGGCACGCAGACGACCGGCAACGCGGGCGGCTCGCATAACCTGGCGCTCAGGAGCGCGCAGACGCAGCCTGGCGACGATTTCGACGCGATGCTGAAAAAGCTCGGCACGGGCCTGTTGCTGACCGAATTGATGGGGCAGGGCGTCAATTATGTGACGGGCGATTATTCGCGCGGCGCGGCGGGCTTCTGGGTCGAGAACGGCGTGATTCAGTATCCGGTCGAGGAAATCACCGTCGCGAGCACGTTACAGGAGATGTTCCGCCATATCGTCGCGATCGGCGCGGATACGATCGTGCGAGGCACGAAGGAAACCGGCTCGGTGCTGATCGAGCAGATGACGATCGCGGGGCAGTAAGTGCGAGCGGCAGCCCAGCCGCCGCGTCGCAGTCGATAAAAAGCGCCGCTTCGCTTGTCGCGGCGCTTTTTGTTTGCGCTCGAGCGGCGGATTGCGCCGATATCGGCAACGCATGCCCGTTGCGCATGCGCCGGTGAATGCGGGGCGCCGATCCGTCGAACGGATGACGCGTCAACGCGTGCCGGTGTTGTTCAGCCCGGGTGTCTGCGCCGGTAAACGACGAATGCGTAGGCGAAATCATTCGGCATCGCCGCGCGATGCGCATCGCGCGACACTTCTTCCCACTGCGCCGTATCGGGCGTGGGAAACGACGCATCTCCTTCGAAATCCTGATCGATCTCGGTGACGAGCAGCTTGTCTGCTTGCCGGATGCCTTGTGCGTACAGTTGTGCGCCGCCGATCAGGAACGCTTCGGCCGCGCCGTCGCGCGCGGCGAGCGCGAGCGCCGCGTCGAGCGACGTCGCGGTGTCGCAGCCGTCGAAGCGCCGCGCGCCGTCGCGTGTGACGACGATATTGCGGCGGCCGGGCAGCGGCCGGCCGATTGATTCGTATGTCTTGCGGCCCATGATGACGGGCGCGCCCATCGTCGTTCGCTTGAAATACGCGAGATCCTCGGGAAGTTTCCACGGGAGCTGGTTGTCGCGGCCGATGACACCATTGCGGGCGCGCGCGACGATCAGGGTCAGCGTCGTCATGACGGAAAAGGAAGCGGAAAACGCAAAGGCCCGATTCTACCGGATTGCGCTGAGCGCGATGACGGCGCTCGCGCGGCCGCGCGGGGGCCATTGCCGGACGCGGGCACGGCCGGGCCGCGATTCGGCTGGCTTGCTAAAATGGGCGCGATGCGGCCGCTTGCCGCGGCCAAAGGAATTCGCATGAAACAGTATCTTGACCTCGTTCGCACCATTCTCGACACCGGCACCTGGCAGACCAACCGCACCGGCATTCGCACGATCAGCATCCCCGGTGCGATGCTGCGCTTCGATCTGCAACAGGGCTTTCCCGCCGTGACGACGAAGAAGCTCGCGTTCAAGTCGGCGATCGGGGAGTTGGTCGGCTTCCTGCGCGCGAAGCGCAGCGCGGCCGATTTTCGCGCGCTCGGCTGCAAGGTGTGGGATGCGAACGCGAACGACAATGCGCAGTGGCTCGCGAATCCGTATCGGCTCGGCGACGACGATCTCGGCGACGTATACGGCGTGCAATGGCGCCGCTGGCCGGGCTACAAGGTGCTCGATGCGCGGGCCGATGCGCAAATCACCGACGCGCTGTCGCGCGGCTATCGCGTAGTCGCGCAATTCGAGCACGGCGACGCGCGCAAAGTGCTGATGCATAAGGCGATCGACCAGTTGCGCGATTGTCTCGATACGATTGTCCGCGATCCGTCGAGCCGCCGCATTCTGTTCCACGGCTGGAATCCGGCGGTGCTCGACGAAATCGCGCTACCCGCGTGTCACCTGCTGTACCAGTTCTTGCCGAACGTCGAGCGGCGGGAGATCTCGCTGTGTCTGTACATTCGCAGCAACGACGTCGGGCTCGGCACGCCCTTCAATCTCGCCGAAGGCGCGGCGCTTTTGTCGCTCGTCGGCCGCTTGACGGGCTATGCGCCGCGCTGGTTCACGTATTTCATCGGCGATGCGCACATTTACGAAAATCAGCTCGACATGCTGAACCAGCAGTTGCAGCGCGAGCCGTTCGCGAGCCCGCGGCTGGAGATCGCCGAGCGGGTGCCCGAGTTCGCGAAGACGGGCAAGTATGAGCCGGAGTGGCTCGAGCGCATCGAGCCGTCGGATTTTTCGCTCGTCGACTATCGGCATCACGAGCCATTGACCGCGCCGATGGCGGTTTGAGCGACGCGTTGGCATTGCGGGTTCCGGCCCGTGTCTGCAGAGTAAAAAAACCCGTGAATTTCATGGGTTTTTTACTGGGTGCGTTATGTGTGCCGGCGTGCATTGAAGTGTGCGTCGAACGCGTGCGGCTGATCTGGGCGCATCGGATGGGCCGGTGCCTGGCGCGCGGGCGGGGAAGGCGCGCGCGGCGCGGGCTGCGGTGACGGTGCGGGGCGAGGCTCGATCCGGGGCGCTTCCATTGTCGGCAGGGACGCGGGCGGACGATAGTCGTTACGCGGCGCCGCGTTCGGCGGCGGCGTTTCGCGCTGGGTGCCGTGCGGCATCTGCCGGACGGCGAACTCGTTGCGCTGCGCTTGCCATGCCGGCTGCGGGCTTACCGGCGACGGCATTTGCGGTGTGGGCGCAGAGCGCGCCGCGCGGATCGGCGGCGGTGCGCTTGGCATCGGTGACCGGTAATCGGGCAACGTATCCGGCACGCCGTTCGGGCGCGATTGAGCGGCCGACGCAGGCACTGGCCGATCGTTCGCGCCGCTTGCGCGCTGCTGCGCGATCGGCGGATGCGGGACGGACCATGACGGCTGCGCGCGCGGCGTGTCACCCGGCGTGCCGGCATGGTTGCGCACGGAAGGCTCATCGAACGCGGGCGGCCTCGGCACGCCGTTGTTGGCCGATGGAGCGGGATTGACCGGCCGCATTGCGTTCGGCGGGACGGAAGCCCCGTGCGCAGCATTGTTTTGCGGCATCTCCGGTTGTGTCGCGTTCGCGGGTGGTGCGCCGGCTTGCGCACGCTGGGTGGCGCGCGCGGCCGCTGCCGGATTACCGCCGCCGGGTTGCGGGCCGCGCAGCGGCGGCGCGAGTGGCGTGTGCGTGTCGACGAGCTGTACGTTGCGCATCGCCCAGTGGCTTGGCTCGCCGGTATTGCCGATCGCGTGCATCTGCCGCATCGCGTAGTTCGGCGGCGCAGCGGTCTTCACGACGGGGACGCCGGCGCCCGGTACCAGCGCGCCGCTTTGCACCAGGTGCGCGGCGAGCCGGTCGCGATAGGCGGCGGGCACGACCGGATTGCGCGTCGCGACGATCGAGCGTTGTTCGACGGCTGCGGGCGGCCGGTACACCGCGTTGCGCAACTCGCCCGCCAAGCTCTGCCGCACGGGCGCAAGGCCGGGCGCGCCGGAGCCGATGCGTGCGTTGCGCCATTGCTGCGGATCGACCTTCTGCGCGAAATGCGCGACTGGCTGGCCGTGAACGAACGCCGTCGCGGGCACGGCCGTCACCGCGTTCGGCGCGTGGAAGTTGACATACGTGTTATGGATGTTCGTGATGTTCGTCACGTTCACCGTCTTGTTGACGTTGACCGTGTTGATCGTGCCGTTGTTGACGATCACGGTTTGATTCACGCGCTGATAGTAGTGCGGGCTCCAGCCGCCCCAACTCGGCCGCCACGGGTCGCGCGGGCCGAGCGGGAACCACGCGACGCCCGCCGCGGCGATGCCGCCGATCGCGAGGCTCACGCTCCAGTCGAACCCGCCGCCCGCGCCGCCGACGAAGGCGACGAGCGCCGGCGCATAGCACGGCGGCGGCGCACTGACGACGAGCGGCCCGGGCACCCATGCCCACGCGTTGCCGACATACGCCCAACGGCCATAGTGGTAAGGCGCGAAGCCCCATGGCTGATCGTCAATCCAGGTCCAGCCCCACGGCGCCTGCCAGATCCAATGGCCGGTCCGGTACGGCGCCCAATCGGCCGGCACCGCGCTCGGCACCCAGACTTCGCCGTAGTCGGGGGTGTCGCGCCACGTGCCGTTCGCGTCCAGATCCTGATAACCGGGAATGTCGCGCGACACGTAACGTGCCGACACCGAGCGCTCCTCGGCCGCATCGCGGCTCGCCGCCCATTCGTCGAGGCTGTTGGGCGGCGGTGCGGGGGTGGTGTCCGCCACCTGCAACGCGGTGCCCGTGAAGACGACGCGTTGGTCGGCCGATACCGGCATCTGCGTATTGTCGCCATAGACGGTCGCGCTGCCGCGTCGCACGGTGACGGCCGTGCTCGCGCCGTCGGGCGCGACATCGACGCGATAGTCGCCGGGCGAGCCGACGGCGAGCGCGAGATTCGGCGTGTCGATCTCATACGACGTGCCGGGCGCCAAGTCGCGCACGTGCGTCGACAGCGTGCCGAGCGGCACCTTGAGCTGCGCGTTCGTATCGTCGAGATTGAGGATCGACAGGCTCGTCGACTGTCCCAGGCGCACCGCGCTCGAACCGATGTGCAACTCCGAGCGCGCGCCCGCATCGTTCCACAGCTGGTCGCCCGTCGTCAGCGGACGGTTGACGGCCGCATATGACCAGTCGCTCGCGCCCGCGGGCTCTGTCGTGACGGCACCGGACAAATAATTCAGCCGCGCGACGCGGCTGGGCGGATCGCCGTCCGGTTGCTGCGTGGCGGCTGCCGCCGCGGCACGCGCGTCGAAGGTTTGTGCGAAAGCCGGTTGCCACGCGGCGAGCGCGGCCGCCGCGGCAATCGTGTAGCGTGCGATGCGTGGCAGATTGGGCAAAGCGCAGGCGGCTGACATGGTCGTGTGGTCTCTGTTATGTCCGGCGTGGCATGCGCCGTATGAGTCCACTCTATCCGCTGCGCATGTTTCAATGCCGGTCTTTTGTTATGCAATTTGATGCGCATGTAACAAGAGTTGTCCGCGCCGCCCGTTTCGTCAGAGCGATGAAAGCCCGCGTCATCGGCGGGTAAGCCATGCATCGAATGCGCGCTGGCCGGCCGGCGTCACGCGCAGCACGCGCGGCTTGCCCGCCTGCTCGATCCAGCCGTGCTGGTGAAAGCAGCCGAGCAGCGCCGCGCCGAGCGCGCCGCCGAGGTGAGGGCGCCGCTCGCTCCAGTCGGCGCACGTGCATGCGAAACGGCGGCGCTTCGCGCGCTCGCTGACGACGTCGATGCCCCATTGCGCAAATTGCGCGGTGCCCGTTGCCGTCACGTCGATCGTGCCGTTTTCGGCAGTCAGCCAACTGCGCGCGCTCAATGCGTCGAACATCTGCACCGCGAGCTCGCCCGCCATGTGGTCGTAGCAGGTGCGGGCGTAGCGCATGTCGAGCGGCACGGTGCGCGCGGCGCGCAGCGCCGGACGCTGCTGCGCCGCCGCCTGCGCGACGTTCGCCAGCGCCTCGATGGCCGCGGCGACGTCGGGCGATGCGATCCGGTAGTAGCGGTGCCGGCCGCGCACGTCGAGCGCCAGCAGGCCGCTGTCGGTGAGCCGCGCGAGGTGCGCGCTCGCCGCGGAAGGCGAGAGCCCGGCGATCAACGTCAACTCGCCCGCCGGGCGTGCGCTGCCGTCCATCAGCGCCCACAGCATCGTGGTGCGTCCGGGGTCGGCGAGCAGCGCGCCAATACGGTTCAGGCCGGGGAGGGATGGGTGGTGGTCGGAGGCGGGCATGGGCGATCCTGACGGGCGAAGGGGGCGGTTGGGAGTGTAGACGGTTGGCGGCTCCGATGTTTCCGGATTGGATGAAATATCGAATGCGCGGCGCGGGCGGGGCGCGCGTAAAATGCAACAATCCGCTGACTAAACGCGGCGCGCGGCCCTTGCGCGCCGCACGCTCGACCATGCTTCGTTCAATCAAGATTCTTGCGCCGATCCTGCTGATCGCAGCCGTCTGCGCGGGCTGCGCGCAAGGGGGCGCCAATGCGGGCGCCGGAACCGGGAGCATCGAAATGTACGGCACGATCGACCGTGGCGTGACGATTCGCAATTGAGGCTGCCGGTGCGCGATGAGGTGGTTCGGTCGCGCGGTTCCGACGGCATGTCCGGCGTCGGCGTTGCAACCGGCGGCCGCGCGCCGCCCGGTGGACGCCTACGGACCCGTGGCGGAGCGGCTCGCCGGCTGCGGCTTTATGTCGCGGCGCAGTATAATCGACGCGTCTTTTTGCATTGCCGCAATACTGGAGCCCGCCGAGATGCCAGCTACTCCCACCGCGCCTGTTGATCGCACCGAAACCGTTTTCCGCTTTCTCGCCGAGCCGACGTCCGTCAATTTCGGCGGCAAGGTGCATGGCGGCGCGCTGATGAAATGGATCGACGAGACCGCCTATGCATGCGCGGCGATCTGGTCGAGCCGTTATTGCGTGACGGTGAGTGTCGGCAACATCCGGTTTCAGCGGCCGATCCTCGTCGGCAATCTGGTGGAATTGAAGGCGCGTGTCGTGGCGACGGGGCGCACCAGCATGCACATTCACGTATCGGTGCACGCCGGCGACCCGAAGGGCGGCGTGCTGCGCCAGACCACCGATTGCCTCGTCGTGTTCGTCGCAGTCGACGAGAACGGCAATCCGGTGCCGGTGCCGCCGTTCGTGCCCGCTACCGACGAGCAGAAGCGCCTCGCGCAGTACGCGATGGACGTGAAGGACGCGCTCGACAAGATCGTCGAACTCAAGCCCGAGGAAGTCGCGAAAGGGGTGGTGTGACGAGCGGATGCCCGCGGGGGCGGCGCGACGGCGTTGCCCCCGCGGATCGATCATGCGCGCGCACCCCGCACTCCGCACCCCGACGCGCGCGGCGCGGCTAAGCACGCGATGCGGCGCGCGTCGCC
Source organism: Burkholderia singularis (assembly GCF_900176645.1). Lineage (GTDB taxonomy): Bacteria > Pseudomonadota > Gammaproteobacteria > Burkholderiales > Burkholderiaceae > Burkholderia > Burkholderia singularis. Next base: position 32,858 of record NZ_FXAN01000126.1, read on the forward strand.
CGGCCAAGGCGGCATGCGCAGCCGGGTGACGTGGGGCTCGGGCTTCGAGCTTCGAGCGGTGCCATGTGGTTGGGGCGGCTACCGCCTCGTTCGATCCGCTCAGGCCTATCCCGTGGCACGGCCTGCCGCCGGTGCCACCGTATCGCGCCTTCTCGAGCCGTTCGCGCGCGTTAATTGCCGACCATCTGCTCCGGACGCACCCATTCGTCGAACTGCGTTTCGGTGACGAAGCCGAGCGCGAGCGCCGCGGCCTTGAGCGTCGTGCCGTCCTTGTGCGCCTTCTTCGCGATCTGCGCGGCCTTGTCATAGCCGATATGCGGATTGAGCGCCGTCACGAGCATCAGCGATTCGTTCAGCAGCGTGTCGATGCGCGCGAGGTTCGGCTCGATGCCGATCGCGCAATGATCGTTGAAGCTTTGCGCGCCATCCGCGAGCAGCCGCACCGATTGCAGCACGTTGTGCGCGATCATCGGCCGGAACACGTTCAGCTCGAAATTGCCGCTTGCGCCGCCGAAGTTCACCGCGACGTCGTTGCCGAATACCTGGCAGCACAGCATCGTCACGGCTTCGGACTGGGTCGGATTGACCTTGCCCGGCATGATCGAGCTGCCCGGCTCGTTTTCCGGGATCAAAAGTTCGCCGAACCCGCAGCGCGGTCCGCTCGCGAGCCAGCGCACATCGTTTGCGATCTTCATCAGGCTCGCCGCAACGGTTTTCAGCGCGCCATGCGCGAACACGAGCGCGTCGGCCGCCGCCATCACCTCGAATTTGTTCGGCGCGCTCTCGAACGGCAGCCCGGTCAGCCGGCCGATCTCGGCCGCGACGCGCGCGGCGAACTGCGGATGCGCGTTCAATCCGGTGCCGACCGCGGTGCCGCCCTGCGCGAGTTGGTACAAGTGCGGCAGCGCCGATTCGACATGGCGAATGCCCTGATCGAGCTGCGCGACATAGCCCGAGAACTCCTGGCCGAGCGTGAGCGGCGTCGCATCCTGCAGGTGCGTGCGGCCGATCTTCACGATGCCGGCGAACGCGTGCGCTTTCGCGTCGAGCGTCGCGCGCAGCGTGCGCAGCGCGGGCAGCAGATGCGCGACGATCGCGCGCGCAGCGGCGACGTGCATCGCGGTCGGAAACACGTCGTTCGACGATTGGCCGCGATTGACGTCGTCGTTCGGATGCACGTTGCGATTTTCGCCGCGCTGCGCGCCGAGCAATTCGCTCGCGCGGTTCGCGATCACTTCGTTCAAGTTCATGTTGGTCTGCGTGCCCGAGCCCGTTTGCCAGACCGCGAGCGGGAACTCGTCAGGGTGCTGGCCCGCGATGATCTCGTCGGCGGCGGCGATGATCGCGCGCGCCTTGTCGTCCGGCAGCACGCCGAGTTCGAGGTTGACGGCCGCCGCCGCGCGCTTGATCAGTGCGAGCGCGTGGATCAGCTCGGGCGATTGCTTTTCGGTCGAGATCTTGAAGTTTTGCAGCGAGCGCTGCGTTTGCGCCCCCCATAGACGGGCGGCCGGCACTGCGATTTCTCCGAACGTATCGCGTTCAATCCGTACTGCTTCGGTCATGATGGCTCCTTTAGGTCACGGGAACGCCGCGCCGCACGCGGCACAGGTTTGCGGGGACGGGCACCGTTCTCGCGACGGCGGGTTCAATCGGCAAGCATAGCGCCGCGCGTGGTTTTGTGCCGCGATGCGAAGCGGATGGGATCGCCCAGCGAGAGGTGGCGCGGGCGCGATGCGCGGAACGAACGGTGGAAAGGAGGCGGCAGCCGCCGGATAGATGAGCGGCCAGGGGCTGGGGAGCCGTAGAGCCAGGGAGCCGGAAATCGGGAGCGCGGGGCGGAGAAACGGCGGGAAATCCGCCAAGCCGCGTTGTCTGCGAAGGAACGATTGGCTGGCGCATTCGAAGCGGTGCCGCGCCGCTTCGGCACGACATTCCGCAACCGGCGTCGCGATTCGCCATGCGCGCGGCCTGGCCAAACGCATCGCTGCGGCCAGCGGCCAGCGAGCCGATCAAGCGGCATGAGACGGCCCGGCATCAGCGCGCTTGCAAACCCGCGCGCGCCGGGGCGGCCTTCATCAAGGGCGGTTTCCCGGGCGCTCGACACGCTTACCCGTGCGCGCCCAGTGCCACGCTCTTGCGGTGGAAACGCCAGGTCATCAGCACGGCGACGCTCGCCAGGCCGGCCGCAAGCCCCCACCACAGCCCGCGCGCGCCGAGCCCCGCATGGAACGCGAACCAGTAGCCGGTCGGAAAACCGATGCCCCAGTAGCCGAGCGCTGCGGCGAGCATCGGCACGCGCGTGTCTTTCAGGCCGCGCAGACAGCCCGAGCCGACCGTCTGCATTCCATCGACGATCTGAAACACGGCGGCGATGCCGAGCAGCGATGTCGCAAGCGCGACCGTGTGCGCGTTGGCCGGATCGTCGAGTTTCAAGTAAAGGCCGACGATCGCATGCGGTGCGGCGATGAGCACGAGCCCCGATAGCGACATGAACGCAATGCCGAGCCCGAGCGCGACGAAGCCCGCGTGCCGCGCGGCGACGGCCGCGCCTGCGCCCGCCCAGTAGCCGACGCGAACGTTCGCCGCCTGCCCGATGGCGAGCGGCACCATGAACGCCACCGATGCGACGTTGAGCGCGATTTGATGCGCGGCGAGCGATGCCTCGCCGAGTACGCCGACGCTCAGGCCGGTGGCGAGAAATAGCGTCGATTCGACGCCGTAGGTGATCGCGACCGGCCAGCCGATGCCGAACAGCTCGCCCATCAGCGGCAGCCGCGGCCGCGACACGGCGACGAAATGCTTGAATGTCGACTGCCCGTGCAGCAGCGTGACGAGTGCGATTGCGCTAAGCCAGATCGTGATGGTCGTCGCGGCCGCGGAGCCGAGAAAGCCGAGCCTCGGCAATCCGAATGCGCCGTGGATCAAGCCGTAGTTGAGGAATGCGTTGACGCCGACGCTGGCGACCGATACCCACAGCAACCGCCGCGCGGCGCCGATCGCCGGCAGAAACGAGCGCATCAGCCCGACGCCGATCAGGCTGCCGGGTGCGGCGAAGCGCAGCACGGCCGCATATTCGCCGACGTTGCGCGCGAGCGTGGGCGGCTCGCCGAACGCGCGCAGCAACGGCTCGGCGAACGATAGCAACGCGAACGCCGGCACCGTGAGCACGAGCGACAGCGCGAAGCCCGTCCAGTAGATATGCGGCACGCGATGCTCGGCCTTCGCGCCGCGCGCGTGCGCGACGCTCACGCTGACCGACGTCAGCACGCCTTGCAGCAGCGTGACGACGACAAAAAAGAAGTTCGCGCCCAGGCCGCCGGCGGCGAGCGCGTCGGGGCCGAGCGAGCCGAGCAGCACGGTGTCGGTGACGCTCATCGCCATCTGCGCAAGCTGGGCGATCGCGAGCGGCGCGGCGAGGCGCGCGGTGTCCGCGGCATGGCGCGATAGCGTAGGCGGCGCGGCGGCCGCTCGTGTGAAACCGGAAGAGGGCATGGACGCGTTTGCGCAAGCGCTTTGCCTGCGCAATGCTTATTTTTGGGAGACGATCAGCTTACGGGTTTCGGCATTCGCTGTCGATTACGGCTGCCGATGGCCATGCGGCTGGCGTGGGCAAGCGCGGCTACGGCGCGCCATGCACGGCGATGCGCGTATCGCCGACGAGCACCGCCTGACCCGCGCGGATCTTGCAGGTCTTGCGCAGCTCGATGGCGCCGTCGACTTTGACGGCGCCTGATGCGACGAGCATCTTCGCCGAGCCGCCGCTGTCCGCGAGTCCGGTGAGCTTGAGCAGATTGTGGAGTTCGACGAATTCGCCGGTCAGCGTGAAATCGAGATTGGGCATGGCAATGAGACGAAAGGAACGCATGCGCGCGGCGCGGCGCGGTTGCGCATCATAAGCGAAGTGCGCGGTGAGCGGCCGTGTGCCGGCGGCGCGCGGCAGTTGCGGGAGCACGTGTGTAAAGGAGTGTATCGAAGTCGTCAGCAAATGAAACGGTGGGTAACAGTTGGCGAGAACGGCGAACTGCGCTCGAAACCGTCCGGTCTGTACATCCACTTGCCGCGCATGTTGCGGCAAGCCGGTTGTGACGGACCGTCCGCGTCCGTCGCTTCGACGACTTATCTTGAGGAGAATGGCAATGTCCAAGTTTCGTATGATGCTGATCGGTGCTGCTGCGGCGGCGTTGGCGACCTCCGCTTTCGCACAGACGGCAGGCGTGTCCACGCAGGGTTCGACGGGCGCGTCGGCCGAAGTGCTCGGCCAGAAGGCCGGCGTGAACGCGCAGCTTGGCGCGAGCGGCGATCTGTCGGCGGCTTCGCCGCAAGCCGCGGCGAATGCCGCGAAGCACTCCGCGAAGAAGCATGTGGCGCATGCGAAGAGCCATGCGAAGGCGAAGGCTGACGAGGCGGCGGAACTCGGCGCCGATGCGAAGTCGACGGCGCGCGGCGCGGTCGAAGGCGCGACGAACGCGACCGGCGATACCGTGAAGGCGGCAACGGGCGTGGCGGGCGGCGCCGTCAACGGTGCGGCGAATGCGGCCGGCAATGCCGTCGGCGGCGCGGTGAACGGCGCGACGGCCACGCTCGGCGGCGCAACCAGCGGGGTTGCGAACGGCACCGCGGGAGCGGCAAACGGCTCGCTGTCCGTCAACGGCAGCGCGAAGGCCGGCGCGGGCGAGTAATTTGCGTTCCGGTGCGGTGCGGGCGGCTTGCCCCGGAGCTGCTTGATCGCCGCACACCGGTTCGCAGCCGTGCGTCCGGATTCGCTCGAGACGAGCCGGACCGCCAACCGATGGCCAGTCCGATTTCTGCGTGGCGCAGCCAGCCGCGCAGGTGCCGGGCTGGCCATCGTCCGTCAGGATGATCGGCATTCGGGCGCTCGAACCTGCCTGGACGATGTCAGTCCGGCTGCGTTCGCGTCGGCCGCTTTCCGTGCGTTCTGTTTATGACTGGCGCCGCTGCCCAGGCGGCTGCGACGGCTGCTGCGCACCGCGCGCCGTCGCCTGCGCAGGCGTGAATACGCCGCGCAGCCACGCGGCGAGCCGCGCAAAGACGTCATGAGGTTCTTCCATGAAGATTTCAGGCTTCAAAAGCCGCAGATACTCCATCATCTGCTGCGCCTCCTGCTTCTGGAACGAACCGTGCGAAATGCCGAGCCGCAGCAGGGCACGCAATTCGCCGAGCTTTTCGCGCGCCGCGCTGCCGACGCTCATCTCGCAGGCGAGCTTGGCCTCGTATACGCGCTGCCGCAGCGATTCGGCGAGTCGCCACGCGGGTGTTTGCATCCGCTCCTCGAGTATCTGAATGTCGGTGACGGCTGCGTTGATCTGCGCGGCGAGCGGATCGACGAGCGCGGCATCGCCTTGCGCGCCGGAGACGATCGCCGCTGCCCAGTTGCGGCACGCTTGGGCGAGTTCGTCGGGCGTCCATTCCGAGCGCGACGCGAAACCGAAACCGAATTCGCCTGCCTGCCGGATCAGGATGGCGACGACATCCGGAAATTCCTTGTCGAGTGTGCGCTTTGCCCACGCGTACTGACCGCCTTGCAGCAGCCGCTGTACGGCATGCTCGGTGAGCGGCACCATGCTGTCGAGCAGCTTCGCGCGCAGAAAATCCTCGAACGATGGCGTCGCGAAATGCGGGTCGAGTTTCAGCGACACGCGCACGAACGCGTCGTAGTCCTTGCGCAGCGACGCGATGGTGTCTTCTTTCAGCGACAGGGTGATCTGGCCCATAGGTAGTCTCGGTGCTCGATGCCGTCGGTCTGACGGCGCTTGTGCTCATGCGCGGCCGCGGCGCACGGGCCGCTCAGGCTTGGCGGAAACGGGCGGGACGATTGGGGCGGCCGTCCCGCCTCGCGGGCTGCGTTGGCGGAGCAGCGCGCGGCACGGGTGTGCATCTTTTTAACGGCGGTGCGCGCGGGAACTTGAGGCCGGCCCTGTTCCGCGCGACGGGCGGGCGCGTCGCGACCGGGCGATCAGGTAACGCTCGGCACTCGCCTCGATGACGGGAGCCGCGTATGCATCGTGCCAATGCGGCGCAAACGCGTGATCGCGGTAAGCGGCCGCGACGAAATCCGCGTCCGGCAGCAGCGGTGTATGCCAATAGCGCACTTGTTCGCGCGAGCGCGCGGCGTGTGCCCGGCGCGCGTCACGGCGAGACTTTCGCGGAACGTGCGCTTACCTGGTCGGGATCGGCGTGTCGGCGGGCACCGGCACGGCGCTCACGCTGTTCTTCGGGCTGCCGGTGGCGATCCGGTCGCTGTAGGTCAGATAGACAAGCGTGTTGCGCTTCTTGTCGACGACACGCACGACGTGCAGCGTCTTGAAGATCAGCGACATCCGCTCGCTGAACACGTCGGTTTGCTGCCGCAGCGGTTCGCTGAACTTGATCGGGCCGACTTGCCGGCATGCGATCGACGTTTCGGTTGGATCTTCGGCAAGGCCGAGGCTGCCCTTGATGCCGCCCGTGCGTGCGCGCGACACGTAGCACGTGACGCCCACGACGAGCGGATCGTCGTAGGCTTCGACCACGACGCGGTCGGAGCCGGTCAGGCGGAAGTTGGTGTTGACGCTTGCGACTTCCTCGCCGCGCGCGGCCGGCGCGTTGAGCGAGAAGAGGGTGGCGCAGGCGCAGAGAGCGGCGAAATAGCGGTTTTTCATCGGCGGCGAACCAGGGACGTGTCGAGAAGAGAGCACGACTCTAGCATGCTGCCGTCGGCGCGAAGGTGCGCGGCGGGACAAAAGCGCGGAAAAGCAAAAAGGCCCGTCGCGCGCGACGGGCCTTCTATGTTTGGCTCCCCGACCTGGGCTCGAACCAGGGACCTACGGATTAACAGTCCGGCGCTCTACCGACTGAGCTATCGGGGAATAAAACGGTTCGGCATGTTTGACGCTCGCGCCGGCAAAAGCAGGAAGACGAGGCGGCCATGAAAAAGCCCGCTTGCACGGGCCTTTGCAATTCTTGGCTCCCCGACCTGGGCTCGAACCAGGGACCTACGGATTAACAGTCCGGCGCTCTACCGACTGAGCTATCGGGGAACAAACAGCAGAGAAACGAGATTCTATTGGCTAACTACATCCGTGTCAATACTTTGACGATCGTTTTTGCACATCGGCGCCGCAAACCGGTACCGGATCGGCACGCGTGCGATCAGCGCTCGAGCAGATGCAGCTTATCCTGGACGTCTTTCCACTCGTCGGCGTCGGCGGGGGCGGGCTTCGTTTTCGTGATCGACGGCCAGAGCTTCGCGAGTTCGGCGTTCAGCTGAGTGAACTTTTGCTGGTCGCCCGGCACGTCCTCTTCCGCATAGATCGCATTGGTCGGGCATTCGGCGACGCACACCGCGCAGTCGATGCACTCGTCCGGATCGATCGCGAGAAAATTCGGACCTTCACGGAAACAGTCCACGGGGCACACATCGACGCAATCCGTGTATTTGCACTTGATGCACGCTTCGGTCACAACGTGGGTCATTCAAAACGCTCCTGCGGCGGGGTATCTATATGTACGGGGGAAGGCGCGGCGCGCCAAAACCGGCATTGTAACTGATGCGTCAAACCCGCATCGCGCACCGCCCGTTCCGGCTTATACCGTTTCGTGATTAGTTTATGGCGGATCGGGGCGCGCCGCAGAGGCTGCGGCGCGCATTCGGGTAACATTGAACGGGAAGACGGGCGCGCTGCGCGCCCGCGCGCGAACCTCGTCTCGATTTTGGCCGCCTCGACACATGATCATCACTTCGCTGCTCGATACCGATCTGTACAAGTTCACGATGATGCAGGTCGTCCTGCATCATTTCCCGGCGGCGATTGTCGAGTACCGGTTCAAATGCCGCACGCCGGGCGCGGACCTCGTGCCCTATGTCGACGAGATTCGCGACGAGATCCGCGCGCTGTGTCGATTGCGCTTCACGCAGCCCGAGCTTGACTATCTGCGCCGGCTGCGTTTCGTGAAGAGCGATTTCGTCGATTTTCTCGAGCTTTTCCATTTGAACGAGAAGTACATCGACGTGTCGCCCTCGCCGAAGGGCAACGGCGAGATCGACATCGAGATTCGCGGGCCCTGGCTGCATACGATCCTGTTCGAGATTCCGGTGCTCGCGATCGTCAACGAAGTCTACTTCCGCAACACGCAGCGCGAGCCGGACTACCGCGAAGGGCGCGAGCGGCTGCGCGAGAAGATCAAGCTGCTCGGCGCGAAGCCCGAGTTCGCCGACTGCAAGATCGCCGACTACGGCACGCGCCGGCGCTTCTCGAAGGTCTGGCACGAGGAGGTCGCGCTCACGCTGCGCAACGGGCTCGGCCCGCAGTTCGCCGGCACGAGCAACGTCTATTACGCGATGAAGCACGGGCTCACGCCGCTCGGCACGATGGCGCACGAGTATCTGCAGGCGTGCCAGGCGCTGGGCCCGCGGCTGCGCGATTCGCAGATCTACGGCTTCGAGATGTGGGCGAAGGAATATCGCGGCGATCTGGGGATCGCGCTGTCGGACGTCTACGGGATGGACGCGTTTCTGCGCGACTTCGATATGTACTTCTGCAAGCTTTTCGACGGCGCGCGCCACGATTCGGGCGATCCGTTCGAGTGGGGAGAGCGGCTCATCCGGCACTACGAGGCGAACCGCTGCGATCCGCGCACGAAGGTACTGGTGTTTTCCGACGCGCTCGATATTCCGAAAGTCATGCAGCTGTACGAACGGTTCCGCGGCCGCTGCAAGCTCGCATTCGGCGTCGGCACGAACCTGACGAACGATCTCGGCTACAACCCGCTGCAGATCGTCATCAAGATGGTGCGTTGCAATGGTCAGCCGGTCGCGAAACTGTCCGATTCGCCGGGCAAGAACATGTGCGACGACAAAGCGTATCTCGCCTATCTGCGTCAAGTGTTCGGGATCGCACCGCCGAGCGATGAAGGCGGGGGGAATTAGCGCGGCGCGACGCACGACGGCGTGCCGCACGAAAGCATTCCGGGTGGTTTTGCGCGCGGGCACAAGCATGTTCGCGCAGATTCGGCCGTTATAATCGGGCGGGTATCGAAGGTCATCGTCACGCGGCGCGTCGCATCGCACATCGGCTGCCCGTTGCGTCGTCCTTGCACGCTTCGTCGCACAGTGTGCCGCGCGGCCTGCGCATGTGCGGCCCACCGCGCCGCGCGCCGTCCCCGGCGGTGATCTGGTCGACCGTTTCGTCGATCGAGCGTCGCGGCTCGATGCGGCTGCTTACCCCCTTGCGGCGCTGCGCGGCGTGTGTGCCGCGGTTGTCCATTTCGTTCGTTTGCCGCGGCGCGCGTGCGGCGAACTTCAGAGGGAGCCGCCGTCTCGCGCCGTCGGCATCGGGCGGCCGACTGGGGCCGGCCCGCTTAGGGTGTCGCGCTCACGCGAGCGCCGCACGATGTATCGCGACGGCTGCGTTATCCATTCGCACTTCAAGAGGACTTGACATGAAACGACATGCCGCCTGGGCAGGCATGACGCTGGCAGGCATGCTCGGCGCGACCGCCGCGCCCGCATCGGCCGCCACGCTCGACGCAGCCGCGCTTTCCGCGTTCTGGGCGATTCCGTTCGCCGGCATCCTGCTGTCGATCGCGCTGTTTCCGCTGATCGCGCCCGTGTTCTGGCATCACCATTTCGGCAAGATCGCCGCGGCTTGGGCGATTGCGTTTCTGATTCCGTTTGCCGCGACATTCGGCGCGCTCGCCGCGCTCGGTACGCTGGTGCACGCGCTGTTCGACGAATACATTCCGTTCATCGTGCTGCTGGGCGCGCTCTATACGGTCGCGGGCGGCATCTGCGTGCGCGGCAATTTGCACGGCACGCCGAAGCTCAATACCGGCATGCTCGCGCTCGGCACCGTGCTCGCGAGCGTGATGGGGACGACGGGCGCCGCGATGCTGTTGATTCGGCCGCTTCTGCGCGCGAACGACAACCGCAAGCACGTCGTGCATGTGGTGGTGTTCTTTATCTTTCTCGTCGCGAACGCGGGCGGCTCGCTGTCGCCGCTCGGCGATCCGCCGCTTTTCCTCGGCTTCCTGAACGGTGTCGATTTCTTCTGGACGACCGTGCATCTCGCGCTGCCGATGCTGTTTATCTGCGGCATCCTGCTTGTGCTTTTCTACGTGCTCGATACGTACTACTACCGCAAGGGCGGCGAGGAAAACAATCCGTTTCTCGATCCGACGCCGGATTCGCACGGCATCTCGATCGAAGGCAAGCTGAATTTCGTGCTGCTCGGCGTGGTGATCGCGCTTGTGCTGATGAGCGGTCTTTGGAAGCCGGGTGTCACGTTCAACGTGTTCGGCGCGCACGTCGCGCTGCAAAACGCGGTGCGCGACGTCGCGCTCGCCGCCGTCGCGCTCGTGTCGCTCGCCGTCACGCCGCGCTCGGCGCGCGAAGGCAACGCGTTCAATTGGGCGCCGATCGAGGAGGTGGCGAAGCTGTTCGCCGGTATTTTCGTGACGATCGCGCCGGTGATCCTGATCCTGCGCGCGGGCGCCGACGGCGTGTTCGCGCCGATCGTCCATCTCGTGACGGGCGCCGACGGCAAACCGGTCGACGCGATGTACTTCTGGGCAACCGGCCTGTTGTCGTCGTTTCTCGATAACGCGCCGACCTATCTCGTGTTCTTCAATCTCGCCGGCGGCGACGCGCAGACGCTGATGACGGCGGGCGCGACGACGCTCGCGGCGATCTCGGCGGGCGCGGTGTTCATGGGCGCGAACAGCTATATCGGCAACGCGCCGAACTTCATGGTGAAGGCGATCGCGGAATCGCGCGGGATTCGGATGCCGAGCTTCTTTGCCTATCTCGGCTGGTCGTGCGCGATTCTCGTGCCGATCTTCCTGTTGACGACCTGGGTGTTTTTTCTATGACCGATACATTGTGGCTCGCCGTCGTCGTTGTGTTGGCGGCGGCGCTCGTGGTCTCGCTTGTCGTGCTGTTCGCGTCGTCGCGCGGTGCCGCGCGCGGCGACGATCTCGCCCGCATCGTCGAGCAGATCGACGATGCGAACGACCGGCATGCGCACGCGTTCGAGCGTGTCGAGCGCGAACTGCGCACGCAGATCGCCGACAGCGCGCGCGGCTCGCGCACCGAGCTGTCCGGCAGTTTTTCGCAATTGCAGCAGACGCTTGCCGCGCAGCTCACGAGCGTTGCGACCGTGCAGAACAATCAGATCGACGGATTCGCGCAGCAGCTCGCGAAGCTCGTCTCCGGCAACGCGCAGCAGTTCGACGCGATGCGCGACGCGCTCGCGCGTCAGTCGCAGCTCGCGCGCGAAGAGCAGGGCGTCGCGCTCAAGGCGTTCGGCGACACGCTCAATCAGCAACTGAAGCATCTGAGCGATGCGAACGATCGCCGTCTCGGCGAGGTGCGCGCAACGCTCGAGACGCGCTTGAAGGAAATCGAAGCAAACAATGCCGCGAAGCTCGACGAGATGCGCCGCACGGTCGACGAGAAACTGCATGCGACGCTCGAGCAGCGCCTTGGCGAATCGTTCAAGCTCGTGTCCGACCGGCTCGAGCAGGTGCATCGCGGGCTTGGCGAGATGCAAACGCTCGCCGCGGGCGTCGGCGATCTGAAGAAGGTGCTGACGAACGTGAAGACGCGCGGCACCTGGGGCGAAGTGCAGCTCGAGGCATTGCTCGAGCAGATGCTCACGCCCGACCAGTACGCGAAGAACGTCGCGACAGTGCCGAAGAGCAACGAGCGCGTCGAATTCGCGATCCGGCTGCCTGGGCGCTCCGATGCGGGCGCGGGAAGCGACGCGCAGCCGGTATGGCTGCCGATCGACGCGAAGTTTCCGCGTGAGGATTACGAGCGCCTGATCGACGCGCAGGAGCGTGCGGATACGGCGGCCGTCGACGAAGCCGCGCGCGCGCTCGAAGCGCGGGTGCGCGCCGAAGCGCGCACGATTGCGGAGAAATACGTCGCGCCGCCGCACACGACCGATTTCGCGCTACTGTTCCTGCCGACCGAAGGGCTCTATGCGGAAATTCTGCGCCGCCCTGGGCTCACCGATCTGCTGCAACGCGATTACCGGGTGACTGTCGCGGGGCCGACGACGTTGACCGCGTTGCTCAACAGCTTGCAGATGGGCTTCCGCACGTTGGCGATCGAGAAGCGTTCGAGCGAAGTCTGGCAGGTGCTCGGCGCGGTGAAGACCGAGTTCGGCAAGTTTGGCGACGTGCTCGCGCGGACCAAGTCCCAGCTCGAGTCGGTCACGCGCTCGATCGAGGCGGCCGAGCAGCGCACGCGTGTGATGAACCGCAAGCTCAAGCAGGTCGAGGCGTTGCCGGGCGACGTTTCGAACGGTTTGCTGGGCAGCGACGGCGTGGAAGCGGACGAGAGCTGAAGCGGAGATGCGCGGGGCGGATACGTCGCCCCGGCGTGGCCGGATGAAAAACGGGGCGCTGCGTGCGCCCCGTTTTTTGGGGTGGCCGGGCCGGTTTACCGCCGGTGGCTGGCTCGGCGGCGTGCGGTATGCGCTTGTGCGCCGCGCTGTACCGGCCGCACATGTCAATCGTCGAGCAACAGGCCGCGCCGGCCGACGAACGACGAGACGCTATGCAAATACAGCAGATGGCCGGCGAGTGCGCGGCGAGCGCTTCGGCAGACGGCCGTGCGCCGAACAGCGCTTGCGCGGGATCGACCTCGGCCGGCGCGCGCACGGTGCTTATGCCTCTTCCGGCGCGTCCGACAGCACGATCTCAATGCCGCCGAAACGTGACGCAACCCAGTTGTACGCGTGGCACGCGATCCACAGCAACACGAAGCCGAGAATCGCATTCAGCAGCAGCGCGCTGAAGATCGTACTCAACTCGACCGCGCCATAGCGGACGAATGCAACGAGAATGCCGAGCAGCACGATCGGCACGCTGAACGTCAGATAGACGAGGATCAGTGCTTTCGCGGTCTGCCCCGGCGCGATCGATGAGATTTGTTTTTTCATATGCGAGTTGCCCCGTGGAAATGCTGAGAACGAATTCAGAGAGTGCCGTCGAACGGCAGGATGTCGACCGTCGCGCCAGCGTCGACATCGGCGGCATCGGCCGCGAGCACGATGAAGCAGTTTGCGTCGCTCAGGCTCTTGAGCGACGCCGAACTTTGCGAGCCAGTGGGCGCGACGCGCCAGACGCCGCTCGCGTCGCGCGTCGCATGGCCGCGCAGATATTCGGTGCGGCCCGCGCGCTTCGCGAGTGGCGCCGTGCAGACGGCCAGATAGCGGTGTTCGGGGCGCGGATCGGTACCCATCATCGCAAGCAGCGCGTCGCGCACGAGCGCGTGAAACGTCGCGACGACCGCGACCGGATTGCCGGGAAGCCCGAAGAACAGCGCCGAGCGCGCGCCGCGCTCGGCCGGCCAGATGCGCCCGCATGCCAGCGGGCGGCCGGGGCGCATCGCGACGTGGGCGAACGTGACGTCGCCGAGCTTGCCGAGCAGCGCGCGGGTGAAGTCCGCATCGCCGACCGACACGCCGCCCGATGTGATCACCGCGTCGGCATGCGCGGCGCCCCGGCGCAGTGTGTCTTCGAGCGCGCCGGGATCGTCGCGGACGATGCCGAGATCGAGTGTATCGGCACCGATGCGCGTCAGCATGCCGAACAGCGTCGCGCGATTGCTGTCGTAGAGGCCGCCGGCGGGCAGCGGCTCGCCGGGCGGATGGAGTTCATCGCCGGTTGAAAAGAACGCCACGCGCACCCGGCGACGTACCGCGATTTCGGTGAGGCCGAGCGACGCGAGCAGGCCGAGGTCGGCCGCGCGCACGATGCGGCCCGCGGCAAGCGCACTGGCGCCGCGCGCCAGATCCTCGCCCGCGCGCCGGCAATTGGCGCCGCGCATGACGGCCGATGCGGCAAAGCGCACCACGTCGCCAGCCGCTTCGACTTTTTCCTGTGCAATCACGGTGTCACAGCCGTCTGGCATCGGCGCGCCGGTCATGATCCGCACGCACGCGCCGGGCGCGATGCGCGCGCCGTCAAACGGATGGCCGGCGAGCGCGCGGCCGGCGACCGTGAGTGCGAGCACACCGTCGGCAGCCGGCGCGTCGAGCGCCGCACCGTCGAATGCGTAGCCGTCCATCGCGGCGTTGTCGTAGGCGGGAATGTTGAACGGCGACACGACATCTTCCGCGAGTACGCGGCCCAGCGCATCGCGCAGCGCGACAGCCTCGGTTTGCACGACCGGCGAAACGAAACGCAGCGCCAGCGCGCGCGCATCGTCGACGCTCAGCACGGCGGCGAGCTTCGGCGAGGTGGCGGAGGGCGGTGTGGTCTGCGTGGTCATGAGTGACGTGGCGCCGTCAGACGGCGAATTATTGGGTTCGTATCCGGGGCGCCGGGCACCGCGTTTTCGATGCGTGCGGGACGGATGCGCCGGGCGGAAACGATGCGCTATCCGTCAAGCGCGCTCGAGGCCGGCCAAGTCCCGCAAAGAATTTGCATTGTAAAACGCTCGCTCGTCGTCAAATGGCACTTCGATCGTCTTGTGGCGTGCGTACCACGCGCGTACTCGGCGTTGGCCTGCCGCAAGACATGCATACAGATCGTCGGCGAGCGCGGTGTTGATGAGCGCGAACACGGGATGAGGCGCTATGCCGCCGCTTGCGTCGAGGGTCGTCGCGAATGCGATGTCCGCGCGCTGCGCGTCGAGCGCGGCCGCAAGCCGGGTGGCAAGGTCGGCGGGCAGCAGCGGCGAATCGCATGGCACGCACAGCACGCGCGGCGTGCCGGCCATCCGCATCCCGGCGAGGAGGCCCGCGAGCGGGCCGGCGAATTCGCCGCTGCTGCCGGCGGCGGGGAGATCGGCGTCGCCGGGCATCGGGTGGAGGCGGGCGTCGCCGGCGTCGGCGCGATGCGTATTCGCCGGTGCCGGGCGTGTCATCGGGCGCGGGTTCGAGGCCGGCGAGCGTGCTGTGCCGGCCGCGCGCGCATCGGCGGCGTCGGCATCCGCATGTCCGGCTGCGGTGGTGGCGTATCCCGCAAAGGTATGGCCGACATCCGGTTGCGCCGCGCAAGGATGAGCCCTCCGCGCATCGGCTGGCTGCCCGTCCGCGCCGCGGCTTGGTGCGGCAAGCTCGCTTGCGATGGGCATATCCGCGACGATGCGCGCATGAAATGGCGCGCCGAGCGCCGCATAGGCGTCGAGATGACGATTGGCGCTGATGACGAGCGCATCGACTTGCGGCGCAAGCCGGCGCAGCACGTGCAGCGCGAGCGGCTCGCCGCGCAGCGGCTGCAGCCCTTTGTCGAGACCGCCCATCCTCATGCCCCGGCCGCCCGCGAGCAGCAGGCCGGTGACGGCGGTGGACGGATGCGGGCCGGTGGTCATGCTGGCAGTGAGCGGCTGCCCTAGCCGCCGATATAGGACATTTCGACGCGTTTTGCGTCGCCGTTGTCGTGACCGCTCGCTGGCGCACTGCCGCGCAATTGCGAGTAGCGGTCGGTGCGCGCACGCCAGATGCGGGAGATCGCGGCGGCGAGTTGGCCATCGCTCGCGCCGCCGCGCATGAGGCTGCGCAGATCGTGACCGGACGACGCGAACAAGCACAGATACAGCTTGCCCTCCGTCGACAGGCGCGCGCGCGTGCAATCGCCGCAGAATGCCCGCGTGACACTCGAGATCATGCCGATCTCGCCGCCGCCGTCCGCATAGCGCCAGCGTTGCGCGGTTTCGGACGGCGTGTGCCGTTCGAGCGGCACGACCGGGAAGTGCTCGGCGATGCGCGCGACCACGTCGGCGGACGGCAGCACTTCGGCCAGATTCCAGCCGTTCGACGTGCCGACGTCCATATATTCGATGAAGCGCAGCACGACGCCCGTGCCTTTGAAGCGGCGCGCCATCGGCACGATTTGCGCGTCGTTCGTGCCGCGCTTGACGACCATGTTGACCTTGACCGGCTCCAGTCCGGCGGCTTGCGCGGCGAAGATGCCGTCGAGGACGTCGGCGCTCGAGAAGTCGGCGTCGTTCATGCGTTTGAAAAGCGATTCGTCGAGCGCGTCGAGACTCACGCTCACGCGCGTGAGCCCCGCCTCCTTCAGGCGTTGCGCCTTGCGGGCGAGCAGCGAGCCGTTGGTCGTCAGCGTCAAGTCGAGCGGACGGGCGCTCACGGTTTCGAGCCGCGCGAGCCGCTCGATCAGAAATTCGATATTCTTGCGCAACAACGGTTCGCCGCCGGTGATGCGGATTTTCTCGACGCCATGCGCGACGAAAATCCGTGCGAGCCGTTCGACCTCCTCGAACCTGAGCAGCGCGTCGTGCGGCAGGAACGGATAGTCGTTGCCGAACACGGCGCGCGGCATGCAGTACACGCATCGGAAATTGCAGCGATCCGTGACGGAGATGCGCAAGTCGCGCAGCGGCCGCGCGAGCGCGTCGCGCAGCATGCCGGTCGGCTCGAGCGGCGTGTCGAATGCGGCGGGGGGCGCGCTGATCGGGGTCACGGGAATGAAGCGTTGGGGCATGGGCGTCGCGGGAAGGGCCGGGCTTCCATTTTAGCCGGAAGTGGCGGGCGGAACCGGACAGGGAAATCCGTGAAAATGCAGCACAGACGCAAGTAAGGGCGGCGCATCCGTCACACGGTCGGCATGTTGCGGCGCGGTATTGCCGGCCTTCATGCGCGGCTTATCCGATTGCTTGAGCCTTGGCCGTTCTTATGGCCGGGGATGAAAAAACAAAACCCCACGTTTTTCGGAACGTGGGGTTTGCTGGCGTCCGCCGGCCATCCGAGCCGTTTCGAAAGGCGGCCCGGATGGCGGACGCGGCTGGATCAGCGGTGCGTCGTTTCGATTTGCTGCATCGGCGTCGTGTCGACTGGCGGCAACGGCTTGCGCTCGCGCGGCACACGGACCGGCTGCGCAACATGCGCAGCGGCCGCTTGCGCGGCGCGCAGCTTGTTCGTGTCGGTGTTGACCCAGACGAGCCCGGCAGCCGCCAGCACCGAACCGAGGTCCGATGCGCCCGCGGCTTGCACATCGACTGGCTGCGCGGCGGCGGCAGGCGCTGCCGCGGGCATGTCGGCCGCCACGGCGGCGGGCGCCGGAGCGTGCTGCGGGACTTGATCGACGTTCGCATCGATCGGCGCGGCGGCGATGCTCGCAGGCGGCGGTTCCGCGGCGGCCGAAGCCGGCGCCTCGGCTACGGCGCGCGCCGGTTCAATCGCGGGTTCGATCGCCGGTTCAATTGCGGCCTCTGCCGCAGGCGCGGCATGCGTGTGCGCTTGCGCGGCGACGGCCGGCGCGGCGTCTTCCGTCCGGACGCTGTCGCTCGGAACCGATACGGTTTCTGCGGCCGCGCTGCCGACCGGAGCTGGCGTGACGCCCGCGTCGCCGGGCGCCGCGACAACCTCGGCCGGCGCCGCAGGCGCGACAGATGTGACGGGTGCGACGGGTACAGCGGGCGCGGCATCGGCTGCGGTCTCGACGGCTTGCGCCGGCGGCAGCGCCGGTTGCGCGTCATGAGCGGCAGGCACGTCCGCGGCTGTCGCGAGCGGCTCCGCCTTCACATTGCCGACGTCGTGAGCGGCGGGCGCGACGGCGGCCGTTGCCGCGGCCACGGCCGTGACGCTCGCGGCGACTTCCGCTTGTGTAACGTGATGCACTTCGCGGCCGGTATCCGGTGCCGCCTGCTGCGGCGCTTGCGCGGCCGGGGCTTGTGCTTGCACCGTCACGTGTTCGTCCGCTTGGGCCGGTTGTGCCGTGCCGATTGCGGTCTCCTCGTCGCGCTCGCGGCGGCCGCCACGGCGGCCGCGGCGGCGGCGGCGGCGTTCGTCGCCGTCGCGCGCGAGCGTATCGGCGTCGGCGCCGATATCCGTACCGGGCAACGGCTCGGCTTTTTCGACAGGCTCCACATGCGCGCTTTCGCCGCGATTGACCGTTTCGAGCGTGGCGACGTGCTGGACCGGCTTACGGCGGTCGCCCCGTTCACCCCGTTCGCGACGCTCGCCGCGCGCAGCCGGCTCGCCGTCGAGCGTTTCGACTCGCTCGCGCGGCTCGCGCTGTTCACGCGGCTCGCGAGCCTCGCGCGGCTCGCGGCCTTCGCGCTGGTCGCGGCCGCCGCGGCTCTCGCGGCCTTCGCGCGCGTCGCGATTTTCACGGCCCTCACGGCTTTCCCGCGGCTCGCGGTTGTCCTTACCCTCGCGCTCGGCGCGCGGCGACTGGCCACGCGTGCCCGCCGAAGTCTGCTCGCGGCCGCCCGTCTGCTGCGCGCCGTTGCCGCGGCGGTTGCGGTTGCGTTCGCCGCCGCGCTCTGCCTTCTCGCCGCGCTCGCGCGCCGGACGCGCCGCCGGTTCCTGGGCGGCCGGTGCGGCAGCGGGGGCCGCGGCCGGTTGCGGCTGCACGCCGAACAGGCTCTTTAGCCATTTGACGAAGCCGCCGGCCGCCGGCGCGGCTGCCACGGGCGCGGGTTGCTGCACGGGTGGCTGCTGACGTTGCGGCGCCGGCCGCTCGGGCGTAATGCCCTTGACGGCGGCTTCCTGGCGCGGTTTCGCCTCTTCGGCTCGCTTGCTGTAGCCGGTTTCCGCCTCGAGTTCGCGGGCCGCTTCCTCGGCCATCTTCCACGACGCGCGCGGATCGTCCAGGCGCGCATCGTCGTGGCGCAGGCGCTCGAGCTTGTAGTGCGGCGTATCGAGATGCTTGTTCGGGATCAGCACGACGCCGACCTTGAAGCGCGACTCGATCTTGTTGATTTCCTGGCGCTTTTCGTTGAGCAGGAACGCGGTCACCTCGACGGGCACTTGGCAATGGATCGCCGCGGTGTTTTCCTTCATCGCTTCTTCCTGAATGATCCGCAGCACTTGCAGCGCGGACGATTCGGTATCGCGGATATGGCCCGTGCCGTTGCAGCGCGGGCAGGTGACGTGGCTGCCCTCGGACAGCGCCGGGCGCAGCCGCTGCCGCGACAGCTCCATCAGGCCGAAACGCGAGATCTTGCCCATCTGCACGCGCGCGCGGTCGTGCTTCAGCGCGTCCTTCAGACGCTGCTCGACTTCGCGCTGGCTCTTGGCCGATTCCATGTCGATGAAATCGATCACGATCAGGCCGCCCAGGTCGCGCAGCCGCAACTGGCGCGCGACTTCGTCGGCCGCCTCGAGGTTCGTGCGGGTCGCGGTTTCCTCGATGTCCGCGCCTTTGGTCGCGCGCGCCGAGTTCACGTCGATCGCGACGAGCGCCTCGGTGTGGTCGATCACGATCGCGCCGCCCGACGGCAGCGGCACCGTGCGCGAGTATGCGGTCTCGATCTGGTGCTCGATCTGAAAGCGGGAGAAGAGGGGGACGTCGTCGTGATAGCGCTTCACTTTGCCGACATTGTCGGGCATCACGATGTCCATGAACGCGCGGGCCTGATCGTAGATGTCGGTCGTGTCGATCAGGATCTCGCCGATATCCGGCTGGAAATAGTCTCGGATCGCGCGGATCACGAGGCTCGATTCGAGATAGATCAGCATCGGCTCGCCGGCGCGGCCGCTTTGCGACGCGGCCTCGATCGCGCGCCAAAGCTGCAACAGGTAGTTCAAATCCCATTGCAGTTCCTCGGCGCTGCGGCCGATTCCCGCGGTGCGGGCGATCATGCTCATGCCGTCGGGGATTTCGAGCTGCGCCATCGTTTCGCGCAGTTCCTGGCGCTCGTCGCCCTCGATCCGGCGCGACACGCCGCCGCCGCGCGGGTTGTTCGGCATCAGCACGAGATAGCGGCCGGCGAGCGAGATGAACGTGGTGAGCGCCGCGCCCTTGTTGCCGCGCTCCTCCTTCTCGACCTGGACGATCAGCTCCTGGCCCTCGCGCAGCGCGTCCTGGATGCGCGCGGAGCGCATGTCGACGCCGTCCTTGAAGTACTGGCGGGCGACTTCCTTGAACGGCAGGAAGCCGTGGCGGTCTTCGCCGTAGTTGACGAAGCAGGCCTCGAGCGACGGCTCGATGCGGGTGACGACGCCTTTGTAGATATTGCCTTTACGCTGTTCGCGTCCGGCGGTTTCGATGTCGATGTCGATGAGCTTTTGCCCATCGACGATGGCGACGCGCAGTTCTTCTTGCTGCGTTGCATTGAACAGCATGCGTTTCATTGAACGACTCCAGCGGCTCGACCGCCGACGTCCAGGCCCTTGAGCCAAGCGACGCAGGCGACGGCAAGCCGCGCATTATTGTGTTGTCACAAGCACGCTGGAGCGGGAATGAGGGCGGGAAAATGGCCTGGATAGGCGCGAGCCCGAACGACGGGCTTCGGCCAATGGGCACCTGCGAACACGGCTTCAAAGCACACGGCGTCGACACTCCGCGCGCCTTGACGGCGCACCGAGCTCCGACCGGGCACCGCCGCGGGCGCGGCGCAAGGTGCGCGCGGCGCCGGAGGGCGGCAGGTGCGGCGGTTCGGCCGCAGCGGGGAGTATCGAATCCAGCCCGACTTTCCCGTCTGGGGTGTTCTTCCTTGGTTTGACGTCGCCAAGTCCCGCGCTTCTTGCAGGACCACATCGGGCGCACGCCGTTCTATTCGCAACAGGAAGCCGTGCCGTGCCTGCGATGCGCCGCGCCGCAGCTTCCAATCAAATTCTTTTTGTCCAACATTCCGTTACCGCGGCACGGCTCGGACCGAATCCGCCTGTGGGCGCGATCCCTGCCTGAGCGAGGTGCCGTGCGTGCAACTTGCTGCTTGTTTCACTCATGAGGGCGAGCAGCGCGCCCCGGGCGCAAGTAAAATAGCAGTTTGCGCTTGCGCCTCGTGCAGCCCGCCCGAAACGGCCGATCAGGTCGTTTCGCTGCGGAAAGCTGTGCAAAATTATATTCAGTATGAATGAGCTAGGCAAAATTTCCCAAAATCCGGTAGCAAGCGGTCAAGTTTCGCTGGTCGAAATCGACGAAAACACGGCCGGTCAGCGGATCGACAATTTTCTGCTGCGCGTATGCAAGGGCGTGCCGAAGAGTCATATTTACCGGATCTTGCGCAGCGGCGAAGTCCGCGTGAATAAGGGCCGGGTCGACGCGCAGTACCGGCTCGCTTACGGCGACGTCGTGCGCGTGCCGCCCGTGCGCGTCGCCGCGGCCGATCCCGCGCGCGCGGCGGAAGTGCCGGCAGCCGAATTCGACATTCTGTTCGAGGACGATGCGATCATCGCGCTGAACAAACCGGCAGGCGTCGCCGTGCACGGCGGCAGCGGCGTCGCGTTCGGCGTGATCGAGCAGATGCGCCGCGCACGGCCGCACGCGAAGTTTCTCGAACTCGCGCACCGGCTCGATCGCGAAACGTCGGGCATTCTGATGCTTGCGAAAAAACGCTCGGCGCTCGTCGGCTTGCACGAGCAGATTCGCGACAACCGGATGGACAAGCGCTATTTCGCGTGCGCGCACGGCCACTGGGCGCCCGACTGGGGGCGCCGCCGCGCGGTGAAGGCGCCGCTCTTCAAATATTCGACGCCGGACGGCGAGCGGCGCGTGCGCGTCCAGGACGACGGGCTGCCGTCGCACACGATATTCAATCTCGTCGAGCGCTGGCCGGATTACGTATTGCTGGAGGCGGAACTCAAAACGGGCCGGACCCATCAGATTCGGGTGCATCTCGCTCATCTGGGCTTGCCGATCGTCGGCGATGCGAAGTATGGCGATTTCGCGCTGAACAAGGCGCTGGCGCGTGCGAGCGCGGTGCCCTCGCTCAAGCGGATGTTCCTGCATGCGCACCGGTTGCGCCTCGCGCATCCGTTGACGGGCGAGCTGCTGCAATTCGACGCGCCGCTGCCCGCCGATTGCCGACGCTTTCTCGGCCAACTCACTGACCTGCGCGATACGCGCGACATGCATGGCTCGACAGCAATTTGACCTGATCGTCTTCGACTGGGACGGCACGCTGATGGATTCGACCGCGCACATCGCGCGCTGTATCCAGGCGGCCTGCCGCGATCTTGGCTTGCCCACGCCGTCCGACGAGTCCTCCCGCTACGTGATCGGCCTCGGCTTACGCGACGCGCTCGCCGTGACCGCGCCGAGCCTTGATCCCGCGGACTACCCCCGTCTCGCGGAACGCTACCGCTTTCATTATTTGCTGCAGGACCAGCGCACTGAGCTGTTCGCGGGCGTGCGGGAGTTGCTCGACGAGTTGCGCGAAGCCGGCTATTTGTTGGCGGTGGCCACGGGCAAGGGGCGCGTCGGCCTGAACCGCGCGCTCGCCGACGCCAAGCTCACGAGCCTGTTCGACGGCACGCGCTGCGCGGACGAGACGTTCTCGAAGCCGCATCCGGCGATGCTGCAGGAGTTGACGCGCGAATTGGGGCAGGATTTGTCGCGCACGCTGATGATCGGCGACACGACGCACGATCTGCAAATGGCGGCGAGCGCGGGCGCGGCGGGAGTCGGCGTCGCATACGGCGCGCATTCGACCGACGCGCTTGCGGCGTTGTCGCCGCGCTTCATCGCGCCCGACGTCGGCGCGCTCGCCGGCTGGCTGCGGGAGCACGCATGAGCGATCAGGCAGACGGCGCGCTTGCGCTGCGCGTGTGCGCGTCCAACGCGCTCGTCGACGGCGGCCGCGGCGTGCGGGTCGACGCCACGTTGCGCGGCGAGCCCGCCGTCGTATTCTTCGTTCGCTACGACGGCCGCGCGTATGGTTATCTAAACCGCTGTGCGCACGTTCCGATGGAGCTGGACTGGGTCGAAGGGCAGTTCTTCGAGTCGTCCGGCTTATACTTGATGTGCGCGACGCATGGCGCGATTTATGCTCCGGACACGGGGCAGTGCGTCGGTGGCCCGTGCCGCGGCGCGCGGTTGCGCTCCGTCAAGGTCGACGAACGGGATACGCCCGACGGCCGCGCGGTGTTCTGGCAGCCCGACGGCGACCTGCGTCCGGCTTCTTCCTGATTTCAGATAACGATACATGGCCGATCACATTACTCCACCCGATTCACCCACGCCGTCCGCGTCGAATGCCGCTGCCCGGGAGCCTGGCTGGGAGCGCGCGGCGCTCGAGCGCATCGCGCTCGCGGCCATCCACGAGCAGCGCGCCGCGCGCCGTTGGAAGATCTTCTTCCGGTTCGTGTTCTTGTTTCTGCTCATCGCGTTCGTCGTCGGGCTCGTCAAATTTGCCGGCGAGGGTGCGAAGCTCGCGAGCGGCCGCCATACCGCGCTCGTGACGATCGATGGCGAAATCGCGGCCGGCACGAATGCGAATGCCGAGGACATCAACACAGCGCTCGATCAAGCGTTCGAGGACAGCGGCACTGCGGGCGTCGTGCTGCGCATCAACAGCCCGGGCGGCAGCCCGGTGCAGGCGGGCATCGTCTATGACGAGATCCGCCGGCTGCGCAAGAAGTATCCCGATAAGCCCCTTTATGTCGTCGTCACGGATATTTGCGCGTCCGGCGGCTATTACATCGCGTCGGCGGCTGACAAGATCTTCGTTGACAAAGCGAGCGTCGTCGGCTCGATCGGCGTGCTGATGGAGGGCTTCGGCTTTACCGGGCTGATGGATAAGCTCGGCGTCGAGCGGCGGATGCATACGTCGGGAGAGAACAAGGGCTTCTTCGATCCGTTCTCGCCCGAAACGCCGAAGATGAACGCACATGCGCAGCAGATGCTCGACGAAATCCATGCGCAGTTCATCAAGGCGGTGAAGGACGGCCGCGGCGCGCGTCTGCACGAGACGCCCGATCTCTTCTCCGGGCTTTTCTGGACGGGCGCGAAGAGCATCGAACTCGGCCTTGCCGACGGTTTCGGCACGACCGACAGCGTCGCGCGCGATCTGCTAAAGGCGCCCGATCTCGTCGACTATACGGTCAAGGAAAGCCTGGGCGATCGCGTCGCGCGCCGGTTCGGCGCGGCGCTCGGTTCGGCGGCGATGAAGGCGGCGGCCGTCGGCGGCGAGTTGAAGCTGCGCTGAGGCGTGGCGGCGCGCCGGCGTGTGCCGCCGGTGCGCCGCGCCTTCCGACTCGGCCGCTCAATTCGCCAGCAGCAGAAAAATCGCAGGGCGCTTGTGCAGATCCGGCACAGGCGCCTTTTTCCATCCGCCGGCCGGGCGGCTCACGATCGTTTCGGTCGGCAGCGTCAGATCGGCCGCGACGCACACGAGCGTCGACGGCGCGCAAGTTTCGACGAGCGCATCGAGCATCGGCTGATTGCGATATGGCGTTTCGATGAAAATCTGCGTCTGGTTCGCCTTGCGCGACTGCTGTTCGAGTTCGCGCAGCCGCTTCGTGCGCGCGGCGGCATCGACGGGCAGATAGCCGTGAAACGCGAAACTTTGCCCGTTCAGCCCGGATGCCATCAGCGCGAGCAGAATCGAGCTTGGTCCGACCATCGGTACGACTTTCACGCCGCGCTCGTGCGCGCGCCGCACGAGCAGCGCGCCGGGGTCCGCGACCGCCGGGCAGCCGGCTTCCGACACGAGTCCTGCATCGGCTCCGGCGATGATCGGCGCAAGCAATCCGTCGATCGCGCCGGCGGGCGTCTTCACGTTCAACTCGCGAATCTCGATTTCCTGGATCGGCTGTTCGGTGCCGATTTTCTTCAGGAACGCGCGGGTCGTTTTCGCGTTTTCGCCGATGTAGTAGCGAAGCGATGCCGCCCGTGTTTGCACCGCGGCGGGCAGCACGGCCGCGAGCAGTGCGGCGTCGCTCTCGCCGAGCGTGTTCGGAATCAGGTAAAGCGTGCCAGCCGTCATTGCGTGGCGTCTCCCGTTGTGGCCTGAGCCTGCGTGCCGAAAAGCGGGTAGCCGGCCGTGCGCAGCATTCGTGTGAGCGCGATGAGCGGCAGGCCGACAAGCGCGGTCGGGTCGTCGGAGTCGATCGCGTCGAGCAGCGCGATGCCGAGACCTTCCGATTTCGCGCTGCCCGCCACGTCGTAAGGCGTCTCGGCGTGCAAATAGGCGTCGAGTTCCATGTCGGATAGCGCCCGGAAGCGCACGCGCGTCACGATGTCGTCGGTTTGCAGCGTGCCGCAGCGGCTGTCGTACAGGCAGAGCGCGCTATGGAATTCGACTTCGCGGCCGCGCATCGCCTGCAGTTGCGCGAGCGCGTGTGCATGCGAGCCGGGTTTGCCGATTTGCAGTCCGTCGAAGGTCGCGACCTGGTCGGAGCCGATGACGAGCACGCCGTCGAAGCCGGTTTGGTCGGCAGGGCCGAGGTGGCTGTCGGCGGCGATGCGTTCAGCGGCGGCGCGCGCCTTGTCGGCGGCGAGCCGCAAGGCGGTCGCGGATGGCGTCTCGTGCGGGTGCGGCGTTTCGTCGACGGCGGGCGTGACGACATCGAACGGCACGCGCAGGCGTTCAAGGAGCGCTCGCCGGTAGCGGGAGCTGGAGGCGAGAATCAGCCGCGGCGGGCGGCAAGCGTTATCCGGCATGATGTGGTGACTGACTGGGTGTCGATTCTAGGGATCGGGTGGTGTAGGGCGCCGTCGTGGGCGAGATGCGACAGTATGGACGGCGAGGTCTTAAGTATTTGACTCAAAAAGGTAAAACGGGTATGCTCTTGCGCTTTTCATCGGCAGCGGTCTCGCGAGAATGTCCGGCTGTGCTGCTCCGGGCGTGGCGCGTTTGCCGGGGAAACCGTCGCACCGGCCTGCTCAGCTTACCGGCTGCGGGCCGATACCGATGATGATACGGATAGATACGGCAGGGGAGCGCTCATGAATCCATCTTCAGGCAAGCCTGCGGTTTCGCTCGATCCGCATGCGATCGATCTGTTTGAATTCGCGCGTAGCGCTCGGCAGGCCGCGGGTGCGGTGCCGCTTTCGCAGTTGCCGCGCATGTTAAACGAAGTGCCGGCGGACGCGCCAGAGCGCGACGCCGCATTCACCTGGCAGGCGGAAGGTTCGACGCAGCCCGAACTGCAGGACGACGGCAGTGAAGGGCCGCAGCCTTATTTGCGGCTCGCGTTGCACGGCGCCGCGTGGCTCGAGTGCCAGCGCTGCCTGACGCCGTACCGGCAGGCATTCGATATCGACGTCGTGTACCGGATCGTCGAGACGGAAGAAGAGGCGGACGAGTTTCCGCTTGATGAGGATGAAGTGGATGTGATCGTCGGCTCGCGCCAATTCGATCTCGTCGACTTGATCGAAGAGGAGTTGCTGCTTTCACTGCCGATCGTGCCGAAGCACGAAGTCTGTCCGGCGGTACACGAAAGCCTCGCATCGGGCGCGAGCGGTCCTGCGGCCGATGCGGGCGACGATGCGCCCGACGAAACCGCTGCGGGCGAAAGCGGCCGGCCGAACCCTTTTGCGGCGCTCGAGGCGCTGAAAAAGGGTGGCGGCAATACACATTAGTTGGGGCGCGGGAAGGCGTGAGGCCGCAGGGCCGGGGTAGTGAAGCGCCGGATCGGGCTGTGTTAGAATCCGGAAAATTTTTAGGAGTTAGTCATGGCAGTTCAGCAAAACAAGAAGTCGCCGTCCAAGCGCGGCATGCACCGTTCGCACGATTTCCTGACGGCTGCGCCGCTTGCCGTCGAGCCGAGCACGGGTGAAGTGCATCTGCGTCACCACATCAGCCCGAACGGCTACTATCGCGGCAAGAAAGTCGTCAAGACGAAGAACGACTAAGCGTTTCCGTCTCCGTGGCGCGCGCCTGATGATGATTCGGGCTTTTCGCGCGACACCCGGTTCGCTTGACACTTTCCTGGCTCAACAAAAAGGCGGCATTCAACTGCCGCTTTTTTGTGCCTGAAATTCGTCGCATTCCATGACTGTAAAGCTCACAATCGATTGCATGGGAGGCGACCACGGCCCGTCCGTGACCGTTCCCGCTGCAATCAAATTCGTCCGCTCGCATCCCGACGCGCAATTGCTGCTCGTCGGCGTTGAAAGCGCGATCCGGGCGCAACTGAAGAAACATAAGGCGCTCAACGAGCCGGCGCTGTCCATCGTGCCAGCCACCGAGGTGATCGCGATGGACGATCCCGTCGAAGTGGCGTTGCGCAAGAAGAAGGATTCTTCTATGCGCGTGGCGCTCAATCACGTGAAGGACGGCGCCGCACAGGCTTGCGTGTCCGCGGGCAACACGGGCGCGCTGATGGCCGTGTCCCGCTACGTGCTGAAGACGCTGCCCGGCATCGAGCGGCCCGCGATCGCGTTTGCGCTGCCCAATCCGACGGGCTACACGATGATGCTCGACCTCGGCGCGAACGTCGATTGCGAGCCGCAGCATCTGCTGCAATTCGCCGAAATGGGGCACGCGCTCGTCGCGGCGCTCGAAGGCAAGGAACGGCCGACGATCGGTCTGCTCAACATCGGCGAGGAAGTCATCAAGGGGAACGAAACGATCAAGCGCGCGGGCGAGCTGCTGCGCGCGAGCACGTTGAATTTCCGTGGCAACGTCGAAGGCAATGACATCTTTAAGGGCACGGTCGACGTGATCGTTTGCGACGGTTTTGTCGGCAACGTCGCGTTGAAGACCTCTGAGGGTCTGGCACAGATGCTTGCCGATTTCATCAAGGAAGAGTTCAGCCGCTCGTGGCTGACCAAGCTGATGGCGATTCTCGCGCTGCCGGTGCTGATGCGCTTCAAGCGGCGAGTCGATCATCGACAGTACAATGGAGCCGCGCTGCTCGGATTGCGCAGTCTTGTCATCAAGAGTCACGGCTCCGCGGATGCGCACGCGTTTGAGTGGGCGATCAAACGCGGGTATGATGCCGTCAAAAATGGCGTGCTGGAGCGCCTTTCGCGAGCAATGGCGGAGAATGCCGCGCCATTGGGCGAAAGTGAACGCGAAGCGAACGGGGCCGGGCCGGCGAGCCCGTCCGCTGGCCAGTCAGCCGAGCCTTCCGCCGCGCTTTCCTCGAAGACATGATGGCCCAATCGACACTCTATTCCCGCGTGCTCGGCACGGGCAGCTACCTGCCGCCCAACCGGGTCACGAACCAGGATCTCGCCGATCGGCTCGCGAAAGACGGCATTGAAACGAGCGATGAGTGGATTGTCGCGCGCACCGGCATTCACGCGCGGCATTTCGCCGATTCCAACGTGACGACGAGCGATCTTGCGCTCGTTGCCGCGCGTCGCGCGATCGAGGCCGCCGATGTCGATCCGCAGTCGATCGACCTCATTGTCGTCGCGACGTCGACCCCCGATTTCGTTTTCCCGAGCACCGCGTGTCTGTTGCAGCACAAGCTCGGCATCAAGAACAACGGCGCGGCGTTCGACATCCAGGCCGTATGCTCGGGCTTCGCGTATGCGATTGCGACGGCCGATAACTTCATCCGTTCGGGTCAGCACCGCACGGCGCTCGTCGTCGGCGCGGAAACGTTCTCGCGCATTCTCGATTTCAAGGACCGCACGACCTGCGTGCTGTTCGGCGACGGCGCGGGCGCCGTCGTGATGTCCGCGTCCGACGAGCCGGGCATGCTGGGCAGCGCGCTGCATGCGGACGGCAGCTACTCCAGCATTCTTTGCACGCCGGGCAACGTGAACGGCGGCGTCATCGAGGGCAGCGCTTTCCTGCACATGGACGGCCAGGCCGTGTTCAAGCTCGCGGTGAACGTGCTCGAGAAGGTGGCGCTCGAAGCGCTGTCGAAGGCGGGGCTTGCGGCCGAGCAGATCGATTGGCTGATTCCGCATCAGGCCAATATCCGTATCATGACGAGTACCTGCCGCAAGCTCGGCTTGCCACAAGAGCGGATGATCGTGACCGTCGGCGAACATGGCAATACGTCGGCTGCGTCGATTCCGCTCGCGCTCGACGCGGCGATTCGCGACGGCCGCATTCAGCGCGGCCAGCACGTGCTGATCGAAGGCGTCGGCGGCGGCTTCACGTGGGGCGCGTCGGTCTTCCGTTATTGACCGGCTCTGTCTGCTCCCATCCGGCGCGTTTCTCGCGCCGCTCGAATCGATTCAATTAGGGGTGTTATGAAATTTGCATTCGTTTTTCCGGGGCAGGGTTCGCAATCGGTCGGCATGCTCAATGCATTTGCCGATGTCGCCGTCGTGCGCGAGACGCTCGACGAAGCGTCCGACGCGCTCTCGCAGGATATCGGCAAGCTGATTGCCGAGGGCCCGGTTGACGAACTCAACCTGACGGCCAATACGCAGCCCGTGATGCTGACGGCCGCATACGCGTGCTACCGTGCGTGGCGGCAGGCGGGCGGTCCTGCGCCGTCGATCGTCGCGGGGCATAGCCTGGGCGAATATACGGCGCTCGTCGCCGCGGGCGCGATCTCGTTTCGCGACGCGTTGCCGCTCGTGCGCTTTCGCGCCCAGTCTATGCAGACGGCCGTGCCGGTCGGCGCCGGCGCGATGGCCGCGATTCTCGGGCTCGACGACGACGCGGTGCGCGCGGTATGCGGCGAAGCGTCGGCGGCGGGCGTCGTCGAGGCAGTGAACTTCAATGCGCCCGCGCAGGTGGTGATCGCGGGCGAGGCGGCCGCCATCGAAAAGGCGTGCGAGATCGCGAAGGCAAAGGGCGCAAAGCGCGCGCTGCCGCTTGCCGTATCGGCGCCGTTCCATTCTTCGCTGCTCAAGCCTGCGTCGGACCAGTTGCGCGACTACCTCGCGAACGTCGAGGTGAAGGCGCCACAGATTCCCGTCGTCAACAATATCGATGTCGCCGTGGTGTCGGATCCCGCGGCGATCAAGGATGCGCTGGTGCGCCAGGCCGCGGGCCCGGTTCGCTGGGTCGAGTGCGTGCGGCACATCGCGGGCGCGGGCGTGAGCCACGTGATCGAATGCGGCCCGGGCAAGGTGCTCACCGGTTTGACGAAGCGCATCGACGGCAACCTCGTCGGTGCGTCGGTGTTCGATCCGGCGTCGCTCGACGAAGCGCTCAAGCTTGTCGTCGCTTGATCGCGGGTCACGCTCGCAAGCTTGCTGAATTCACCTGAAACACGGAATTTCTGCATGGACAAGATTCTCGATAAACAAGTGGCGATCGTTACCGGCGCGTCGCGCGGGATCGGCCGCGCGATCGCGCTCGAGCTTGCACGCCGCGGCGCAAAGGTGATCGGCACCGCGACCACCGAGGCGGGTGCCGCGGGTATTTCCGCCGCGTTCGGCGAGGCCGGGTTCACGGGCCGGGGCGCCGTGCTGAACGTCAATGACCCGGCGGCGGTCGACGGGCTGATCGACGCGACGCTTGCCGAATTCGGCGCGCTGAACATACTCGTCAACAATGCCGGCATCACGCAGGATCAACTTGCGATGCGCATGAAGGACGACGATTGGGACGCCGTGATCGACACCAACCTGAAGGCGGTGTTCCGTTTGTCGCGCGCGGTGCTGCGCCCGATGATGAAGGCGCGCGGTGGACGAATCGTCAATATCACGTCGGTGGTCGGCTCGGCGGGCAATCCCGGGCAGATCAATTATGCGGCGGCGAAGGCCGGCGTCGCGGGGATGACTCGCGCGCTCGCGCGCGAAATCGGCAGCCGCGGGATTACCGTGAACTGCGTCGCGCCGGGTTTCATCGATACCGACATGACGAAGGTGCTGCCGCCGGAACAGCAGGCCGCGCTGAAGACGCAGATTCCGCTCGGCCGCCTAGGCAGCCCGGAGGACATCGCACATGCGGTCGCGTTCCTCGCGTCGCCGCAGGCGGGCTACATCACGGGTACGACGCTGCATGTGAACGGCGGCATGTTCATGTCGTAACCGAATTCGGTTACCATCCGCGCCGTGCATGCGTCAAAGTGCATCCGGCGCTTGTTTGACCGCAAGGCCAGCATGCGTTTTGGCGGGCATCAAACCTGTTAAAATGCGCGCACTTGTAAATTTGAACTTTCCCTCGGAGGGGTAATGGACAACATCGAACAACGCGTCAAGAAGATCGTCGCCGAGCAGCTTGGCGTCGCCGAAGGCGAAATCAAGAACGAGGCATCGTTCGTGAACGATCTCGGCGCGGACTCGCTCGACACGGTCGAACTCGTGATGGCGCTCGAAGATGAGTTCGGCATGGAAATTCCGGACGAAGAAGCCGAGAAGATCACGACCGTTCAGCAAGCGATCGACTACGCTCGCGCGAACGTCAAGGCGTAACGGTTCGTACCGGATAGGGTACGCACCGTCTGCCGATTATTCGCACACGCTGCACGCTCGCTACGCATTGCAATGCGCGAATCGCGTCGGTGGTGCCGCCGGCCGAATAACAGCCACAGGGTTCGCAGGAGTGGCTCCTGTGGCCACTGTGGCTTTTGTTTTTGTCATCTAATGAAAAGAGGTTACCGTGAGCCGTCGTCGTGTTGTCGTTACTGGCCTCGGGTTGATTTCTCCCGTTGGCAACAATGTTGCCGACGGCTGGGCCAATCTCGTCGCCGGCAAGTCCGGCATCGTCAATATCACGAAGTTCGATGCGACGAACTTCTCGACGCGCTTCGCAGGTGAGGTGAAGGGCTTCAACGTCGATGAGTACATCTCGGCGAAGGAAGCGCGTCACATGGATACGTTCATCCATTACGGAATCGCCGCCGGCATGCAGGCAATGAGCGACAGCGGCTTCGAGGTAAATGACGAGAATGCGGAGCGCGTGGGCGTCATCGTCGGCTCGGGCATCGGCGGGCTGCCGCTGATCGAAGTCACGCAGACCGAACTCCTGAATCGCGGCCCGCGCCGGATCTCGCCGTTCTTCGTGCCGGCGTCGATCATCAACATGATTTCCGGCCATCTGTCGATGAAGTTCGGCATCAAGGGGCCGAACCTTGCGATCGTCACCGCCTGCACGACCGGTTTGCATTGCATCGGCGAGGCCGCGCGCCTCATCGAGTACGGCGATGCCGACGTGATGCTCGCCGGCGGTGCGGAAGCGACCGTGTCGCCGCTCGGCATTGGCGGTTTCGCGGCCGCGCGCGCGCTGTCTCAGCGCAACGACGATCCGGCGACGGCGAGCCGTCCGTGGGATCGCGATCGCGATGGTTTCGTGCTCGGCGAGGGCGCCGGCGTGATGGTGCTCGAGGAGTATGAGCATGCGAAGGCGCGTGGCGCGCGGATCTACGCGGAAATCGGCGGCTACGGGATGAGCAGCGACGCATATCACATGACGGCGCCGCTCGAGGACGGCGACGGCGCGCGCCGCTGCATGTTGGCCGCGATGCGCAATGCGGGCATCAACGTCGATCAGGTGAGCTACCTGAATGCGCACGGTACGTCGACGCCGCTCGGCGATCTCGCGGAAACCATCGGCATCAAGCGTGCGTTCGGCGATCATGCGAAGAAGATCGTCGTCAACTCGACGAAGTCGATGACGGGCCACCTGCTGGGCGGCTCCGGCGGGCTGGAATCGGTGTTCACGGTGCTTGCCGTTCACAACCAGGTGTCGCCGCCGACGATCAACATCTTCAACCAGGACCCCGAGTGCGATCTCGACTACTGCGCGAACGAGGCGCGGGAAATGAAGATCGACGCCGCACTGAAGAACTCGTTCGGCTTCGGCGGGACTAACGGCACGCTGGTCTTCAAGCGTATCTGACGCGGGGGCGCTTGACGGAGCCGTTCGATCCCGCTTCGCCGCACGCGCAGCACGTCGTGCTGCGCGCATCGGCTGGGCTTTGCGCGGTAATGGCGATTTTCGTGCTGACCGCCGCGACTGGGGTTCATGCGAGTGCGGCACCGCTGATCGGTTCATGGCCTGCGGCGATGCTCTCGGTAGTGCTTGCCGCGCTGATTGCGTTGCGTGTACGCGCCCTATGCGCGCGGCGCCAGCCGGCCGCATTGCGGATCGATGCCGGCGCAGGCTTGCTGACGGCGTTCGATCGCAACGGGCGGCTGCTCGCGCAAGGCCGGGTTGCCGGTTTCACGCAATGGAGCGATCTGCTCGTCGTGCTGACGGTGCAAGGCCGCGGCCGGCGCGCGGCGCGGCTCGTGATTCCCGCGGATGCGCTCGCCGCACCGGTGTTCCGCGCGCTCTGCGTGCTGGGCCGGCGCGCTATGCGCGGCTGAGCCGCGGCGTAACCGCAGTGGCGCTTGTCGGGCTGCGATTGCGCATGAGCGGGAACGCTACAATAGCGCTCCGCTTTGCATCCCTCGTTTACGGATTTGTCAGGTGAGTGAAAAAGAAATCGATCAGGTTCTGGTCGAACGCGTACAGAATGGCGACAAGGCGGCGTTCGAACTCCTGGTCTCCAAATACCACCGCAAGATCATCCGGCTGATCTCGCGCCTCGTGCGGGATCCGGCGGAGGTCGAAGACGTGGCTCAGGACGCGTTTATCAAGGCTTATCGCGCGCTGCCGCAGTTCCGCGGCGAGTCGGCGTTCTACACGTGGTTGTACCGGATTGCCGTCAATACGGCGAAGAACTACCTTGCGACTCAAGGTCGCCGCGCGCCGACTTCCACCGAGGCGGACGCGGAAGAGGCTGAAACTTTCTCGGATGCGGACCAACTAAGGGATATCAACACGCCTGAGTCGATGTTGATGAGCAAGCAGATCGCCCAGACGGTGAATGCCGCGATGGCGATGTTGCCGGAAGAGCTGAGAACGGCCATTACGCTGCGCGAGATCGAAGGTTTGAGTTATGAAGAGATCGCGGAGATGATGGGGTGCCCGATCGGCACGGTCCGGTCGCGAATCTTTCGGGCCCGCGAGGCGATCGCGGCAAAATTGCGGCCGCTGCTCGATACGCCGGAAGGCAAGCGCTGGTAAGCGCGGCGAATCGGGGCGGCTTGTGGGGTCTAGTTCGAAGTCGTGTGTCACGACGGGGTATATGGAAGATGGGGAGCATCATGGGGTCGGTCTCTACGCAGTCGCAGGCCAGCTCGCAGCGCGAGCGCGTGTCCGCTTTGGTCGACGGCGAGGCGCTTGACGGGCTGTCGCTGACGCAGATTCTGGCGGGGCTGGACGACGCCGGACGCAGTGCGTGGGCGCATTATCACGTGATCGGCGACGCGCTGCGTTCCGACGAACTCACGCTCGAGCCCGCCGAGAGCAGCGCGTTCATGGCTCGCTTGTCGGCGAGTCTCGCCGCGCAGCCGCATCTGCTCGCGCCCGCGCGCGGCACGGCTCGCGGGCTGCTCGGCTGGCGCCGCCGGGTGGCGCCGGCGTTTGCGATCGCGGCCGCGGCCGCGACGCTCACCTGGATCGTCGTGCCGCAGATGCAGCGCATCGGTGCGCCGGGCGGCGCCCAGCTGGCATCGGCCGGCGTCGCACCGCAAGCTCTGTTGCAGCGCGTGTCGGCCGATCAGCCGGCGCTGCAGGACGTGAACATCATCCGTGACGCAAGCCTCGACCAATATCTCGAAGCGCACCAGCAATTTGCGCAGCAGCCCGTCGTCACCGGTGCGATGCCGGTCATTCGCACAGCCGTTGCCACTACGCAGAGCCGATAATCCCAATGCGGACGTTGCAGTTGAATCAGGCCATCCTCGGTTGGAGGCGGCTGGCTGCGCTTTTGCTGTGCGCAGCCGCGCTTGTGTCGACCGAGTCTACCGTGCTCGCGCAGCAACCCGACGATTCCGTCGCCGCCCGCCGCTCGGCCGCCGAGTTGCTCGACCGCATTCAGCAAGCGGCGCAGCAACAGAGTTACGCGGGGACGTTCGTCTATCAGCGCGGCGCTTACGTGCAATCGTCGCGGATCGTCCATATTGCAACGAAGGGCGACGGCGAATACGAACGGATCGAAAGCCTCGACGGCAAGCCGCGCAAGCTGCTGCGCCATAATGACGATCTCTATACGTTCGTGCCGGAGCGCAAGCTCTGCGTGATCGAGCGCCGGCAGAACAAGGATTCGTTCCCGGCGCTGCTGGGCGCGAGCGGCGAGCAGGTGCTGTCCGTCTACGATTTGAAGCCGCTCGGACGCGACCGCGTCGCGGGCCTCGACGCGCAGGTCGTCGAACTGGTGCCGAAAGATTCGTACCGTTTCTCGTACAAGCTGTGGATCGACGCGAAGATGGGCCTGTTGCTGCGCTCGCAGACGCTGGACGCCGACGCTCACGTGCTCGAACAGGTCGCGTTCTCGCAATTGCAACTGAGCGGTGCGGCGGCGAGCGAGAAAGACAGGGGCGCGATCGCCGCGGGAATGCGCAATCTCGGCGGCTGGACGCTGGTGCGGCCACCGGTATCGTCGATCGACATCGAGGCGCAGGGCTGGCAGATCGCGCCGAGCGTTGCCGGTTTCCGCAAGATTCGCGAGGTGCGCCGCCCGATGGCCGCGCGTGATGCGGGCGATCCGCCGATTCCCGTCGATCAGGCCGTTTTCACCGACGGTCTGTCGACTGTATCGGTTTTCATCGAACCCACCGAAAAGAATAGCCGCAACGAAGGATCGGGCAGCACCGGCGCGACGCATGTGCTCGTCAAGCGCCGCGGCGATTTCTGGATCACCGTGCTCGGCGAAGTGCCGTTGGCAACATTGCAGCAGTTCGCGTCTGCCATAGAATACAAGGCTTACAAATAACCGTTCGGCTTTCGACATGAAGAATTTTTCGCTGCGCACTTCGCTCGTCGCGGCGGCGGTGGCCGCTGCCGTGCCGTTCGCCGCGCCGCTTGCGGCGGCCGCCTCCAATGTCACGGCAACGCCTGCGGCGGGCGCCGCGCCCGCAACCCGCGCGGGCCTGCCCGATTTCGCCGACCTCGTCGAGAAAGTCGGTCCGGCGGTCGTCAACATCCGGACCACGGCGAACGTGCCGACCGATACGCGCGGCGGGCTGCCGCCCGGATTCGACAACGGCGATATGTCGGAATTCTTCCGCCGCTTCTTCGGAATTCCGCTGCCGCAGCCGGGCGGGCCTAAAAATGCGCCGTCGCAGCCCGATGCACCGCCGGATACCGAACAGAATCGCGGGGTCGGTTCGGGCTTTGTGCTGTCGTCAGACGGCTATGTGATGACGAACGCGCACGTTGTCGATGACGCGGACACGATCTACGTGACGCTTACCGACAAGCGCGAATTCAAGGCGAAACTGATTGGCGTCGATGAGCGAACCGACGTCGCGATCGTAAAAATCAATGCAACGAATCTGCCGACTGTTGCAATCGGCGATTCGAACCGGGTTCGCGTCGGCGAATGGGTGGTCGCGATCGGCTCGCCGTTCGGCCTCGACAACACGGTCACGGCGGGCATCGTCAGCGCGAAGGGACGCAACACCGGCGATTATCTGCCGTTCATCCAGACCGACGTCGCCGTGAATCCCGGCAACTCGGGCGGCCCGCTCATCAATATGAGCGGCGAGGTGATCGGCATTAATTCGCAGATCTACAGCCGAACCGGTGGTTTCATGGGCATTTCGTTTGCGATTCCGATCGACGAGGCGATGCGCGTTGCCGAGCAGCTGAAGGCGTCGGGCAAGGTGACGCGCGGCCGGATCGCGATCGCGATCGGCGAGGTGACGAAGGATGTCGCCGATTCGATCGGCTTGCCGAAGGCGGAAGGCGCGCTCGTCAGCAGCGTCGAGCCGGGCGGCCCGGCCGACAAGGCCGGCCTGCAACCGGGCGACATCATCCTGAAGTTCAACGGCCGTCCGGTCGATACCGCGTCCGATCTGCCGCGGATGGTGGGCGACACGAAGCCGGGCGCGAAGGCGACGGTGACGGTCTGGCGCAAAGGGCAGTCGCGCGATCTGCCGATCACGATCGCCGAGACGCCGGGCGACAAGGTCGCGAAGATGGGCGGCCGCCAGAGTCCGCAGGCAAAGCCGCGCAGCAATGCGCTCGGACTGACGGTCAGCGATCTGTCGCCCGAGCAGTTGAAAGCGTTGAAGCTGAGGAACGGCGTGCAGATCGACGCGGCCGACGGCCCGGCCACGCGCGCGGGCCTGCAGCGCGGCGACATCGTGCTGCGCGTCGGCGATATCGATATCACGAGCGCGAAGCAATTCGTCGATGTGACGTCGAAGCTCGATGCGCAGCGCACGATTGCATTGCTCGTGCGGCGCGGTGACAACACGCAGTTCATCCCGATTCGTCCGCGCCAGAAATGAAGCCGGCGACGCGTGCTGCCGTGCGTTTCACGCTATACGGCCGCGGCTGGTGCCATTTGTGCGACGACATGCGCGACGCCCTGGCGGGCTTCATTGCCGAGCGGCGGGATGTGATCGACGCGAGCGTCGATTACGTCGATATCGACGCCGATCCGGCGCTTGTCGCACGCTATGACGAAGACGTGCCGGTGCTGCTGCTCGACGGGGTGCAGGTATGCCGTCACCGGTTCGACGTCGCGCAGGCGCAGGCGGCGCTTGCACGGTGCGTCCGGCGACCGGAGCGGTAGGGCAGCGGGGCGGGCTAGAGGCTGTGGCTGTGCGAGCGTTTGCCGACGGCGCGCAGTTGATATGCGGTTCAGGCGCGGTTGGCGCCCGTTGCTCGAATACGTTGCGCTGCCCGGCGGCGCTGCTGCCCCGCTTCGCGGCGCGCAACTCGCCGCAGCCGTCGGGGGCCGGGACACGCCGCTGGTAGCCACCCAAAATGCCGCCCCGAGCAAGGCTTTTCGGCTAAAATAGGCCGTTTTTTCACCGACTTACAAGGCGCGCTCCGCGGTCGTCGAGCGCGCCTTTTTCGCTTGATCGGCACTGAATGGATCATATTCGCAATTTCTCGATCATCGCGCACATCG
This sequence comes from Burkholderia singularis, assembly GCF_900176645.1. GTDB lineage: Bacteria > Pseudomonadota > Gammaproteobacteria > Burkholderiales > Burkholderiaceae > Burkholderia > Burkholderia singularis. The sequence goes on from NZ_FXAN01000126.1 coordinate 70,279, forward strand.
ACCACGGAAAGTCGACGCTCGCGGATCGCATCATCCAGCTTTGCGGCGGGTTGTCCGATCGCGAAATGGAAGCGCAGGTGCTCGACTCGATGGATCTCGAGCGCGAGCGCGGCATCACGATCAAGGCGCAGACGGCTGCGCTCACCTATCGCGCCCGCGATGGGAAGGTCTACAACCTGAACCTGATCGACACGCCGGGGCACGTCGACTTTTCATACGAGGTGAGCCGCTCGCTGTCCGCGTGCGAGGGCGCGCTCCTCGTCGTCGACGCGAGCCAGGGCGTCGAGGCGCAGACGGTCGCAAACTGCTACACGGCGATCGAGCTGGGCGTCGAGGTGGTGCCGGTGCTCAACAAGATCGATTTGCCGGCCGCGAACCCGGAGAACGCGATTGCCGAAATCGAGGACGTGATCGGCATCGACGCGTCCGACGCGACGCATTGCAGCGCGAAGACGGGCCTGGGCGTCGAGGACGTGCTCGAGGCGCTGATCGCGAAGGTGCCGCCGCCCAAGGGCGATCCGGATGGCCCGCTGCAGGCGCTCATCATCGATTCCTGGTTCGACAACTACGTTGGCGTCGTGATGCTCGTGCGGATCGTCAACGGCACGCTGCGTCCGAAGGACAAGATCAAGCTGATGGCGATGGGCGCGCAGTATCCGGTCGAGCACGTCGGCGTGTTCACGCCGAAGTCGCGCGATCTCGAATCGCTGTCGGCCGGGCAGGTGGGCTTCATCATCTCCGGCATCAAGGAGCTGACGGCCGCGAAGGTCGGCGATACCGTCACGCTCGCGAACAAGCCGGCACCCGAGCCGCTGCCGGGTTTCAAGGAGGTGAAGCCGCAGGTGTTCGCGGGGCTGTATCCGGTCGAGGCGAACCAGTACGACGCGTTGCGCGAGTCGCTCGAGAAGCTCAAGCTCAACGACGCTTCGCTGCAATACGAGCCGGAAGTGTCGCAGGCGCTTGGCTTCGGTTTTCGCTGCGGCTTCCTCGGGCTGCTGCACATGGAGATCGTCCAGGAGCGGCTCGAGCGCGAATTCGACATGGATCTCATCACGACCGCGCCAACCGTGGTCTACGAGGTCGTGCAGAGCGACGGTGCGACGATCATGGTCGAAAATCCGGCAAAGATGCCGGAGCCTGCGCGCATCGCCGAGATTCGCGAGCCGATCGTGACGGTCAACCTGTATATGCCGCAGGATTATGTCGGCTCGGTGATCACGCTGTGCGAGCAAAAGCGCGGCTCGCAGATCAACATGCAGTATCACGGCCGCCAGGTGCAGCTCACGTATGAAATTCCGATGGCCGAGATCGTGCTCGATTTCTTCGACCGGCTGAAGTCGGTGTCGCGCGGCTATGCGTCGATGGATTACGAGTTCAAGGAATATCGAACGTCCGACGTCGTGAAGGTCGACATGCTGATCAACGGCGACAAGGTCGATGCCCTCTCGATCATCGTGCACCGGTCGCAGTCGCAGTATCGCGGCCGCGAGGTGGCGGCGAAGATGCGCGAGATCATTCCGCGCCAGATGTACGACGTCGCGATTCAGGCGGCGATCGGCGCGCATATCATCGCGCGCGAAAACATCAAGGCGTTGCGTAAAAACGTGCTTGCAAAGTGCTACGGCGGCGACATCACGCGCAAGAAGAAGCTGCTCGAAAAGCAAAAAGAAGGCAAAAAGCGGATGAAGCAGGTGGGTTCGGTCGAGATCCCGCAGGAAGCGTTCCTGGCGATCTTGCGAGTCGAAGACAAATAACAGGGCTGATCCTTTATGAATTTTGCGTTGATTCTTTTTGTGCTCGTGGTCGTCACGGGCGTCGCGTGGGTGCTGGACAAGCTGGTGTTTTTGCCGCGGCGCAAGCAGGCGGCGCAGGCGGCGGTCGACGAGTTCGACCGTCAGCAGGCTCGCATCGGCGAGCGCTTCGCTGACGAGAACGCGCAGCAAACGCGCGCGAAGCTGCGCGACGAGAAGCTGCGCCAGCCGTGGTGGCTCGAGTACACGGCGAGTTTCTTTCCGGTGATCCTGGTCGTGTTCGTCGTGCGTTCGTTCATCGTCGAGCCGTTCAAGATTCCGTCGGGTTCGATGGTGCCGACGCTGCTCGTCGGCGATTTCATCCTCGTCAACAAGTTCGACTACGGCTTGCGCCTGCCGATCACGAACAAGAAGATCACCGAAGGACGGCCGCTCGAGCGGGGCGACGTCGTCGTGTTCCGTTATCCGAAGGACGAGTCGGTCGATTACATCAAGCGCGTGATTGGGCTGCCGGGCGATACGGTCGCCTACCAGGACAAGCAGTTGACGATCAATGGTCAGCCGGTGCCGGAGACGCCGCTGCCTGACTACTTCGACGACGAGCGGATGAATTACGCGAAACAGTTCGAGGAAACGATCGGCACGCGCAAGAACGCGATCCTGAACAATCCGGCGGTGCCGCCGTTCGTAATGGGCGCGGACGACTATCCGTATCGCGACAATTGCACCTACGACAACCGCGGCGTGATCTGCAAGGTGCCGCCCGGGCACTACTTCATGATGGGCGACAACCGCGACAACAGCGCTGACAGCCGTTACTGGGGGTTCGTGCCGGACAAGAACATCGTTGGCCGTGCGTTCTTCATTTGGATGAACTTCAGCAGCCTGAAGCGCATCGGTTCGTTCAACTGAGCACGCCGCATGTTGCGCCGCGCGAGGGCCGTGCGGCGCGGCGTCTTCCATCGAGGGCCTATTCACGTATGGAACGCGTCTGCGTTGCCACGGGAATGGCAGTCCGCCACCGGCGAATGCGGCGCGCGGCCATTCTCGTGGCAGTCGCGGTTCGAACATGCGCGGCGGCGCAGGTCGTCGCTTATGCCATAGCAAATATTTCGAGAACGTTTGGTCCCGCGGATGGCGCTTTTTTGTCGGGTTGGCCGCCGGCGCAGTACGTTGTGTTTGAGCGGGCGATTCCGCCATTCATATGCACGTTCGACACCTAAACCGATCCTGAGAACCGGCGGCAGCGCCGCCAAATCGCGCTTTTTCGCGTCGAGCGTCGCTTTCCGGGCGGCGCGGCGCCCGCGTTATACTCCTGTCCATGCCTTCATCCCAGTTGGAAAGCCGGCTGCGCTACGAATTTCGCAATGTGGAATTGCTGCGCCAGGCTTTGACCCATCGCAGTCATAGCGCCACGCATAACGAACGGCTCGAGTTTCTCGGCGATTCCGTTCTGAATTGCGCGGTGGCTGCCCTTTTGTTTCAGCGCTTCGGCAAGCTCGACGAGGGAGACTTGTCGCGCGTGCGCGCGAACCTCGTCAAACAGCAGTCGCTGTACGAAATTGCTCAGGCCCTCAATATTTCCGACAGCCTGCGGCTCGGCGAAGGCGAATTGCGCAGCGGCGGGTTTCGTCGGCCGTCGATTCTCGCGGACGCATTCGAAGCCATCATCGGGGCCGTATTTCTTGATGGCGGCTTCGAAGCCGCCCAAGGGGTGATCAAGCGTTTGTATGTGCCGATTCTCGATCACATCGACCCGCGCACACTCGGCAAGGACGCAAAGACGCTGTTGCAGGAATATCTGCAAGGACACAAGATCGCGCTGCCGGCTTATACCGTCGTCGCGACGCATGGTGCAGCGCATAATCAGCAATTCGAGGTCGAATGCGCGGTGCCGAAGCTCGACGTCAAGGTGTCCGGCTCCGGCGCGAGCCGCCGGGCGGCCGAGCAGGCCGCCGCGAAGAAAGCGCTCGACGAAGTGATGGCGCTTGCACCGATGCTGGCCGCGAAGCCGAAGCGTTCGAAGAGCGCGCGCGGCGCCAAGCACGTGGAGCCGGAGATCGTACCGGGCGTGAAAGGCGTGCAGGAGGCGCTCGATTTGCGCTCGCCGGAGCGCAAGGAGCGGCGCGTCTTGGCCAATGACGCGAAAGGGGCGGAAGGGAAGGTGGCGGAGACGAAACCCGCGGCCGAAACCCACGCCCTCGAATCGAAAGTGGCTGAAGCGAGGCCCGCCGTCGAAGCGAAACTGACCGAGACGAAGGTGGCCGATGCGAAACTGGCTGACCCGAAGGCCGCGGATGCCCGATCCGGCGAGCCGAAGCGGGACGAATCGAAGCCGTTGGCCGATGCGAAAGGTAAGACCGATACGAAAGCGGCCGAGATGCAATCCGGCGCGCATGCCGGTAGTGCGGCGGCGCCGGCCGATATGCCGGGCAGCGGTGCGGACGGCGGCGCGTTGCGGTCGCCTCTCGCGGTGATTCGCGCGGCCCACGTCGAGCATGGTCAGGACAAGACTGAGGCGCGCGCGGCAAAAGCGGCGGAAAAGGTATTGCCGGCTGACAAAGGGGCCGACAAGGCATTCGATAAAGTCACCGATAAGGCATCCGAGCGAGCCACGGAAAAGAACGACGCAGCCGCACGTCCGGCAGACCGGCCGGCGCGCGTTCGCGATCCGGCACACGCGCCGCAGGCGATTGACGATCCGGCCGCACCGGTGCGCGTTGCCGATGCCGGTCATTGACGCCGTTTCCATCGATCTCGCGGCCGCGTGCGAGCGCGGCCGCTCCGAACCCAGCAGCTCCTGATATGAACGCTCCCGCTTCCACCGGTTTTCGTTGCGGCATGATCGCGATCGTCGGTCGTCCGAACGTCGGTAAGTCGACGCTGATGAATGCGCTCGTCGGCCAGAAGATCAGCATCACGTCTCGCAAAGCGCAGACGACCCGCCACCGGATCACCGGCATCCGCACGCTCGACGATGCGCAATATGTATTCGTCGATACGCCCGGCTTCCAGACGCGGCACAGCACGGCGCTCAACCGCTCGCTGAATCGGGCGGTGACGTCCACGCTGACGTCGGTCGACGCGATTCTGTTCGTGATCGAGGCCGGCCGTTTCGGTCCCGACGACCAGAAAGTGCTCGACCTGATTCCACCGGGCACGCCGACGCTGCTGATCGCGAACAAGCTCGATCGCGTGTCCGACAAGGACACGTTGTTTCCGTTTTTCCAGAAGATGGGCGGTTTGCGCGAGTTCGCCGAGGTCGTGCCGCTGTCCGCGAAGCATCCGGACGACATCCGGCGTCTGATGGATACGCTCAAGCCGTACTTGCCGCAAGGCGAGCCGATTTACGGCGAGGACGATCTGACCGATCGCAGCTCGCGGTTCCTGGCGGCCGAAATCCTGCGTGAGAAGGTGTTCCGCTGGACGGGCGACGAGTTGCCTTATACGAGCACCGTCGTCATCGACAAGTTCGAGGAGGAGGGGCGGCTGACGCGCGTGTTCGCGACGATCCTCGTCGAGCGCGATGCGCACAAGGCGATGGTGATCGGCAGAAAGGGCGAGAAGCTCAAGCAGATCAGCACCGAGGCGCGGCTCGACATGGAGAAGCTGTTCGACGGCCCGGTCTACCTTGAAACGTTCGTCAAGGTGAGAAGCGGCTGGGCCGACAACGAGGCGGGGTTGCGTGCCTATGGGTACGAATGAAGGCGTCTCCGACGACGCGATGACCGACGACGCCGGCTTCGCGCGGCGTCCCTCCGCTGCGCCGGATGCCGCGGCGGCGAGCCTGCCGCCGGCCGTGCCCGATGCGGGCAAACCGCCGCGCAAGCCGCGCCGCGCCGCTGCGCGCACGTCCGAATTCCGGGTCGCCGAGCAGCCGGCGTTCGTGCTGCACAGCTATCCGTACCGCGAAACCAGCCTGGTCATCGACGTGCTGACGCGCGATCACGGGCGTCTCGCGCTCGTCGCGAAAGGGGCGAAGCGCCCGCATTCCGCGCTGCGTGGCGTGTTGCAGACGTTTCAGCCGCTTGCGCTGTCATGGTCCGGCAAAGCCGAGTTGCGCACGCTGACGGGCGCCGAATGGGTGGGCGGCATGCTGCCGCTCGCGGGCGACGCGCTGCTGTGCGGGTTCTATGCCAACGAGCTGCTCGTCAAGTTCTGCGCGCGCGAGGATCCTTATCCGGCGCTCTTCAAGCATTATCTCGTGACGCTGACGCGGCTCGCGCACGCCGAGCCGCCCGTGCAGGTGCTGCGCTCGTTCGAGCGCGTGCTGTTGCGCGAGACGGGTTATGCGATGTCGCTGGTGCGCACCGTCGCGCGGCGTGCGGTCGAGCCGGAACGGCTCTATGTGTTCGATCCCGAGCGCGGCGTGCGCGATGCGCTCGGCGATGCGCCGTCGCACTGGCCGGTGATTTCCGGCCAGACGTTGCTCGATATGGAACAGGACGATTATCATCGGGCGCAGACCGTTGCGCAAAGCAAGACGCTGATGCGCTTTTTGCTCAACACGTATTTGGGCGGCACACCGCTCGCCACGCGTCAGATTCTGATCGACCTGCAAAACCTATGAGTTTTTTCCTGACCTCGTCGAGCGCTATTGACCTGGGTGTCAATATTGACCACGTCGCGACTTTGCGCAACGCGCGCGGCACACGTTATCCGGACCCGGTGCGCGCCGCGCTCGAAGCCGAGGAGGCGGGCGCGGACGCGATCACGCTGCATCTGCGCGAGGACCGTCGCCATATCGTCGATGCGGACGTGCGCACGCTGCGCCCGCTTTTGAAGACGCGGATGAATCTCGAATGCGCGGTGACGTCCGAAATGCTCGACATCGCATGCGAGATCGGGCCGCACGACGCCTGCCTCGTGCCGGAAAAACGCTCGGAATTGACGACCGAAGGCGGGCTCGACGTCGCCGGCCATTTCGATGCGGTGCGTGCGGCATGCAAGCAACTCGCCGACATTGGCGTGCGCGTGTCGCTTTTCATCGATCCGCACGATGAGCAGATCCGCGCCGCGCACGAGGCGGGCGCGCCCGTGATCGAACTGCACACCGGCCGCTATGCGGATGCGCACGACGCGGCCGAGCAGCAGCGCGAGTTCGAGCGGGTCGCATCGGGCGTCGATTGCGGGCTTGCGCTCGGATTGAAGGTGAACGCGGGCCACGGACTGCACTATGAAAACGTGCAGGCGATTGCCGCGCTGCCCGGCATCAGCGAGCTGAATATCGGCCACGCGATCGTCGCGCATGCGGTTTTCGTCGGCTGGAACAACGCGGTGCGCGAGATGAAGGCGGTCATGGTCGCCGCGCGCGTCGCCGCGCTGCACGGCGGCCGCTGAAATGATGCGCGAGCGCGCGGGTTCCGTTCGCGGCGCTTGCCGCCGGGAAGGGGGCCTTCGGAGCACTTCCCGCGAGCGCTCGCAGCGGGGCGTTTGCCGAAAAAGGCATTGCCTGCTTCGCCGCGTTTGCCTGTGCGATTGCGCCCGGAATAAGTGCGGAAGGGAATGTCTGCGGCGCGCGGCGCAGCCGTCAGTCTCTTTGCTCCATCAAGATCTCCCGTGTGCGCGCCGCGCGGGATGGCCCGGCGGGCGTTGATATGGCGATCTACGGCATCGGCACCGATATCGTTCAGGTGAGCCGCATCGCCGCAGTGCTCGAGCGCACGAGCGGACGCTTCGCGGACAAAGTGCTCGGCCCTGACGAGCTGCGCGTGTTTCACGCACGGCGCGCGCGCTCGGAGGCGCGCGGCATTGCGTTTCTCGCGACGCGCTTTTCCGCGAAGGAAGCCTTCTCGAAGGCGATCGGCCTCGGCATGCACTGGCCGATGACGTGGCGCGCATTGCAGACGCTCAACCGGCCGAGCGGCGAGCCGTATATCGTCGCGTCGGGCGAATTGGCTACGTGGCTCGCGCAGCGCGGCATCACCGCGCGCGTGAGCGTCAGCGACGAGCGCGACTACGCGGTGTCGTTCGTGATCGCCGAGACGGCTGACGGCACCGCCGCGCTGCGTGCCGATGCCGCTTTCTGATTTTCCCCGGAGGAACGCAATTCAATGAAACCGACTCCCGGCCCGGTGATGCTCGACGTCGCCGGCAAGACGCTCACGCGCGACGACGCGCGCCGTCTCGCGCATCCGCTGACGGGCGGCGTGATCTTGTTCGCGCGGCATTTCGAGAGCCGCCGGCAACTCGTCGCGCTGACCGATTCGATCCGCGCGGTACGCGGCGACATCCTGATCGCCGTCGATCACGAAGGCGGCCGCGTACAACGCTTTCGCACAGATGGCTTTACCGTGCTGCCGGCGATGCGCCGCGTGGGCGAACTGTGGGACCGGGACGTGCTCGCCGCGACGAAGGTGGCGACGGCGCTCGGCTACGTGCTGGCGTCCGAACTGCGTGCGTGCGGGATCGACATGAGCTTCACGCCGGTGCTCGATCTGGATTACGGCCGCTCGCAGGTGATCGGCGATCGCGCGTTCCATCGCGATCCACGCGTCGTCGCGTTGCTCGCGAAGAGCGTCAATCATGGGCTCGCGCTCGCCGGGATGGCGAACTGCGGTAAGCATTTTCCGGGTCACGGCTTTGCCGAGGCCGATTCGCACGTCGCGCTGCCGACCGACGATCGTCCGCTCGACGAGATTCTCGCCAACGACGCCGCGCCCTACGATTGGCTTGGGCTGTCGCTGGCCGCGGTGATTCCGGCACACGTGATCTATACGCAGGTCGACAGCAAGCCCGCGGGTTTTTCGCGCGTTTGGTTGCAGGACGTGCTGCGCGGCCGGTTGCGCTTTACGGGTGCGGTGTTCAGCGACGATCTGTCGATGGAGGCGGCGCGCGAGGGCGGCACGCTCACGCAGGCGGCGCAGGCCGCGCTCGCGGCGGGGTGTGACATGGTGCTGATCTGCAATCAGCCGGAGGCGGCGGAACAGGTGTTGAACGAGTTGCGCGTGGCGCCGTCGCGGGAGTCGCAGCGGCGGATCAAGCGGATGCGGCCTCGGGGCAGAGCGCCGAGCTGGGACAAACTGATGCGCCGTCCGGAGTATCTGAGCGCGCAAGCGCTGCTGCGTGAGGCATTCGCCTGAATGCGGACGGTTCGCGTTTGCCCGGTTCGGGGCGACAGCCTGTGAACGGGGGGCATGTGGATGGACGATGGCCTGAACGAAGGGCGAGTGAGCGGCTCCGCCGAGCGGGCGGTCAGGCGGATTGGTTAAGCGGATTGGTTAAGCGGGGCAGCCGTGGGCGGCAATGTGGCAAGCGCGGTGCGCAGCCGCCCCGCCAGCGGTGGCCGCGCTCAACCCAGTTTCATCCGTTGCAGCTTGTTGTAGAGCGTTTTCGGGCTGATGCCGAGCAGCGTCGCCGCGCGATGGCGGGTGCCGCCCACCGCGTCGAGCGTCGCGCGGATCAGCAGATCCTCGACGTCCGCGAGCGGCGTGCCGACGCGCACCTGAACGCTGCTGCCGTTCAACGTTACGCCCGGCTGTAGATACGCATCGGCCTTGCGCAGCGTTTCGATGAAGTCGCCCGACGCATCGTATGCAAGCCGCACGCGCTCGCGCAGTTCGCGCACGTTGCCGGGCCACTCGTAAGCGAGGCATTCGCGGATGAAGCCGGGCGCAAGGCGCTTGTCGGTGATGCTCAGCCCCGCCGCGCGCGCATCGCGGTTCAACTCGTCGACGAACGCCTCGGCGATCCGGATCACGTCGTCGTCGCGCTCGCGAAGCGGCGGCAGGCCGATCGACGCGGCGTCCAGGCGCAGCCACAGATCCTCGCGCAATGTGCCGTTCGCAACGGCCTCGCGGGCCGGACGGCGTGTCGTCGCGATCAGCCGGAAGTCGCATGCGATTTCAGCCGTGCCGCCGACGCGCATGAAATTTTGCGAATCGAGCGTGCGCAGCAGCGCGTCCTGCAACGACAACGGCAGCGCGGTGATTTCGTCGATGAACAGGGTGCCGCCGCTTGCCTGCTCGAAGAGGCCCGGATCGCGGCGCTCGACGCCCGCATAGCCGGCGCGCTCGCGGCCAAGCAACATGCTTTCGATTGCGAGGCCATTGGTTTCGATGTTGCGCGGCGATTGCGCGGCGGCGCGGCAGTCGAATGCAACGAACGGGCCTTTGCGGCGGCGGCTCAACTGGTGCAGCGTGCGCGCGGCCGTTTCCTTGCCGGTGCCCGGCTCGCCCCACAGCAGGACCGCGGTTTCGGTCCGCGCGCTGTGCTCGATCATGTCGTAGACGTGCTGGATCGCATCGCTGCGCCCGACGAGCGTGCCGAACCGGCCGAGTTGACGAAGCGCGGTACGCAGCGACTGCACTTCCTCGATCAGTTCGTAAGGGCGTGGGATGCGTGCGAGCAGGCTGCGCAGCCGCGGGATGTTGACGGGCTTCAGCAGATAATCCCAGACCCCGTGCCGCAACCCTTCGATCGCACTTTCGACCGTGGCGTTGCCGGTCAGCACGATCACGGGCAGCGAGCCGTTCGGCTGCTGTTGCGGCAGATTTTGCAGCAGATCGAAGCCACTGCCGTCGGGCAGATTCAGATCGACGAGCACGACGTCGGGGATCGAACGTGCGAGCGCTCCGCGCGCTTCAGCGAGCGAGGTCGCGGTGTCGACGGAAAAACCGTCCGCAGCGAGCAGTGCGGTCAGACCAGACAAGCTATTGGGATCGTCTTCGACAATCAGGGCATGTGGCATGGTGTGCGCGAGTTCAAGAACCGGCCGGGTTGGCGAGCCGTCATACAGCCCCATTTCGGGATAAGGAACGCATTGTATGTCCGTCGCACGTTCAGTGGACGGTATTCGCCATCAACTACAAAATAGTTATCGGTGAGACGCATCGAATACCGCCAGAGCATTCTCAACGCATTGTTTATGATGTGGCGCCTTTATGCAACAAGCTGCGTCATATAAACAAAAAGCGCCCCAAAGGGCGCTTCGTGCGGCAGGGCGCGAAACCGCTCGCCTTAGGCGCGGCTGCGGTATTCGTTCGTGCGCGTATCGATTTCGATCTTGTCGCCGATATTGCAGAAAAGCGGCACTTGCAGTTCGAAGCCGGTCGCGATCTTCGCGTTCTTCAGCACCTTGCCCGACGACGTATCGCCCTTCACCGCCGGCTCCGTGTACGTGATCTCGCGCACGAGGACCGTCGGCAGTTCGACCGAGATCGCTTTTTCGTTGTAGAACACCACTTCGCAGGCCATCCCGTCTTCGAGATAGTTGAGCGCGTCGCCCATCATCTCGGCTTCGACTTCGTATTGGTTGTAGTCGGCGTCCATGAACACGTACATCGGATCGGCGAAGTACGAATACGTCACTTCCTTGCGGTCGAGCACCACGACGTCGAACTTGTCGTCGGCCTTGTAGACCGATTCCTGGCCGGCGCCCGTCAGCAGATTCTTCAGCTTCATCTTGACGACGGCGGCGTTGCGGCCCGACTTGTTGTATTCCGTCTTCGAGACGACCCATGCGTCGTTGCCGACCATCACGACGTTGCCTACGCGGAGTTCCTGTGCGGTTTTCATGACTAAAACTATCCTGAATGGGAGAAATTGCTTGAGCGTCGCTCAACGGCTAACGGCGCAAACAGTCCGGAAAGACCAGGCCGCACGTGTATGGAGCGTGCGGGCGACACGTTCGCGATATCTGCCGCGTATGTTGCACGTGTTGCATGCGCGGCTTCGGACGGATTTGCGTAGTGAGCCGTTGGATAACCGTTTATTTTAACTGAGTTTTTGTGAAATTCGCCAGATTTCCGGCAAGATCGCCGATGGCGGCGAGTTCGTCGGCCCAATCCGCTGCGCGCGCGCTCAGCGCGGCGCGATGGCGCTGAAAATCGGCCCAATCGGGCGTGCCCGCGCCGTTCCATGCATGCCAGAAGCGTTCGGCCGCCGCCCGTGCGGCCGGCGCGAGCCCCGCCGCATAGTGGGCGAGTGCGGCGTCGAGCTTGGGCAGATGGGCGTCGTCGGTTTGCGGGTAGATCTGCCAGACAAACGGCCGGCGTGCCCATTGCGCGCGCACGAACGAATCCTCGCCGCGCACGAAATTGATGTCGGATGCCCACAGCAGCTTGTCGTAATAGGGCTGCGCGACGAAGGCGAGCCCGTGCGCGCTCAGGTTGCCGCGCGTCGCGCGCGCGCCCGCGCCAAATCCGGCGGCTCCGAAAAAGCGTGCGACGCGCGCCGAGATCCGGCCTTCCGGCACGAGCAGTACGACCGGCTCGGCGCCGTCGCGCCATTGTTCGAGCAGCACGTCGACGGCCGGATTCTCGTAGGCGAACAGCGAGACGGATGTCATGCCGTTCGCGGGCGTAGGGCGGCCCGCGACGTCGCGCCACCAGACGTCGCGCGCGGCATCGAACGCGTGCCGCCGCGCGTCGAGGTCGCGTTCCTTGAGCACGCCGCCCGTGCCGGGGCCGAGGCCCGGGAAGAAGAACGTCTTGGTCAGCGGGTAGCGTGGGTGCGGCGACGGTCTCAGATGAAAGTCGCGCACCCAATCCTCGGCACTCAAGTATTCGAGATTGATCCATACGGGGGCCCGGGCGCGGCGCGCCATCGCCGCGACATACGCGCCGGGCAACTCGCAGGCGAACGCTTCGATCACGACGTCGGCGATCTCGAGCGTATCGCCCGCATGCGCAGGTTCGCGCCAATGCTCGACGACGACGCCGTCCAGCATCTGCCGCGCGGCGTCGATGTGCGCGGCGGGCTCGAGTCGCGCGAACGTCGACAGATCGTCGACGAAAAGCCGTACCTGCCAGCGATGTTCGGCGGCCAATTGGCGCGCGAGGCGCCAGCACACGCCGATGTCGCCGAAATTGTCGACGACCGCGCAGAAAATATCGGCGGCGATCGGCTCCGGCGTGTGGGGCGCCGAGCGGACAGGGCTGGCGGCGGCGGATGTGAGCGAGGCGGACGACTTCATTTTAAGGGCAATGAAAACGCACAAGCGAAGGCGGGCGGCGGGCGAGCGAACGGCGCACGGCGATCCGGACGAGTCGTGTGCGGAACGGCCGGACGAATCCGATGCTCTATCGCGCGCGGGCCGCGGAATCCGCGCGGCGAATGCTCTAAACTGACAAGTTTAAATGACCTCGTTCGCGCGCGCCGCTCGCGCCGATTGCGCATGACAGCCCCCGACGCACCTGATTCCTCTTTCGAACCCAAGCAGATCCTCGCCCAATTGCCGCACCTGCCGGGCGTTTATCGCTATTACGACGCGCAAGGCGCGGTGCTTTACGTCGGCAAGGCGCGCGACCTGAAAAAGCGCGTGTCGAGCTACTTCACGAAGACTCAGTTGTCGCCGCGTATCGCGATGATGGTGACGCGCATCGCGCGCGTCGAGACCACCGTCACGCGCTCGGAGGCCGAGGCGCTGCTGCTCGAGAACAACCTGATCAAGGCGCTTGCGCCGCGCTACAACATCCTGTTTCGCGACGACAAGTCGTACCCGTACCTGAAGCTGACCGGCCACCGTTTTCCGCGAATGGCGTACTACCGCGGCTCGGTCGACAAGAAGAACCAGTATTTCGGACCGTTTCCGAGCGCATGGGCGGTGCGCGAGAGCATTCAGATCCTGCAGCGCGTGTTTCAGCTTCGTACCTGCGAGGACTCGGTGTTCAACAACCGCACGCGGCCCTGTCTGCTGCATCAAATCGGACGATGCTCGGCGCCGTGCGTCGGCGCGATCGGCGAGGACGACTATGCGCGCGACGTCGGCAACGCGTCGCGCTTCCTGCTCGGCCGCCAGAGCGAGGTGATGGGCGAACTCGAGCAGAAGATGCATGCGTTCGCGGCCGAGCTGAAGTTCGAGCAGGCGGCCGCCGTGCGCAATCAGATGAGTTCGCTTGCGAAGGTGCTCCATCAGCAGGCGATCGAGGTCGGCAGCGACAGCGATGTCGATATTCTCGCCGTCGTCGCGCAGGGCGGCCGCGTGTGCGTGAATCTCGCGATGGTGCGCGGCGGCCGGCATCTCGGCGACAAGGCGTACTTTCCGGCGCATGTCGACGGCGCGCTGCCGCTCCCGGAGGCGGCGGCCGACGCGGAGCACGCGCAGCGGGACCGCGCGGCGGCGGGGGATGCGGCGCGCGACGTCGGCGGCGCGCCGGCGGAGACGGGGGCGGGCGGCGCCGATCCGCAGGATGCCGAAGTAGCGGTTGCCCGGAGTGGCACGACGACGGACCACGCGGCGCCACGCGGGCCGCAGGACGGCCGCGCGCGCGACGCCGAATCGGCGCAGGCCGAGACGGCCGAAGCCGACGAGGCCGCCGATAGCGCCGAAGCCGAAGTCGCGCCGCTCGAAACCGAAGTGCTCGAAGCGTTCATTGCGCAGCACTACTTGGGCAATCGCGTGCCGCCGGTGCTTGTCGTGAGCCATGCGCCCGCGAATCGCGAATTGTTCGATCTACTGACCGAGCAGGCCGGGCACAAGGTATCGTTGGTTCGGCAGCCGCAGGGGCAACGGCGCGCATGGCTCACGATGGCCGAGCAGAACGCGCGGCTCGCGCTCGCGCGGCTGCTGTCCGAACAGGGCTCGCAGCAGTCGCGTACCCGCGCGCTCGCCGACGTGCTCGGCTTCGAGAGCGACGATCTCGCGCATTTGCGCATCGAGTGCTTCGACATCAGCCATACGATGGGCGAGGCAACGCAGGCGTCGTGCGTCGTCTATCACCATCACAAAATGCAGTCGTCCGAATATCGGCGCTACAACATCTCTGGGATCACGCCCGGCGACGACTACGCGGCAATGCGTCAGGTGCTCACGCGTCGCTACGAGAAGATGATCGAGGAAGTGGCGGCCGAGACCGCGAGCGATGCGGCAGTCGGCATCGACGCGGATGCGGCGCAGGCAGCCGCGTCGGTCGCGCGGCTGCCGAACATCGTGCTGATCGACGGGGGGCGCGGCCAGGTGGAAATCGCGCGTCAGGTGTTCTCCGAGCTTGGGCTCGACTGCTCGATGCTGGTTGGCGTTGCAAAGGGCGAGGGGCGCAAGGTCGGGCTCGAAACGCTCGTGTTCGCCGACGGCCGCGCGCCGCTCGAACTCGGCAAGGACAGCGCGGCGCTGATGCTCGTGGCGCAGATCCGCGACGAGGCGCACCGCTTTGCGATCACCGGCATGCGTGCCAAGCGTGCGAAGGCGCGTCAGACCTCGAGGCTCGAGGAACTCGAGGGCGTCGGCGCGAAGCGCAGGCAGCGATTGCTCGCGCGCTTCGGCGGATTGCGCGGCGTCGTTGCGGCGAGTGTCGACGAATTGGCGAGCGTCGACGGCATTTCGCGCGCGCTCGCCGAGCAGATTTATCGGCAGCTGCATTGACCGAACGCTTTGAACGATTGCGCGCCGGGGCTTGAGGGCGCCGGCGCACCGGCGCCGACGGTTCGTTCGCGCTTGCGCCGCTTCGGCCCGCTTCGAGCCGCTTCGAGCCGCTTCGCGACGGCGATTCGCG
This sequence comes from Burkholderia singularis, assembly GCF_900176645.1. Lineage (GTDB taxonomy): Bacteria > Pseudomonadota > Gammaproteobacteria > Burkholderiales > Burkholderiaceae > Burkholderia > Burkholderia singularis. Next base: position 85,463 of record NZ_FXAN01000126.1, read on the forward strand.
CCGCTTCGGCCTGCCGCTGCGGGTGGCCGCGATTTCCCCCGGCCGGCATGTGCGTTGCCGCGATGGCCGCCGCTCACGCTCGTCCCCGCCGGGCGGCAAGTAGGATGCTAGGCCGGGCGCGTTGCTTGTGGCAGCGCGCCCGGCGCGGCACAATTGCACATCCTCCAACCGTATCGCATGCCATGCCGTTTAATTTCCCGATCTTTCTGACGTGGGTGCGAATCGTGCTGATTCCGCTCGTCGTCGGCGTGTTCTATTTGCCGGACGTGATGCTGAGTGCCGAGCACCGCAATCTGGCCGCGGCGGTGATTTTCATCCTCGCCGCGCTGACCGATTGGTTCGACGGCTTCTTCGCCCGCAAATGGAACCAGACGTCGGCGTTCGGCGCGTTTCTGGACCCCGTCGCCGACAAGCTGATGGTGACGGCGGCGTTGCTGATGCTCGTGCAGCTTTCGCGGATCGACGCGGCGATCGCGCTCGTGATCATCGGCCGCGAGATCGCGATTTCGGCGCTGCGGGAATGGATGGCGCAGATCGGCGCATCCAAGAGCGTGGCCGTGAATTCGCTCGGCAAGTTCAAGACTGCTTGCCAGATGACCGCGATTCCAATGCTGTTGTACTACGGCCAGTTGACGCTCGGCGGAGGCATTGCGCTCGACACGCGCACGTTGGGCTTGTGGCTCATCTATCTCGCGGCGGTGCTGACGATCTGGTCGATGCTGTATTACATGAAGCTCGCGTGGCCACAGATACGCGAGCGCGGCGGGGCAGCGTGAGCGTTCCGGAGCCGGACGCAGTGGCAGAAGAAAAAGGGCGCGAAAAACGCTTGACACACAAATCTAGTTTTCGCATAATCTCGTTTCTCCACTGCGAGGTGCTCTGAACGGCGCGGCGGAGAGAAGCAAAATGCGGGAGTAGCTCAGTTGGTAGAGCGCAACCTTGCCAAGGTTGAGGTCGCGAGTTCGAGACTCGTCTCCCGCTCCAGGTTTCAGTGCGGCATTTTGCTGGTATGTGGTTTGGCAAAGTCTGCAAATGCAGGATGATGCGGGAGTAGCTCAGTTGGTAGAGCGCAACCTTGCCAAGGTTGAGGTCGCGAGTTCGAGACTCGTCTCCCGCTCCAGAACAAGGGGAAGCCGGGCTTCCCTTTTTGTTTGATAGGCTCGCTGAGCTTTTGAATCCAATCTGCGAATCGTTCATGTGCCGCTGGCGCCGTGCCGATTCGACAGTCCGCTTACGGCGCGATAGCAAAGCGGTTATGCAGCGGCCTGCAAAGCCGTTTAGGCCGGTTCGACTCCGGCTCGCGCCTCCAAGTAGAACGAGAAAAAGCCCTGAGAAATCAGGGCTTTTTCTTTTTCTAGCCTCGCTTTCATTCTTGCAAGAAAGTTGCCTAGAGTGGCTGTGAAAGAACGTGATCGGGCTACAAAGGTCGATTACACCTCTTGTCCCGTGCACGAATCGACCAATGCCGCGACAGTCGGATTGGGGTCCTTCCTCCGCCACACAAGGGCGACTTCGTATGGCACCGGTGTCCCGGGGCCGGTGAGTCGCCTGAACTTCACGCTCGCCATATCGGTTGACGCGAGCGCTTCGGGCACCAGGCCAACGCCCAGGTTCGCCGCTACGAGTCCGATGATCGTGTCCATTTGCGTTGCACGCTGTACCACGTGCGGAGCGAAGCCGGCGGCGACGCATGCGTTGACGATTGTTGCGTACAAGCCGGGCCCTTCAGTCGGTGGAAACAGAATCCAGGGTTCGCGTGCGAGTGCCGCGAGCGGTACGGAACGCCCAGGCGCCACAGCCAGCGGATGATCTGCAGACAAAACGGCAACCATGCGACTCTTCAACAATCTGCGCTGCGCAATATGCAGGCCGACCTCGGGCTCAAGGGGTAATACAACAATCCCGGCATCGATCCGGTCCTCGTCCAGCGCGGCAAGCTGCTGGCTGGTGGTCGCCTCGGTGAGATCGAGCGCCACGCCGGGATGGGTGTGTCGAAAACGCGAAATCAAGGGCGGCAAGACATGCCGTGTGGCGCTCGCAACAAAACCTATTCTGAGGGCGCCTATCAGCCCCTGACCCGCACGCTGGGTAAGTTCAATTGCGCGCTGTGCCTGGTCCAGCGTTCTGCGCGCCTCTTCGCGTAGAACCGCGCCCGCCGTCGTCAAAGCCGTCACGCGGTTGCCGCGTTCCAGCAGGCGCACGCCCAGCAGTGATTCCAACTGCCGGATTGCAGCCGTCAGCGGCGGTTGAGCCATGTTTAACCGCTCGGCCGCGCGATGGAAGCTCATGGTTTCCGCGACGGCGAGAAACTGTTCAAGTTGGCGAAGTGTAAGGGTAGCCATATGATGAGAGTATCAAACCTGGTGCTTAATCGTATTGGACGTATCGTGGTTTCGGTCTTAATTTGTACTCTTTCAAACGAATCGAGCCAGAAAATGACCGAGAAAAAACATGCAGTCGTGACGGGGGGCGCGAGCGGTATCGGGTTGGGGATTGCGCGAGCCTGCATCGACGCGGGCTACCGCGTGACGATCATAGGTCGAAACGAGCAGCGACTGCGAGAAGCCGTCGCGACGCTAGGGCCTGCAGCCACTTATAGACAGGCCAATGTAGGCCAGCGCAGGGAAGTCGAGCACGCACTCGTGAATATCGAGCGCGTGGATTTGCTGGTCAATGCGGCGGGGTTCATGCGGCCCGTGAGCCTTGGCGCCGCGCTCGAGCAGGCGGAATCCGATTGGGATGCGATCATCGAAGCCAACCTCAAAGGCAGTTTTTTAATGGCGCACGTCGTCGCATCACGCTTGCCCCGTACCGGCGGGCGTATTGTCAATATCAGTTCGATCGGCGCGCAGACCGGCGGCAGCCGGTCCGGGGGCATGGCGTATGCGGCGGCGAAGGCTGGTTTGCACGGCCTTACCTTCGCACTTGCGAGAGAACTCGCGCCGCGTGGCTGTACGGTTAACGCGATTGCGCCGGGTTTTATCGCTGGGACGGGATTCACTGGCGCATGGTCTGACGAACGTGTTGACGCGATCGTCGCAGAAACCCCGGTGGGCCGGCCAGGCACGCCGGACGACGTGGCCGCAGCGGTCGTTTGGCTCGCTTCGGAGGCTGCGAGCTTCGTGACCGGCACCGTCATCGCTGTCAATGGGGGATGGCGGATAGGCTAAACATTTCCGCCGTCTCCGGATCATCCGGCTCAAGCGCTTCAGCGCCCATGCGACTGTCGCATTTATCTCGGGACGAGTTGGGTTACCCGCAATTCAAGGCGGATCGACCCAATTCTTTCCGGGTGTAGGATTTCATCTGCGCCTCGACATGGCAGGGCTGCCGCTTCCCAAAGGGGCTCCCTGCCGGGCATAGAGGGTTTTGATGAGCGATGCGCCCGCCCGCCGTATCGTCGGCCGGCGCGTCAGTTCCGATCCCCTTTGCTAGCAGAGGGCTTTCGATCCATCACTGCCTCCCGGAAAGAAACACTATGCGAATCTATGTGACGAGCATCTTCGTCGATGATCAGGCCAAGGCGTTGGCTTTCTATACCGGCAAGCTCGGGTTCGAGCTGAAGCGCGATGTCCCGGCCGGGGCGTATCGCTGGCTGACCGTGGTGTCGAAAGCGCAGCGCGACGGAACGGAACTGCTGCTCGAACCAAGCGTTCACCGCGCCGTGGCGCCTTACAAGCGTGCGCTATTCGAGGATGGAATCCCGGCGACTTCGTTCCAGGTCGATGACATCGACGCCGAGTTCAAACGGCTGGAGAGCCTGGGCGTCAAGTTCACACAGGCGCCGATGGATGCAGGCCCGGTGCGCATCGCCGTCTTCGATGATACGTGCGGCAACCTGATCCAACTGGTGCAAATGCTTGGCGAGCAGGGCTGATGTAGGTGCGCATCGGTTCGCGCCGTCCGCGAAAAGAACGGCCGTTCCCGAGCCTCTTGCTTCCTCGTGTGTTCCGATGCGCGTGGCGCAGCGTTCGACTTTCCATTCTGACGCATGCCGGCGGCGTGGCAGAATGCGCGAGTGCGCCTTTGGCCCGTATTGGCGGTTCGAACGATGCGGCATCGATCGCGCGCGCGTCCGTTCATCTCATCGCCCGGTAAAGCCCGCATGCACCCACCCGTCAACGAATCACGGCAGCCCGTATCGTCGCCGTGCGCGATGCGGCGCAGGCTGCGTCGGATCGTCTTTGGCCCGCACGGCATTCGCGCCGGGTGGGGCGTGTTGCTGTTCGTAGCGATCTTTGCGCTGTGCATCGGCGCGATGGCGTTCGTCGCGCGCCGGCTGATGCCGATGCCGCATGACGACGGCTCATTGTCCGTTGCCGCCGGTTTCGGGATGGAGTGCATGCAATTGGCGGCCGTCGCCATTGCGACGGCCGTGCTCGCGAAATGCGAGCGGCGCTCGCCGTTCTCGTTCGGCCTGCAGGGCCGCGCTCGTGTTCGCCGCCTGTTGTTCGGCGTCGGCTACGGCTTCGTCGCGATTTCGTGTCTCGTTCTCGTGCTGTCGTATGCGGGCTATTTGAGGCTCGATGCGCCGTCGTTGCACGGCGGCCGTACCTGGGTCTATGCGGGGGTCTGGGGGGCGTCGTTCATGATGACCGGCCTCTTCGAGGAAACGCTGTTGCGCGGTTATTTGCAGTACACGCTGACGCGCTGGATCGGGTTCTGGTGGAGCGCCGTAGTGCTGTCCGCGTTGTTCGGCGCGATGCATGCGCTGAGTTCGGCCGAAACGGCGGCCGGGCTCGTGTCGGCGGCGCTGTTCGGCGTCGTTTTTTGCTTGTCGCTCTGGTATACGGGCTCGCTGTGGTGGGCGATCGGCTTCCATGCGGCGTGGGATTGGGGCGAATCGTATTTTTACGGCGCGGCGGACAGCGGCCGGCTCGTCGAGGGCGTGCTGTTCACCGCGCATCCGGTTGGCAACGCATGGTTGAGCGGCGGGGCTGCCGGCCCCGAAGGCAGCTTGCTCGTGTTCGTGGTGCTCGCGGTGATGGCCGTTGCGATGCGTGCGTGGTGGGGGCGCCGCCATGTGCGTTCGCCGTTCGCAGACAAACAGCGGCTCGCGCCGGACAGGCGTTGAGCAGCGGGCGCGGTTGCGTCGTGCCCGCTGCGCTCGGGCGGCTACGAATCGCACTCACGCGATGCGCGGGCTATGCCCGCCACGTGCCAGGCATGCATCGATGGGCTCGTTGGCGCGCTCGTTCAGCGGCGTTCGGCGTGCCGCGCCCACGCGAGTTCGACGAACACCTCGCATAGCGCTTCCATGCCGTTCGCATCGTCGTCATCGAAGCGCGCGACATGCGGGCTATCGACATCCCATACCCCGATCAGCGTGCCGTCGCGTGCGACGAGCGGCACGACGATTTCCGACTGAGTCGCCGAATCGCAGGCGATATGGCCGGCAAACGCATGTACGTCGCGCACGACTTGCGTGCGGCGGGCCTGCGCGGCGGTGCCGCATACGCCTTTGCCGAGCGCAATGCGCACGCACGCTGGTTTGCCCTGAAATGGCCCGACGACCAGTTCGCGGCCGTCGTAAAAATAGAAGCCGGCCCAGTTCAGCCCGTCGAGCGAGTGGTAGACGAGCGACGAGAAATTCGCCGCGTTGGCAACGATATCGGTTTCCGCTTCGATCAACGCGCGCGCCTGTTGCGCGAGTGTGGCGTACAGCGCGGGTTTCGACGTTGGAAGCGCTTCAGAAAGTTGGAACATGGTCAATCGGGATCAGCATGAACGAGCCGGGTAAAACGGCAATTTATCTAGTTTACGGGAAATTCGGCGTCGAGCCGGGGCATAATCGGAATCCACGCACGCATTGTTTCATTCGGACATTCGGAAGTCAGATCATGCCTCTATCTCCGCACCCCGGTTCCTCGTCGACTGCCGCTCCCCAGCCGTCTGCGCTGCTCGAATGGCGCTGGAAGCCGTTCGATGCGCTCACGCCGCATGAAATCTACGCGATTCTCGCCGCGCGCAACGCGGTGTTCATCGTCGAGCAGCACTGCGTGTACGGCGACGTCGACGGCGTGGACCAGAAGGCATGGCATCTCGGCGGATACGATGAGGCCGGCCGTCTCGCATGCTATGTGCGGGTGTGGCTGTCCGATGCGCCGGAGCCGGACGTGCTGATCGGCCGCGTGCTGACGACGCAGCCGTTTCGCGGCATGGGCGTCGGCAACGCGATGCTCGGGACCGTGCTCGAGCGCATTCGCGAGCAATGGCCGAATCGACCGATCAGCCTGCATGCACAGGCGCATTTGCAGGCGTTCTATCGCGCGTTCGGTTTCGCGCCGAGTTCGGACGTGCATGACGAGGACGGCATCGCGCACGTGTGGATGCGGCTGCCCGCATGACGAGCGGCGGCACACGGGCCGCGCGCTGGGGCGGGTGGCGGCCTGATCCTCGCCGAAGCTTCTTCGGCAGCCGGCCGCGCGTTGGCGGGCTGCTTGTCCCTCGTTTGCTGTTTGCCGATCGTCCGTGGGGACCGCCGGCCGCGCGGCGCGTAACGGTTGTTCGTTCCGATACGGACGCGCGGCTTGCCGCGTCACGGCGCCGGGCGGGCGGTGCGCGAGCGCCGTGGCGGCATGTCGGCGCGGGCAAGCCGTTCGTCGCGCAAACGGCCGCGCGCCGATAGACGCAGCCAATGACGCAGCGCGATCAGCGCGCCGATCACGCTCATCATCGAGCCGGGAATCCACAGCAGCAGCCCGCCGATCTGTTGGTCGCGCAGCGGGCTCAACCAGGTGAATGCCCGTCCGCAGATCGAATAGATCGGATACAGCTCGCGCGGCGTGAAAAAAATCAGCGCGCCGAGCACGATCTGCGGCACGATCGCGGCGACCACGACCAAGATCCGGCGGCCGGGCGCGAGCCGCGCGGGCGGCGCGGGGCGGGGATCGACGACGAGCCACCAGAACAACAACCCGTCGATCACCATGCTCCAGTTCATCACGCGATAAAGCCGCCAGTCGAGCATCGCGACGAAGTGGATCGGTGACAGCAGCCAGAAATAGATCAGTCCGACGAACAGCACGACCGCGACGACCGGATGGAAGACGACGTCGAGCGTCGCGCGCACGAACGGCTGCGCGAATGCGGGGCGCACGAAGCGGCGGCGCCACGCGAGCGGCATGCCGGCGCGGATCGCCGCGCCCGGATACGACAGCGCGATGAAGAACGGCCCGAGATGATGCAGCACCAGATGCTGCGCACGATGCATGAAGAACTCGTGCTCGAAGAAGTAGTCGAGCCGCGTGTGCAGCGCGACGTAAAGCGCGGCGAGCCCGAACCAGAACGACACGCGCCGCGATGTCGATACGCGGGCCTTGCGCGCGCCGCGCGCGAACAGCACGGCCGCGGCGAGCACGGCGATCACGACCGTCGGAGAGGGCTCCCACGGTTCCAGCCAATACAGCAGATTCATCGCGCGCCGCCCGGTGGTTACTGAGCCGTGGCAGGCGCTTTCACGGCGAACGGCGTATCGAGTTTCTCGCCGTCCGAGAATTCGAGGCGCAGGTGCACGGTATCGCCCGGCTTGATCGCGTGCTTGGGCTCCTCGAGCATCAGGTGATAGCCGCCCGGCGCGATATCGACCTTGCCGTGCGCGGGGATCGTCAGCTTGTCGACCATTTCCATCTTTTGCGTCGAGCCGTTCGACACGGTCCGGTGCAGCATCACCATCCCGTAGTCGGGGCTGTCGACGTCGACCAGATCGACCGGCTTGTCGCCGGTGTTGACGAGCGTCACGTAGCCGGCGGCCGGCAGCTTGTTCGGCAGCCAGCGCAGCCACGCGTTCTGCGCGGCGATCGGTGCGGGGCCGGCGGCGGCTGCATGCAGGCTGAGCGAGAGCGCGGCGAGCGTGACGACGGATTTCAGTTTCGAGTTCATAGGCGGGACGTTGAGTGAGTTCCGGTTCAGGAACGACGGTCGATGATCCGGCGCAGATCAGCGGCGATCGCGTCGGGGGAATCCTGATCGGTCGCGAGCAGGCGTGCGCGGCCTTGCGCGTCGAATACATAGACGGCGGAGCTGTGCGTGACTTCGTAGCCGCCGCACGGATCGCGCTTTTCCATCTGGTACGCGACGCGATAACGCTTGGCGAGCTGCTCGATCTGCCGCTCGCTGCCGGTGAGGCCATAGGCGTGCTCGGCGTCGAATGCGCCGACATAGTCGCGCATGGCGGCGGGCGTGTCGCGCGCCGGATCGACCGACACGAACAGGATGCGCACGTCGCGCGCGCCGGGGCCGAGCAGCGCGAGCACCTGCATCAGCCGCGCCATCGTGGCCGGGCAGACGTCCGGGCAATGCGTGTAGCCGAAGTAGACGAGGGCGGCGCGGCCGCGGAACGCGGCTGCGTCGATAGGCTTGCCGTCCTCGCCCGTCAGCGAGAACGTCAGGTCGGGCAGGTGGCCGGTGACGTTCGTCAGGCGCCACGGCTCGCCGCCCGGCGAGCAGGCGGCGAGCGCGAGCGCCGCCACGCATGCGCCGGCAATGCCCGCGATACGCGGGCGTCGCGTCGTGGCGGGTGCCGCGACGCGGCGGCGCGGCGTGAAAAATGCAAACGGCAGCGGAAGCGGCATCGGCAAATCCGGTTCGAATCGATTTCGCGCGCGACGGCGGTGGGCGGGCAGCGCTTCAGACGACGGCCGGCGGCGCCGGCTACTGTGGCGCGCCGTGCGTTGCCACGAGCACACGGCAGCGCTCAATCGCGGCTTTTGCCGTATCGCGGGCCGGGCCGCCATCTCGAAAACCACCGCGGCGAATGCGGCACGGTCTGCGGCGGACGGGCCGGCGAAGCCCGCGCGGAGCGCGCTCGGCGGTTGCGACTGTAGCGCAATTTGATCGGGATCGTCTTTTCGAAATGCGGGGCGCGCGCCGAAGCGGGGCAAAATGTCGCAGTGCCGCGTGTGTGCCGGAGCATCGGCGGCCGGCGGTTGCCGCCGCGCTTTTTTCATCGCGCGGGTAAGGCGCGGTAAGATGCGCACATTCGCACGGCGGGCGCGCCCGCCGGCGGCCATTCTGATCAGCGAATCGATGCAATCCGTTCCGGCTTCCGTTCCTTTTACCCGTACCGCGTTCTTCTTCGATTTCGACGGCACGCTCGTCGATCTTGCGCCCACGCCCGACTCGATCCACGTGCCGCCCGATCTGCCCGCGCTTGTCGACACGCTGCGGCGCCTGTCGCACGGCGCGGTCGCGATCGTATCGGGACGCGGAATCGACAGTATCGATGCGTTCCTGAACCTGTCCGATCTGCCCGTCGCCGGCCTGCACGGCGCGGAGCGGCGCGACGCGAACGGCGATACTCAGCGCATCGGCTTCGACGATCCGCGCCTGCTGCGCATCGAGCGCGAACTCGCGGCGCTGGTCGACCGCCATCCGGGGATGCTGCTCGAAATCAAGGGCGCGGCGCTCGCGCTGCATTTCCGGAATGCGCCGGAGCGCGAAGGCGTCGCGCGCGCGGCGCTCGAACGGTTCGTCGACGACTATCCGGACGCCTACGTGCTGCAACCGGGCAAGATGGTGTTCGAGATCAAACCGAAGGGCGTCGACAAAGGGCGCGCGGTGGCGGCGTTCTTGAACGAGCCGCCGTTCGCCGGCCGCATGCCGGTGTTCGCGGGCGACGATCTGACCGACGAACAGGGCTTTGCGGTCGTCAACGCATGCGGCGGGCTGTCGATCAAGGTCGGCGCGGGCGATACGATGGCGCGCGCGCGGATCGACTCGGTCGCCGCGCTGCGCGCGCAGCTCAAGCGCTGGATCGACGCGGAGCGCGCGCCGGCATGAGTCGTCTGATCATCGTGTCGAATCGCGTCGCGCCGATCTCGGAAGGGGAACCCGCGGCGGGGGGGCTGGCGATCGGCGTCTACGACGCGCTGCGGGAAACGGGCGGGATGTGGTTCGGCTGGAGCGGCGAGGTCGTCGCGTCGGGCGCGCCGCAGATCCGCATCGACGAGCACGGGCCCGTGACGTTCGCGACGATCGGCCTCGCGCGACGCGATTACGATCAGTACTACCGGGGATTCTCGAACGCGACGCTCTGGCCCGCGTTCCATTACCGTACGGATCTGATCCAGTACGACCGCCACGAATTCGACGGCTACGCGCGCGTGAACGTGTGGCTCGCGCGGCAACTCGTGCCGCTGCTGCGCGACGACGACGTGATCTGGGTCCACGACTATCACCTGATTCCGTTCGCCCAGGCGCTGCGCGCGGCGGGCGTCGCGAACCGGATCGGGTTTTTTCTGCATATTCCGTTTCCGGCCGCGCAGGTGCTCGTCAACGTGCCGCCGCACCGCGAGCTGGTCGAGGCGCTGTGCTCGTTCGATCTGCTCGGCTTTCAGACCCGGGTCGACCTGCGGGCGTTTTGCGATTACGTCGAATCCGAGGCGGGCGGCGAGGTCGAGCGCCGCGCGACGGGCCCGGCGATCGTGCGCGCGTTCGGGCGCACGCTGCGCGCGAACACCTATCCGATCGGCGTCTACCCGGACGAGATCGCCGCGCTCGCAAAGGCGGGCGAGAACGGCCGCGCGGTGCGTTCGCTCGCCGCGTCGCTGCGCGGGCGCCAGCTCGTGATGAGCGTCGACCGGCTCGACTATTCGAAAGGGCTCGTCGAACGCTTTCGCGCGTTCGAGAAGCTGCTCGAGCATGAGGCGTCGTTCCGCAATCGGGTGTCGTTTCTGCAGATCGCTCCGTCGACGCGCGCCGATTTGCGCGCGTATCAAGACATGCGCCGGCAGCTCGAGGGCGAGTCCGGGCGGATCAACGGGCGTTTCGCGGAACTCGACTGGGCACCGATTCTGTACATCCACCGGCAGTACGAGCGGCCGGTGCTCGCCGCGCTATACCGGCTCGCGCGCGTCGGCTATGTGACGCCGTTGCGCGACGGGATGAATCTCGTCGCGAAGGAGTATGTGTCCGCGCAGAATCCGGACGATCCCGGCGTGCTCGTGCTGTCGCGTTTTGCCGGCGCGGCGTGCGAACTCGACGGCGCGCTCGTCGTCAATCCGATCGATATCGCGGGGATGGCCGATGCGCTCGCGCGCGCGCTGTCGATGCCGCTCGCCGAGCGGCGCGCGCGTCATGCGGACATGCTCGCGCGGCTGCGCGAGAACAACGTGTCGGTCTGGCGGGACAATTTTCTGCGCGATCTGTCGCGCACGGGCGCGGACGGCGCTGCCTGACGGCGTCCGCGCGACGCTGGCGCAACCTGCCGGCGGCCCGGTGGAAGCGGGGCGGGCGTCGCAGGCCCGTGCAGGTATGGCTGCCGCGCAATGCGCGAAACTCGGCGCGGCGCGGTGTGCGGCTTTTACGCGACGCGTTCGCCGTCCGCCGAAGGCGCGTTGCCGCTCTCGGCGGCGGGCGCATGCCGCCCATGCTGCTTGGCGAGCAGATCGCGATAGAGGCCTGGGCGGTTGCGCAGCACGTCGGGGCTGCCGTCGTCGATCACCTTGCCCGAACTCATCACGATGATCCGGTCGAAGTTGCGCAGCGTCGACAACCGGTGCGCGATCGCGATGACCGTGCGGCCCGTCATCAGCCGGTCGAGCGCCGCCTGGATCGCCTCTTCGGACGCGCTGTCGAGCGCCGAGGTCGCCTCGTCGAGCAACAGGATCGGCGCGTCCTTCAAGATCGCGCGCGCGATCGCGATCCGCTGCCGCTGGCCGCCGGAGAGTTTCACGCCGCGATCGCCGACGATCGTCTCGAAGCCTTCCGGCAGCGCCTCGATGAACTCGGTGCAGCGCGCGTCGCGCGCGGCGGCCAGCACTTCCTCGTGCGTCGCGTCGGGACGGCCGTATGCGATGTTGTCGTAAATCGAGCGGTGGAACAGCGAGATGTCCTGCGGCACGAGCGCGATCGACTGACGCAGGCTGTCCTGCGTGATCGACGCGAGATCCTGGCCGTCGACCTTGATCGTTCCTTTCTGTACGTCGTAAAAGCGTTGCAGCAGCGCGAGCACGGTGGATTTGCCCGCGCCCGATTTGCCGATCAGGCCGACGCGCTGGCCTGCCGCGATGTGCAGGTCGAAGTGGTCGAGAATCGGCCGGCGGTGCGGGTACGCGAACGTCACGCGCTCGAAGTCGACGCGCCCGCCCTTCGGCGCGAGCGCGACCGCGTCGGAACGGTCGGGCATGCCGTGCGGCTCGAGCAGGGTCTGCACCGCTTCGGCCAGGCGTGCGACATGCTGCGTGACGTCGACGAGCGCGACGGCGAGATCGCGCGTGCCGTGCAGGATCGTAAAGCCGAGCGAGCTGACGAGCACGATGTCGCCGGACGTCGCGCGCCCCTGGTTCCACAGCCACAGCGCCCAGCCGAGCAGGCCCGCCGACAGCATCGCGGTGATCACCGCATGCAGGAGCCGCAGCTTCTCGAGATAGAGCAGGCTTTGCTGGCGCGCATCCATTTCGGCCTTGACGGTGGCGGCAAAGCGCTTTTGCTCGCGCAGCGTCATGCCGAACGCGCGCACGAGCCCCATGTTGCCGATCACGTCGACGAGTTCGCCGTCGACGGCCGCCGCCTTCGACGCGAACCGGTGATGGCGCACCGAGCCGCGCTTGGCGAGCCTGAACAGCACGACGGCGAGCACGGCCGAGCACGACAGCAGGCCGAGCGCCATCTGCGGATTGACGACGATGATCATCAGGATCGCGCCGAGCACGGCGATGCACGGCGGCAGCACGTTCCACGCCATCGTGTTCTCGGCCGTATAGATCGCGTTCGACGTTGCGGTGATCCGGCTCGCGAGCGTGCCGGGCTGCTTCTCCGCGTAATAAGTCTGCGAGTGGCCGCTCAGATATTGAAACAGGTCGCGGCGCAGATCGCCGGTGACCGCGACGAACGTGTGCGCGGCCACCCAGCCGCCGACGCGCCACATCAGGTTATCCGCAGCGATCAGGCCGACGAGGAGCGCGAACGCGCTCCATAGCGGGCCCGGATGATTGCGCCCGGCCGCGAGCACGTCGATCAGGTGCTTGATCGCGTACTGCGAGCCGAGCGCGCAGCCGACCGCCGTGAGCACGCTCGCGAGTACGACGATATGCGCGACCGGATGCATCCGGATGTAGCGCATCAGGAACGCAAGCGGGCGCTGCGCGTAGCTCGCGAGCTTCGCGTTGTGGGCATTGCGTTGAGCGGGAGTGAGAGCTTCCAAAATCAATGCGTGTGGAGAAACGAGGGTTGAGTGTCGCGTGTTGGCCGCCGTGCCGCAAATGGTTCGGAATCTGTCCAAAAAGCGGGCATGAACGAGCGGGCGAAAGTCGGCATTGTAAACAAGCCGGCGGATGCGTTGCGCCTGGCCGGTGGCACGCGTGGGGATGCAATGCGTTTTAGGATAAAATCTCCGGTTTGGCAGCGGAACCGGACACAATTACTCTAAAGTGGTCTGCTGGTTTGAAGATCGACAAAATGTTGCATCTTTGTAACAACGTAAAGAGTTTGAAATGCCGCGCGTCGGCCCGCGCGCGATCACCGATAATCCCATCCGGGTTTGCCCTTATCCGGCACTGTTTTACGGAAATCTGTCAACGGATTGACCGCTGAACCGTTATACGCGCGGTGTAATCGATCCGCGGCAGCTTTGCTCTGTTTTCTTGCCGATTTTTTTAGGAGGTACGCATGCGAATCGCTCAAATCGCTCCGTTGCACGAAGCGGTTCCCCCGAAACTGTACGGCGGTACCGAACGGGTGGTGTCCTATCTGACCGAAGCGCTCGTCGAGATGGGGCATGACGTCACGCTGTTCGCGAGCGGCGATTCGCAGACCTCCGCGAAGCTCGAGGCGGTGTGGCCGCAGGCGCTGCGCCTCGATCCGACGATTCGCGACGTGATGGCGCCGCACATGCTGCTGCTCGAGCAAGTGCGCCGCCGCGCGGACGAATTCGACGTGCTGCACTTCCATATCGACTATTACCCGTTCTCGCTGTTCTCGCGCCAGCCGGTGCCGCATCTGACGACGCTGCACGGCCGCCTGGATCTGCCGGAGCTGCAGCCGATCTTCAACACGTTCGACAACGTGCCGGTGGTGTCGATCTCCGACAACCAGCGCATGCCGCTGCAACAGGCGAACTGGCTGTCGACCGTCCATCACGGCCTGCCCGAGAACCTGCTGAAGCCGCTGCCCGGCGTGAAGCCGAGCTACCTCGCGTTCCTCGGCCGCATCTCGCCGGAAAAACGCGTCGATACGGCGATCCGGATCGCCGAGCAGGTAGGCATGCCGATCAAGATCGCGGCGAAGCTCGACAAGGCGGACCGTGCGTACTACGAAGAGAAGATCAAGCCGCTGTTCTCGCTGCCGCACGTCGAGTATATCGGCGAGATCAGCGAGGCCGAGAAGGCCGAATTCCTCGGCAATGCGCATGCGCTGCTGTTTCCGATCGATTGGCCGGAGCCGTTCGGTCTCGTGATGATCGAGGCGATGGCGTGCGGCACGCCCGTGATCGCGTTCAAGCGCGGCTCGGTGCCCGAGGTGATCGAAAACGGTGTATCCGGCTTTGTCGTCGAGGACGAGCTGTCGGCGGTCGCCGCGGTCAAGCGCCTGTCGACGCTGCCGCGCGAGCGCGTGCGCGCGGCGTTCGACGCGCGCTTCACGTCGAAGGTGATGGCGCGTAATTATGTGAAGGGTTACGAAGAGCTGCTGCGCCAGAAACGCCGCACGGTGCTGCGCGAAGTCAGCGCAGGCTGACGCGCGCGTCGTCGCGCGGCGCTTGCATGCGCCGCGGCGCCGTACATCGATGGATGCCCCGCCGGGCTTGGTCCGGCGGGGCATCGTGCATTTCGGCGGGCGGTTTTTCCGCCATTCGGCGCGCCGACGGGCATCCCAGATGCTATGGCGCATCCCGAGGCGGCGCGGCGCCGGCCTCGCGCGCGAGGCCAGCGGTGCCGATTGCGCGCCGCCGTGGCGGCCCGCGTCGCCGGGCCGCCGGCATTGGCACGCGTTGCCGCCGATCTGTTGTATCCGCGCCGCGCCGCCACGGCGGGAATCGCCGCAAACCGGCGATTTGCCGCCTGCCGGCGTCAGCCTGACAAGCAATGTCCCTATAATGGCCGTGCCGTAAAATCCCGCCCCGGCAGGGCCGTCATGAGGAGAAAGTTTTGGCGAGAACGAAAACCACGCGCGCGACACCGGCTCCCGGCTCGGGGACCATTTTCGCGTTGCGAGCCATCGGTCTCGTGTTCCTCGCCCGGTGGCTCTTCTCGATGTCGCTGATGGGATACCGCGCATCGCTGTCGGCGATGGCGTCGTCGCCGTGGGCGTGCATCAACGTCGTCCTGATTTTCCTGCTGCTCGTTCTTCCCGGCGCGCAAGCGCGCGCCGAGCGTCCGTACCATCCGCTGCCGCAGTGGCTGCGCCAGGCGCTGCGCCTGTTCGCGCTGCTCGGCTTCGTGTTCGCCGCGTGGTCGGTGGGCGTGTTCGCGTGGGCGGCCGGCTGGCGGCGCGCGCTGCATGCGCTGGCTGTCAGCAACGGCTGGCTGCTCGCCGCGCCGGCGCTCTATGCGGCCGTCATCTGGATGTGCCGGCCGCGTGCGCTGTGGCGCACGAATGTCGCCGCGCGCCGGTTTGCGATCGGCCGCTATGCGATCGCGCTCGATGGGGTGACGCGCACCGTCGTCGTCTGGATGGAAAGCCGCAAGGTCGGCCAGTACGACGCACGCGAGCTGTCGGTTCGCTGGCCGGAGGCGGCCGGCGCCGCCGGGCGGCGGGGCGGCGCCCAAGGAATGTCGTCGCCCGCTGCGGGGGCGATGCCGGTTGCGACGGCGGAATCGGTTTTGATCGAGCGCGCGGCGCCAGGCGATGCGGGGGCTTCGCAACAGGGTGCGGCGTCGGACGGCGCATCGGGATTGGCCGGCACGCAGGCTTCGAGCGATGCGCGGCCTTCGGTTGAGACGCCGGTTTCCGGTGCGGCGCCGATCGCGGCCGCCGCGCCGAGCGATACGCCCGCGCCAAACGAAGCGCCGCCTCCGGCCAGCGCGCCGCGGCCCGTTTCGCCGGAACCAGCGCCGGCCCCGGCTGCGTCGGCTGTGTCGGCCGCGAGGCCGGCCAGACGCGGATTCGCGCGGCCGAAGATCGAACTCGTTTGGGATTCGCCGGCCGCGGTCGGCCACAATCGCCAGCTCGTGCTGCGCACGCCGCTCGCGACCGAAGGCGATCGTATCGCGGCGCGCGCGCTCGACGCGTCGCTCAAGCAGATCGCGTAACGTATCGCGCGGCGCGCTCGCCGCCGCTTGCGCGCTGCCCGCTTCCGACACCAGGAGGACCGATGCTGACCGTTCGATGGTTGCTGGCTGCCGTGCATCTGATTGCGTTCGGTTTTGCGCTGACGTCGATCGCTGCGCGCAACCGCGCGTTACGGCGTGTCGCGGCGTCCGCGCAGCGGGCCGATCTGCCCGGCGTGTTCAGCGCGGACGCGATTTGGGGCATTTGCGCGCTCGTGCTGATCGCGACAGGCGCCGTCCGCGCGTTCGGCGGCTTCGAGAAGGGTGGCGATTTCTACCTGCACGCGCCGCTCTTTCATCTGAAGATGGGCGCGCTCGCGCTGATTCTCGTGCTCGAACTCATTCCGATGGTGGGGCTGATCCGTTGGCGTCTGACGTTGCGGCGCGGGTTGATGCCTGATCTGGGCCGCGCGCGCGCCTATGCGCAGATCGGCCACGTGCAGGCGGTGCTGATGATCGTGATGGTGTTTGCCGCGGCCGGGATGGCGCGCGGTGTTGGATTCTGACGCTGCGCGCCATCCCGATTTGCGATTCGATTTGCGATGCGTTGCGGGCGGCGGCGCATATCCACCGCACCGGCGCCTCAGCGCCCCGCGCCCCCGCGCCCCGCGCGTCAGACGACGTTGCGCTCGACGATCGGCCGCCCCGCGAGTACGCGCTCGAAGCCGAACGGCGACAGGTCGAGCGATACATACCGCCCGTGCAGAATCCATTCCGCGACGCCGCGTCCCGCCGCCGGCCCCTGCTGCAACCCATGTCCGGAGAAGCCGTTCGCGAAGAGGCAATTGTCGAGGTCCGGATGCGGGCCGATGATCGCGTTTTGATCGAGCACGTTGTATTCATAGTAGCCGGACCAGCTTCGCACGACCCTGAGCGCCTCGAACTGCGGCACGCGATGCGCGAGGGTCGGCCAGATCAGTTCGTCGAACAGCGCGTGATCGACGTCTTCGAGCGGCAGATCGTCGAAATCGCGTTCGGCGGGCGGCGCCGCGCCGCAGAGGAACGACGCGCCCTCGGGCCGGAAGTAGACGCCGCTCGGATCGACGACGAGCGGGCAATGCGGCAGCTCGGCCGGCGAAGTGACGTTGAAGATGCTGCGGCGGCGCGCATGCACCGGCAGGTCGATGCCGACGAGCGCGGCGAGCGCGCGCGCCCACGGCCCGGCCGCGTTGACCGTCACGTCGCAATCGTAGGCGCGGCCGTCGCCGGTCATCAATTGCCGCACGCGCCGCCCGTCGATCCGCGCGTGCGTCACGTCCGCGCGCACATATTGCGCGCCGAGCGCCTGCGCCTTCCTGCGCAGTGCCTGCACGAGCCCGTAGCCGTCGAACCAGCCTTCGCCGCGCTCGCCGAAGCAGCCCGACGCGAGATCGCCGGTATGAAGCCACGGGAACGCGGCGGCCAGCGCGTCGCGCGGCAGGTAGCGGATCTGCGCGCCGAGCGAGGTCTGCAGCGCGTGGTTGGCGCGTAGCGTCGCATCGCCGTCGGGCGTCGCGACGAACAGATAGCCGCCTTCGCGAAGGTCGACCGACGGCCGCTCGCCGTCCACTTCGAGCCGTTCGCCGATCGAGCGCAGAAATTCGATGCCGAACAGCGACATCCGCACCGACAGCGGCGTCGAGAACTGCTGCCGGATCGACGCCGCCGACAACGCGGACGACGCGCGCGCGTAGGTCGGGTCACGCTCGATGACGGTGACGGCGACGCCGGGGTCCATCGCGCGCAGATGGTAGGCGGTTGCGCTGCCGATCACGCCGCCACCGACGATGACGACTTTCGAATGCATCGGATCTCCATTAAAAAGAAAACACGAACGGCGCACCGAGACGGGTGCGTGGCGCGTCTGTCAGCCGCCCTTCGTGACGATGGTCTGCCAGACGCCGTTTTTCACGCGGTACAGCGTCGACATGCCGCTTTTCAGCGAGCCGTCGCCGCTGAATGCGATGCGGCCCGTGATGCCGTCGAAGTCGATCTTGGCGAGCACGGGCCGCCAGCGCGCGGGCTCGGTCGAGCTTGCGGCCTGCATCGCCTTGATCGCGGCCCACGCCGCGTCGTAGCCGAATTGCGCATACGATAGTACGTCGACTCCGAAGCGTTGCTTGTAGCGGCGCTCGAAATCCTTGCCTTGTGGCAGTTGATCGAGCGGCCGGCCGTATTCCCACGCCATCGCGCCTTCCGCCGCGGGGCCGGCGATCTTGATGAATTCGGCATCGCGCACGCCGCCGCCGCCAACGAACTGCGCACTCAGCCCCAACTGGCGCATCTGCTTGATGAAGTTCGCGGCAAGCGAATCGAGGCCGCCGAAGAACAGCAGGTCGACGTTCCTGCTCTTCAGGCTCGTGATCTGTGCGCGGAAATCGACCGCCTGATTGTTCGTGTATTCGCGCGCGACGATCGAGCCGCCGGCGGCTTTCACCGCGCGCTCGAATTCGTCGGCTTCGCCCTGGCCGAACGCCGTGCGGTCGTCGACGATCGCGATGCGCTTGGCCTTCGTGACCTCGACCGCGTAGCGGCCCGCGTTGCCTGCGTTCTGGCCGTCGGTCGCGATCACCATGAACACGTTCGCGAGCCCGCGCGACGCGATGACGGGATTGGTCGCGGCCGGATCGATGACGGGAATGCCCGCCTTGTCGTAAATGACCGACGCCGGGATCGTCGTGCCGGAATTGAAGTGGCCGACCACCGCCGACACTTGTTTGTCGACCAGGCTTTGCGCGGCCTGCACGCCGATGCGGGGATCGGCCTGATCGTCCTCGACGACGAGCTCGAAGCGCGCGGGCTTGCCGGCGATCTTGATCTGTTGCGCGCGGGCATCGTCGAGCGCGAGCTGCACGCCGTTTTGCAGGTCCTTGCCGTAGCCGGCATTGACGCCTGTGAGCGGCGCGGCGAAGCCGATTCGCACCGGCGTTTCGTCGGCGGCGCGCACGGCGGCGGATGCGCTGAGCATGCCGCAAACGAGCGCGACGCGGCAGGCGGCCCAAGAGGGTGACGAGCGGAGTTTCATGTGGCTTCCTTGATGGCGATACATGAACGGGTAGCGCGGCGTGTACGCGGGCGCGATGCTTGCGGGCCGCCTGCCGTTGACGCGGGCGGCGCTCGCGATCTCTTTATAGGGAGCCAAATTGAGCGAGTCTTGTCGGTTTGGGATGCGCCGGATGCGGATTTGCGCACAAGGCGGGCTGTGGACGGGAAGCCGCGGCGTGTGGTGAGCGACGGCACGGTCGCGAAGGAAGGGGGCAGGGGCGGCGCAACTGCGATCGCGTGCGGCGGCGCGGCCTGGGCTGCAACGCGACGGAAGATGTGCCGGCGGCGGCAGCGCAATCGAATGGCGGGACTTGGCGAGCGGTCGCGACGACGCCGCGCGACGGCAGCTTGCATCGACTGCGAGCAACGACAACAAGCAACGGCCGCAAGCAATGGCAAGATGCCGGCGGAGCGATGCGGCAAAACCCGGCCGAGCCGTTCCACGCCGACGGTACGCGCGGGTTGCGCTCCCGAAACGCAATGCGGCGACGCATACGGCAGTGTGCGGCGCCGCGACTGACCGGACTAGGCCGGGCGGATGGCGGTGGAAGGGCCGGCGCCGCGCTCCCGCGAGCGCGGCGATCGGCTAGCGCGATCTAGGACGAGAAATCGCGCGCGCGGATCGGCACACACGCGCCGAGCGCCGGCTCGCCCCCGCGCCCGCGGTGCGAGCCGCGCAAGCCGCCGTCAAGGCATCGCGCGCCGTCGCTTACGCCGTTGCGATCAGCGGATCGCTGGTGCTCGGCCGGCCCGTCTCGACGTGACCCGCGAAGCGGCGCAGGAAGCCGTTCGGGATGCCGTCGGTGATCGACAGGTCGTACCAATGATGGCTGCCGCGCAGGTCCCAATAATCGTCGATCTGTTGGCCCGGCCTGAGTTCGTGCACGCGCGGGCTGCCGCCGTAGGCATTGGTCACCGTCAGGCGCACCGTCTTGCGTCCGCGGTTCGTCAGGCGCAGCGTGATATTGCCGTTCGCAACGTCGTAGCCGTAGATCACTTCCGGGTTCGCGGTGAGGCCGAGCGCGGCCGCCGTCGAGCCGCGGAATTGGCACAGGAAGCCGTTCGGGCCGTACACCGACAGGTCGTAGACGCTCAGCGTGAGCGCCGTGCTCCATTCGTCCGACAGCCGTTTGCCCGCTTCGACCGTGTATGCCCACGGGCCGTCGATGCGATTGGCGGCCGTGACCTGGAACGCCGCGCCGGCGCGGCCGCGATTCGCGAAGGTCAGCTTGAACTTGCCGGTCGAGGTATCGATGCGGCCGAATACGAACAGCTCGTAGGGCAGCGCACGCGCGGCGCGCAGGCCCGCTTCCTGTTTCGGCAGCGATTGCGCGACGGGCGGCACCGGCACGTAGCTCGAATGGCGGTTGCGATCGGGCGGCGCATAGCCGCTCGTGTCGGGCAGCGTCGGCCAGCTCGCGTCGGGCGACGCGAAGTTGAACGCCGACGTCAGATCGCCGCACACCGCGCGCCGCCAGGGCGACACATTGCCGGCCGTCGCGCCGAAGCGCTGTTCGAGGAATTGCAGCAGCGACGTGTGATCGAACGTCTGCGAGCAGACCCAGCCGCCCTTCGTCCACGGCGACACGACGAGCATCGGCACGCGCGGCCCGAGGCCGTAAGCGCCGGCCATGTGGGTGGCGTCGCCCGGATAGATCTCGTTGGTGGTCGCGACGCTCGACAGGCCGTTGTCGCGCGATTGCGGCGCGAACGGCGGCGCGACGTGATCGAAGAAGCCGTCGTTTTCGTCGTAGGTGATGAACAGCGCGGTCTTGCTCCACAGTTCCGGATTCGACGTCAGCGTCTTGAGCACCTGCTCGATGTACCACGCGCCATAGTTCGCGGGCCAGTTCGGATGCTCGGAATAGGCTTCCGGCGCGCAGATCCACGACACCTGCGGCAGCGTGCCGTTGGCCACATCGGCCTTGAGCACGTCGAACAGCGTGCCGCCCGCGCTGATATTGGTGCCGGTGCGCGCTTTCTCGTACAGAGGGCTGCCCGGCTGCGCGTTCTGGTATTGCTTGAAGTAAAGCAGCGAATTGTCGCCATAGTTGCCGATGTACGGGTTGTTCGTCCAACCCCACGAACCGGCTGCGTTCAGGCCGTTGCCGACGTCCTGATAGATCTTCCACGATACGCCCGCTTGTTCGAGCGCTTCCGGATACGTGCTCCAGCCGTAGCCGGCCTCCTCGTTGCCGAGCACCGGGCCGCCGCCCGCGCCGTCGTTGCCGACGTAGCCCGTCCACATGTAGTAGCGGTTCGGGTCGGTCGAACTGGGAATCGAGCAGTGATACGCGTCGCAGATCGTGAAGGCGTCGGCGAGTTGATAGTGGAACGGGATGTCGTTGCGCTCGAGGTAGGCCATCGTGGTCGTCCCTTTGTTCAGGACCCATTGGTCGCAACGGCCCTTGTTCAGCGCGCCGTGCGTGTCCTGCCAGCCGTGCGGCAGATCCTGGATGAACTGCATGCCGAGATTTTGCGCATCCGGATGGAACGGCAGCAGTTCCGCGAGCGGCAGCAATTGATTGGGCACCGGCTGATGGAATACCGATTTGCCGTTTTGCAGGATCAGCGCACGCGGATCGCCGAAGCCCCGCACGCCGCGCAGCTTGCCGAAATAATGGTCGAACGAGCGGTTCTCCTGCATCAGGATGACGACGTGCTCGATGTCGCGGATCGTGCCGGTCCGATAGTTGGCGGGGATCGCGAGCGCCTCGCGGATCACGGGCGGAAAAAGCTGCAGAGCGGCCGCGCCTGCCGTGCCGGCGGCGAGCCGCAGAAAATCGCGGCGATTCTGGGTGGTCATGTCGTGGCTTCCTGGATGGGGATGGGCAGCTTCGATGGCCTGCGTGATGGCGGTCGGCCGCGTGCGCCCTGCGTCGGGCGGCGCGCCGTTCTGGGTAGCGTGACGAATGGTGTGAGAAAACGGTGACACCGATATGAAAGCGGCGTCGGGAGGCGCTGCCGCCCCTTTTGCTCGACGAGCGCATGCGCGGATAGGGCAGGGCGGCGGCGCGCTGCCGCGCGAGCGGCGCGCATTCACCGTCCGCCGTCCGCCGTCGGCTGGCGCGCCGCCGGGCGGGCGCGGGCGGCGCGTTATTCCGCGCCGGTGAGCCACGCGCCGAACCACTCGCTTGGCCGCGCGATCTCGTCTTGTGCGGCGACGAGTTCAAGCTCGTAGCGGCGCGCGTCGTAGGTTGCCTTGACGACCGCGTGCACGGCGGCAAGCGTATGTTCGAATGCGGCGCGCACGCTGTCGCCGCGCAGGCGGCGCGCGACGAACACGGCGCTCGTCAGATCGCCGACGCCGACCGGATGCCGGGGAAACGCGTACAACGGCCGCTGGCCGATCCACGCCTCGGTTTCGGTGACGACGAGCATATTGAAACGGTCGGCGGGACTATTGCGGTCATGCAGGTGCTTGACCAGGATCAGCTTCGGCCCGCGACGGATGATCGTGCGGCAGGCGTCGATTGCTTCGGGCACCGTCTCGATGCGCCGCCCGGCAAGCTTTTGCAACTCGCTGTGATTGGGCGCCATGCCGTCCGCAAGCTCGGGCAGCTCGGCGACGATCAACTCCTCCACGCCGGGCTCGGGCCGGATGCCGCCCGTCTGGCCCATCGCCGGGTCGCAGAAATACCACGCGTTCGGGTTGGTCGCCTTCACGGTGCGCACGATGTCGATGGCCGCACGCGCTTGCGCGGGCGAGCCGAGAAAGCCCGACAGCACCGCGTCGCAGCGTTTGAGCGCGCCGATTGCGGCGATGCCGTCGACGAGCTGCTCCATCTTTGCCGCATCGATCGCGCTGCCTGCCCAGTGGCCGTATTGCATGTGATTCGAAAGCTGCACGGTGTTGAGCGGCCAAACGTTGACGCCGAGCCGCTGCATCGGAAACACGGCGGCGCTATTGCCCGCATGGCCGTAAATGACGTGCGACTGGATGCTGAGGACGTTTTTCATGATGGGTGGGGCATACGGCAGGCTCGTCGGACTATGCCGCAAGATACATGACTTTCCCCGATTCGCGGAAACATCCGGTGCGCTTCGTTTCGTCCGCGCGGGCCCGGTGAACGTACAATGGCTCGCGGTTCGCGGCCGGGCGCGCAGGCCGGGCTCGCCGCGCTCCGGTTTCTTTCGACCTTCTTTATTGGCTTCGTTCGGCTTCGATGATGGCTCCGGTTCGCAAAATAGGGTGGTTCGCGCGGCTTGCCGCGTGGGCTTGTGCCGCCGCCGCGGCGGCGCTGCAGGCGGCCGCCGTGGCGGCACCGGCGCACGGCACGTCTTCGGCGAGTGAGGTCGCGGCGCCGGCGTCCGGGCCGCCGACGGCGGCTTCGCCGCCCGCGGCGGCGTCAGCCGGCGGCCGGCCGGCGGGCTTGTCGCCTGCCGAGGCCACGGGCCGGGCGGCAGTCGACGCGCCGGTGTACGGCGAGCAGCTCGAAGGTTTCGCGTATGCGTATCCCGTGCGGCATTACGCGTTCACGTCGCAGCGGGAAACGCTGCAAATGGCCTATCTCGACGTGCATCCGGAGCATCCGAACGGCCGTACCGTCGTGTTGCTGCATGGGAAGAATTTCTGCGCGGGCACCTGGGAACAGACCGTCGGCGTGCTGACGAAGGCCGGTTACCGGGTCGTCGCGCCCGATCAGATCGGTTTTTGCAAGTCGACCAAGCCCGAGCGCTATCAGTACAGCTTCCAGCAGCTTGCCCACAACACACACGCGCTGCTCGAATCGATCGGCGTGAAGGCGGCGGCGATCGTCGGCCATTCCACCGGCGGCATGCTCGCGGTGCGCTATGCGCTGATGTACCCGAAAGACACGCAGCAGCTCGTGCTCGTCAATCCGATCGGCCTGGAGGATTGGAAAGCGCTGGGCGTGCCGCCGCTGTCGGTCGATTACTGGTACGCGCGCGAACTGAAGACGACAGCCGACGAGATCCGCCGCTACGAGCAGCATACGTATTACGCGGGCGAGTGGTCGCCGGCTTACGAGCGCTGGGTGCAGATGCTCGCCGGCATGTATCGCGGACCGGGGCGGGACGCGGTTGCGTGGAATTCGGCGCGCGTCTACGACATGATCTTCACGCAGCCGGTGGTCTACGAGTTCGGTGCGATCAAGGCGCCGACGCTGCTGTTGATCGGCGACAAGGACACGACCGCGATCGGCAAGGACGCCGCGCCGCCCGACGTGTACGCGAAGCTCGGCCGCTATCCGGTGCTCGCCAAGCGCGCGCAGGCGGCGATTCCGGGCGCGGTGCTGCGCGAGTTTCCGCTGCTCGGCCATGCGCCGCAGATTCAGGACCCCGCTGCGTTTCATGAGGCGCTGCTCGATGGGCTCGCGCACGTCAAGCCGTCGGGGCCGGCGCCCGCCGCGCGCGGGGCCGCAGAGTAGGCAGGCGTTCGCGCGGCGCGCGCCGGCGCCGGGGCGCTGCCACAGGAGCACGGGCGACGGAAAGGGCGCAGCGAAGCGCAAGCGGCCGGGCCGCCGGGGTCAGGTTTTCGGTGCAACGCGCGCCGCCGCCCGTGCTCGTCCGTTCGCCCATCGGGTGGCCGGGCGGGCGCGCGGCGAGTACCCGCCCGGCGCCGGCCGGATCAGGCCGCGCTCAACGCGTCGCGCACCTGCGCGGTGAGTTCATACGAACGAAGCCGCGCGCCATGATCGTAGATCTGCGCGGCGACAATCAGCTCATCCGCGCCTGTCTGCGCAATCAGTTGGCCGAGCCGTTCGCGCACCGTGGCGGGCGAGCCGACCGCCGCGAACGACAGTGCGCGCTCGATGCTCGCGCGTTCCAGCTCGGTCGCGCCGAGCGCGTCGATCGATTCGACGGGCGGCGGCAACTGCTGCGGCGTGCCGCGCCGCAAATTCAGGAACTGCTGCTGCACCGACGTGAACAGACGCCGCGCCTGATCGTCGGTATCGGCGGCGAACACGTTGACGCCGACCATCGCATACGGCTTGTCGAGCGCCGCGGACGGCCGGAACTGCGTGCGATAGACGTCGAGCGCGCGCATCAGGTAATCCGGGGCGAAGTGCGACGCGAAGGCGAACGGCAGCCCGAGCATCGCGGCGAGCTGGGCGCTGAAGAGGCTCGAACCGAGCAGCCAGATCGGCACGTCGAGGCCCGCGCCGGGCACCGCGCGCACCTGCTGGCCGGCCACGGGCGCGGCGAAGTAGCGCTGCAACTCGACGACATCGTCCGGAAATGCGTCGGCGCTCGTGAGCAGCTCGCGCCTGAGCGCGCGGGCGGTGGTCTGGTCGGTGCCGGGCGCGCGCCCGAGGCCGAGATCGATGCGCCCCGGGTAGAGCGAGGCCAGCGTGCCGAACTGCTCGGCAATCACGAGCGGCGCATGGTTGGGCAGCATCACGCCGCCGGAGCCGACGCGGATCGTCTGCGTCGCGCCCGCGACATGGCCGATCACGACCGCGGTCGCCGCGCTCGCGATGCCGGGCATGTTGTGGTGTTCGGCCAGCCAGTAGCGGCGATAGCCCCAGCGTTCGGCATGCCGGGCGAGATCGGCACTGTGGCGCAACGCCTGCGCGGCGTCGGCGCCGGCGGGGATCGGCGCGAGATCGAGTACGGAAAACGGAATCATGGCGAAAACGGGGCGGATGGCGTGAATGGATGGGGCACGGGCCGATGAGCGCCGCAGATGATGCATGCGCGCAACAAACGCAGCAGATTGTGCCAAAGCGATTCGCGTTTCGCTGACGGCGGGAACATACCCCTGTCGCGATGAGGGGTGGAACGGCGTGACGATGTGCCGCAACCGGGCGCCGGAGATTGTTCTTGCAATGCACGGTAATCGAACGGAATGCCATGAAATTTCGGGCGATTCGATGCGAATATTTCGCGCTATCTTAAAAAACACGCAATATGCTTACGTTTGCAGCGCCAGTGTCCTGCAAAATGCTTACGCGAACGCACGGCTATTGCATGGAAATAGCGCTCATCTGCACCGATTTTTCTTGTAGGGCAACAGTCTTTCCACGCAAGTCGCGAGCGCGGCGGGCTCGGCACTGCTAAAATTCGCCGCCTGTATCCATCGCGCTCACGGATTCCGTTCCATTCCCCCTGCGCTTCGCCGCAAAGCTGCACGGGAGCCTCGGGATATTGGCCGCACGGCCTGTTCCGGTGCGTTGCGTGCCGTCGAAAGTGCAAGAAGAGGAGTTGGGATCGTGCCCAGAATCGTCCCTGCTGAAACATCGCCGCCCCGTTTTGCCCCGCGTGCGCCCGTTCGGAGGCGCGCGGCATGACGGAGCCGGTTTCTTTCGTCGAATGGGTGCTGCTCGCGCTGATTTGCGCGGCCTGCGCTTACGCGGCGTTCGCCGCGTTCGCGCCCGCGCCGCGCGTGCCGCGCACGGCCGCGCGCGACGGCTTCGAGCCTGTCAGCGTGCTCAAGCCGTTGTGCGGGTTCGAGCCGCATCTATACGAAAATCTCGCGACCTTCTGCGAACAGCGTCATCCGCGCTATCAATTGCTGTTCGGCGTCGCCTCGGCGGCCGATCCTGCCGTGGCCGTGGTGCGCCGCCTGATCGCCGCCTATCCGGAAACCGACATCGAGCTGGTGATCGACGCGCGCGTGTACGGCAAGAACCTGAAGGTCAGCAATCTCGTCAATCTTGCCGAGCGCGCACGCTACGGGCGCATCGTGATCGCGGATAGCGACATCGCGGTCGAGCCGGATTACCTGACGCGTGTGAGCGCGCCGCTCGCGGACCCGTCGGTCGGCGTGGTCACTTGCCTGTATCATGCGCGCAGCGTCGGCGGCTTCTGGGCGCGGATCGGCGCGCAATTCGTCGATGCGTGGTTCGCGCCGTCGGTACGGATCACGCATTTCGGCGGATCGAGCCGGTTCGGGTTCGGCGCCACGCTCGCGCTCACGCGCGCGACGCTCGACAAGATCGGCGGTTTCCATGCGCTGAAGGACGAACTGGCGGACGATTACTGGCTCGCCGAGCTGCCGCGCCGGTTCGGCCTGCGCACGGTGCTGTCCGAGGTGATCGTCGCCACCGACGTGACCGAGGCGAAGGTCGTGCCGCTGTGGCTGCGCGAAACGCGCTGGCTGCGCACGATCCGCTCGCTGAATCCGGCCGGCTTCGCATTCCTGTTCATCACGTTTACCGCGCCGTGGCTCGCCACGGGCGCGTGGCTCGCGGTGCGGCTCAACGGTTCGGCCGCGGGCGTCGCGGCGGCCGCGGCGGTGGCGCTCGGCACGTTCGCGCGGCTTGCGCTGCATGCGCGCGGCAGCGCCGGCGTGCGCGCATTCTGGCGCGATTTGCCGCTGGTGCCGGTGCGCGATGCGCTGCTGGCGCTCGAGTGGCTCGCCGCCGTGTTCGGCACGCAGGTGGTGTGGCGCGGCGAGCGGATGGAGGTCGTCGGCGGCGGCGCGCGTGCGACCGTCGTCGAGGCGGGAGATGGCCGCTAGGCGCGCGGCGGGAGCGAACAGGCGAAACACCGAGCAGATCCAGCGCAAGCGCACGACGCGACGGCCGAACGCAAGTGCGCGGCGCAAGCGAATACCCAAGGATGCGCGGGCGGCAACAGGCGGCCCGCGATTTTCGAACATTGCACTCAGACGAATTGACATCTATGCAGCAGGCTACCGGAGCATTCATGAAAACGCTGTTCTTGCAGGCCCCTTCGTATGACGGCTTCGACGGCGGCGCGGGTTCCCGCTATCAGGCAAAGCGCGAGATCCGCTCCTTCTGGTATCCGACCTGGCTCGCGCAGCCGGCCGCGCTCGTGCCGGGCAGCCGCGTGCTCGACGCGCCCGCGGACGGCCTGTCGGTCGGCGCGACGCTGAAAATCGCGAGCGACTACGATCTCGTGATCATCCATACGAGCACGCCGTCGTTTCCGACCGATGCGTTGTTCGCGGAAGACCTGAAGAAGATGAAGCCGTCGATCCTGATCGGCATGGTCGGCGCGAAGGTTGCGGTCGATCCGCACAACTCGCTGACGGCGACCGACGCGATCGATTTCGTCTGCCGCGAGGAATTCGACTATACGTGCCGCGACATCGCGGCGGGCTTGCCGTTCGCCGAGATTCTCGGCATGAGCTACCGCGCGAAGGACGGCTCGATCGAGCACAACGGCCCGCGTCCGATGATCGAGAACATGGACGAACTGCCGTTCGTCGCGCCCGTCTACAAGCGCGACCTGAAGATCGAGAATTACTTCATCGGCTACCTGAACTATCCATACGTGTCGATCTACACGGGCCGCGGCTGCCGCTCGAAGTGCACGTTCTGCCTGTGGCCGCAGACGGTCGGCGGCCATCGCTATCGCGTGCGCTCGGTCGAAAGCGTGCTGGCCGAGGTGAAGTGGATTCGCGACAACATGCCGGAAGTCAAGGAGATCATGTTCGACGACGACACGTTCACCGACTTCAAGCCGCGCGTCGAGGAAATCGCGCGCGGGCTCGGCAAGCTCGGCGTCACGTGGTCGTGCAACGCGAAGGCGAACGTGCCGTATTCGACGCTGAAGATCATGAAGGAGAACGGCCTGCGCCTGCTGCTCGTCGGCTACGAGTCGGGCGACGACCAGATTCTCCTGAACATCAAGAAGGGTCTGCGCACCGATATCGCGCGCCGTTTCAACGAGGACTGCAAGAAGCTCGGCATCAAGATCCACGGCACCTTCATCCTCGGCCTGCCGGGCGAGACGAAGGAGACGATCAAGAAGACGATCGAATACGCGAAGGAAATCAATCCGCACACGATCCAAGTGTCGCTCGCCGCGCCGTATCCGGGCACGCGCCTGTACGCCCAGGCGGTCGAGAACGGCTGGATGGAAGAGAACAAGACGATCAACCTCGTCAGCAAGGAAGGCGTGCAGCTTGCTGCGATCGGCTATCCGCACCTGCCGAAGGAAGAGATCTATCACGAGCTCGAACATTTCTATCGCGCGTTCTATTTCCGCCCGTCGAAGATTTGGGAAATCGTTCGCGAGATGCTGACGAGCTGGGACATGATGAAGCGCCGGCTGCGTGAAGGCGTGGAGTTTTTCCGCTTCCTGCGTGCGCACGAGGCGTGATTCGTGAGCGCGCAGGAAGCGGCGCCGCGCGCGTTGATTTTCACGGCGGACGATTTCGGCCTGCATGAGCGGGTCAACGCGGCCGTCGAGCGTGCGCATCGCGACGGCGTGCTCGCGGCCGCGAGCTTGATGGTGGGCGCCGCCGCCGCGCGCGATGCGGTTGAGCGCGCGAAGCGGCTGCCTTCGCTCGCCGTCGGCCTGCATATCGTGCTTGCCGACGGCCCCGCGACGCTGCCCGCGCATGAGATTCCGGCGCTTGTCGGCCCCGACGGCCGGTTCGGTGACGCGATGGCGAAGGACGGCTGCCGGTTCTTTTTCCTGCCGCACGTGCGCGCGCAGTTGCGCCGCGAGATTCGCGCGCAGTTCGAGGCGTTCGCGGCCACCGGGCTCACGCTCGATCATGTGAACACGCACAAGCATTTCCATCTGCACCCGAGCGTGCTGTCGATGATCATCGACATCGGCCGCGAATTCGGGCTTGCCGCAATGCGGTTGCCCTACGAGCCGTCGATGCCGTTCTGGCTCAAGCCGTGGATCGCGCTCGTGCGCGCCCGGCTCGTTCGCGCGGGGATCGCGCACAACGATTACGTGGTCGGCATCGCGCAGACGGGCGGGATGGACGAGGCCGTGCTGCTCGACGCGCTCGCGAAGCTGCCGCCCGGCGTCGGCGAGATTTATTGCCATCCGGCGGAGGCGGGCGACGGTCCGATCACGCCGTCGATGCGCGAATACCGGCCGGCCGACGAGCTTGCCGCGCTGCTGTCGCCGCGCGTGTCGGCCGCGCTGCGGGCGGCGGGCGTCGCGCGCGGCGGCTTTGCCGACGTGTTCGGACTGGCGCGCGGCGCGCGCGCGGGCGGCGGCCTCGCAGAAACCGGAGCGCGGGCACCATGATCCGTTGGCTCAAATGGCTGGGCTGGCCGCTCGGGATCGCGATCCTGATCGCGCTGCTGCTGCACGACGGCGCGGCAGACGTCGTGCACGTGATCGGCCGCGCGGGCTTTGCGCTGCTGTGGCTGGTGCCGTTCCACGGCTTGCCGCTGCTGCTCGATGCGCATGCGTGGCGGCTGCTGCTCGACAAGCGCGCGCCGCTGCCGTTCCTCTGGTGGATCGCGACCGTGCGCGAGGCAGTGAACCGGTTGCTGCCGGTTGTCGGCGTCGGCGGCGAGATCGTCGGCATCCGGCTGGCGCGCTGGCGCGTGCCCGATGCGAGCCGGGTGACGGCTTCGGTGATCGTCGAGGTGCTTGTGACGGTGGCCGTGCAGTATGCGTTCGCCGCGCTCGGTCTCGTGATGCTGCTCGCCGGCACGCAGCGCGGCGTCGGCGCGCATACGATCGGCGTCGCGCTCGTGCTGTCGCTGCCGATGCCGGTGCTGGCGTTCGTGTTGATGCGCCGCGGCGGCGTCTTTCATGCGATCGAGCGTTTCGCGGGGCGGCTGCTCGGCGATTCGCACCGCCTGCTGCAAGGTGTCGACGGCAAGCGTCTCGACGTCGACATCGATGCGCTGATGTCGCGCGCGGGCCTGCTGTTTCGCGCATTCTTCTGGCAACTCGCCGGCTATGTGGTGGGCGCGCTCGAAATTTATTGGGCGCTCGCGCTGCTTGGTCATCCGGTGTCGCTCGGCGGGGCGGTCGCGATCGAGGCAATGACGCAGGCGGTTCGCCATGCGGCGTTCATGGTGCCGGGCGGGCTCGGCGTTCAGGAGGCGACCGTCGTGCTGCTCGCGCAGATGTTTGGCGTCGATCGCGAGACGGCGCTCTCGCTTGCGCTGGTCAAGCGCGTGCGTGAGCTCGTGTTCGGCGCGCTCGCGCTCGGGTCGTGGCAACTGGTCGAGTTGTCGCGCACGCGCCGCCGGATTCGCAGCCATGCGCGCCGCGCGGCGCGCACCGCGGCGGCGGCCGCGCGGCGCGAGCAGCGGGCCGAGACTATGCTCTGAGCGCCGGGGCTGGGGACACACGACCCAATCAAAGCGTAAAGTCGCGGAACTCGGGCCCAGGATTCGGGTTTGCGTGCAACGCTCGAACGCGAATCGCAAGCGCGCCATGCTGGCCTATGACGGCTTGCCATTGCCCCATCCGATTCTTCCTGATTGCGCATGCTTCGGGCTTGCTCCGGATTTTCGCGCGCGATGGCCGGGGTACGGTATGCTTTTGCGCGTGTTCCATGCCATGCGCAGGCCGCGCGGTTTCTCCGATGACGATGTTCCGATTCCGTATTTTCCCTGTCGTGATGCTCGGCGCGGCGCTGGCGCTCGCCGGTTGCGACGAGCGCCAGAGCGAGCAGAACGTGCAGCGACTCAAGGATTTTTTCAACGCGGTCAAGCCCGCGCCCCTGTTTCTGAAGGGACTCACGCCGGGCGTGACGACCGAGGCCGAGATTCGCAGCCAGATGGGCAAGCCGGAGACCGAGCGTGTCTACACCGACGGCTCGAAGCGGCTCGAATATCCGCGCGGCCCGATGGGCAACGAGACCTATATGGTCGACATCGACGCGAACGGCCGCTTCGTCGCCGCGACGCAGGTGCTGACAGCGGCGAATTTCGCGAAAATCCGGCCCGGCATGACCGAGGACGAGGTGCGGCGCCTGCTCGGCAAGCCGACCGAGATCGCGCGCTATCCGCTCAAGCCCGAGACGGTCTGGAGCTGGCGCTGGCTTGAGGACGGCGTCAATCAGGACGCATTCTTCAACGTCCATTTCGGCCCCGATGGACTCGTCTATACGACGTCGCGCTCCGACATCCTGAAGGGGCGCTGAGCGCCGCGCGCTTGGACGTGTGCGGCCGGCCCGCCGTTGCGCGCCGCAACGCCGCGGCGCCGCGGCGCATTCGTGCAGGGCTGCCACGCGTTCCGGCTCTATCGAAAAAGCGACCCGAAACTTGCGAAATTGCGGCATGCGGCGCGCGCCCGAGCGCGTTTGCCGCCCGTGCCGATGCCGCCAGACCCGCGCCGCACGGGCGCAGTGAGTCCGCGCCAAGCGCATATTGCGGTGCAGCATCGCACGCCCGATGCATTTGAGCCGATTTTTTTCGCTTGCGACTATCCGCGTCAAACCGGCGCAGCCGCTTGTGCGCCTCTTCCAACACGATCACGGAGACTCAAGCGTGTTTCTATACGGCTTTGGCCCGGTCATCTGGGCCGGCACCGTGCAGACGGTCGAGCTGTCGGTGCTTTCGCTTGCTGCAGCGATCGCGCTCGGCCTGATCGGCGCGGTCGCGAAGCTCTCGCGCAATCGGGCGCTGCGCGCCGTCGCGACCGGCTATACGACGCTGATCCGCTCGGTGCCCGATCTCGTGCTGATGCTGCTGCTGTTCTACAGTCTTCAGATCTGGCTCAACGAACTGACCGACTTGATGAACTGGCGGCAGATCGACATCGATCCGTTCGCGGCAGGCGTGCTCGTGCTCGGCTTCATCTACGGCGCTTACTTCACCGAAACGTTTCGCGGCGCGTTCCTGTCGGTGCCACGCGGGCAGCTCGAGGCGGGCAGTGCGTATGGGATGAGCGGGATGCGCGTGTTCGCGCGCATTCTGTTTCCGCAGATGATGCGCTTTGCGCTGCCCGGCATCGGCAACAACTGGCAGGTGCTCGTGAAGGCGACGGCGCTGGTGTCGATCATCGGCCTGGCCGATATCGTGAAAGCCGCCCAGGATGCGGGCAAGAGCACGTTCAACATGTTCTTCTTCATCGTCGTTGCGGCGCTGATCTATCTGGCGATCACGACGTTCTCGAACCTCGTGCTCAGGCAGCTCGAGAAGCGCTATTCCATCGGTGTGAGGCACGCTGAACTATGATCGAGATCCTCCAGGAATTCGGGCGCGCGTTCTTCTATTGGGATGGTCAGCGCATGTCGGGGCTCGCGGTCACGCTCTGGCTTCTCGTCGCGTCGCTCGCGCTCGGCTTCGTATGCTCGGTGCCGCTCGCGGTGGCCCGCGTGTCGAAGAACCGCTGGGTGTCGGCGCCCGTGTCGTTCTACACGTATGTGTTTCGCGGCACGCCGCTGTACGTGCAACTGCTGCTCATCTATACCGGGATGTACAGCCTCGCGTTCGTGCGCGAGCACGCGATGCTCGACGCGTTTTTCCGCAGCGGCTTCAATTGCACGATCCTGGCGTTCGCGCTCAACACCTGCGCGTACACGACCGAAATTTTCGCCGGCGCGATCCGTGCGATTCCGCACGGCGAGGTCGAAGCGGCGCGCGCCTACGGGATGGGCGCGTTCACGATGTACCGCCGGGTGATTCTGCCTTCGTCGCTGCGCCGCGCGCTGCCGCTGTACAGCAACGAGGTGATCCTGATGCTGCACGCGACGACCGTCGCGTTCACGGCAACCGTGCCCGACATCCTCAAAGTCGCGCGTGACGCGAATTCGGCGACGTATATGGCGTTTCAGTCGTTCGGAATCGCCGCGCTGATCTATCTTGCGGTATCTTTCGCACTCGTCGCGGCCTTTCGTCGGGCCGAGCGCCACTGGCTCGCGTATCTCGCGGCCGGCCGCCATTGATTTCATTTCCGGGAGAGCCAGTTGGCAGAGACCACGAACACGAACGCCGCCGCCTGCAAGCTCGAGGCGCGGGACATCCACAAGCGCTACGGCGACAACGAAGTGCTCAAGGGCGTGTCGCTGAATGCGAAGGCGGGGGATGTGATCAGCATCATCGGCGCGAGCGGCTCGGGCAAGAGCACGTTTTTGCGCTGCATTAATTTTCTCGAGCGGCCGAACGCGGGGCAGATCGTCGTCGACGGCGAGCAAGTGCGCACCAAGACCGATCGCGCGGGCAATCTCGAAGTCGCCGATCACAAGCAGCTTCAGCGAATCCGCACGAAGCTCGCGATGGTGTTCCAGCACTTCAATCTGTGGGCGCACATGAACGTGCTGGAGAATGTGATGGAAGCGCCGGTGCATGTGCTTGGAATTCCGAAGAAAGAGGCGCAGGAGCGCGCGCGCGAATATCTGGAGAAGGTCGGGCTCGCGCCGCGGGTGGAGAAGCAGTATCCGTCGCATCTGTCGGGCGGCCAGCAGCAGCGCGTGGCGATCGCGCGCGCGCTGGCGATGCATCCGGACGTGATGCTGTTCGACGAGCCGACCTCGGCGCTGGACCCGGAGCTGGTGGGCGAAGTGCTGAAGGTGATGCAGAAGCTCGCGGAGGAAGGGCGCACGATGATCGTGGTCACGCACGAGATGGGCTTCGCGCGCAACGTGTCGAATCACGTGATGTTCCTGCACCAGGGGCGCACCGAGGAGGAGGGCAACCCCGCCGACGTGCTCGCGCGTCCGCAGAGCGGGCGTTTGAAGCAGTTCCTGTCGGGCAGCCTCAAGTAACGGGCCGGCCGACATGCGAGGCAGCAGGCCGTGGTGTCCGTGAACCGGCCGGCGAGTCCGGCTCGCACGATACAGGTGGCGATCGTCGCGTTGCCGCCGGTGTCGATGTCGGGCGTCGGGCCGATCGTCGATGCGCTGAATCTCGCCAACGAGATCGACGGACGCCTTTTGTACCGCTGGCAGGTTTGTTCGTGGGACGGGCGGCCGGTGCCGCTCGCGGGCGGCGCGCAATGGCACGCGCATGCCGCGTTCAACGATGCGATCGTCTGCGATTGGCTGATCGTCGTCAGCGAGCGGTTTCAGCAGTTTGCCGACTACCGGCTTTTTCTCGCGAGCCTCGCGCGGGTCGGGCAGCGCACGCCGCTCGTGACGGGCATCCATCATGGCGTGTGGTGGCTCGCGATGGCCGGGCAGTTGTCCGGCTACCGGGTCAGCGTGAATGGGGAGACGTATCAGCAGTTCGCCGAGCAATTCGAGCGCTCGATCGTCACGCAGCAGATTTTCGAAATCGACCGCGATCGCGCAACCTGCGCGGGCGGGCAGGCGAGCGTCGATTTCATGCTGACGATGATCGGCCGCGATCATGGCCGCGAACTCGCCGAACGGATCGCCGACGCGCTTGGCACGGGCACGCTCAGAAGCGGTGACGAGCGGCAGCGCATTCCGTTCGTGACCGCGCCGGGCGAGCGGCATCCGCGATTGAACGATGCGCTGCTGCTGATGGAGGCGAATATCGAGGACCCGCTGACGACCGACGAAATCGCCGGGCTCGTCGGGGTGTCGAGGCGGCAGCTCGAGCGGCTGTTCAAGCAGTATCTGGGCGCGATGCCGTCGCGGTATTACCTGAATTTGCGGTTGCTCAAGGCGCGCACGCAGTTGCAGCGCACCAGCAAGTCGGTGGTGCAGGTGAGCCTTGCTTGCGGGTTCGCGTCGGCCGCGCATTTTTCGAACGCGTACCGCGAGCGGTTCGGCGTGACGCCCCGGGAGGACCGGCGGGCCTGGGTCGAAGGAGGCGGGCTCGAGGCCCCGCAGGCAGGCGCGCTGGTCGAAAGGACGGGCAGGAGCAAAAGCGGCGGCCCGGGCGTGCCGTGACGGGCCGAATAGCCGCTCACGCGACAGGCCGTTGTCGACGCTCTTCAGCCGCTTCCATGCTCCGCAAAATTTCCCGTCGCAATCACGCAAGACGCTGCGCGAACGATTTCCTAAACTTGAACCTGTTATCTCTGACGAATTGGAAGGAACGCTCATGAAAACCCCGACCGTGTCCCGCCAGACTTTCGACGAAGTCATGGTGCCGGTGTTCTCCCCCGCGCCGTTCGTGCCGGATCGCGGCGAAGGCTCGCGCGTATGGGATACGGCCGGGCGCGATTACGTCGATTTCGCGGGCGGCATCGCCGTCACCGCGCTCGGCCACGGCCATCCGGAACTGCTGAAGGTGCTCGACGAGCAGAGCCGCAAGCTCTGGCACATCGGCAACGGCTATACGAACGAGCCGGTGCTGCGCCTGGCCAAGCGTCTGGAAGCGCTGACTTTCGCCGATCGCGCGTTCTTCGCGAATTCCGGCGCGGAGGCGAACGAGGCCGCGCTGAAGCTCGCGCGCCGCGTCGCGTTCGAGCGGCACGGCGCGGACAAATACGAGATCGTGTCGTTCGCCCAGTCGTTTCACGGCCGCACGTTCTTCACCGTCAGCGTCGGCGGCCAGCCGAAGTATTCGGACGGCTTCGGCCCGGTGCCCGCCGGCATCAAGCATCTGCCGTTCAACGATATCGCCGCGGCCAAGGCCGCGATCGGCCCGCAAACCTGCGCGGTGATCGTCGAGCCGATCCAGGGCGAAGGCGGCGTGATCCCCGCCGATCCGGCGTTCCTGAAGGCGCTGCGCGAAGCGTGCGATGCCAACGGCGCCCTGCTGATCTTCGACGAAGTGCAGACGGGCGTGGGCCGCACGGGCCACTTCTACGCTTACATGGACACGGGCGTCACGCCCGATATCCTGACGACCGCGAAGGCGCTCGGCAACGGCTTTCCGATCGGCGCGATGCTGACGACGGCCGAGCTTGCCGCGCATTTCAAGCTTGGCGTGCACGGCACGACATACGGCGGCAATCCGCTTGCGTCGGCAATTGCCGAGAAGGTCGTCGAGCTCGTCAGCGATCCGGCGCTGCTTGCCGGCGTGCGCGAGCGCAGCGAGCGGCTGACGGCCACCCTCGCGAAGATCAACGCGCGCTTCAATCTCTTTAAGGACATTCGCGGCAAGGGGCTGCTGATCGGCGCGGAACTCGTCGCGGCGTTCGGCGGCCGCGCGAAGGATTTCGTGTCGGCAGCGGCCGAGCACGGCGTCATCATGTTGATCGCGGGGCCGGATGTGCTGCGTTTCGCACCGTCGCTCGTGATCGAGCTCGACGTGCTCGACGAGGGGCTGGCGCGCTTCGAAAAGGCGGTCGAACAGGTGCTCGCCGCAGCGCAAGCCGGCGCCGCCCGCTGAAGCCGCCCGTATCCCGGCATATCGCAGTAGATAGACCAGCAGACAGGAACGACGATGCTCTTCGTACGCCCAGGCAGACTCGCCGATCTCGACGCGCTCGCGCAGATGGCGCGCACCGCGCAACCCGTGCTGCATTCGTTGCCGCACGACCGCGCGGCGCTCGAGGCGCGCGTCGCGCTTTCCGAGGATTCGTTTCGCGCGGAAGTCGATTTTCCCGGCGAGGAGTTCTATTTGTTCGTGCTCGAGGACGGCGCGACGGGCAAGCTGCTCGGCACGTCGAGCATCGTCGCTGCGGCCGGCTACTCGGAGCCGTTCTACGCGTTTCGCAACGATGCGCTGATCCATGCGTCGCGCGAGCTGCATGTGAATCGCAAGATCCATGCGCTCACGATGTCGCATGAACTGACCGGCAAGAGCCGCCTGGCGGGCTTCTACGTCGATCCGTCGCTGCGCGGCGATGCGGCCGCGCATCTGCTGTCGCGCGCGCGGATGATGTATATCGCCGCGAACCGCAGCCGCTTCACGCCGGAAGTATTCTCGCTGCTGCTCGGCGTCACCGACGGCTCGGGCGTTTCGCCGTTCTGGGAAGCGGTCGGCCGCAAGTTTTTCGGCCGCGATTTCGCGGCGATCGAGATCGAGTCGGGCGGCAGAAGCCGCACGTTCATCGCCGAAGTGATGCCGACCTATCCGCTGTACGTGCCGCTGTTGCCCGAGGCCGCGCAGCGCGTGCTGGGCGAGCCGAACGAGCATGCGCTGCTTGCCTACGACATTCATCTCGAAGAAGGCTTCGAGCCGGATCGTTATGTCGATATTTTCGATGCCGGCCCGGTGCTGACCGCGCAAGTCGACCGTACCGCGTGCGTGACGCGCAACGTCGCGCGCATGGTGCGCGAATCCGCGCGGGAGCACGGCGAGATCGCGTGCCTGCTGTCGAGCGGCCGCGGCGACGCGTTTCGCTGCGTGCTCGCGGATCTGCCCGCAACCGGCGCCGACGCGCCGCTTGCCGCCGACGCGCGCGCGGCGCTCGACGTCGCCGATGGCGATACGGTGCGCTGCGTACCGCTGCACCAGCGCGACGCCGAGGGTGGCCGCGATGCGCGCGGCAGCCTGCCGGCCCATTCACAGGGAGATGCAGCATGATCGTCGTTCGAGTCGTACAGACGGGCGACGTCGACGCGCTCGTCGCGCTCGCGCAGGAAACCGGGCCGGGCCTCACCACGTTCAAGCCGGACCGCGATGCGCTCGCCGCGCGCATCGAGCGCACGCGCCGCACGCTCGACGGCCAAGCCAGCCGGGCCGATGCGGGCTACTTCTTCGTGATGGAGGACACGCGCACGGGCGATATCGCCGGCGTGTGCGGCATCGAGACCGAAGTGGGCCTGACGCAGCCGTTCTACAACTATCGCGTGAGCACGGTGGTGCATGCGAGCCAGGATCTCGGCGTGTGGACGCGGATGTCGCTGTTGAACATCTCGCACGATCTGACGGGCTATGCGGAAGTGTGCTCGCTGTTTTTGAGCCCGCGCTACCGGACGGGCGGCGTCGGCGGCTTGCTGTCGCGCTCGCGTTTCATGTTCATCGCGCAGTTCCGCGAACGCTTCCCGGAGCGCATCTGCGCGGAGCTGCGCGGCCATTTCGACGATGACGGCACGTCGCCGTTCTGGCGCGCGGTCGGTTCGCATTTCTATCAGATCGATTTCAACGCCGCGGATTACCTGAGTTCGCACGGCCGCAAATCGTTTCTCGCCGAGCTGATGCCGCGCTTTCCGGTCTACGTCGATCTGCTGCCGCAGGACGCGCAGGACGTGATCGGGCTCACGCATCGCGATACGCTGCCCGCGCGCAAGATGCTCGAAGCGGAAGGGCTGCGCTATCAGAATCACGTCGACATCTTCGATGCCGGCCCCGTGCTCGAATGCCACGTGTCGGATCTGCGCACGGTGCGCGAGAGCGCCGTCGTGCCGGTTGCGATCGGCAACGCCGCCGCGGGCGGCGATGCGCCGCGCTCGCTGGTGTCGAACACGTCGCTTACGGATTTTCGCGTTGGCGTCGCGCCGGGGCTCGTCGAGGACGGCGCGTTCACGCTGTCGGCGGACGATGCCGCCGCGCTGCGCGTCGAGGCCGGCGATCACGTGCGCGTGCTGCCGCTCAAACAGAAACAGGGATAGACCATGACTGAACTTTTCATCGACGGCGCCTGGGTGGCGGGTGCGGGCCACGTCTTTTCGTCGCGCAATCCCGGCACGAACGAGCGCGTGTGGGAAGGCGCGAGCGCGTCGGCGCACGACGTCGAGCTTGCGGTGGCGAGCGCGCGCCGCGCGTTCGCCGCGTGGTCGGCGCTCGAATTCGACGCGCGCTGCGCAATCGTCAAGCGCTTTGCCGCGTTGCTCAGCGAGCGCAAGGAAGCGATCGCGGCTGCGATCGGCCGCGAGACCGGCAAGCCGCTGTGGGAAGCGCGCACCGAAGTCGCCGCGATGGCGGCGAAGGTCGACATCTCGATCACCGCGTATCACGAGCGCACCGGCGAGAAGCGCGCGCCGATGGCCGACGGCGTCGCGGTATTGCGGCATCGTCCGCACGGCGTCGTCGCGGTGTTCGGTCCGTACAATTTTCCCGGCCATTTGCCCAACGGGCATATCGTGCCCGCGTTGATCGCGGGCAACACGGTCGTGTTCAAGCCGTCCGAGCTTGCGCCGGGCGTTGCGCGCGCGACCGTCGAGGTCTGGCGCGACGCGGGGCTGCCCGCGGGCGTGCTGAATCTCGTGCAGGGCGAAAAGGAGACGGGCATCGCGCTTGCGAACCATCGTCAGATCGACGGCCTGTTCTTCACCGGCAGCTCCGACACCGGCACGTTGCTGCACAGGCAGTTCGGCGGCAGACCGGAGATCGTGCTCGCGCTCGAGATGGGCGGCAACAATCCGCTCGTCGTTGCCGAGGTCGCCGATATCGACGCGGCGGTGCATCATGCGATCCAGTCGGCGTTCCTGTCGGCAGGGCAACGCTGCACGTGCGCGCGTCGCATCCTCGTGCCGCGCGGCGCGTTCGGCGATCGTTTCATCGCGCGTTTTGCCGACGTGACGGCGAAGATCCGCGCGGACGTCTATGACGCCGATCCGCAGCCGTTCATGGGCGCCGTGATCTCCGCGCGCGCGGCCGCGCGGCTCGTCGACGCGCAGGCACGGCTCGTCGCGCTCGGCGCGAAGCCGATCGTCGAGATGAAGCAGCCCGAGCGCGAACTCGGCTTCGTGAACGCAGCGATTCTGGACGTAACCGACGTGCGCGCGCTGCCCGACGAAGAGCATTTCGGCCCGCTCGCGCAGATCATCCGCTACGCGGATTTCGACGAGGCGATCGCGCGCGCGAACGACACCGCATTCGGCTTGTCGGCGGGGCTTCTCGCGGACGACGAACGCATGTGGGACACGTTTTGCCGCACGATCCGCGCCGGTATCGTGAACTGGAACCGGCCGACCAACGGCGCGTCGTCGGCCGCGCCGTTCGGCGGCACGGGCCGCTCGGGCAACCACCGGCCGAGCGCCTATTACGCGGCCGATTACTGCGCGTACCCGATGGCGTCGGTCGAGAGCGCGCAATTGCAAATGCCCGCGAGCCTGTCGCCGGGCCTTCATTTCTGAGCAGGATGCGACGATGAACGCAAAAGAAGCCAATTTCGACGGGCTCGTCGGCCCGACCCATAACTATGCGGGGCTGTCGTTCGGCAATGTCGCATCGCTGTCCAACGAAAAGAGCGATGCGAACCCGAAGGCGGCCGCCAAGCAGGGGCTGCGCAAGATGAAGCGGCTCGCGGACCTGGGCTTCGCCCAAGGCGTGCTGCCGCCGCAGGAACGCCCGTCGCTGCGCCTGCTGGGCGAACTCGGTTTTTCCGGCAAGGACGCCGACGTGATCGCGAAAGCCGCGAAGCAGGCGCCCGAGCTGCTCGCCGCGGCCAGTTCCGCGTCCGCGATGTGGACCGCGAATGCGGCGACGGTGAGCCCGTCGGCGGACACGGCCGACGGCCGCGTCCATTTCACGCCGGCCAATCTGTGCAGCAAGCTGCACCGGGCGATCGAGCACGAGGCGACGCGCCGCACGCTTGCCGCGATCTTCTCGGATGACGCGCGCTTCGCGGTGCACGACGCGCTGCCCGGCACGCCCGCGCTCGGCGACGAAGGCGCGGCGAACCACACGCGCTTTTGCGCCGAATACGGCGCGCGCGGCATCGAGTTCTTCGTGTATGGCCGCGCCGAATACCGGCGCGGGCCCGAGCCGAAACGCTTTCCCGCGCGCCAGACGTTCGAG
The DNA here is from genome assembly GCF_900176645.1 of Burkholderia singularis. Lineage (GTDB taxonomy): Bacteria > Pseudomonadota > Gammaproteobacteria > Burkholderiales > Burkholderiaceae > Burkholderia > Burkholderia singularis. The sequence continues at coordinate 126,825 of NZ_FXAN01000126.1, forward strand.
GCGAGCCGCGCGGTCGCGCAGCGCCACGGCCTGCGCGAGGAGGCGACCGTCTATGCGCAGCAGGACCCGGACGTGATCGACGCCGGCGTGTTCCACAACGACGTGATCGCGGTGGGCAATCGCGACACGCTGTTCTGCCACGAGCGCGCGTTCGTCGACAAGCAGGCGACCTATGACACGCTGAGCGCCGCGCTCGGCGCGTTGGGCGCGCAGCTCAAGATCATCGAGGTGCCGCAGCACGCGGTGAGCGTCGCGGACGCGGTGGGCTCGTATCTGTTCAACAGCCAGTTGCTCACGCGCGCGGACGGCGCGCAGTTGCTGATCGTTCCGCAGGAATGCAGAGAGAATCCGAATGTGTCCGCCTACCTGGACGAACTCGTCGCCGGCAATGGACCGATTCGCGACGTGCTCGTGTTCGATCTGCGCGAAAGCATGAAGAATGGCGGCGGCCCGGCTTGCTTGCGGCTGCGTGTGGTGCTTACCGATGCGGAGCGCGACGCGGTGAAGTCGAACGTCTGGATCGACGATGCGCTGTTCACGTCGCTCGACGGATGGATCGACCGGCATTATCGCGACCGGTTGTCGCCCTCGGATCTCGCCGATCCGGCGTTGCTCGACGAATCGCGCACGGCGCTCGATGAGCTGACGCAGATCCTCGGCTTGGGCTCGCTCTATGATTTTCAGCGCTGAACACGGCGGCGGCGCGGGCTGGCTCGACGATTTTCTCGCGTTGACGCTGGCGGGCGGCGCTGCGCCTTCGGCCAGCGGCGAATGTGCGCAACGCGCGGTGCGCTGGCATTGGCTCGGCGACGCGCTGTTGCTGCTCGAGCCGGCCGACGCCGCGCCGCGCATGCGCAGCGTGCTCGTATCGGCCGGCGTGCACGGCGACGAAACGGCGCCGATCGAGCTGGCGTCGCGGCTCGTGCGCGACATCGCGCGCGGCACGCTGCCGCTGACGTGCAGGCTGCTCGTCGCGCTCGGCAATCCGGCTGCGATGCGCGCGGGGCGGCGTTATCTGGACGACGATCTGAATCGCTTGTTCGGCGGCCGTCACCAGCAGGTTCAGCAGCTTGCGCCGAGCCGCGAGGCGATTCGTGCCGGGCAGCTCGAAGCGGCCGCGGCGCGTTTTTTCGCGGCGGCGCCCGCGGCCAGCGAGCGCTGGCACATCGACATGCATACCGCGATTCGCGCATCGATGTTCGAACAGTTCGCACTGCTGCCGCATACCGGCATGCCACCGGCGCGGACGATGTTCGAATGGCTCGGCCTCGCGCGGATCGCGGCGGTACTGCTGCATACGGCGAAAGGAAACACGTTTTCGCATTTCACCGCGCAGCAGTGCGACGCGCTCGCATGCACGCTGGAGCTGGGCAAGGTGATGCCGTTTGGCGAGAACGATCTTGCGCGGTTCGCGCATGCCGATCAGGCGGTGCGCCATCTCGTGTCCGATGGCGGCGGCGTGCCGCACGCGCATGCGCCGCTGCCGCGCGTATTCACGGTCGTCGATCAGATCACCAAGCAAAGCGACGCGCTCGAGCTGTTCGTCGACAAGGACGTGCCGAACTTCACGCCGTTCGCGCGAGGCACGCTGCTCGCGCGCGACGGCGATTACCGCTATACGGTGACGCACGACGAGGAGCGCATCGTGTTTCCGAATCCGTCGGTCAAGCCGGGTTTGCGAGCGGGGCTGCTGGTCGTCGAGACGACGGCCGGCACATACGCCGCGCTCGTCTGAGCGGCAGGCGCGCGCCGCGCCGTCTGGCCTCCAGGGACGCTTCCCGCCGCGTGCGCGCTGCACGCCGGTTGGCGCGGCGCGCGGCTTGCGCGATTGCGACGCCTACTTGCGCATTCCGCATGCCGCGATGCAATCGCCGCCGCGCCCGCCCTGGCGTGCGCGCCCGGCCAGCCGGGGCGCGCGAGACGGTACAATCGCGACCTTGCGGCGTTGCGCCGCATCATGACCGGGCCGCGCGTTTGTCCGCAAACGGCTGCGCTGCAATCATGCGGCGTTCCGGTCGCTGACTGACAATGTTCGTTTGTATCGAGGAGAACACTAATGAAATTGAACTGGCGAAAGATGGCCGCGCACGCGGTCGCGACGGCGGTGGTGCTGGCAGCAGGCAGTGCGGTCGCGGCCGATCTGAAGGAAATCCGCTTCGGCGTCGAGGCATCGTATGCGCCGTTCGAATACAAGACGCCTGACGGCAAGCTGGCCGGTTTCGATATCGACATCGGCAATGCCGTATGCGCGAAGCTGAAGGTGAAGTGCGTGTGGGTCGAAAACGCGTTCGACGGCCTGATTCCGGCGCTGCAAGCGCGCAAATTCGATGCGATCAACTCCGACATGACGATCACCGACCAGCGCCGCCGCGCCATCGATTTCACCGATCCGATCTACACGATCCCGAATCAGTTGATCGCGAAGAAGGGCAGCGGGCTGCTGCCGACGACGGCCTCGCTAAAGGGCAAGCGCATTGGCGTGCTGCAAGGAACGATTCAGGAAGCTTACGCGAAGAAGCGCTGGGCCCCGGCGGGCGTCGAAGTCGTGCCGTATCAGACGCAGGATCTGGCCTACGAAGACCTGAAATCGGGGCGTCTCGACGCAACGTTCCAGGATTCGGAAGCGGGCGCGAAGGGCTTTCTGTCGAAGCCTCAGGGCGCGGGCTTCGCGTTTGCGGGCAATCACGTGAGCGATGCGGAGATTCTCGGCTCGGGCGTGGGCTTCGGGCTGCGTAAGGGCGATGAGTCGTTGAAAGCCGCGGTCAATCAGGCGCTGAAGGAACTGAAGGCCGACGGCACGATCGACGGCCTGGCGAAGAAGTACTTCAGCGTACCCGTGACGCTCAAGTAACGGATTCGGCGGCGTGCCGAATTCCGCAATCGCTGTCTTGTCGACGACCGGCCGCCTAGGCGGCCGGTTTTGCTTTGGCGTGGCTCGTGCCGCGTGTGCCGCCGCCGTCATGCGCGTGCCGCGCCCAGTTCCGCCAGCACCCGCTGCCGGATCGACGGCTTGATGTTCGATTGCCCGATGTTCGTGCCGTAGTGCCGGACGACGCGCGGGTTCATCACCTTGAACCACAGCGGCGGCACATAGGCGAGCAGGATCATCGTCGCATAACCGGCGGGCAATTGCGGCGAATCGTCGAAATGCCGCAGGGCCTGATAGGCGCGCGCCGGATTGGCATGATGATCGGCATGGCGCTGGAGTTGATACAGGAACAGGTTCGTCACGACGTGATTGCTGTTCCACGAGTGCGCGCTCGTGCAGCGCTCGTAGCGTCCGCTCGGCAACTGCTTGCGGCCGAGCCCGTAGTGCTCGGTGTAGTTGACGACTTCGAGCAGCGACGCGCCGTATGCCGCCTGGATCAGCAACAGCGGCAGCACTTGCGCGCCGCACAACGCGATCGCGGCGCCCCACAACGCAGCGGTCATCGCCCACGCATGCAGCACTTCGTTGCGCCACGACCAGCATGAACGGCCGGTGCGCGCGAGCCGCGCCTTTTCGAGCCGCCACGCGGATCTGACGCTGCCCGTGACGGTTCTCGGCAAGAACGCCCAGAACGATTCGCCATAGCGGGCGCTGGCCGGATCGTCCAGCGTGGCGACGCGCACATGATGGCCGCGATTGTGTTCGACGAAGAAATGGCCATACGCGACGGGGGCGAGCGTGATTTTCGCGAGCCAGCGCTCGAACCGGTTGTTTTTATGGCCGAGTTCGTGTGCGGTGTTGATCGAGATGCCCGTCGCGGTGCCGAGCGACATGGCCAAGCCGACGTAGTCGTACCCGTTGAGGGATTGCGTGCTGACGATCCATAACGCATACGCGAACGAAACATACGCGACGAGCGTTGCGAGATAAACGACGTATCGGTAGTAGCGGTCCTGTTCGAGCGCGGCGACGGCGGATTCGGGCGGATTGTTGCTGTCCATGCCGATCAGCATGTCGAGAATCGGAATGATGCCGAACACGAACAACGGTCCGAACCACCAGAAGAGATGCCAGCCCGTCGATAGCGCAAGCTGCGCGGAGATGATCGGCAGCGTCATCGTCAAGGCACCGAGCGGCCACCAATAGCGGTTTTTATCGGTCCACGTCTCGCATGCCGGTTGTTGAGTTGCCATTGCTCCTCCCTGTCGGTGTGGGTACGCCGGTTGTTTGCCGGTCGGCTGGTTGCGTGCACCGGCGTTTGCTGCCGGTGCCGCCGGTTCATGTTCGTTGCGCTGAGTGATGCGCGTCCAATTGCCGTTTGGCCAAATCTCCTGATTAGGCGTCGCACGCCAAACAACGGCGGGCAACGCCGGAATCATTGTGCCGTTTGCGGGCGGCCTGATTCAAGCGCCGCAGGCTGGTGAAACGAACGGGCTTGTGCGCGCATCGGATCCGAAGTTATCCCGTAAATCGATTTTTCTCAGAATCAATGAAGATGGATTCCGGGGTGGTTGAGGGCTCATCGGCAAGCGTATGTGCCGGCCGTGGGCAATTAATTTTTGGTAATTGAACGGTTGAAATGTCTATGAAAGAAACGAATTTTTTTGATTTCCGGATCGCTAAAATTTAGACGCGGAATGTAGAGCGTTCAATAGAGGGCCGCGCATGGATATGCAAAGCGATTTTCCACCGGGTGCGATTTCCCCGGTCGTGTGGATGACGGGTTTGCCAGGGGCGGGAAAGACGACGATGGCCAACGCGTTGCTGCAACGGTTGCTCGATGGCGGTGTGAAGGCGATCGTGCTCGACGGGGATACGCTGCGCGCCGGTTTGTGCTCCGATCTCGGATTTTCCGATACCGACCGGATGGAGAACATTCGGCGGTTCGCACACGTTGCGAGGCTGTTTCAGTACGAAAGCTATGTCGTGATCGTCTCGACGATTTCGCCGTTGCAGGCGCATCGTGATCTGGCTCGCTCGATAGTCGGTCAAGGATTCTTCGAAACTTATGTGTCGACGCCTGTCGAAGTGTGTCGCGTGCGAGACCCGAAAGGGATGTATGCGCGTGCAGAGCGGGGGCAGCTCGTGCGGTTTACGGGCGTGTCCGATACGTATGAATCGCCGGCCGCACCGGATATCACAATCGACACGGCGAATCGCAGCGTCGAGCGTTCAGTCGTCGACATCATGACGCAACTGGCGCGATTGGTCGAATGGCCGAGCCGGTTTCGTGTCGCGGCCTCCTCCGGGCGGCTCGCTTGCTGATTCACAATCGATCGACGGGTAGCGCGGCTGGCGTTGCTCGAATGTTGCGCGGCACGGAGTTGATCCCTTTTCCATATCGCGCCGACTGCAGCGCGTGATCGGCTTGCCTTCGCGTTGATCTGGTCGTGCCAGGGCCGCTCGACGATACGCGTGAACCGAAAATCGAACCGCGGATCGACGGACTGAATCGGCTATTCGCGCGCCGCATGCGGATGCGGCCGTGAATGAAAAATCTTATTTGCCGCGGATGGTGAACGGGGCGGATGCGCCACCGCGAAGCGCATGGTTTTCGGCGCGCTGCGTGTCGACCGCTGCCGCGCCGGACACTTCGGTATCGTGCCGTTATGAACGCATGTCGCGCGCCTCGCATGGTCCGCTTCCGCTATTATCGAACGCTGTCCGTCAGATTCCCGATTTCAGGCTGCCAATGAGCCAACGCCTCGACGTGTTCCCGCCGCTGGCCAGCGATGCGGCTTATCGTGCCGTCGAATTGACCGCGCCCGCCGCAGCACAGACCGCGGGTGTACGGCTCGTGCGGCTCGATTTCGATTTCAGCGCGGCGGACGGCACGCGCGCGTTCGATTGGTTGAGCGGCGACGAGCGTGAGCGCGCGCGCCGCTTCGTGCGAACGGAAGACGCGCTGCGCCATGCCGCGACGCGTGCGGTGCTGCGCATGCTGATCGGCGCTGCGCTGGAGATCCCAGCCGCCTCGCTGCGCTTCATGGTCGACGCGCACGGCCGGCCACGGCTCGCGCCCGAGCACGCGAAGCTCGCGCCCACGCTGGATTTCAACGTGTCGCATTCGGGCGAACATGCGCTGATCGGATGGAGCCGCACGGCGCGCGTCGGCGTCGATATCGAGGCACAGCGCGAGGGCATCGATTGGTGGTCGCTCAGCCGCGCGGTGTTCGCCCCTGCCGACGAGGCGGCGCTTGCCGCGTTGCCCGAAGCCGAGCGCGAAGCAGCGTTCTATCGGGTGTGGGCGGCCAAGGAGGCGCTGCTGAAAGCGCTCGGCACGGGAATCGGCGCGGGGCTCACCGCGTTCTCAGTGCTTGGCGGTGAAGGGCGGCCGGCTGCTCCGGCGCAGCCGGCATGCGATCCCGGTTGCGCTGTATCGCGCGACGCCACGCACCGCACGTCAATGTCGGCTGCGCGCGGGCACGGTGGCGTAGCGTTGACTGCTGCCGGGCCGGCAGTGCCTTTTCCGGTTGCGCCGGTCGTGCGCATCGTCGATCCGGCGTCGGCCGCCTGCGGCGTGGCCGCGTTCGATGCGACCTGGCTCGACGCACCGGCCGGCTATGCGGCATGCGTGGCATGGCAGCGTGCGTAATGCATCCGGCATCTGTTCGCACGCGCGACGGCACTCCGGCGGCCTGCGTTGCCGGCCGTTTTCTTCAAGACGCCTGCTTTTCTGTACGCGGGTGCGATTTGCACGAATCGCGCGAGCGCTAATGCGCGATACCCGTCAATCGACGAATACCGCATGTTGCGCCGCCACGCGGCCGGCGCGGCGCGCATTCTGGCGGCCGAGAATTCGCCCGCGCGGACCGATCGCCTGAAATGTTCCGTGCGGATCGCGGGGGCCGGACCGGCCCGGTTTCCCGCGCTCGGCTTCTGTCCGGCATCGGAGCGCCGTGGCGTTCCGATGTGCGCCGGGCAGGCGCGAGCCCGACAGCGGCAGGAGCAACGTGCCAATCAAGCCTAGGGCAAACCCCAGGTCGTATTTTTGAAAAACGAGTTGTCTATACAAGATCGGGTCACTAAACTCGACGCATCGAAACTTGTATAGACAGGACTCGCCGATGATCACACTGACCCCAGGCCGCCTAAGCCTTGCGCAACTACGCCGGATCGCACGCGAGAACGTGCGCATCGCGCTCGATCCCGCGAGCTACGCGGCCATCGACGCGGGCGCGCAGGCCGTCGCCGCGATCGCCGCGAAGGGCGAGCCGGCCTACGGCATCAACACGGGTTTCGGCCGGCTCGCGAGCACGCATATTCCGCACGATCAACTCGAGCTGCTGCAACGCAACCTGGTGCTGTCGCATGCGGTCGGCGTGGGTGAGCCGATGGCGCTGTCGGTCGTGCGTCTGCTGATCGCGCTGAAGCTCTCGAGCCTCGGGCGCGGCCACTCGGGCATCCGGCGCGTCGTGATGGACGCGCTCGTCACGCTGTTCAATGCCGACGTGCTGCCGCTGATTCCGGTCAAGGGCTCGGTCGGCGCATCGGGCGATCTGGCGCCGCTCGCGCATATGTCGGCCGTGCTGCTCGGTATCGGCGAGGTGTTCATCCGCGGCGAGCGTGCCAGCGCGATGGACGGCCTGCGCGTCGCGGGCCTTGCGCCGCTCGCGCTCGACGCGAAAGAAGGGCTTGCGCTGCTGAACGGCACGCAGGCGTCCACCGCGCTCGCACTCGACAATCTGTTCGTGATCGAGGATCTGTATCGCACCGCGCTCGTATCGGGCGCGCTGTCGGTCGATGCGGCGGCCGGCTCGGTGAAGCCGTTCGACGCACGCATCCACGAGCTGCGCGGCCATCGCGGTCAGATCGACGCGGCGGCCGCTTACCGGACGCTGCTCGAAGGCTCGGAGATCAACGTGTCGCACCGCGATTGCGGCAAGGTGCAGGACCCGTACAGCCTGCGCTGCCAGCCGCAGGTGATGGGCGCGTGCCTCGACCAGATGCGCCACGCGGCGAACGTGCTGCTCGTCGAGGCCAACGCGGTGTCGGACAATCCGCTGATCTTCCCCGACACCGGCGAGGTGTTGTCCGGCGGCAATTTCCACGCGGAGCCCGTTGCGTTCGCGGCCGATAACCTCGCGCTCGCCGCGGCCGAGATCGGCGCGCTCGCCGAGCGCCGGATCGCACTGCTGATCGATGCGACGCTGTCGGGCCTGCCGCCGTTCCTGGTGAAGGACGGCGGCGTGAACTCGGGCTTCATGATCGCGCACGTGACGGCTGCGGCGCTCGCGTCGGAGAACAAGACGCTTGCGCACCCGGCCTCGGTCGATTCGCTGCCGACCTCGGCGAACCAGGAGGACCACGTGTCGATGGCGACGTTCGCCGCGCGCCGGCTCGCGGACATTGCGGACAACACCGCGCACATTCTCGCGATCGAGCTGCTCGCGGCCGCGCAGGGCGTCGATCTGCGCGCGCCGCACCAAACGAGCCCGGCGTTGCTGCAAGCGATGCAGGCGGTGCGCGCCGACGTCGCGCACTATGACCTCGATCATTACTTCGCGCCGGATATCGCGGTGATCGCGCGGCGCGTGCGCGAGCGCGTGTTCGCGGCGCTCGCGCCGCTGTCGTTCGAATCGGGGCAGTGATGCGATGAGCACGCCCGCGTATCAGGAGATCAAGGACTTCATCCTCGAGCGCATTCACGCCGGTCAATGGGCGGAAGGCGATCAAGTGCCGTCCGAGAACGAGCTTGCGCGCGAATTCAAGGTTGCCCGGATGACGGTCAACCGTGCGCTGCGCGAACTGACGGCCGAGCAGGTGCTCACGCGCGTGCAAGGCGCGGGGACGTTCGTTGCGCGGCCCAAGTATGAATCGACGCTCGTGGCGATTCGCAGCATCTCCGATGAGATCGCCGCGCGCGGTCACCAGCATCATGCGCGCGTGCTTGACCTCGTCACGATGAAGGCTGACGACGCGCTCGCCGAGGAAATGCAGGTGCCGTTGCACGCGACGATCTTCCGCTCGACGATGCTGCATTACGAGAACGACGAGCCGGTGCAATTCGAGGAGCGCTGGGTCAATCCCGCGGTTGCCGCCGATTACGTCGCGCAGGATTTCTCGACGATCACGCCGAATCAATACCTGATGCGCGTCGCGCCGCTGCAGCGCGTCGAATACCGGATCGAGGCAGCGGCGCCCGAGCGCGCGATGCGCGATCTGCTCGCGATGGGTGATGCCGAACCCTGTCTCGTGCTGCACCGGCGCACCTGGTCGCAAGGCGTCGTCGCGTCGATCGCGAATCTGTGGCATCCGGGCAGCCGCTATCGCTTCACTGGTCATTTCTAAATCCTAACGATTACCCGTTTCCTCTGTCGGAGCCGTCGTCATGAACCATCCGAAACACATCGATCCGCGTCTCGATCCGACCCGCGTCATCCGCGCGCCGCGCGGCGCCGAGAAAACCTGCAAGAGCTGGCTGACCGAAGCCGCGTACCGGATGATCCAGAACAATCTCGATCCGGAAGTCGCCGAGCATCCGCATGCGCTCGTGGTGTACGGCGGCATCGGCCGCGCCGCGCGCAACTGGGATTGCTTCGACCAGATTCTCGCGTCGCTGAAGGATTTGGGCGACGACGAGACGCTGCTCGTGCAGTCGGGCAAGCCGGTCGGCGTGTTTCGCACGCACGCGGATGCGCCGCGCGTGCTGATCGCCAACTCGAATCTCGTGCCGCACTGGGCAAACTGGGACCACTTCAACGAACTCGACCGCAAGGGTCTGATGATGTACGGCCAGATGACGGCGGGAAGCTGGATCTACATCGGCAGCCAGGGGATCGTGCAAGGCACGTATGAGACGTTCTTCGCGGTCGCGAACCAGCATTTCAACGGCGATGCGTCCGGCCGCTGGATTTTGACGGGCGGCCTCGGCGGGATGGGCGGCGCGCAGCCGCTCGCGGCGACGATGGCGGGCTTCTCGATGGTCGCGGTCGAATGCGACGAATCGCGGATCGATTTCCGTCTGAAGACCCGCTATGTCGACAAGAAGGCGAAGACGCTCGACGAGGCGCTCGCGCTTATCGACGATGCGAAGCGCGCGGGCAAGCCGGTGTCGGTGGGGCTCGTCGGCAACGCGGCCGACGTGTTTGCCGAGTGCGTCGCGCGCGGCATCACGCCCGATTGCGTGACAGACCAGACAAGCGCGCACGATCCGGTCAACGGTTATTTGCCGCAAGGCTGGAATGTCGAGCAATGGCGCGACGCGCAGAAGGTCGATCCGAAGAGCATCGTCACGCCGGCCAAGCAATCGATGGCGGCGCAGGTGCGCGCGATGCTGACGTTGCAGCAGCGCGGCGCGGCGACACTCGATTACGGCAACAACATTCGTCAAATGGCGCTGGAGATGGGCGTCGAGAACGCGTTCGATTTTCCCGGCTTCGTGCCCGCCTATATCCGGCCGCTCTTTTGCGAGGGCAAGGGGCCTTTCCGCTGGGTCGCGCTGTCGGGCGATCCCGAGGATATCTACAAGACCGATGCGAAGGTCAAGGAGTTGATCCCCGACGATGCGCACCTGCACAACTGGCTCGACATGGCGCGCGAGCGGATCGCGTTCCAGGGCCTGCCCGCGCGGATCTGCTGGATCGGGGTGAAGGACCGTTATCGGATCGGCCTCGCGTTCAACGAGATGGTGAAATCGGGCGAGCTGAAGGCGCCTGTCGTGATCGGCCGCGATCACCTCGATACCGGCTCGGTCGCGAGCCCGAACCGCGAAACCGAAGCGATGAAGGACGGCTCGGATGCGGTCAGCGATTGGCCGCTGCTGAATGCGCTGCTGAACACCGCGGGCGGCGCGACATGGGTGTCGCTGCATCATGGCGGCGGCGTCGGGATGGGATTTTCCCAGCATGCGGGCGTCGTGATCGTCTGCGACGGCACCGACGCGGCAGCCCGCCGCATTGAACGTGTGCTGTTCAACGATCCGGCAACGGGCGTGATGCGCCACGCGGATGCCGGCTACGAGCTGGCGCAGCGCACCGCGAAGGAAGCCGGGCTCAAGCTGCCGATGCTCGGGCGCTGAATGGCCATGCCGTCGGCAACGATGAAAATGGCGTTGATCGGCGCGGATACGCTTGTCGCGTCTGCGTGGAAGAACGGCGGCGGCGTGACGCGCGAGATCGCGGCGGCCTTGGCGCGGCCCACCGCTTCGCAGGTGCGCCCGGCGGGCGGGGTGTCCAATGCATTCGTCTGGCGCGTGAGCGTTGCCGATGTCGGCCAGCCGGGGCCGTTCTCGCGTTTCGACGGCGTCGATCGCACGCTCGTGCTGCTGAGCGGCGCGGGCATGACGCTCGTGGGCGCCGGCGGCGTGCGGCAGGTGCTGCGCTCGCCGCTCGAGCGCGCCGATTTTGCGGGCGAACTCGCGATTACAGCCGAACTGCACGACGGCCCGACGCGCGATTTCAATCTGATGACGCGCCGTGACGCCGCGCGCGGCAGCGTTGAGGTCTGGCGCAGCGGTGCGTCGTATGCGTTGCGCGCGGACGTCGTACTGCTGTTCTGCGCGCTCGGTGCGCCGAGCGTTGCCGTTGGCGACGCGGCTCCTGTCGTGCTGAGCCCGTTCGATACGCTGCGCGTCGACGATCCGCCGGGCGGCGAGCTGCGCTGCGCGATAGGCGGCGACGGCGTGTTGCTCGCGGCCGGCGTGACGCTTCTGGATGACGAGGCATAAGCAGATGAAACGGACTGTTTGGCATCACTTGAATCTGTGCGCGCACGGTGATCCCGACGACACGCTGGCCGACGCCGCGATCGCGGTGGACGACGACGGCGCGATCGCGTGGCTCGGGCCGCGCGATCGCCTGCCGCGCGATTACGCCGGCTGGCCGCGCGAGGACTTGCGCGGCGCATGGGTGACGCCGGGCCTCGTCGATTGCCATACGCATCTCGTCTACGGCGGTCAGCGCGCGGACGAATTCGCCCAGCGCCTTGCCGGCGTGAGCTATGAGGAGATCGCGCGGCAGGGCGGCGGAATCGTATCGACGGTGCGCGCGACGCGCGCGGCAACCGAGGCCGAGCTGTTCGAGCAGGCGGCCGGACGCCTGCGGCCGATGCTCGCGCAGGGCGTGACGGCCATCGAGATCAAATCGGGCTACGGGCTCGCGCTCGACGCCGAGCGCCGGACGTTGCGCGTCGCGCGGCGGCTCGGTGAGCGCTTTCCGGTGAGCGTCCATACGACGTTTCTCGGCGCGCATGCGCTGCCGCCCGAATATGCGGGCCGCGCGGATGCGTATATCGATGAGGTATGCGAACGGATGTTGCCCGCGCTTGCCGACGAAGGGCTTGTCGATGCGGTGGACGTATTCTGCGAGCGGATCGGCTTCACGCTCGCGCAGAGCGAGCGCGTGTTCGATGCAGCCGCGCGTCGCGGGCTGCCCGTCAAGATGCATGCGGAGCAATTGTCGAACGGCGGCGGCGCGGCGCTTGCCGCGCGCTATCGCGCGTTGTCCGCCGATCATCTCGAATATCTGGACGAAGCCGGCGTGGCCGCGATGCGCGAGGCCGGCACCGTCGCCGTGCTGCTGCCGGGCGCATACTACTTCATTCGCGAGACCCAATTGCCGCCGATCGATTTGCTGCGCCGCTATCGCGTGCCGATCGCGCTGGCGACCGATCACAATCCGGGCACGTCGCCGCTGACTTCGTTGCTGCTGACGATGAACATGGGTTGCACGCTTTTCAAGCTGACGGTGCCGGAAGTGCTGCTCGGCGTCACGCGCCATGCGGCCGCAGCGCTCGGCGCGAGCGACCGACACGGCGCACTTGCACCGGGGCGGCGGGCCGATTTTGCGGTGTGGTCGGTCGGCACGCTCGCGGAGCTTGCCTATTGGTTCGGCCGGCCGCTATGCGCGCGGGTCGTGAAGGGCGGCTCGACCGTGTTCGAAGCGCCCGGCATTCGATAAAGACACAGCCGCCATGACGATGACCGATTCAATGCTGTTTGCCGAGCACGCATACCTGCCCGACGGCTGGCGGCGCAACGTGCTGCTGCGCTGGGATGCGGCGGGCGCGCTGCTCGACGTGCGTGCGGACGTGGACGCGCCGGCGGGCGTCGAGCGCGCGGCGGGACCCGTGTTGCCGGGGATGCCGAACCTGCATTCGCACGCGTTCCAGCGCGCGATGGCCGGCCTTGCCGAATATCGCGCGAATGCGTCCGACACGTTCTGGAGCTGGCGCGACCTGATGTACCGTTTCGCACTGAAAATCACGCCTGACATGCTTGCGGCCATCGCGCGCTGGCTGTATGTCGAGATGTTGAAGAGCGGCTATACATCGGTGTGCGAATTTCATTACGTTCATCACGCGCCCGACGGCTCCGGCTATCCGCGGCCGGCCGAGCTGGCGTCCCGCGTGGTCGGCGCGGCGCGCGAGGCCGGCATCGGCATCACCATGCTGCCCGTCGCGTATCAGTACAGCGGCTTTAACGAACGGGCGCCGCGCGACGATCAGCGCCGCTTCATCAATACGCCCGACGCGCTGCTCGAACTCGTCGGCGCATTGCGCGCCGAGCAGCCGGAGCACGGCGGGCTGCGTTACGGGATCGCGCCGCATTCGCTGCGCGCGGTGTCCGAGCACGGGCTGCGCGCGTTGCTCGACGGGATCGCGCCCGATGCACCGGTCCACATTCATATTGCCGAGCAGACAGCCGAGGTCGATGATTGCGTCGGCGCATACGGCGCGCGGCCGGTGCAATGGCTGCTCGAGCGCTTCGATGTGAACGCACGCTGGTGTCTCCTTCATGCGACGCACGTCGACGCATCGGAGACGGCAGCGCTCGCCGCGAGCGGCGCGGTTGCCGGGCTGTGCCCGACGACCGAGGCGAATCTCGGCGACGGCGTATTTCCGGGCGCCGACTATCTCGCCGCGCGAGGCGCGATCGGCATCGGCTCGGACAGCCATGTCACGGTCGACTGGCGCGCCGAGCTGCGGCTTCTCGAATACGGGCAGCGTCTCGTGCGGCGCGAGCGCAATGTGCTCGCGGATTCGGCGCATACTCACGTGGCCGACCGTTTGTATGCGGCGTCGCTCGCGGGCGGCGCGCGCGCGAGCGGGCGGCCGCTCGGCGCGCTCGCGGCCGGTTGCCGCGCGGACTGGATCGTGCTCGATCCCGGGCATCCGGCGCTGATCGAGCGCGGCAGCGATGCGTGGCTGTCGGGCGCGGTGTTCGCCGAGCATGGCCAGACGCCGGTGCGCGATGTCTATGTCGGCGGCCGCGCGCTCGTGCGCGAGCGCCGGCATCGCGACGAAGCGGCCGCCTACGCCGGTTATCGCGCGGCACTCGCGCAATTGCTGCGCTGAGCAGGCGGCCGCGCACTGGAACGAATCACGGGATGAACCATCATGAGCACTGCATCGCATCCGCCAATCTTCACGCTGCATCGCGGCACGTTGCCGCTGCTGGTGTCGATCCCGCACGCCGGCACCCATATTCCGGACGACATCGCCGTGACGATGACGCCCGTCGCTCAATACGTCGACGATTGCGACTGGCATCTCGAACGCCTGTATGGCTTTGCGAAGACGCTCGGCGCATCGGTGCTCGTGCCGTCGCACGCGCGCTATGTCGTCGATCTGAATCGTCCGCCCGACGATGCGAATCTCTATCCGGGCCAGGACACGACGGGCCTCGTGCCCATTGACACGTTCGACAAGGCGCCGCTTTATCGGGATGGCGCCGAGCCGGACGCTGCCGAGATCGCGCGGCGTCGCGAGCAGTACTGGGTGCCATATCACGATGCGCTCGCCGGCGAGTTGCAGCGAATCAAACGCGAACATGGCCGTGCGCTGCTGTGGGAGGCACATTCGATTCGCGGGCATGTGCCGCGCTTTTTCGACGGCCGCTTGCCGGACTTCAACTTCGGCACGGCGGCCGGCGCGAGCGCGGCGCCGGGGCTCGCGGATACGCTCGCCGGGCTGGTCGAACGGCACGGCGGCTACACGGCGGTGGCCAACGGCCGTTTCAAGGGCGGCTACATCACCCGCCAGTACGGCGCGCCTGAAAGCGGCGTGCAGGCCGTGCAACTCGAACTTGTGCAGGCGACTTACATGGAAGAGGCGCGGCCCTATGCGTATGATGACGCGAAGGCGCGGCGCATCACGCCGCTGCTGCGCGCGCTGGTGATGGCCGCGCTCGAACATCGTTGAGCGGCCGCGGCTCGCCTGGCAGCGATGCCGGATACCGGCGAGCTGCCATTTTTAAGGGTAAACCCTAGCTTAAAACGGATTAAACAGAATTGACGGCGCCTTTGGATACGATAAGCTGATTGTCAGCCAGCCGTCATATCCACTTCGGCAGCATTTTCGAACGCTGCTGCACTGCGAAAACTCTCTACTGCGACGTTCGCGGCGATGTGCCGGCAAGCCGGGCGGCGGCGCGCATCGTGTTGTGCATCGTTTCGCCGCGTTCAATACTTTAAACAGTCAGTCGAGTGTGATCGTGAGAGTCCAACGCTCCTTGGCCGGACGGGGTCGAAGTAGGCGCGCGGGTTGGCCGCATGCCGTCGATTCCGCCGACAACGGCTGCGGCAAGCATCTCGCCAGCCCAAGCCTGCCTAGTCTCGCCCCCTTGTCCCGGCGCTCGGTGCGCCGTCATAACGCGGTTGCCGCGCGCGCCTACATGGCCGTTCACGACGACGGTATTGCGTCGTTGTTGCCCTAGCGCCTCTTGTTGCCGGTCGTCGAGTCGTCGTTACCGTTCAGCGCGGGCGCCGTCGTGCCGTCGCGGATGCGGCGCAACTGCGCGCGTCTTGCATCGCGCGGCGCGTGAATGCCGTGCGGCCGCGGGCGAGCCGGCGGCATCGATGTTTCGTAGTCCTGGCTGCCGGTATCGAACGGGGCGGCGCATGCATCCGCCGGCTTGCGGCGTTGTTTGCGTTTTCCACCGCGTGCGACGCGCTCCGCCCCGGTGGCGCGCGTCGCACGCACCCTTATTTCGCCGCCAACCCGAATCGGAGGAAATGCAATGAATGGATCGATGGGCCGCGCACGGCCGGTGGTGGGCGTTTGCGCGGACCGCAAGATGGTGGGAGCGCATCCCGCGCATGTCGTGGGAGAGAAGTATCTGACCGCGCTCGTCGACGGCGCGCTCGCGCTCGCGATCGTACTGCCCGCGCTTGGTGAGCGGCAGCGCATCGACGAACTGCTCGCGCTCGTCGACGGTTTGTTGTTGACGGGCAGCTATTCGAACGTCGAGCCCGCGCGTTATGGCGGGCCCGCAAGCGCGCCCGGCACGCTGCACGATGCGGCACGCGATGCGACGGCGCTGCCGCTCGTGCGCGCGGCGATCGACGCGGGCGTGCCGGTGCTCGCGATCTGCCGCGGCATGCAGGAGTTGAACGTCGCGTTCGGCGGAACGCTGCATCAGCAGGTGCACGGGATCGACGGGCATGCCGATCACCGCGAGGATGCGCACGCTGCGCTCGACGTTCAGTACGGTCCCGCGCATGCCGTGCAGCTTGCGCCGGGCGGATTGCTGCAACGATTGATGCACGGCGCCGACAGCGTCGAAGTCAACTCGTTGCATGCGCAAGGCATCGAGCGGCTCGGCGAGGGATTGACCGTCGAAGCCCGCGCGCCCGATGGGCTGATCGAGGCGATCGGCGTGCGCGATGCGCGCGCATTCGCGTTGGGCGTGCAATGGCATCCGGAATGGCGATTCGAACACCATGCGCTGTCGAAGGAAATTTTTGCGGCGTTCGGCGCGGCATGCCACGCCCGAATGCGCAGGACGGCCGAGCGCGCCGCACGTGTAATGGGCGCGTGACGCCGTCGAAGCTTATCGAAGAGAGGCTGACATGCAAGACATCGACGATTTTTTGAGGCAACACCGAATCACCGAAGTGGAAGCGATCATTCCCGACATGGCAGGGATCGCGCGCGGCAAGATCATTCCGCGCAACAAATTCGAAACCGGCGAATCGATGCGCTTGCCGCAGGCCGTGATGGTGCAGACCGTCACCGGCGACTATCCGGAGGACGGCACGCTGACCGGCGTGACCGATCCCGACATGGTGTGCGTGCCCGACGCATCGACGATCTGCCTGATTCCGTGGGCGGTCGATCCGACCGCGCAGGTGATTCACGATTGCGTGCATTTCGACGGCTCGCCGGTGCAGATCTCTCCGCGCTACGTATTGCGGCGCGTGCTCGATTTGTATCGGGAGAAAGGGTGGAAGCCCGTGGTTGCGCCGGAGCTTGAGTTCTATCTGGTCGACATGAACAAGGATCCGGACTTGCCGTTGCGGCCGCCCATTGGCCGCACCGGGCGTGCGGAGACGGGGCGGCAATCCTATTCGATCGAGGCGGTCAACGAGTTCGATCCGCTTTTCGAGGACATCTACGAATACTGCGAGCTGCAAGGTCTCGATATCGATACGCTGATTCACGAAGTCGGCGCCGCGCAGATGGAGATCAACTTCCTGCACGGCGATGCGCTGTCGCTTGCCGACCAGGTGTTCCTGTTCAAACGCACGGTGCGCGAGGCGGCGCTGCGCCACAACATGTATGCGACGTTCATGGCCAAGCCGATGGAAGGCGAGCCGGGCTCAGCGATGCATATTCACCAGAGCATCATCGACGTCGAAACAGGCCGCAACCTTTTCATCGATACGAACGGCGACATGACGCCGATGTTCCGCGGTTATCTGGCCGGCCTGCAGAAGTACACGCCCGCGCTGATGCCGATCTTCGCGCCGTACATCAATTCGTACCGGCGGCTGTCGCGCTTCATGGCCGCGCCGATCAACGTGCAGTGGGGCTATGACAACCGCACCGTCGGTTTCCGGATTCCGCACGCGGCGCCTTCCGCAAGACGGATCGAGAACCGGATTCCGGGCGTCGACTGCAATCCGTATCTGGCGATCGCGGGCACGCTTGCGGCCGGCTATCTCGGCGTCACGCAAGCGCTTGAGCCGACCGAGCCGCTCGCGAGCGACGGCTACAGCCTGCCATACCAGTTGCCGCGCAATCTCGAGGAGGGGCTCACGCTGATGGCCGCCTGTACGCCGCTCGCCGAGATGCTCGGCGAGAAGTTCGTGAAGGCGTACCTCGCGTTGAAGGAAACGGAATATGAAGCATTTTTCCGCGTGATCAGCTCATGGGAGCGCAAGCACCTGTTGCTGCACGTTTGAGCGTGCGGCTGCACGCCATACCAAGGAGGGCAAAATGACCTATCGAAGCGACGACATCGACGATCTCCAAGTGCTGCACGCGAGCGCCGCGCAGCCGCGCACGAGCGCCGAATACCGCGAGCTGGACGCGGCACACCACCTGCACCCGTTCTCGGACATGGGCGCGCTCAACCGCGCGGGCAGCCG
>NZ_FXAN01000057.1 GCF_900176645.1 Burkholderia singularis
CGGCACCAGCGCGGCGGCGGCCGCCGCCATGGCCGCCGCGCATGCCGCGCAAGCGAACGCCGCCGCATTGAGCGCCGCCGACGACGCCGATCTCGATTTGCCGAGCCTGACCGCGCACGAGGCGGCGGCCGGCCGCCGGACTTGGCGCCCCGGTTCGGGCGCGCCGACGAACGGCGAAGCCGATTCGATGTACGAACGCTCGAAACTGAACCCGGTGCTCACGTTCGACAATTTCGTGACCGGCAAGGCGAACCAGCTCGCGCGGGCGGCGGCGATCCAGGTCGCCGACAATCCCGGCGTCTCGTACAACCCGCTGTTCCTGTACGGCGGCGTCGGCCTCGGCAAGACCCACCTGATCCACGCGATCGGCAACCAATTGCTGCTCGACAAGGCAGGCGCGCGCATTCGCTACATCCACGCGGAACAATACGTGTCCGACGTCGTGAAGGCATACCAGCGCAAAGCGTTCGACGATTTCAAGCGCTACTACCATTCGCTCGACCTGCTGCTGATCGACGATATCCAATTCTTCTCGGGCAAATCGCGCACGCAGGAGGAGTTCTTCTACGCATTCGAAGCGCTCGTCGCGAACAAGGCGCAGGTGATCATCACGAGCGATACGTACCCGAAGGAAATCTCCGGCATCGACGATCGCCTGATCTCGCGCTTCGACTCCGGGCTGACCGTCGCGATCGAGCCGCCCGAACTCGAAATGCGCGTCGCGATCCTGATGAGAAAGGCGCAGTCCGAGGGCGTGAACCTGTCGGAGGACGTCGCGTTTTTCGTCGCGAAGCATCTGCGCTCGAACGTGCGCGAGCTGGAGGGAGCGCTGCGCAAGATCCTTGCGTATTCGAAATTCCACGGCCGCGAGATCACGATCGAGTTGACCAAGGAAGCACTGAAGGATCTGCTCACCGTGCAGAACCGGCAGATTTCGGTCGAGAACATTCAGAAAACCGTCGCCGATTTCTACAACATCAAGGTCGCCGACATGTATTCGAAAAAGCGCCCGGCGAACATCGCGCGGCCGCGGCAGATCGCGATGTACCTCGCGAAGGAGCTCACGCAGAAGAGCCTGCCCGAGATCGGCGAGCTGTTCGGCGGACGCGACCATACGACCGTGCTGCATGCGGTGCGCAAGATCGCCGACGAGCGCGGCAAGGACGCGCAACTCAATCACGAGCTGCACGTGCTCGAGCAGACACTGAAGGGATGACGCGCGGATCGCCCGGCTTGATAAGCGCAAAACCGCCCCAATTTAAAAGGGGCGGTTCGGTTTTGAGGCACAATACTGGTTTGACCGCCTCCCGGCGGCGGGCCGCCTGCCCGTCCGGACAGGCGCTGCGGGGCTTGCAGGCCGTTATTTGAACGAAGGAACTCTATGCAACTGGTCAAGACCGAACGAGACACCCTCCTAAGGCCGCTGCAAACCGTGAGCGGTATCGTCGAACGCCGCCACACGTTGCCGATCCTCGCCAATCTGCTGATCACGAAGAGCGGCTCGGACGTGTCGTTTCTGTCGACCGACCTCGAACTCCAGATCACCACGCGCGCCGATTTCGGCGTCGGCGGCGATCAGGTGGCGACCACCGTCGCGGCGCGCAAGCTGCTCGACATCCTGCGCGCGATGCCGGACGGCCAGGTCACGCTGACGCTCGCGGACAAGCGCCTGACCGTGCAATCCGGCAAGAGCCGCTTTGCGCTGCAAACGCTCGCCGCCGACGAATTTCCGACCGTGGCGCAAGCGAAGGATTTCGGCGCGAGCCTGAGCGTGCCGCAAAAAGCATTCCGTCAGTTGCTCGGGATGGTGCATTTCGCGATGGCGCAGCAGGACATTCGCTATTACCTGAACGGAATGCTGCTCGTCGTCGACGGCGACCGGCTGATGGCGGTGGCGACCGACGGTCACCGCCTCGCGTACTCGTCGATGAAGATCGAAGGCTCGTTCGGCCGCCAGGAAGTGATCGTGCCGCGCAAGACGATTCTCGAACTGCAGCGCCTGCTCGAGGATATCGACGACACCGTCAAGATCGACATCGCGCAGACGCAGGCGAAATTCACGTTCGGCCAGGTCGAACTCGTCTCGAAGCTCGTCGAGGGCAAATTCCCCGACTTCCAGCGCGTGATCCCGAAGGCCCACAAGAACACGTTCGAGATCGGCCGCGAGGAGTTGCAGCGTTCGCTGCAGCGCGCGGCCATCCTGACGTCCGACAAGTTCAAGGGCGTGCGCTGCATCGTCGCGCCCGGCCAGTTGAAAATCATGTCGACGAACGCCGACCAGGAGGAAGCGCAGGAGGAACTGGAAATCGCCTACCAGGGCGATACGGTCGACATCGGCTTCAACGTCACGTATCTGCTCGACGTGCTCGCGAACCTGAAGGTCGACACCGTGCAGGTGAGCCTCGGCGACGCAAGCTCGAGCGCGCTCATCACCGTGCCTGAGAACGACGAATTCAAGTACGTCGTGATGCCGATGCGCATTTGAGCGCGCGCGACTGACCGATATACCAAGGGGCGGCAAGCCCCTTTGGCGTTTTTATGGCGATTTGAGAAGTATCGCGCTGCCTTGCCGGCGGCCAGCAGAACCGGAAGAAATCCATGACTGAACAGCACAATTCGCAGCCCGAAAACAGCTATGGCGCCTCGTCGATCCAGATTCTCGAGGGTCTGGAGGCAGTGCGCAAGCGTCCCGGGATGTACATCGGCGATACGTCGGACGGCACCGGTCTGCACCACCTCGTGTTCGAAGTGCTCGACAACTCGATCGACGAGGCGCTCGCCGGCCATTGCAACGATATCCACGTGACGATCCACGCGGACAACTCGATCTCCGTCACCGACAACGGCCGCGGCATTCCGACCGACGTCAAGCTCGACGACAAGCACGAACCGAAGCGCTCGGCCGCCGAGATCGTGATGACCGAGCTGCATGCGGGCGGCAAGTTCGACCAGAACAGCTACAAGGTGTCGGGCGGCCTGCACGGCGTCGGCGTGTCGTGCGTGAACGCGCTGTCGAGCTGGCTGCGCCTGACCGTGCGCCGCAACGGCAAGAAGCACTTCATGGAGTTTCAGCGCGGCGTCGCGCAAAACCGCGTGCTCGAAACGCGTGACGGCGTCGAAGTCTCGCCGATGCAATTGATCGGCGACACCGAGAACCGCGGCACCGAAGTGCACTTCATGGCCGATCCGACGATCTTCGGCACGGTCGAATACCACTACGACATCCTCGCGAAACGCATCCGTGAGCTGTCGTTCCTGAACAATGGCGTGCGCATTCGCCTGACCGACCAGCGCACCGGCAAGGAAGACGATTTCGCGTTCGTCGGCGGCGTGAAGGGCTTTGTCGAATACATCAACAAGACGAAGAGCGTGCTGCATCCGACCATCTTCCACATCAACGGCGAGAAGGACGGCGTCGGCGTCGAGGTCGCGATGCAATGGAACGACAGCTACAACGAAAACGTGCTGTGCTTCACGAACAACATCCCGCAGCGCGACGGCGGCACGCACCTCACCGGCCTGCGCGCGGCGATGACGCGCGTGATCAACAAGTACATCGCCGACAACGAGATCGCGAAGAAGGCGAAGGTCGAGACGACCGGCGACGATATGCGTGAAGGACTGTCGTGCGTGCTGTCGGTGAAAGTGCCCGAGCCGAAGTTCAGCTCGCAGACGAAGGACAAGCTCGTCTCGTCGGAAGTGCGCGCGCCGGTGGAGGAAGTGGTCGCGAAGGCGCTCGAGGAATTCCTGCTCGAAACACCGAACGACGCGAAGATCATCTGCGGCAAGATCGTCGAGGCGGCGCGCGCGCGGGATGCCGCGCGCAAGGCGCGCGAGATGACGCGCCGCAAAGGCGTGCTCGACGGCGTCGGCCTGCCCGGCAAGCTCGCCGACTGCCAGGAGAAAGACCCGGCGAAGTCGGAAATCTACATCGTCGAGGGCGACTCCGCCGGCGGCTCGGCCAAGCAGGGACGCGACCGGAAATTCCAGGCGATCCTGCCGCTGCGCGGCAAGGTGCTGAACGTCGAGAAGGCGCGCTACGACAAGCTGCTGTCGTCCGAACAGATCGTCACGCTCGTGACCGCGCTTGGCTGCGGAATCGGCAAGGACGACTACAACCTCGACAAGCTCCGCTACCACCGGATCATCATCATGACCGACGCGGACGTCGACGGCGCGCACATCCGCACGCTGCTGCTCACGTTCTTCTACCGGCAGATGCCGGAAATGATCGAGCGCGGCTACGTGTACATCGCGCAGCCGCCGCTCTACAAGGTAAAGGCGGGCAAGGACGAGCGCTATCTGAAAGACGACGCGGAGTTGAGCGCGCACATGCTGCGGCTCGCGCTGCAGAACTCGGAACTCGTGCCGCAGGAAAACGCCGCCCCCATCTCGGGCGATGCGCTCGGCGAGTTGGCGCGTTCGTATCTGCTGTCGCGCGGGGTGATCGAGCGGCTCGGACGGCTGTACGACCCCGCGGCGCTCGAGGCGATCATGGACGGCGTATCGATCGATCTGTCGAACGACGCGGCAACGCAAGCGTCCGCGAAAGCGTTGCAGGCCGCGCTCGAGGACGACACGCACAAGAACGAAGTGCGGGTTCTGCCGGCGTATGACGAAGTGCGCGAGCACCGGTCGCTGCGGATCGAGCGGCCGCATCATGGCAATGTTCGCGTGTCGGTGATCGACGAGGAATTTCTTGTCACCGCCGATTATCAGCAGCTCGTGAATACCGCGAATACGTTCAAGGGGTTGATCGGCAACGGTGCGCTGATCAAGCGCGGCGAGCGCAGCTCCGAGGTGTCGAACTTCAAGAGCGCGATGCAATGGCTGATGTCCGACGCGGAACGCAATATGTCGAAGCAGCGCTACAAGGGGCTCGGCGAGATGAATCCCGAGCAGCTGTGGGAAACCACGATGGACCCGGACGTGCGGCGCCTGCTGCGCGTGCAGATCGAGGATGCGATTGCGGCCGATGGGATTTTCACGACGTTGATGGGCGATGAAGTCGAGCCGCGGCGTGCGTTTATCGAGTCGAATGCGTTGCGGGCGGGGGATATTGATGTTTGAGGGGGGCGTCGCTCGTAAGCATCCCAACTGATCCCTTCGGTCCTCCACGAAACAAAAAGCGCCGCCAAGCGGCGCTTTTTGTTTTTCGATCCCCCCTCGCTACGCCTCTCCCCCCGACTCGGCCGCCTCATTCGCATGGGCCGACAGCGGTTCGCCGATCGCATAGAAATGGCCGCCCGCGACATGATGCAGGCTCCGCCATGCCGGCCCCGCGCGCTCGAAGCGCCAGTGACCATCCCGAAACACGCGCGTGTCGGACCATGCATCGACGATCTCGCCAATGAACAAGTCATAAGCCTGCTGGTTATGAGGCTCGGGGATAAGCTTGCATGCGAGCCACGCCGCGCAGCCCGCGACGAACGGCAACGCGTGACCGTCGATGTCGAACAGCGTGACACCCGCCTGTTGCAGCTTGCCCGGCTCATCCATCGCACTTACGGTGCCGACTTCATGCGTCAGCCGCAATTGCGCGGCCGTCGGCACCTGAATCGCGAACAAGCCACTCTGCTCGATAAGCGCGCGCGTTTTCGTCGCCTTGTCCAGCACGACCGTCAGCTTGGGCGGAGAGAAATCCAGGGCGCACGCCCATGCTGCGGCCATCACGTTATCCACGCCCTCGTGACGGGCCGATACGAGCACGGTCGGCCCGTGATTGATGAGCCGGTAGGCCTTGGCCAACTCGACTCGGGCGATATGGCTGTTCATTCACACTCCTCAAGAACGGGGCGCTTTTCAGATAAACATCCGGCTAATCGATGCGCCCTCAGCCGTTCATTATTGCACGCCGGCCTGTATCGTTTTGTATGAAACACGCGCTCCATTCTGGTGCAAACGGACTAATTCATCGAAGCTTCATGTCGCCATTCAATCTAAATATTAAATGGCTGCCAAAATAAATCGGCATATCCAGCAACGCACCGATTCGACGGTGCCATATACCTTCGGATATCTTCACCAAGTCGTTCAAATGAATATTATGAGCGACATGGTTTCATCAACGCCAACAGATAAGAGCAATAACGCAAACTCGCATTGAAACGGGCAATTCCCGCATTTGCCTCAATTTCGGCGAGTATGCAAATCAAACAAAAAAACATATCGAGGCTCTCGAAAGAGTCCAGGTACATCAGCCAGCCACACTTCGATAAGCGAGGTATTTCTATTCGAGTTGTCCCTGCAATAGCGCGGTCGTCGACCGTTTATCCATTTCACTGAATTTTATTTTCCCGCGATCGTCTCTGGAGGCATCCATGAACCGAGTCCGCAATTCCGGCATCACGCATCCCGCACCGTTCTTCTCCGAATCGGAAAGCCTGGAACGCAAAGCGAAAATCGACCGATATCTCGATAAAAAAATGGAGGAATGGCGTCAGTCGATTCCCTATGCGTCGCACATGAAAGACAAAAATATCAACATGAATTACTACCGTCGCACGCTGATCGAGCACGTGTGGCGCATTCGCCTGTCGCGAGCGAGCCAGGCCAAGGCCATCTATAAGATCGCGCAGATCTCTCCGGCTGCCGCACAAGACTATGCGCATTATCAGGCCGACGAAATGCTGCACGACAAGCTCTACATCCGCGATTGCGAAGCAGCCGGCGTGTCGATCGAGGAAATCCTGAATACCGAGCCTTATCTGTCGACCAAACTTTTTGAAGGCTTTTTTTATTACACCCTCGAACACGAACACCCGATGGCGCCGGTGGTATCGAACTACCTCGTCGAATATACGCAGGCCAAGCTGCAGCCGGACATCGTGAAGAATCTCAAATCCACGCTCGGCCACGATCTGATCAAGGGGCAGGAGGCGCATCTCGTCGTCGACACGCGAGACGACCATTCGCTGGAAATGTGGAAGATCCTCAATCAACTCATTCTCAGCGAGGAGGATTACGAGGCCGTATTCAAGTACATCGACGATGTACAGGAAATCCTCGCCATGTTCTTCCGCGAAATCTACGAAGACACGGTATTGGCACCGCAAAAATCCGCTGCGTGACCGCCAGCGCCGACGCGTAGCATCCCGGATGCCGGCGTGCCGGCGCCGCTCTTGCCGCCTGTCGATGGTTCGGCAGGCGGATCATGTATGTATCCCCGGAACCGATTCCTCATTTCACGATCCGCAGAATTCAGATCATTTGGAGGGAATATGTATTTGCGTGTCGAACCGATTAAGACGTTGGGGCGGAATATGAGGGTGCCCGCCTCGAAACCGGAAACGCAGCGCGCCATCATCGCCGCGAGTCTCGCCCAGGGTATCTCGACCGTGCGCAACGACTTGCGCTGCGTAGAAACGGAAACCATGAAAACCGCTTGTCGCAAGCTGGGCGCGACGATCGACGAAACCGCGGGTGCGCTGACGATCACCGGCACCGGCGGCCGCTTCAGCAACGACGTCCACGTCATCGACGCGCAAGGCTCCGGGCTCGTATTCCGCACGATGATGGCATTGAGCAGCATGCGCGGCATTCCGACGATTCTCACGGGCGATGCCACGCTGCGTCGGCGCGTCATGAAACCGCTGTTCGATGCGCTGCATGTGCTCGGCGCGAACTTCACCTATCTCGGCGACGAAGGCAAGGCTCCCGTGATCAATTGGGGCAAGGCGCTCGACGGCTCGCACTGCACGCTAGCGGGCGACATCAGCTCGCAGTTCGTCACCGCGCTGCTCATGACGGCTCCGCTCGCGCAACGCAGCATCGACATCCGGATGACGCCGCCTGTCCTCTCCCAATCGTATATCGATCAAACACTCGACTTCATGAAGCTCGCGGGGCTCGACGTACAAGCCAGCCCCGACTACACCGCCTACCGCGTGTCGCCCGGAGCGTACCGGGCATTCGACACGCACATCAACGCCGACTTCACTTCGCTTTCCTATCTTCTGATGGCTTGCGCGCTTTTTCCCGGCGCCTATCGGATTGCCGGCATCCAGCAAGAAACGCTGCAAGGTGAAAAACTCTTCATCGACATCGTCGAGGCGCTCGGCGTGCGGCTGCGCTACGCGCCCGGCCACATACTCGAAGTCGATAGCTCGAATGCCGGCCTCGAAGGCAATTTCGAGTTTGACGTCAGCAGCGGCCCCAACATCATTCCGACACTCGTCGCGCTGAGCCTTTTCGTCAAAGGCAAGCTGACCGTGCGGGGCGGCTCGGTCACGCGGTTTCACAAATCGTCGCGCATCGAATCGATGGTTGGCGAAGTCCGCAAGCTCGGCGCGGACATCGAGATCATCCGGCATCCGGACGGTCATACGGACGGCTTCGTCACACGCGGCAGGGACCGTTATGCGGGCGGGATTTCGCTTAGCAGCTGCGGTGATCACCGGAACTTCATGTCGCTGTTCGTCGCGGCATTGCGTTTTGACAATGCGTGCAACCTCGACGGCTATGCCGACGTGTCGTGCTCATTTCCGGATTTCATCGATCAGTTCCGCAAACTCGGCGTGGAAAGTCTTGCTGCAAACCATTACTACGTTGCAGCCGCGGACGAATGAATCGAAGTCGTCGGACGACGCCTCGCGCGTCGTCATACTTCCTTCCCACCACCTTGGAGATTCCAGTGGACAAGCGATTCAAACTCGAAAGCAGCGCTACGCAAGCGTCGCAGGCCGGCAATCGCGCTCGATCGCAATCCTGCACGATGCCATTGGAAAGTTCGTGCACACCCGCCAAGCCCATCTGGCAATCCGCTTTGCAGCCGATGCTGGATAACGAATCCGGCCACGCGCCTCCCAAACTGTCGTCCCGGCAGCAGCAAATCCTGATTTACATCATCCGTGGCTATCAAAATAAAGCGATTGCCCATCTGCTCGGCATCGAAATCGTCACGGTCAAGATGCATATCGGCGTACTGTTCAAAAAGCTGGGCGTCCGAAACCGCACCACGGCGGCCGTGCGCGGCATCGATCTCATCCGCGAAAGAGCGGACAAAGCATCGACCAACGCATATTGAACTGCCAGGGGCATCTCGAGTCATCTGCTGGCAGCGCATGCGGTTCCGCGCATTTCTTCGAAAAAATCAAATTGCCCGCGTTACTGCCCGGCTTTGCGCCGTATCGCCGGAACGGGCGCGCCTGGATGCGTCCGTTTCCGGCGCCGTGAATGGCGGATATCGGACGGCCCGCATGGGTCCGGCCACCGGTTGCTTTGCCACAGCGGCCTGAACGGACCGGAGGCGGCCGTACAAGCCGCATCCCATATCAACGATCGCGCGTGCCGCCGCTGCGCGGCGTGGCGCTCGCCATCGCGCGGCATTCACGCGATCCGATAGCGGGCCAGTGCCGATTGATCCCATTCGACGCCGCTTCCCGGCGTGTCGTTCGGCATCGCGTTGCCGTCGACGATCCGCATCGGTTCAGCCAGCACGAGATCGGCATAATCGTAATACTGCAGCCAGTGCGCGGTCGGCGTAACCGCCATCAAGTGCGCGCTGAATTCCTGATAGTTATGCGTGCTCACCGATAGCGACGCCGCATCGGCCAACGCCGCGCCTTGCATCCAGCGCGAGACGCCGCCGATCTTCATCAGATCGAACATCAACAGATCGGATGCGCCAGCCGCAATGCATTTGCCAAGCTCGTTCGTCCCAAAGCAGTTCTCGCCCATCTGAATCGGCGTGATTGTCTCGCGCGCGATGCGCGCGTGTCCCGCATAGTCGTCCTGCCGAGTCGGCTCCTCGATCCAGCCCAGCCCGAACGAATCGAGCGCCCTGCAGCGGCGAATCGCCTCGTCCACCGTCAACCCCTGGTTGTAGTCGACGCACAGCATCGACTTCGTGCCGAGCACGGATTTCACTGCGGCCACCACCTCGAGATCCTGTTCGAGCGAAATATGGCCGAGCTTGATTTTCATCGCCCGAAAGCCGCGCTCCAGCGATTGCTCCGCGAGCCGGCAACTGGCGTCGACACCGAGCATCCCGATGCTCGAATACGCGGGAATCGGCTGCGGCGCGCCGCCGAGCGCGCGGGACAACGGAACGCCCAATGCGCGAGCATGCGCATCCCAAAGCGCCATCTCGACGCCGGCCACCGCCATGCTGACCAGCCCCGTATTGCCGACCAGATGAAAATGCGATTCGAGCAGATCGCGCGTATCGAGCGCAATAAGCTGCTTGCCTTGCAGCAGCTCGCCGAACGATGCGATCAGCGTCGACAGCGGTTTGAGAACGAGTGGGGTGAATACGAACAGATACGCGTGCCCCATGACGCCCTGCTCGGTGTGCAGATCGATCAGCACGAACGGCGCATCCGCAATCAAGCCGCTTGCCGTGCGGATCGGGTTCGACATCGGCAACCTGACGGCAGTGACCGTCAATTCGCGAAACGTCAACGCAGACGACATGAACTCTCTCCCTATCGATGCAGCTTCGGTTCAGGCCCGGCGACGGGCGCCGCCGGCCAATCGCGGCCGCTTACAGCGTCAGAATTGCGCGCACACGACAATCAGCCCGGACGTCACGAGTGTCAGCCCCCAACGCTCGAGCATGCCGAGCTTCTCGCGCATCAGCTTGCGAGACACCAGATAACTGAACAGCACCTCGACCAGCCCGAGCGTGCGCACGTCCGCCGCGCCGTGAAGCGCAAGCGCGGTCAATTCGCCGATGGTCGCCAGCGCGCCGACCGTTCCGACCGTCAACGAAAAACGCCAGATCCGAACGATCGCGAGCAATCCGGCGCGATTCGCCAGCAGCAGATATCCGCCCAGCACGACCGACTGAATCAACTGCGCCCACAGCACGCCCCACGCGCCGTTCATCCACGGCGTCACGCCCGGCTGATGCAAGGCCGCCGCGCGATAGCCGACCGCCATCAACGCAAACGCCGCGCCCGCGCCCAACCCATAAACGGCCGATAAACCGAACCCGCCGCCCACGTCCGTCGCACGCCGCCCCGGTCCCGAATAGGTCAGCAAGACAACGCCCAGCATCGCGATCAACATGCCCAGCATCGAAAGTCCGCCCGGCACTTCATGCAGCACCAGCAGCGAAACCAGCGCCACTTGCAACGGTTCGGTTTTCGAGAACGCTACCGCCACGACGAAGTTGCGCTGCTTCATCGCCATCAACAACAACGCGGTCCCGCCCAACTGCGCGAGCGCCCCCAGCGTCAACCACCCCGCCCACGCCGCCGTTACCGCAGGCAGCGTGCCCCCCATGCGCGATAACAACAGCACCCATAGCAGCGAAAACGGCAGGCCGTACAGAAACCGCACGAGCGTTGCAGGCAACGTCCCGGCCTGCTCGGTCAAGCTGCGCTGGGCGGCATTGCGCACGGTGCGTCCAAACGCTGCGCACAAGACGATCGGCACCCAGGCCCACTCCCATACAGTCGACGCAAGCAACGGCACCTCCATAGTCATCCGAATCGCATCGCCGGCGGACTAAGAAGCTGAATCGCTCCTGCGCCGACGCTCCGTACCCGCGCGAGCCGCGCGGACCATGCCACGTGCTGCCGGCGCGTTCAGTCCATGCGCTTCCATACCGATATCGGCACATCGCCATTCGGGCGCGCAACGACGCGATAGCTCAATTCATCGCCGTTCAGTTCATAGGTGCGCTTTTGCTGCTCGCCTTCCCAATTCGGAAACGACGCATGTTGAATGTAAAAAACCAGCGTGTGCGACGCCGGATCGATTTCGAGCGTGCCGAAGTGCGTGCTCGATCCCATCACGGCATCCTTGTATTCGGCCTGCGTTGCCGAACGTTTGTCGCCCGAGCCAAAGCGCGCGCGTTCCGCCTTGAAGATCTGCAACGAATAGCGTCCGGCGCGATCGATCATCAAGAGGCCGGACGGCGCGGCGCCATAATCGCGGCCGCGCGTGCCGTCCGGATGTTCGACGTCCGCGGCCACGAGTGCCCAGGTGCCGGCAAGCGACACCGACGCGCCACCCGCAACCGATATGACCGGCATCGCGAGCATTGCGCCCGCGCATGCCAGCTTCGTGGCCAATCGAATCAGCGATCCAGCGTTCGTCATATCGAGTCTCCAGGTTCGTCGTCCAAGGTATCGGAAATCATTGCTCATCTGCGTCAAGCCGGCATTCGCGCCGGCGCGTTGCGTGCGGCTTTGATGATAGCCAAACGACTCTGAAGGAGATGCGATAATTCCGTATCGATGCTGCGGGAAAACTGAATCATGTCTCTGCCGAATCTCGATATGGATGTGATGCGAACGCTGCTGGCCGCTCATCAATTGGGCAGCCTGAACCGCGCGGCCGAGCGCGTCGGCCGGTCCCAATCAGCGATCAGCCAGCAAATCCGCAAGCTCGAGGAGCAAGTCGGCTTGCCGCTGTTTCGCCGCCAAGGGCGCGGGCTCGTGCTGACCGACGCGGGCGACGTGATCCTCTCGTATGCCAAGCGCATTCTCGATCTCAATGACGAGGCAATACGCTCGGTGCGCGGCGCGGCACTCGAAGGCAGCGTGCGTTTCGGCCTGCCCAGCGATTTCGCGGAAACCTGGCTGCCCGGCGTGCTCGGCACATTCAAAAAAACCCATCCCGCGGTGCGCGTCGAAATCGCGGTCGAACCCAATCGCCTGCTGCTCGAGCGTCTCGACAAAGCGGAACTCGATCTGGTGCTGGCGCTCGGTCAGCAAGCGCGCCCCGATGCCGTACATGTCTCGACACTGCCTATGACGTGGATCGGCCCGCAAAACTTCACCCGCCGCTCGACCGCGGGCGCCGCGCTGGATCTCGCGCTCTACAATCCGCCCTGCCTTTTTCGTCGCGCGGGCGTGCAGGCGCTCGACGACGCGAATATTTCATGGCGGCTCGCATACACGACCGCGAGCCTTCAAAGCTTGTGGGCGGGGGTCGCCGCCGGCCTCGGCATCACGCTGCGCACGGCGGCCGGCATTCCGCCCACGCTGCGCCGGCTCGGCGTGCGTGACGGGCTGCCGGAGCTGCCCACGGTGGATTTGTGTCTGCATGGCGCGCACCGCAAACTGTCTCCCGCGCTCGAACAACTCAAGCAAGTCGTGCTGGAAAGCGCCGTCGAACATCTCGCCGTTTGACGCGCCCCCGCACCGCGCGGCCGCCGTCGAACCGTTCACGCGAAGCTTGCCGGCCGCATTCGGCATTGGCGTCACGCCGCTTGCGCCACGGCCGCCGCGACGGCAGGCATCACGCGCTCGTCGAAGATGTCTGGAATGATGCGGCCGGCATCGAGCTGATCCGCATCCACCAACCCCGCAATCGCGTGCACGGCGGCCAGCTTCATCGCATCGGTGAACGCCGGTGCGTGGCTGTCCAGCACGCCGCGAAAGAGCCCCGGATACGCAAGGCCGCCGTCTATCTGATTCGGAAGATCGCTGCGGCCGGTCGCAACGATTGCCCGCGTCCCCCCCAAGTCAGACGGCAGAATTTCGGGTTCGGGATTCGCCAGCGCAAACACGATCGGCTCGCGCGCCATCGATCCGATATCGTCGGCCGTCACCACGCCCGGCCCCGACACACCGAGAAACACGTCCGCGCCCGCGAGCAAGTCGCGCAGCGTGCCGGTCTCGCACGCGCCGTTCGTATGCTCGGCAAACCACGCTTTCGATGGGTTGAGATCGGCGCGGTCGCGATGAATCGCGCCGATCCGATCGCATGCGATCAGCCGCGTCACACCGAGCTGCATGAACATCTTCGCGCAGCCGGTGCCGGCCGCGCCCGCGCCGACCATCACGACCTTGATCTCGCCGATGCGTTTGCCGATCCGCTTCAGCGCATTGAGCAGCGCGGCGCTCGCCGAAATCGCCGTCGCGTGCTGATCGTCGTGCAAAACCGGAATGCCTAGCACCGATTCGAGCCGCGCCTCGATCTCGAAGCAGCGTGGCGCGGCAATATCCTCGAGCATCACCGCCCCGAAAGCCGGAGCGATGCGCGCGACGGTATCGACAATCTCCCCGCTGTCGCGCGTGTCGACACAGATCGGCACCGCATTGATGCCGGCGAAGCGCCGAAACACGAGCGACTTGCCCTCCATCACCGGCAGCGCGGCATACGGGCCGACGTCGCCGATGCCGGATACGGCCGTGCCGTCGGTCACGATCGCGACCGTGTTCTGCCGGATCGTGTAACGCCGGATCAACTCCGGATCGCGATGAATCGCGGCAGCAACGCGCGCGAACCCGGGCGTATAGACGCGAGCCAGATCTTCGCGGGTTTCGATGTTCACCCTGCCCGTCATCTGCAGCTTGCCGCCGAGATGCGCCTGAAACGCCGGATGAGATAGATCGACCATGAGCATGAGTTCCCGACTGAAATTGGACTGGATTGCAAAAAACGACGCATCCGCGCTGACCCGCCGGCTATTCGCAATAGCTGATTCGAAAATGCGTGTCCGATTCGTGCTCGAGCACGTCGATCGATTGCGCGAGCGCGTGCTTGTCGACCACCCAAAGCACATCCATTACGCAAATCGCACGGTCCGAATCCTCGAGCTTCAACCCTGGCTTTCCGTGCAGTTCGAGCAGATCGGGCGGCTGTCCGGCCGCCTCGTATTCGATCGTCTTGATCGTGCGGCCCTTTTCTCCGTACTTGCTGACGAACAGGGTGGCGCGCCGTTCGGCTGGATCGTCGAGGCGCGCGAGCTGCGACACACGGTCGATAAAGGCATGAAACATCGCACGCTCGGCATCGTCCTTCAGCAACAACGAGCGCAGCCACATCTCCAGCATCGACACGCCGGTGACGCGCTCGGTGCTGGCGTTGATCAGGCTGCCGCCCATGCGTGGGTTGATCTCGATGATTTCCCAGCGCCGTTTCGCTTCCCAATACTTCATCTCGACGTGATACGCCCCTTGCGTCAAACCGATACGCGTGAGGCAATCGCAGACGAATCGCGCACCGTCCAGCAAGCTGTCGCACGACAGCGAAACGGGAGGGGAAATCGACATGCTTTCGAGCGTGGTGCGCTGCAAGCGCTCGACGCGCGCTTTTTCGTGGATGCAGATGACGCGCGGCCGATCAGCCGCGACGATCTCGAAGCTGAATTCCGGCCCTTCGACATACTCTTCGGCGAAAAACCCGTACTTGCCCATGAAGATGGCCGACAATTTCCGGTCGTCCAGCATTTGCGCCCGCATCCTCGGCAAATCGTCGAGATCGCGCATGCTCTCCAGAATGAAGCACCCGAACGACGCCGCGCCGCGCACCGGCTTGACGAACCAACGGCGCGACGGATCGAGGTCGAGCCGCGCGGGGTCCTCGCCCTCGTTGAGGCGCACGCTCGTCACCGCGCTGAGCCCGGCGCGACGGAGAAATTCGCGGCAACGGAATTTGTCCAGACTCAGCTCCAGCGCCTCGCGCGGCGCATCCCGCGAGCCGAGCGCGCGGTTCAGATCGGCCATCAGCAGGCGATAGCCCTCGAAGGTCGCGATCGCCGCGAGCAGCCGGTAATGACGTTGCTCGAAGGTGCGAACCGCTTGCTCGACGTCCGCCTGCGTGAGTTCGGCGTGCTCGACGAGCACCCAGTCGTCGAGCAACGTTTTGTTCCGCTCGAATACCTCGGGATCGGGCGGCAACGAACTGAGCGCAACGAGCGCGATATCGCGTGTGGCGAGCAGCGCGCTGAGTTCGCGCGTGAAAGAGTTGCCCTGATGCATCAGCAAGACGATGGCGTCTTTCATTGCATGGTCTCCCCGGCCGGCTGAAGCATCCCGAGCGTTTGCTGGTACGCGAGCAGCGCATCCACCAACAAACCGGCGCCGTCGCGACAGGGATCAACCACCGGCAAGCCGGTTTGATCCCGCAGCACCTGCATTTCGTGGCGATATGCTTCGTCGCTCAAGCCCGCGCTGTTGACGCTGATCGCCACCACTTTCGCCGGCCGCTCGAAGACGGTCAGCGCTTCGTTGAGCCTGATCAGCTCCGCAAGCGGCCGAATCTTCGTATTCCAGACCTTCGTGCGCTCGAGCCCGAGCCGATGACAGAAAATCAGCGCATGCGGCAAACCGCCATGCAGCAGCGCCAACGCAATGCCGCTCGCGCCGATGTGATTGAGCGACCCCTGCCCTTCAAGCACGACCCAATCGTTTCCCACTGCCGCATCGAGCACCACCCTTTCCGCCGCGCCGGCGACAAAGTCGCTCGGAATGCAGTCGACGACGATTCCGGTGCCGGAAATCAGCATGCCGGTTTGCCCCGTCGCCGCGAATCCGGTGCGGATGCCGCGCCGGTTGGCTTCGTGAGTGATTTCGAGCGCCGCTGTCTTTTTCCCGATATTCGAATCGCTGCCGCACGTATGCACAACGAAACAGTCCAACTCCAGCACACGCGCCTTATTGAGTTCGAGCGGCACCGGCTCTTTCGTCTCCCAGACGGTAATGCCGGCCTCGCTCGCCGCTTTCGCCAGATCCGGATCGGCATGCAATCTGAAATGGATGCTGTTGATCACATGCAAACCGCGCTGCATCGCCGTGCGAATCGGCTCCTTCCATCCGGACGGCAATTGCGCGGAATGCAGCCCCTTGCCGATGAACAGCACCTCCGGGCCGAAAGCCAGCGCTTGTTCGATATCCGCCACAACCGGGATATCGCCGCCGTATCCGATCACGTCCTGCACACGCTTGCCGGCCTGCGTGCTATCGATCACGGCGAGGCAGCGCTCGGGCCGGTAGCGCAGATAGGACGCCGCCACTTTGCTCGTGAACAGTCCAAAACAGCCTTCGGCGAAAACCACGCATTTTTTTGCAAGCAATTCGGCATGAGATAGGGTTTGCATCCGGGTCTCCATTGAACGGGGCAAATAAAAGCGAGTCATGCAGGAACGGTTTCCAGCACGTATTGCGTCCTGATCGCGTCCATCGAGGCCAACACCTGGGCTTCGTTGCGTCCCTCGACGAGAAAGCGCCCGCCTTGCAGGTGCGTATAGCCGCCACCGGTATCGGTCAACATCTCGCCCGCCGCGGGAATCAGCTCGCGATACAGCCCCGGCACGCGCCCGACGAGCGAGCGGGCAATCACCACTTTGCGCGGCAGCGGCGCTGGCCGCGGAATCGTCAGCCAGCCGCCGCTCGTCGCAACGTTTCGCGGCGGCGACGACGAATTGCCCAGCACGACGTCGACCCACAGCCGGAACAGATTCACGCCGAACACGCGGTGCACGACGTATGGCACGTCGGCGCCCGGCACGCGCGCGCCAACTTCGAGAAAGATCAATTCGCCGTCCCGTTCGAACAATTCGAGATGAAATGCCGAGCCGCGCAGCCCGAGCGCTTGCACGCATGCCGCTGCGAACGCCCGGCACGCGGCCGTCACCGGCGATTCGGTCTGGATGACCGAGCCGAGCGGCACGCCCGCTTCGAATTCGAGACACGACGAGATATAACGGCTCACCGACATGAACACGCTCTGCCCGAATGCATCGACCACGCCGTCCACGTGCAGAATGTCGCCGTCGATGTACTCCTCGATCTCGAATCCTCGAAGCTCGCGCGTCTGCACAATACGGCGCCACGCATCGATCGACTCCACTTTCAGCACGCCTTTGCTCGATGCGCCCCGCACAGGCTTCAAAATCAGCGGAAATCCCAATTCGAGCGCGCGCGCATCGTTATCGCCCGCGCCATCCGCATCGCATGCAAACCAGGCCGGCACGCGAATGCCCGCCGCGTGCAGCAGGCGCTTCATTTCGGTCTTGTCGCGAAACCGATCGACGTCGCCGGGGCGATGCCCCGGAATCTCGAAATGCGCTCTAACGGCCGCCGCCGCATCGAGCAAATACTCCGAGAATGCGAGCACGTGCGTAACCGGCCCGTGCAGGCTGATTACGCGTGCCACCCGTGCAATCACCTCGCCGATATCGTCGAAGCTCGCGACGGCATGCACGCGCCGCGCATCCGCCGTAATCGGCACGCCGGTACGGCCCTCGTCGTCGCATAAATAGCTGACGTCGCAATCCGGCGGAATGATCTCGTCGTATCGGCAAAGCTCATGATCCCATTGCCGGGCGTTGCGGTACTGCGGCCATCGGTTCATCACCAGGACATGAGGCTTCATCGCATCCTCGTCACATTTTTTCCGTGGTCAGAGCGTGCGTGGCGTATCCGCTCGAGCGCGTGTGCAGTTCGTCGGCAAGCAGATGCTCGCCTTGCTGAAGCGCATAGAGCGAGTTGAAAGCCTTCTGTGTGATCGGCATCGGATAAACACCCGCTTCGCAAAGCGCGACCGAACGGCGTTGCCCGCGCAGCAGATAAGTTCCCGCTTCGTTGTGCGCGGCATGCGGCCCGTAGTAGATGGGCAGCGCGTCGGCCGCGCGATAAGCGGGAATGAAGCAGCGGCGATACCGCGCCGAGTGGTTCGGATCGGACCGGTGCAGCACTTTGCAATGCAGAAATACAACCGTGCCCGCACCGCCGGCCGCCGTCATCTCCGGGTATTGGGTCGGCAGATGCGCCAGGTCGACCTTGCCGCGAAAATGGCCGTTTTCCGTGTGGTCGTAGATCGACGCGCGATGCGAACCGGCCAGTACCCGCAGGCACGCGTTATCCTCGGACGCGTCGTCCAGATAAATGAGGCACGCAATCAGCTTCGAATTCGTGTGCGGGTAATAAGAAAAATCCTGATGCCATTCGACCGGCGAGCCGACGCGCGGCCCCTTCATGTTGAGCTTGCTGTGGTGGAAGACGATATCGGGCCCAATCAGCGATTCGAGCCGATCGACGAGGCGCGGGTCTTCCTGTACCGCACGGAAAGCGGCATGCCGCTTGGATGGCTGCCAGATGCGCCGGATGACGGTCGGATCGCTGGGCTCCAGCTCCGCGACTTCGCGCAGATCGCCGGCAGAACCGATAATCTCGTCGATCGCTGAACGCATCGAGGCGATTGCTTCGGCGTCCAACAAATCTCGAACGACGAGGAAACCGTTCTCGCCGAACGCGGCCACTTCTTCATCGGAAAGGTGAAAGGACATGTCGGCCCTCGCTGGGTAATCGAATTTGACGGCGAATTTGCCGGCGAATATGCCGGTCTCTCCGGCGCATTGCTTGTTTGCCGGAACCCATCGTATAGCCGTGCCAATCGGGTCGACAGCTAGACAAAGGTATAGCGTGCCGCCCAGCGCGCGTGGGGCAACGCTCGTTGTCGTTCGTTGCCCGAGGCCCTCATCGTCCGAATCCTCTCCTCTTCGTCTTGCCCGTTACCGCCCGACCATCGCCCCCATCACGCCATCCCGACGAATCAGTCCGTGATAGAGCGCCGCCGCGAAATGCGCGACGAACGTCACGAAAAACAGATAAGCGAGCCATCGATGCGCGAGCCGCAGCCACGCGAACCACACGGGATCGGCCGGCACGATCGCCGGCAAGCGCACGCCCTCGCCGAGCGTGACCGGATACCCGCCCGCCGACAACATCGCCCAGCCGATCATCGGCATCGCGATCATCAGCGCATACAGCACGAGATGCGATCCGTGCGCGGCGAACCGCTGCCATTCGGGCAAATCGCCCGGCAACGCGGGCGGCCGCCGGCGCAGCCGCACCGCGACGCGCACGCATGCGAGCACCAGCACCGCGATCCCGAGCGGCCGATGCAACGCAACCAACGCCGCATGCCGATGCGACACCGACGCCACCATCCCCACGCCGATAAACAGCATCGCGACGATCATCGCGGCCATCACCCAATGCAGCAGGCGTGCGAGCGGACTGAACACAGGTTTCATCATCGTTTCTCCGGAAGGGAGCGCGCAGCGCCGGGCACCCCGGCTTGCTCGCCGGTGCGGCGCAAATAGGAATCGGCATACGCGGCCGAACGCGCGGCGAGCAGCGGATCGCCCGATACGCGGATACCATCGGGCAGGATCGTCGGATCGTAATTGACGTCGCGGCACGGCCCGCTGTGCTGCACCTGCGCGCGCTCGATCACGAGCGTGCCCGCGTCGATCGTCGCGCGCTCGTCGGGCCACGCGCGCGTCGCGTCGTCGACCGGATCGCCGGGCGCCGCCAGCGTGATCAGCAAACGCCAGCGCTGCGGGCCGGACGCCAGGCGTTGCAGCAGATCCCGCCGCAGCATGTCCGGATCGCCCGGGCGCACCGCATCGGTCGGCGCGCCCGGGCCGCGCGCATGGCCGTCGCCCTTGTCACCCGTACCACCCGTATCGCTCGCGCCACTCTTATCGCCCACGCCTGCCGTCCGCTCCGGCACGACGCGCCAGCGCGCCGCATGCCGGCCACCGTTTGCATCGACGAGATAAAACGCGTTCAGGCTGTAATACGTCTCGGCGACATAGCTCGCGCCCGGCCGCGCACGCTTCACCCACGCACGGAACGCGGCCGTCTCCGGGTGTGCGGCGAAGAATGCCGAGAGCTTCGCGGGATCGGGCTTGCCGGTGCGCGGATCGGGGCGGCTCGCGATCGTCTGCTCGTAGAACGCTTGCGGCGTCGCGACCGGGAACACCGGCATGCTGTTCATCCCGGTGCGCCATTGCTCGCCGTCCGGCGCGCTCAGACGCAGCGCGAGACTGCGAATCGGCACACTGCTGTCCGGCGCGTAGGGATTGCCGCCCGGCAGCGCGAAACGGCCAACGACAGGCGTGCGCACCGCCGCGAAAAACGGCGCGATCGAATACGCGCTCGCCGCGCCGTTGCCTTCGAAATAACCCGTCACGCATATGCCTTTCGCGTGATTGCGCCGATACCCCGGGTGCAGGCCGCCATTGCGCTGCAACGCGTCCACGAGCCGCTCGGGCGTGAGCCGCTGCGGCGCGAGCCAACCGCCGGCGTAGCCGAACGCCGCCACGCACGCCGCCACCGCGCCGCCGATCAGCATCCAGCGCCATCGGCCGCGCGCCGTCGCGCGCCGTGACGAAGAAGACGAGGAAGAATCCGCCATCGCATGCGCTCCCGACCGCCAGGTCATGTGTCGAATGCGCGTAAGACGTCGCACCGCCCGGTCTATTCCATCGAAAATTTTTTTGTCAGGCACGGGGAATAAACTGCGTCGGCCGGCGTCATACGCGACGAATCCATGCCCGAGCCGGCTTTTCGCCTGCTGCCGCCCACCATGCCGCCTGCCGACGATCTAGACGAACAACTGCGCGAACTCCTGCCGAGATTGCGCCGCTTCGCGCTCTGGCTGACCCGCGACGTCCACAGCGCCGACGATCTCGTGCAAGCCTCGCTCGAGCGCGCGCTGTCGCGCTGGTCGCAGCGCCGTGACGACACGGCGCTGCGTAGCTGGCTCTTCACGATCCTGTACCGGCAATTTCTCGACGCGCGGCGCCGCGCGAAACGGCACGCGTGGCTGCTCGGCCGTCTGCACGAGGACGACGAACCGCAATGGCCATCCGCCGAGCGCGAGGCAAGCGCCCGCGCGATGCTCACGGCCTTCGGCCGCCTCTGCGACGAGCAGCGCAGCCTGTTGCTGCTCGTCGCGGTCGAAGGCTTCAGCTATCAGGAAGTCGCCGATCTGCTCGGCGTGCCGATCGGCACCGTGATGTCGCGCCTGTCCCGAGCGCGCCAGGCGCTGCGCGGCCTGTGCGACGGCGAGCCCTCTGCTCCTTCGCTGCGATTGATGAAATGAAGCTCCCTCCCGACGAACACGACTTGCATGCCTATGTCGACGGCCGGCTCGACGAAGCCGAGCGCGCCGCCGTCGAGCGCTATCTCGCGCGTGACCCGGAGCGTGCGGCGCAGGTGCGCCGCTGGCAACAGGACGCGCAGCGGCTGCGCGCGGCGCTCGCGAGCCTGCCGCCGCCGCCCGCGAACCCGGCGCTCGACCCCGCGGCGCTGCGCGCGCGCCGCGCCGAGCGCGCGCGGGCGCGCTTCGCGCTGGCGGCGTCGCTCGTGCTCTGCGTGGGAATCGGCACGCTCGGCGGCTGGCACGCGCATCGCTTGACGGGCACGCCCGCCGCGCCGATGAGCGATGCGCTCGAGGCTTATAAGCTGATGGTGGTCGAGCGCAGCGCGCGGATCGACTTCCCTTCACACCGGCCGGCCGATCTGCAAGCGTGGCTCGAAGCGCGCGTGGGCTCGGCCGTGAAGCTGCCCGATCTGAGCGGCGCGGGTTTCCGGCCGGTCGGCGGCCGCCTGTTCGCGACCGAGCGCGGCGCGGCGGCGATGGTGCTGTACGAGGATGCGGACGGCCGAACGCTGAGCTTCTACGTGCGCCCGCCGGAATCCGCGCATCGGCTGCTCGCGGCCGGCCAACGCATCGACGGCGGGCTGCTGGCGCGCTACGGATCGTCGCACGGTTTCAACTACGCGATCGTCGGGCGTGCGGGCAGCCTCGACGAAACCGCCGTGGCGCGCGCGCTCGACGCGCAGATCTGACCCGAAACCGGCCGCCGGCGCCCGTGCGCGCCGCCCGGCGATCATCACCAACCGATCCGACCTAACGGCATCGCCATTTCATTCGCCTTGAAATATTACACATAATGAAATATAAATAGATTTTGTGTAATCACCTTTTCACCTTTTCGTTTCCGCGGCCACGCGGCAACCTAGCGCCCGATGCTGCAACCTCCCGCGAAACACCTGATCCTTGATTTACTCGTCGCGAAAAACGGCGAACCGCTGCAAGTGCGCGAGGCGATCATCGCGTGCCGGCTGTTCGGCCTGACCGAGAACAGTGTGCGCGTCGCGCTGGCGCGGCTCGCGGCTGAATCGCTGGTCGAAAGCACCGAGCGCGGCAGCTACCGGATTGGCTCGTCGGCCGCCGAACTATCCGAGGAGCTGAGCGCGTGGCGCACGGTTGAAACGCGGCTGCGGCGCTGGAGCGGCGCGTATCTGATGGTGTCGTGCCTGCCGCTCGGCCGCATCGATCGCACCGCGCTCGCGCGCCGCGAGCGCGCGCTGCGCATGCTCGGCTTTCGCGAATGGGACCGCAGCCTCTATGTGCGTCCGGACAACATTGAAGCGAACGTCGATGCGGTGCGGCGGCGTCTCGTGAAGCTCGGCGTGGAGACGTCGGCGGCCGTGTTCGTCGCGGGCGGGTTCGACGCCGAGCAGGAGGCGCGCATCCGCGCGCTCTGGAATGGTCACACGCTGACCGACACGTACCGCACGCTCGGCCACCAGCTCAACGACTGGCTCGCGCGCGCACCGGGGTTGGATCTCGATATCGCCGCGCGCGAAGCGTTCCTGCTCGGCGGCAAGGCAATCCGGCAGGTCGTGTTCGATCCGCTACTGCCCGAGCCGTTCGTCGATTGCGACGCGCGCAGCGCGTTCATCGCCTGTACGCGCCGCTACGTTGCGACGGGGCATCGAATCTGGCGGGCGCTGTTCGACAGCGAGCGGCTGGAGCCCGCCGCGCCGCGCGATGCGCCGGCGCGCGCCCCGGCCGATGCGTTGTCCTAGCGCGCCACGCGCGAGGAGCCGCTGAAATGACAGGCAAAACCCGTGCCCGCGAAGTCTTCAGCCACGAGGAGATCCGCTCGCTGACCGCCCGCTCGGATTGGCGCGGCGCATGGGCCGTCGGCTCGACGTGGGGCGTGATCGCGCTCGCTTTCGCGGGCCTCGCCTATGCGCGCGCGCATTTTGCGCCGTGGGGCTTCGCGCTCGCACTGGCGGCCGGCATGACCGTCATCGCCGGACGCCAGCTTTGCCTGGGCATCCTGCAACATGACGCAGCACACGGCACGCTGTTCAGCACGCGCTGGGCCAACGACGTGCTCGCCGATTGGCTATGCGCGCGCCCGGTGTGGAACGAACTGCGCAAATACCGTCCTTACCACCTGATGCATCACGCGGCCACATCGTCGCGCGCCGATCCGGACCTGTCGTTGATCGCCGGCCTGCCGGCGACGCGCGCGTCGCTCGCGCGCAAGTTTTTGCGCGATATCTCCGGCGTCTCGGGCGTCAAGTTCGTAGCCGGGCACGTGCTGATGGACGCGGGCGTGCTCAAGTGGTCGCTGACGAACGACATCGAACGCCTGCCGCAAGCGGGCCGGCGCGTGCGGGATTATCCGCTCGCGTTCATCACGAACGCGGCCGGCATGCTCGCGACCAACGGCATCCTGTTCGGCGTGCTGTGGGCGTGCGCTCATCCGTGGCTGTACGGCGTGTGGGCGCTGTCGTATCTGACGCCGTTTCCGCTTTTCATCCGGATCCGCTCGATGGCCGAGCATGCGTGCGTCGAAACCTGCGACGATCCGCTACGCAACACCCGCACGACCCGCGCCGGCTGGCTCGCACGGCTGACGGTCGCGCCGCTGCACGTGAATTACCATGCCGAGCATCACTTGATGGCGTCTGTCCCATATTTTCGGCTCGCGCGCATGCATCGGCTGCTGCGCGAACGCGGCCGCGCCGCTGCGCCGCCGTCGTACTGGCAAGTATTGAAGACGGTCAGCACGAAGACCGCGCCGGTTTGACGCGCGGCCCGTCCGGCGCGCCGCCCTCGCCCGATTCCCCGCCCGTCGATGCAGTTTGAATTGATCCACAGCGCACTTCCTGTTCCGCGTCGGACAATTTCCGTCATAGTGAAATCCTGACCTCTCATTCGAGCAACCGAGATATGTCCGAGGAAAATCGCAACGGCCAGGCGGCCGAATTCGATTACATCGTGATCGGCGGCGGGTCGGCCGGTTGCGTCGTCACGCACCGGCTCGTCCATGCCGGGCACCGCGTCCTGCTGCTCGAGGCCGGCCCGCCCGACAATTCGTTCTTCGTCCAGACGCCCGCCACCTTCGTTCGCGTGATCGGCACGAAACGAACCTGGATCTACGAAACCGAGCCGCAGCAGCACGCGGCCGGCCGCCGAATGTACGTGCCGCAGGGCCGCACGCTGGGCGGCGGCAGTTCGGTCAATGCGATGGTCTACATTCGCGGCACGCCCGCCGATTACGACGCGTGGCGCGACGCCGGCTGCGACGGCTGGGGCTGGGACGACGTGCTGCCGTTCTTTCGCCGCGCCGAGCGCAACCAGCGGCTCGCGGGGCCGCTGCACGGCGTCGACGGCCCGCTGCACGTCAGCGACACGCGCTTTCGCCATCCGCTCAGCCTCGCATTCGTCAAGGGCGCGCAGGAATTCGGACTGCCCTACAACGACGATTTCAACGGCGCGTCACAGGCGGGCGTGGGCTTTTATCAGACGACCACCTTCGACGGCCGGCGCGGCAGCACCGCGGCGACGTACCTTGCCGCCGTCAAGCACAACCCGTGCTTGACGATCGAAACCAACGCGTTCGTCACGCAAATCGTATTCGACAACGGCGCGGCGGTAGGCGTGCGCTACGTCGCGCGCGATGGCGAAAAGCGGCTCGCCCGCGCGCGCGCGGAAATCGTGCTCAGCGCGGGCGCGCTCGCAAGCCCGAAGCTTCTGATGCTCTCCGGCATCGGCCCGGCCAGCCAGTTGCGGCAGCATGGCATTGCGCTCGTGCACGACGCCCCGCAGGTTGGGCTCAATTTCCAGGACCATCTCGAATTGTCGCTGTACGGCCGCACGCGCGAGCCCGTCAGCCTCGCCGGTCAGGACCGCGGACTCAACGCAGTGCGCCACGGCCTTCAGTACACGTTATTCCATACCGGCTTGCTGACGTCGAATGTCGTCGAAAGCGGCGGATTCGCCGATACGGCGGGCTGCGGGCGCCCCGACGTGCAATTCCACGTGTTGCCGGTGCTTGTCGGCGATGTGGGGCGCGAGCCGCTCGCCGGGCATGGCATCTCGATCAATCCGTGCTTTCTGCGGCCCAAGTCGCGCGGCACCGTGCGGCTGCGCAGCGCCGATCCGCATGCGCCCATCCTGTTCGACGGCAATTTCCTCAGTCATCCGGACGATTATTCGACGCTGGTGCGCGGCTTCGAGATGGCGCGGGAAATCCTGCGCATGCCGTCGATGACGAAAGTGATCGCGGGCGAGATGCTGCCGAGCGATGGCGGCCGCTTCGATCTCGACGCCTATGTCCGCTCGCACGCGAAAACCGTCTATCACCCGTCCGGCACATGCCGCATGGGTGGCGATTCCGAGTCGGTCGTCGATCCGCAACTGCGCGTGCGCGGCGTGCGCGGGCTGCGGATTTGCGACGCGTCGGTCATGCCGACGCTGGTGTCCGGCAACACGAACGCGCCCACCATCATGATCGCCGAGCGCTGCGCGCAATTCATGCTTTCGCCCGCCGATGCAATGGCATCCGCGAGCGCGGGCCGTTCGGCGAGCCTCCCGCCAAGCGAGGCGCACAGCGCCCCGATCGCGAACCAGCCGGCCGATTCGCTGCTTCGCGCCCTGTCCCGCG
This sequence comes from Burkholderia singularis, assembly GCF_900176645.1. GTDB lineage: Bacteria > Pseudomonadota > Gammaproteobacteria > Burkholderiales > Burkholderiaceae > Burkholderia > Burkholderia singularis. The sequence goes on from NZ_FXAN01000057.1 coordinate 26,228, forward strand.
CGCCATCCCACGGCTTATCGCGAACTGTCCGTCCGGACGATGCACAACCCATTTGAGGAATCCCGCATGCGTACCCCCTATCAAATCGTCGCCGACCACTACGCTGCGTCCGACCGGCGCGACCCCGCCGCCATGATGGCCGACATCGCGCCAACGATCGCATGGACCGAGATGGCCGGCTTCCCTTGCGCGGGCACTTACCACAGCAAGGAAGAAATCGTGCGCAACGTGTTCGAGCGTCTCGGCAACGATTGGGATAACTACACGTTCAAGCTCGACGCGCTTCACGACGCCGGCGACACCGTGATCGGCATCGGCCGTTATTCGGGCACCTACAAGCGGACCGGCAAATCGTTCGAATGCCGCGTGGCGCACGTGTGGCGCGTCGAGGCCGGACAGATCGTGGGCTTCGAGCAATTCACCGACACGCTGCTCGTCGCGCAGGCAATGCAGCGCTGAGCGCGCCGCCGCGCCGTTCGATTCGACATGAGGCTTTCATGAATCTGTCCGACCTTTCCACCCAATATCACCACCGATCGGAATTTCTCGCACGCCGCACGTTCGGCAACTGGATCGACGGCCGCATCTGCGAGCCGCGCTCGGGCCGCTATCTGAGCGTCGTCGATCCCGCAACCGAGAAGACGATCGCACAGGCCGCCGCAAGCGATGCGCGCGACGTCGATGCGGCCGTTGCCGCCGCGCGGCGCGCATTCGATTCGGGCGACTGGCCGCGGATGCGCCCTGCGGACCGCGAAAAGCTGCTATATCAATTCGCTGAGCTGATCGAGCGCCATGCTGACGAACTCGCTGCAATCGAAACGCTTGAAACCGGCAAGCTCGTCGGCATCGCGCGCGCGATCGACGTGCAAGGCGGCGCCGAATTCGTCCGCTATATGGCGGGCTGGGCGACGAAGATCGAAGGCTCGACCCTCGACACGTCGATCGCGGTGCCGGCCGGCACCGAGTATTTCGCGTATACGCGGCGCGAAGCGCTCGGCGTCGTCGGCGCGATCGTGCCGTGGAATTTTCCGCTCGCCATCGCCCTGTGGAAAGTGGCGACGGCGCTGGCGTGCGGCTGTACGGTCGTGCTCAAACCGTCGGAGGAAACGCCGCTCACCGCGCTGTACGCCGCCGAACTCGCGCAGCAGGCCGGGCTGCCGGCGGGCGTGCTGAACGTCGTGACGGGCACGGGCGCGGAGGCGGGCGCCGCGCTCGTTGCGCATCCCGGCATCGACAAGATCACGTTCACGGGATCGGTCGGCGCCGGCAAGACCATCGGCCACGCGGCGCTCGACCGGCTCGCGCGCTTTACGCTGGAGCTAGGCGGCAAATCCCCGCTGATCGTTCTTGACGACGCGGACCCCGACGCCGCCGCGCGCGGCGCCGCACAAGGCATCTTCTTCAACCAGGGGCAGGTCTGCACGGCCGGCTCGCGCGTCTACGTGCAGAAACGGCTCTACGAGCGCGTGGTCAGCGGCATCGCGGCCGCAGCCGAATCGATGAAGATCGGCTCGGGGTTCGATCCGGACGTGCAGATCGGCGCGCTCGTATCGAAACCGCACTTCGAACGCGTGCTCGCTCACGTCGACGCGGCCCGCGAAGAAGGCGCAACGCTCGTCACGGGCGGCACGCGCGCACTCGACAGCGGCTATTTCGTCAAGCCGACGGTGTTCGTCAATGCAACGCCGTCGATGCGGATCGTGCGCGAAGAAGTGTTCGGCCCGGTGGTGACCGTCGCGCCGTTCGATACGGTCGACGAAGCGCTGCGGCTCGCAAACGACACCGATTTCGGGCTCGCGGCGAGCGTGTGGTCGCAAAACCTGTCACTCGTGCATCGTATCGTGCCGCGCCTGAAGGCAGGCATCGTATGGGTCAACGCGCACAACATGCTCGACAGCAACCTGCCATTCGGCGGCTTCAAGCAATCGGGCTACGGCCGCGAACTCGGCCGCGCGGCGCTCGAACAGTTCACCGAATTGAAATCGGTGTGCATCGCGCATTGATCGCGCATCGAGGCAACGCAACCGCGGCGGCACCGGCCTGGCGCCGCCGCGCGGCCGTCGAAGCCCGTCAGGCCAGCGCACGCTGCCGCACGAACTCGCGCGGCGTCATCCCGTAACGCTGCTTGAAACTGCGGCAGAAATGCGCGCCGCTGCTGAAGCCCCAGCTAAGCGCGATCTCCAGGATCGCCGGCTTCGCCGTGCGTGCGGCGGCCAGCATTTCCCGGCAGCGTTCGAGCCGGCTCGACCAGATATAACGGTCGATCGTCACACCCTCTTCCTCGAAGATCCGGTGCAGATATCGCTTCGAGCAGCGCAACTCGCGTGCGATCCGCTCGATCGACAAATCGGCGTCGGCAAGGTGCCCGTGGATGTATTGCTTGACGCGCATGCGCAGCACGGCCGGCAGCGTCACGTGCGCGCCGCGCGCGTCGCGCTGCGCGGCGAGCGCCGAGACGAGAAGCCCCAGAATCGTTTCGGATAACGCAATGCCTGTCGTCCCCGGCAGCGCGGGCAATTGCTCGGACAGCGACACGAGAAACGACGACAGCAGCGAAAACAGCCCTTTCAACTCGAACTCGTGCACGTTGGACGTGTGCAGGCCGGTGGGCGCGACACCGCTCAACTGCTTGCGCGGAATCTGAATCACGAGTTGCTCGACGTGCGTAAGATTCGACAGACAATACGGCATGCGCGGATCGTACAGGCTCCAATCGCCTTCGCACAGCCGGACGAGCTTGCCGTGCTGCTCGATCTCGCTGACACCGCTCAATTGCAACAACAGCTTGAAGTAGTCCGAACCATGATCGTGCAACGCCCCAACGGGACGCACGATCCGGTGCGCGGGCGCGGAAATCTGGAACACGCGCATCGAGCCGACTTCGTATTGGCGCAGCTGCGCGTCGAACACGTCGTCGTCGCAACATGCATCGAGTCCGCCGAAATAATGCGTGACGACCCGTCCCCAAGCCGGACCACGCGACGCGGGCACCTCACCCGACGTCGTGAAGAATCTGCCATTCACTATGCGCTCCTTGCGGGAACGCGTGCAGCCATGCGGCAACCGACGCCTGCGCCTTCCCGGATATAGTTAGCATATTAAATATATGCGAGCTGCAGCATCCGGTTTACTCCGGAATACGGCACCGGCTCATTGCGCTCGATTGCGCACCGGTTTGCGGCCACGTCTGGCCGGCTTAAAAGCGCGTCAACATGCCGATGCGCGCGAGAAATTGCGAGTGCGTACTCGATTGCGCATCCGGCCCCATCACGCCATTGATCCACGCATACGCGCCGGCACCGCCACCCGCATACTGATAAACGCCTTCGACATAGGCAGACGTGCGCTTGGACAACGCATACTGGACAGCCGTCGTGACTTGGTGGGCATAGTTGCGCTCGAGCTGCGCGTTGCCTTTCATATACTCATAATTCGCGCCGATCGTCCATGGCGCGGCGACATAGCTCGCGCCGGCCTGGATCGCGTCAATCGCTGCGCCCGTCAACGTGTTGCGCGTATTCGTATAGAGCAGGTTCAGATCGAGCGACGACATCGTGTAGCGCGCGCCGAGCCCCCAGTTGCGCAGGCCGTCATGTCCATTGTTCATTTGGGGATATTTCACCTCGACATAGGCCGCGCCGAGCGATACCGCTCCCGCCTCGTACCGGATGCCCGCGCTTACCGTGCTGTTCGCTGACAATCCGCCACCCGCCTGGTTGCCGAACCCGTACAGCGCGCCGAACACGAGGCCGCCGAGGTTCGCGCTCGTGTACTTGACGGCGTTCGGTACACGGACCGAGCCTGCCAGCCGGTCGAAGTCGAACGAACCGGTCGGGTTGTCAGGAATCCCAAGCTTGGCGAACGGCCCTTGGCGGAAATTGTAGAGGCCGCCGTAGCGGAACGCGCCGTCGAACGAGCCGAAGGTCAGCGTATCGATCATGAAATCGTATTGCTGACCGAACGTGACGCTGCCGAGCCGCGTGCTCTTCAAACCCACGAACGCAGTGCGCGAAAACATCGAACCGGCCGTGGGCAACGCCGCACCGTTGCCGAGCATGTATTGCGACGTCAACTCGAAGATCACCGTCACGTCGCCGCCGAGCGCCTCGGTTCCCTTCAAGCTCCATAGATTCGGCACCGCGATGCCGTCGTCGAAATACAGGCTGCGCTTGCCGGCCTTGTTCGATATAAAGGACACGCCCGCATCGACGAGGCCGGACAGCGTCACGCCGCCGTCGGATGCGTGCGCGCTCGTCATGACGGCCAGGCTGGCCGCCGTCATTGCATACTTTTTCATCGCCGTCTCCACCAGAAATATTGTTATGGGCCTCGCGCCGGACGCGGCGGTGCCGATAGCTCGCGACGAGTGTGTGGCAGCAGGCGGCGCGCATCTTTTCCGAACGCGCACAAAAACTAGCCCGACGATGCACTCAATCGTCTGCTCTATGCTCTGGGGAACGAATCGAAGATAACGGGCGTGATATCGCACGCTGCGGCAAAAGCCGCACCAGCGCCGCGCGCAAGCGCGCGGCTAAAACGGCAACGTGCGAATGAAACGGCGCAAATGCTTATGAAACGTCGCGCTCATCCGTCGTCGCGGACCAAAGATCGTCCACGGTGCGCGCCCGCAGGTAGCGCACCGGATTGCCGGCCTGCTCCAGTGCCCGGAAATGCGCCGCGGCGCACTGGATCTTGCGACGCTCGTTCGTATGCAAATCGCCGTCGGCAAGGCCGCCCTTCGTGTCCACCACGAAATAGAGCCGCGATGCCTCGCCGTCGCCGCCGGCCGTCACCACCGCCCAATCCGGGTGATAGTTGCCAAGCGGCGTCGGGATCTTGAACCAGCCGGGCAGCTTCGCATACAGCTCGACTGCGGCGTCGCGCTCGAGCGCGTCGACGAATGCGAACTCGGCTGCCGAATCGCATCGCACGTCGACGTGGATCGATTTCGCCGCCTCGCATCGCAGGTCCTTCAGATAGCCGGTCAACGGCTCGTCCTCGAACAGTGACAGCGCATGCACGTGCCGCTCGCCGAGCAATTTGTATTCGATACCGTCGACGAGCGCATCGCGCTTGCAGCGCTCCAGCGTATCGGCGACGAGTTCGATGAAGCGCTGCGGATTGCGCGGAAATTCGTCGAGCCGGCCGCTTTCGATCAACACCGTCGCAATCGTGCGTCGCGTAAGCTGCGTGCGGTCCTGCAGCTCCGTCAGCAAATCCGGCAGAGCGATGTCGCCTTCGTCGATCAAGATCGCGCCCGCATTCTCCGTCTCGATTGCCTCGATGCCCGCCGCCTCGATCGCAATATCGGCCTTACGCCATTGCAGCCGGGCACGTGCGACGGCGGGCGCGGCCCGCAGCGCGGCGACGCAACGCTCGATCAGGTGCGCGTTGTCGAAATTCACGCGGTAGGCCGTCCGGTATTGAATCCGCGCCCACAGTGCGCGAAACGCGTCGCTGAGATAAACGGCCTTGCCGTTTTGATCGCGACGCAACGCGATATCGCGACGCTCGTCGGCGTTGCGCACGTCGAGCCGGCCCGCGAGCTTTCGCAGCAGATCGACGATGCGCGTGCGCTGCGCGTCGAATGCGTCCGGCAACGGCAATGCACGCAGCTTGAGCGCGGCCCGCAACGTATCCTGCACCCTGCCGCGCGCATCGAGATAGCCCGCGCCCGCCAGATACGTCCACAGCACGTTCGAGCGCTCGCTGCCGAGCGGCTGCACGCTGCCGTCCTCGGCCACCACGGGCAGCGCGGCGAACTGATTCACGTCGACGATACCGAAACGAATGCCCGTATCGGCCTCGATTTCCTTTTGCAAATGCTCGGCAAACTGCTCATAGCTTTCGCCCGCGATCACCGTCAGCGTATTGATGCCAAAGCCGCGCACCCGCTCGCCGCGCTGATTGACGGCCAGACGCAGCCCGCGCCCGATCGTCTGCCGCCGTTCGCGCTCGCTGTGGATGTCGCGCAGCGTGCAGATCTGGAAGACGTTCGGATTGTCCCAGCCCTCTTTGAGCGCCGAATGCGAGAAGATGAACTTCAGCGGCGTATCGAATGACAGCAGCCGCTCCTTGTCCTTCATGATGAGGCCGTATGCGCGCTCGGCGTTCTCGCGGCTGCTGGCGGTCTTGTCGTTGGTATCGGTCCAGCCGCCCTTTTTGTCGATCGAGAAATAGCCGTCGTGCACGGCTTCGGCGGCGCTGACGGGATCGATGCCGTCGAAGAGCGAGCGATACGCGGGCATTTGTGCCGCGCGGCGATACTCGTCTTCGAAAATCAGCGCGTAATCGCCCTTCTCTGGCTGGCCGTTCGCGTCGTACTTGCGATAGTTGGCCACCGAGTCGACAAAGAACAGCGACAGCACTTTCACGCCGAGCGGCCTCAAGCGCAGTTCCTTGTCGAGATGCTCGCGAATCGTGCGGCGGATCATCTCGCGCTGGATCGCCAGCGCCTGGACGTCGCCATGCGCGTCACCGACCGACAAAAACGCCGTGCCGCCCGGATAGCGCAGCTCCAGATATTCGGCGCCTCTGGCAGCATGAATCTCGCCGATTCTGAAATTCGCGTAGACCGCGCGCCTCGCGGCCCGTTCGAGATCGTCGCCGTCGACGAGGGTGAGCGTCTGCCGCCGCACGCCGCCATCGGGCGTGGCTACATCGAGTTCGGCGCGCGCGGTGATCGCACCGCGCCGGTTGCTGATCGACAGCACGCGCACGAACGGCTTGTTGTGCGCGTCCTCCACGCTCGCCGACGCGATCTCGATCTGCTTGACGAGCCGGCGCTCGTAAGCGTCGATCGCATCGAGCCGGTACACCATCTGATACTTGTCGGCGTGCGTGGCCGAATAGCGCAGCGTGCAAAGCGGCTGCATCGCATCCAGCGCTTCCTTGCCGCGCCCCTCCAGGCCGCCGTCGACGCTTTGCGGCTCATCGACGATCACGATCGGCCGCGTCGCGCGAATCAGGTCGATCGGCTTTTCTCCGCCGGTCTTTTCGCTTTCCTTATAAAGTACGTTGACGTCCTTCTTGTTGATCGCGGCAACCGTGACGATCATGATCTGCACCGTCGACTTCGATGCGAAGCCGCGCACATCACCGAGCCTCGTCGAATCGTAGACGAAATAGTCAAACGGTACGCCGGCATACAAGCCGCTGAAATGCCGCTCGGTCATCTCCAGCGTCTTGTGCACGCCCTCCTTGATCGCCACCGACGGCACGACGATCACGAATTTCGTGAAATCGTAGCGCCGGTGCAGTTCGAAGATCGTGCGCAAGTAAACATAGGTCTTGCCCGTGCCCGTCTCCATTTCGACGGTGAAATCGTTCGAGCGCGGCGTGCCGGACGGCGGCAAACCGTTGCGCGCCTGCACGTGCGCGAGATTTTCGGCAAGCGCGCGCGCATCGAGCATCAGACGATTGCCGACACCGAGCGCCGACTCGGTCATCCCGAGCGACATTTGCGGCGTCGCGCGCCGCGGCGCGCGCGGCGCCGCCGTCACGCTGAACGCCGCATCGCACACTTGCTGGCCGCGAAACAGGCCGCATACCGCTTCGACCGCTTCGAGCTGATAGTCGAGATCCGACTCGAAATGCAACTGCATAATCAACCTTCGTGTTGTGCGTCGTGGCCGCGTGCCTGCATCAGAGGCTCCGGATGCGTTTCACGCCATGCTGTTCGAGAATTGCCGACAAGTTCACCTTCGCGACATCGTCGACGAAGCTGCTGTCGCGAAACACGCAAGTCACGTCGCGGGCAAACAGCGGGCCCGCGTCCATCGCGCCGATCAGCTCGCCGATGCCTTCGCCGAGCGCGTCGGTATCCGCGCGGGAAATCGGCGCATCGAAGCACGCGACGATCGCATCGTCGATCAGGTGAACCGTCTTGCCGGCGATCGTCTGCGTGTCGATGCGCGCGCACAGGTCCAGGCCGAGTTTCAGCATCAGTTCGGCCAGCAAATCTTCATCGGAGCGGTTCGGCTTCACATGCTCGACCGCCGCGAGCAGCGATTGCTGCACGTCGTCGCTGTACGGGTCCCATTCGGCGACGTTCGTCGAATCCAACTTGAACACGCGAAAGCCGAGATCGGCGCGCCCGCCCGGATATTCGGCTGCAATCAGCTTTGCCGCGCGCCGTATCCGCTCCTTGGTCAGCTCGGCAAGATTCAGCGGCACGCCAAGCGCCGCGCAAAAATCGGCCGCGGCCTTTTGATCTTTGTTGCCGGCATCGAGCGGCTCCGGCAACTGCACGAGCAGATAGCGGCGCTGGCCGCCGTCGGCCGCGTTGAGCGCCATCACCGCATGCGCCGTCGTGCCGGAGCCGCCGAAGAAGTCGACGATCAGATCGTCGCGCTGCGCGAACCAGTCGATGATCGACGCGGCGAATTCGACCGGCTTGGGCAAATCGAACGGAATCCCAAGCGATTTGAGCAACATGTCGTCCGAGCCGCCGAACGGCAGGATCGACGGCACGTTCTCGTGCATGTTCTCGTCGAGAAAATAAATCCGCTGCGGCTGCGTGGTTTCGTCGGCGCCGAATTCGATGAACCCTTTGTCGAGCAGCGTCTGCATCGTCGCCGGCGGATTGCGCCAGCCGCGCTCGGGCACCGCGCACGGCTTGCCCGTGACCGGGTGCACGAGCGGCACGAAGTATTCGTCGGGGGCCTTCTTCTTGTTTGGCCACGCCATCGACACGAGCCGGTACACGCGGCCGTCCGCCGAGATCCGGTCATACATCGCCTCGCCGCCGGACAATGCCGTCTGCGACCTTACCCAGTTCCGGTACGCCGCGTTCGCGTCGTACCGGCTCGCCGCGCTCGCCACCGCGCCCGCCGCCGCGTCGAGCATGCGCTGCGCGTTGCGTTTGGGCCGTTTGAGCGGCGAGCGGGCGAACAGCAACTGCGCGTTGCGCGCGAACAGCACGATCGATTCGTGCTGGTACGCGATTCCGCGCGCATCGCCCTTCGGATTGCGTTTGTCCCACACCGCAACGCCCAGTTCGTTCTCCTCGCCAAAAATCTCGCGCATCACGAGCACGAGCGCGTGCAGCTCATGCTCGTCGATATGCACGACGATCGCGCCGTCTTCCGCCAGCAGATCGCGCGCAAGCTTCAGGCGCGGGTAGATCATGTTCAGCCAGTCGGTATGGAAACGGCCGTTCGCCTCGGTGTTGCTGCTGATCTTCGCGCCGCCCGTCGTCTGTCCGGTCAATTCGAGATAGTGGCGCAGGCTGTCGGCGAAATGATCCGAGTAGACGAAGTCCTTGCCGGTGTTGTACGGCGGATCGATATAGATCAGCTTGACCTTGCCTGCATAGCTCTTTTGCAGCAGCTTCAATACTTCGAGGTTGTCGCCCTCGATCATCAGATTGCGCGTCGAGGCCCAATCGACGCTTTCGCGCGGGCTGGGGCGCAGCGTGCCCGTCGAAGGCGTAAGCGCGAGCCGGCGAGCGCGGCGCTTGCCGTGCCAGTTCAGCCCGTATTTCTCGTCCGCGCCGCTCAGCGCGGGCGCGCCAACCAGCGCCGCGAGCGCGTCGAGATCGACCGCCGCGCCATCCGGCCCCTCGGTGACCACTTCCGGAAACAGCGCCTTCAGCCGCTCGACGTTTGCGGACACGAGATCCGCGGATTGCGCCTCCGGGCTCGCCGCATCGAGTTTTTGCATCATCCTTCCCATCAATTGCTCGTCTTCGTGCCAGCGCGGCGGACGCGCGGCAAACAAAGAGCCCGGCTCGAGCCGGGCTGCCAAAGGCCGCATTATCTCGCAGGAGAACGAGCGGACGAAACAGGAGAGATGAAACGCGCGGCGCGCGAGCGCGCCCGCGCATGCTTCGGGGCGAATCAGAACCGCGTTCGGATGCCCGACGTCAGCTCGACCTGATTGCGTGCGCCATGCGTCGACGCGACGGTGTAGCCGCCGTGCAGCCGCATGTAGTCGCCCGCGAGATAGACCTCGGTGCGCTTGGACAGGTGATAGAACACCGATCCGTACAGCGTTTCCTTATAGCCGTTGCCGACGCCCGACGTCAGGCTGAAAGCGCCGAGGTTCGCGTTCGGGATGTCGCCGTCGCTGTTGTACGCGGCGTTGTGCACGCGCATCTGCTGATAGCCCAGCTCGTAGTCGAGCGGCCCCTTCGGCGCGAGCTTGAACGACACGGTCCACGCGTTGTCCTGGCGCTGGCCGAGCACGCCCTGATTGCCGAGATAGCGGAAATAGCCGGCGTTCACGCGGAAAATATCGAACGTGTAGTTGCCGCCGACCGAGAACGACTTGTTCGAGAAGCCGTCATGATTCACGTGGCTGAAAAAGCCCGATACGTTGAATGGCCCACCGTTGTAGCCGAGCGCGACCTGCCAAGTCGAATTCAGTCCGAAGCTGGTCGAATTGCTGAACGCGTAGCCCGCGCTCGCAAAAATGCCGTTGCTGAACAGTTTCTTCCACGCGAGGCCGTTGCTGTAGCGCGTACCCGTCGCACCGGCCGCGTAGAAGATCATTTGCTTGAAGTTGTTCGCGTTGGTCCAGCCGCCTTCCTCCGTGGTCAGCTTCGCCGAACCATACGCGTCGCCGTAGATCGCCGACGCGTCGCGCGCGATCGTATTCTGAAAGCCGGCGGTGAACTTGCCGAGCGTGTCGTTCTCGATGCCGACCCACGCATCGCGATCGAAAATCTGGCCCGGGTCCTCCATGTTGCCGTCGGCGACCGTGTATTCGCTTTCGAGCCGGAAGATCACCTTCGTGCCGCCGCCGATGTCCTCCGCGCCCTTCAAGCCCCAGCGGCTGCCACTGAACCAGGGCTCGCCGTGCAGTCCCATGCCGATCATATGGTTGCCGTTCGCGTTCGCGTGCGACTGATACGTCAGCGCGCTGAGATCGATCAGCCCGTAAAGCTGGACGCTCGACTGCGCATATGCGTGCGGTGTCGCGCACGCCGCCGCTGCGACGGAAATTGCCAGGTATTGTCGTTTCAAGATCGTCTCCTCCTGTATCGGGGTGAGCGAGATTCGTTTGGACTGCGCAGATTCGATCCCGCACTGGTCGCACGACACGCATCGCGCGACCTTGCCATCGTAGTCGGCGCAATCCTTCGCGCCGCTTTCGCGCGAAAGCCGGTTATCTCGGGATAAACACGGAAGGAGCCGCATGCGCGGATGCGCATGCGATCGACGGACGTTATGCGGATGCGTCCTTCGTCCGAAGAATGTAGCCGAGCCCGCGCAGCGTGATGATCTGCGCCAGCGAACCCGTCAGGTGCTTGCGCAGCCGGTGGATGTAGATGTCGATCGCGTCGGCGCTCGGTTCGTCGTCGAGATCGTAGATGTTGTCCATCAGCCGCGCCTTCGATACCGTCTTGCCTTGCTGCAGCATCAGCGCCTCGAGGATCGCGTGCTCGCGACGGCGCAGCGTGAGCGGCGCGCCGTTGCACTGAAACTCGCGCGTCGCGAAGCGGTACAGCAGATCGCCGCAGGCAAGCTGCGTCGCGCCGACGCCGCATTGCCGCCGGATCAGCGCGCGGATTCGCGCAACCAGCTCGCGCGATTCAAACGGCTTCACGACATAATCGTCCGCGCCCGCGCTGAAGCAGTCGACCTTGTCGTCGACCGAGCCATGTGCGGTCAGCATCAGCACGGGCACGTTGTCGCCTCGGCGGCGCAGGCGTGCGAGCAGTTCCTTGCCGCTCATGCCGGGCAATCGCATGTCGAGCAGCAGCGCATCGTAGCGCTGCGCGTTCAATACCGTGTCCGCGCTTTCGCCGTCCGGTGCCGAATCGACGCCGAAGCCCTCGCCGCGCAACAGATCGACGATCCAGTGCGCAAGCTCCGCATTGTCTTCCACGAGCAGCAGTTTCATTGGATTTTTCTCAATTGCGGTAGGCAGGCAGACGCACTATCATCCTGACGCCGCGATTGCCGGGCCCGGATTCAAGTGCGACCGTGCCGCCATGCGAATGCGCGATCTCGTCGACGATCGCGAGCCCCAGGCCCGTGCCCCCCTCGTCGCGCGCGACGCGGTAGAAACGCTCGAACACGTGCGGCCGCGCTTCGGCCGGAATGCCCGGCCCGTTGTCGGCAACGTCGAGCACGACCGATTCGCCGTCGCGGCGCGCGCTCACCGTCACGCAGCCGCCTTCGTGCGTGTAGCGCACCGCGTTGTCGACGAGGTTCATCAACAGCGCCGACAGCAACCTTTCGCTCCCCGCGACGTACAACCTGCCGTCGTCGAGCGCGGCGCCGAGATCGATGCGCCGCCGCTCGGCGAGCACGATTGCCTCTTCGAGCACGCCCGACACCACGGCCGCGACGTCGACGCGCGCGTTGAGCCGCGCGGGCGATGCCGCCTCGGCATGCGCGAGCAACAGCAGCTTGTCGGTCACGTCGGCCATCTTGCGGCTGCTGCGCTGCATCGACGCGACGAGCCCGACCAGCGCGGCCGGGTCGTGCTCGCGCTGCAACGCGCATTGGAGCTGCGTATCGATCACCGCGATCGGCGTGCGCAACTGGTGTGCCGCGTCGGCGATGAAGCGCCGCTGCGTCGCCGCGTGCAGATTGAGCCGCGCAATGCATTGATTGATCGCATCGACGATCGGCCGCAGCTCGAAATGCAAGCGCTCGGAGTGAATCGGCTCAAGCTCCATCGGCCCACGGTCCGCGACGTCGTTCTTCAGCTTGATCAACGGCCGCAGTTCGAACGTGAGCCCCAGATAGGCAAGCGCCATCGCAAGCGCAAGCATCGCCATGAGCTTCAGCAACTGCGGCCGCCAGATCGCGGCGAGCATCATCCGGCGCGATTCCTGTGTCTTGCCGACGACCACCGTCACCGTTTCTGTACGGCCTTCGTTGTACAGCTCGCGCGTCGCCGCGACCGCGCGGATCGGCGCGCCGGCGAACGTCGTGTCGAACAGCGCCGGCTGCTCGCCGGGCACGGGCCGCGTGGCCGGCCAATCGAGCGCGGGATTGCCGGCGAGCAGGCGGCCGTCTTCCGTTCGGACCATGTAGTACACGTGATCGTGCGCCGGCGACTCGAACAGCTCCAGCGCGACGGGAGGCACGTCGACGACGAGCGCACCGTTCGCCCATTCGACGTCTTCGACGATCGCGCGCGCCGACGCGACGAGCGCGCTGTCCTGCACCAGATCGGCGGTCGTGCGCGCGGTGCCATAAGCCATCGCGCCCGCGATCGAGACGAAAACGGCGAGCGGCAGCAGCAGCCACCAGAGCAGCCGGCCGCGCAGGCTGTGCGACATGCCCGGTATCTCCAAACCCTGAAGCGATACGGCGCGCCACGCGCCATATCGCCACGAATGTTGTTATGGTCTGAACTTCAGAACGACGCAGGCCGCCACTTCAAGAGCCGCTTCTCGAGCCGAGTCAGCAGGAAGTCGGCGGCAAGCGCCACGACGGCAAGCACGATCATCGCGGCAAACACGCCGCTCGCGTTGAACGCGCCCTGAGCCGTGGAGATTAGCAAACCGATACCCTGCTTGGAACCCAGAAATTCCCCAACTACCGCGCCGACGAGCGCGAAGCCGAAGCTCACGTGCAGGCTCGCCAAAATCCAGCTCAGCGCGGACGGAATCACCACGGCGGTGGTGACCTGCCGGCGCGACGCGCCGAGGATCTGCGCGTTGGCGATCAAATAGCGGTCGGCCTCGCGCACGCCTTGAAACGCGTTACCGAACACGACGAAGAACACCATGACGACGGCGAGCGCGATCTTCGACGCCATCCCAAGCCCCAGCGCGATCACGAACACCGAGCCGAGCACCACGCGCGGAATCGAGTTCGCAATCTGGATGTAAAGGCCGAACACGTCGGCGAGCAGCTTGTTGCGGCCGAGCACGATCCCGCAGAACACACCGGCGACCGAGCCGATCAGAAAGCCCGCGATCGTCTCCTCAAGCGTCACCCAAACCTGCAACAGCAGCGGCCCCTGCGACGTGCCGTTGACGAACCAGTCCACAATCTGCGCGGCGATCAGCGACGGCATCGAGAAAAAGAACGGATCGATCCATTTGAGCCGCCCGGCCAATTCCCAGCCGCCCAATGCGGCGACGAGCACCGCGATGCGCAGCCCGACGATCAGCATGCGCCGCTGGCGCAGCCGGCGCTGCGCGGCGCGCGATTCGTCTTCGAGCGACGGGGAGGGGCGAAGCGTCGGCGAAAGCGTCATGTCAGTCATGCTCCAATCCTTTGTCATTCAGCCGATCTGCACTTCTTCGCGCAGGTCGTGCCAGATATCTTTCGAGATTTCGATGAAACGCGGCTCATAGCGCACCTCCGACGTGACCCGCGGACGTGGCAGATCGATGTCGTACACGCGCTTGAGCGTCGCCGGGCGCGACGTCAGCACGAACACGCGGTCGGCGAGGGCGATCGCCTCTTCGAGATCGTGCGTGACGAACACGACGGAGCCCTTGTTCGCCGACCAGAGCTGCAACAGCTCGTCCTGCATCAGCGTGCGCGTTTGCATGTCGAGCGCCGAGAACGGCTCGTCCATCAGCAGGATTTCCGGCTGATTGATGAACGTCTGCGCGAGCGCGACGCGCTTGCGCATCCCGCCCGAGAGCTGATGCGGGTAATGCTTCGCGAATTTGCCGAGCCCGACGCGGCGAATCCATTCTTCCGCGTCGGCATAGGCGGATGCCTTCGAGCGGCCGCGAAAGAGCGGGCCGGCCGCGACGTTGTCGAGCACGTTGCGCCACGGAAATACCGCGTCCGCCTGGAACACGAAGCCGATCCGCGGATCGATGCCGTCGACCGGCCGTCCCATCACGCGCACCTCGCCCGAGACCGGTTTCAGGAGGCCCGTGATCAGATTGAGCGTCGTCGACTTGCCGCAGCCCGTCGGGCCGACGATCGCGACGAACTCGCCGCGCGCGACCGACATCGTGAAATCGCGCAGCGCGACGGTTGCGTGACCGTCCGCCGAGATGAAACGGCACGACACGTTGCGAAACTCGATCGCCGGCGCGTTCGCCGCATGAGGTTGATTCATCGCTATCGTCCTGCATCAAAGCCGGCGCTGCGCGAACCGCGCCGGCAGCTTGAAGTTCGGGCCGGCGCGCCGGCCCGCCGGATCATGTTCGCCGCGCTCACTTCGCGCTGACGAACTCGTTCGTATACGTCTTCGACAGATCGATATGCTTGCCCTTCACCGACGGGTTGAACGCGGACAGCACCTTCAATACCGTCGCCGGACCATCCGCGGGCATCTTGCCGTCGGCCGTGTACATCGGCAGCGACGCCTTCAGCGCGTTCACGTAGAGCGCCTTGTCCTTCTGATAATCGGCGGGCATCTTCGCGGCGATCTCGTCCGCGCTGTGCGAGTGAATGAATTGCATTGTCTTCGCGAACGCGTGCGCGAGCTTCGTCGCCTGCGCCTTGTGCGTGTCGGCCCACGCGGACTGCACGTACAGGCTGGACGCCGGATACGTACCGCCGAGCGCCGCACGCGTGCCGTCGAGCGTGCGCATGTCGACGAGCACCTTCGCATCGCCCGCTTTTTCGAGCGCGGACACCGTGGGCTCGGTCGTCATCCCCGCATCGATGCGCCCTTGCTTGATCGCCGCAATGAAGCTCGCGTCGGCGCCGACGGGCAGCATCGTGTATTGGTTCGACGCGATTCCTTTCTGTTGCGCGAGGTACTGCGTGAGAAAGCTCGTCGACGAACCGAGGCCCGTCACGCCGAGCGTCTTGCCCTTCACGTCGGCCATCGATTTGATCGAATCCGCCGCCTTCGTCGCGACCATCTCGACTTCTCCCGGCACTTGCCCGAACACGACGATCGCCTTCACGTCCTTGCCCTTGCTTTGCAGATCGATCGTATGGTCGTAGAAGCCGACGACCGCCTGCACCGCGCCCGCGAGCAATTCGTTCTCCGCATCGACGCCCGCCGGCTGCGACAGCAGCTCGACATCGAGCCCTTGCTCCTTGAAGTAGCCGAGTTCCTGCGTGAGGCGCGCAGGCAGGTAGATCAATTTCGTGATGCCGCCCACCATGATCGTGATCTTGCCGCCGTCGTCGGCGGCAAGGGCGGCGGAAGAAGCGAGGCCTGCGCCCAGGCCGACCGCGAGCGCGGCGAGGCTGAACGCGCTGAACGCACGAGCACGAAGAGGAAAGCGCATCGGGAGTCTCCAATGTTGTCTGTTTGTGGCGAGCGACGCGTGGCGCATCGTCGGGACGAGTATAGGAAGCCGAAGCCTTCCGCGAGCTTTCGCGGCAGTTGCTTTCTCTTAGGGGTTTTCCAGCAAGACGGGGGCGGGGTAGACGCGGGTTCGAATCGGATGCGGGCAGGGAGACGAGCCGCACGAACCGCCGGTCGGAGGGCGCTTCAATGAAAAAAACGCGCGGGGCGCGTCACCACGCCCCGCGCGTTTCACGTATCGCGATGCTTACTTCATCGACGCCACGGAGGTCTTCACCGCCTTGTCGTAGAAAGTGGACAGCGCATTACGCAGCAACTTCCGGGTCGGATCGTCCGCATAACCCATATGGCCGGCCGGATAGAGAATCCGCGTATACATCTGGGCCATCTGCTGCGTCGGAACCGCCTGCGCGACCGATTGCATGTCCCAATCGACCTGGGCCGCCGGCACGACGGAATCGTAATAGCCCGCCGACGTCAGCACCTGCATGTGCGGGTTGATCATCATTTCGTCCGCGATGAAGATCGTCGCATCCGGGAATGCCAGCTTCGAGCCGTCCGGATAGGTCGTATTGTGATCCCACGCATCGGCGATCGTGCCCGTCAGGCCGTGGTACAGCGACGGCGTCTGATACTTCAGCGTGTTATACGCATACGACGCGAAGATCGGGGTATACGCGGCCAGATCGTTGAGCGACGGATCGTAGGTCAAATAGCTGTTCGGCATCGGGAAGACCTTCGCGAGATTGCCCGCCAGCTGTTTGCGCAGATCGTAGTATCCCAACGTTTGGCCGGCAATCATGCCGGTGGCATCCAGCCAGCCGGTAACCGCCGCGAGCACGTCGGTAGCCGAGCTGACTGGCGTGTCGCCCTGGGTCGCGTTGTTGTAGATGACAGGCGTGTTGCCCGTCAGCGCCTGCAAGCGTGCGACCAGCGTGCCCGCCTTCGCGTACTGCGCGGCAGTGGGCACCGAGTTGTACGGATTGGGCGTGACCGAGCGCAGATCGTTGAACGTGAAGTTCTCGGATGCCTGGAACAGATCGGCCTCACTGAGCTGCGCCAGCGAAGGATCGGTGATCTTGCCGTAGTACTTGGCCGCCATCGTGATCGTCGGCAGCAAGAACGGCGGCAGCGGATCGCGGCGAGCCGGCTCGCCTTCATAGAAATTCAGCGCCGGCGCCTGCATCATCAGCCCGCTCAACTTGATTCCGTACTGATCCTGCAATGCATACGACAAAATGCCCGCGCGCGGGCCGCCGTAAGATTCGCCGTACACCATCAGCGGCGAGTTGCCCCGGTTGTTCGTGATCATGTAGCGGTTGATGAAGCCCGCCATGATATTGACGTCCGGGTTGACGCCCCAGAAATCCTGGTTCTTGCTGGGCGCGATGGCCTCCGAATAGCCCGTGCCGACCGGATCGACGAAGATCAGATCGCTCTTGTCCAGCAAGGTCTGCGGATTTTCGCCGAGCGTCACGTCGTTCGGCCCCGATACCGTCGAGCCCTGCGCCGTGAAGACGCGCATCGGGCCGAACGAACCCATGTGCAGGAACGACGAAGGCGAGCCGGGGCCGCCGTTGAAAAACACCGTCACTGGCCGGCGTGTCGTGTTCTGGTTGTCGAGCGTGTACGCGGTATAGAAGATCGACGCCTGCGCGGCGTTGGTATTCGGGTCGCGCACGATCAGGTGGCCCGCTGTCGCCGTATAGGTCATGTTGACGCCGTTGAGTTTGATGCGGTGATGCGTAACGGCAGCGGCCTCGGTGGCCGTGGGCAGCGACGCGGTCGGGCTCGCGTCGTAAAGCGTGTTGTCGACGTAGGGCTGATCGGCCGGAAGCGGCGTCAGCGCCTGCTGCGTCGCTTGGTTGCCCTGGTTGCCTTGGCTGTTCTGGTCGACCTGGACCGTGGCCGACGTAACCTCCGGCGCGATAGGCTTGGGCGCGGACGACGCGCCGGACGCCGTGGCGGAACTGGTCACGCCCGCCGACGAGCCAGGCGACGAACCGTCTCCGCCGCACGCGCTCAATAGGAAGAGGGCCGCAACCGAGGACAGCACCGCCGCGCGCCCCGGCAGGGCAAATGGCGCGTTCCGTCGTTTTGACGTGCCGATCGATACAAACGATGTCATTTTCGAATACCCCTGTATAAAAACAACTCACGGACAACGCTCCGCCGAGGGCGGATTGCCCCAAGCCGGATGACTGGCCTGCCGTCGAGTTGTCAGTTTTTGACTGAAACAATTGGTTCGAATTAATTCGAAGCATCCATCTATATTGGGATTTTCCGTCTCCTCCTATTTTGAAATCATCGATGAATCGCCGAGCGCCGGAAATCGAGAAGCCGTTATCCCGATATCCATACCCAATCTCTAAATTGATTTCACTTTAATCGGCATCGCGCAAATCGATTCGCCGGCCTTTCTTTCATTACGCATACAACCAAACGCAATGTCCGCGGGCTCGCCGGCGCACTGCCCGTGGATTGGATTCCGAAAAACCTGTTATTCGGTCAGCCGAATTCGACTGAACCCCATCTCGAAATGATTTAGATGGCGCAAAGCCGGTTCCTTTGCAATATAGCGCAATGAAGCGTAAGGAGGCGCCAACCGGCACGCAAGCGATATTCAACATACTCAGTATGTGAGATTTCCAACAATTTTTTTTGAGATTTCTTGAAAATACCCTGTAAATTTTATCGTCGATTTGCGCATATCGGCGGTGTTTGCAATAACGATTTACCCGCATCACGAATATGAAAGGCAATCGGCCGCGCATAAGCGGGATATTGTCGAAACAACGAAACCGGAAAAACTAAACATTCCGATGGCTTTCTTTATTATTTCTTTTTCCTATCGATTTTCGGGGCTGCCGGACGGCGGCGCCCGGCAGCCGATCGACGACGCTCTAACAAACCTGCCGCCACTCCAGTACATGCGTCGCGCTGATCGCGCAGCCGGTCAAATAAAAGCCGACACCCAAAACACCATGCGTCATGAGGCTGTGCAAGCGCGCCAGCGCCGGGCGCGGCGTGCGGCTCGCGGCAACGCCCGCGCCCATGCCCGGCTGCATCACGAAAAACGGCGCGGCGATGCTGCCGATGCCGACGATCAGCGCCGGCGCGAGCGTCGGCCGGCACACCCAGCCGAGCCCCCAGCCAGCCAGCAGCACGGCCGCGAACCCGATGCCGATCAGATAATGGGCGAGCCAGCCGATCGCCCGCTCGCACCGCACGCGCGGCGATAAGGCAATCGCATCATGAAAGAAGCGGCCGCGTGCCACATGCGCGAGCCAGCGGCCCACCAGGCCGTAATCCAACGGCACGACGCCGAACCAGCGCCGGCGCACGATGGCCCACACGTCCGTTGCCGCCGTCGCGCCGGTGCCGATCAGCAGCGCGCCGGCCGAATAAGCCGCGATATCAGCCAGCGCGCCCATCGGCCGCCTCCTGCGCCTGCGTCGACGTGGGCGCCGCCCGTGCGCTGACCAGCCAGCACGCGGCGGTAAAACGGACCTCGGCTTGATGGACGAACGGCTCGAACGCATCGCGAACGGCAACGGCCACCCGCCTTCGCGTGAGTTCGTCCGCATCCTTCAGCGCGAGGGCAACCGGCCCGATTCGGCTCAAATAATCGGCGAGATCTTTTTCGGCGAACGAGCAGCCGGCATCGAGCGGCCGCACGTCGATCGAGGTCCAGCCGCCCGCTTTCAGCGTCGACGCAATCAGGCCAGGTTCGGCAAAGAAGAACGGCCCCGGCGCGCCCGGCCGGCGCACCGGCAAATCCGGCAGCAGCGCAGCGGCAGCCCGTTCGGCCGTCGTCATGAACGGATTGTCGGCGGGATCGCGCCACGCCACGAACCAAAGCACGGCATCGTCCGTGGCCGCGCGCCGAAGATTCGCGAACGCCTGCGCCGGATCGTCGAAAAACATCACGCCGAAGCGCGAAATGATTGTGTCGAAGCGGGCGGACGCGAACGCGTGGGTCTGCGCATCGGCGCAAACGAAGCTTGCACGCGCGCCTTCGCGCTTGGCGCGGGCACAGGCGGCAACGATCATCGGCACCGACACGTCGATGCCAACGCAGCTCCCCGCGTCGCCCAACCGGCGCGCGACGGCAAGCGTCGTGCCGCCGGTGCCGCAGCCGACGTCGAGCACCCGGCGCGCACCGCTCACGCGCACTGCGTCGACGAGCAACGCCTCGAGCGGCGCGAACATCTGGTCGAGCACCGCCTGCGTGTCGACCCATGCACGTCCGGTGCGACCGTTCCAGAGCACGCGTTGCTCGTTTGGCCGCGAAGCGGCCGGTTGCGCGACAGTCATGATGCTTTCCCGTGTATGCCATCAAGAGGCGGAAGCTACACTGTGCCAATTCAAGTTAACTTGAGGTCAAGCCCGTGGGAAATTTGGATATCGCCGACGTCGCTCGACAATCCGGCCTCCCTGCGTCGACGTTGCGCTTCTATGAGGAAAAAGGGCTGATCGCCTCGACCGGCAGGCTCGGACTGCGCCGCCAATTCGACGCTGGCGTGCTCGAACGGCTCGCGCTGATCGCACTCGGGCGCGCCGCCGGCCTGTCGCTCGATCAGATCGCGCGGATGCTCGCGCCCGACGGGCGGCCGCGCATCGACCGGCAGATGCTCGCGACAAAGGCTGACGAACTCGATCGGACCATTCGTTCGCTGAGCGCGATGCGCGACGGACTGCGGCACGCGGCCGCATGCACCGCGCCGAGCCATCTGGAATGCCCGACATTCCGCCGTTTGCTGCGCGCGGCAGCGGCGGGCGCGATAGGGCAGACGCGAAAAAAACGGGCGATGCGATCGGCATGAGGCCGGCCCGCGCCAAGGTTCCCGCTTCGAAACGCGGTGCGACGCGCATCAGTGCGCATCCGCACGCACCGTGCCGGGCGCCGTGCTCAGCGCAACCCCGCCGCCACGCGCCCGGCCAGATCGATTCCCATCTCGAACACCCGCCCGACGAACGCAATCAGATTCGGCGCCATCAGTTGCACGAGCAACAGCCCGACCAGCATCGTCACCGGAAAGCCAACCTGGAACACACCGATCTGCGGCGCCGCGCGATTGAGGATGCCGAGCGCCAGGTTCGCGATCAGCAGCGCCGCGACGACAGGCAGCGCGAGCAGCAGCCCCATCTCGAAGATCGCCGCGCCGGACGCGGCGAGCGTTCGCCAGCCGGGCGCGCGCAGCAGATCGGCCGACACCGGCACGAGCCGGAACGAATCGACGAGCACCACGAACACCTGCAAATGCCCGTCGAGCGCGGCGAACGCAAGCATTGCGATCGCGTTCAGAAAGCGCCCCATGACGGGCGTCGCGCCGCTCGCGTGCGGATCGAAGAACGTCGCGAAGCCGAGCCCCATCGACAGGCCGATGAAGTCGCCCGCCGCCTCGATCGCCGCGAACACGACCTGCATCGCAAAACCGAGCGCCACGCCGATCAGAAACTGATTGACGATGATCCCCACACCCTGCGCGGAAAACAGGGTGACGGCCGGCACCGGCCCGAGCGTGGGCGCGACGGCCAACGCGATGAAAGCCGCCAACCCGATCTTCACGCGTGCGGGCGTCGCGCGATGGCCCGTGAGCGGCGCCGTCGCGACGAGCGCAAGCAGCCGCGCGAACGGCCACAGAAACGCCGTGAGCCAACCGTTCAATTGCGCGTAAGTGACGGAAAACATCGGTCGGGATCGCAACCGCGGACTGCCGCGGAAATTTGAAAAAAGCGAAACGGACAAAGCGGATGCAAGCGCGCGGCGCCGGCGTCAACTCGCGCCAAGCGTCGCGACGCGCAGCAAAATCTCACGCAGATAATCGAGCATCGTCGACAGCATCCACGGGCCCGCGATCACCATCGTCGCGGCAACCGCGAGCAGCTTCGGGATAAACGACAGCGTCGCCTCGTTGATCTGCGTCGCGGCCTGAAACAAGCTCACGACGAGGCCCACCGCGAGCGCGACGAGCAACAGCGGCGCGGCAAGCAGAAGGCCGACGTACATCGCCTG
Organism: Burkholderia singularis; assembly: GCF_900176645.1. Classification (GTDB taxonomy): domain Bacteria; phylum Pseudomonadota; class Gammaproteobacteria; order Burkholderiales; family Burkholderiaceae; genus Burkholderia; species Burkholderia singularis. The sequence continues at coordinate 48,387 of NZ_FXAN01000057.1, forward strand.
ATGCGCGAGCGTCATCACGTTTTCCGAAGTCATCTCGATATGCTTCCCACGATCACGCGAAACTCTGGGCGAGCGAGCCGATCAGCAACTGCCAGCCGTCGACGAGCACGAACAGCATCAGCTTGAACGGCAGCGACACCGTCGCGGGCGACACCATCATCATCCCCATCGACATCAGCACGCTCGCCACGACCATATCGATGATGAGAAACGGAATGAAGATCGTGAAGCCGATTTGAAACCCCGTCTTCAACTCGCTCGTGACGAACGCGGGCACGAGCAGCGACAGCGGCACGTCTTGCGGACCTTGCATCGGCGCGGCTTTCGCAAGCTTCGCGAACAACGCGAGATCGGTCTCGCGCGTCTGCTTCAGCATGAACGCCTTGAACGGCGCCACGCCGCCGCGCACCGCCTGGTCCATCGGCAGCGTGCCTTCTGAGAACGGCTTATAGCCGTCGGCATAAGCCTTGTCGAGCACGGGCGTCATCACGAACAGCGTCAGAAACAAAGCAAGGCCGACGAGCACCTGGTTCGGCGGCGTCGTCGCCGTGCCGAGCGCCTGCCGCAACAGCGACAGCACGATGATGATTCGCGTGAAGCTCGTCATCATCAGCAGCATCGCCGGCAGGAACGACAGCATCGTGAGCAGCAGCATCGTCTGCACGCTCAGCGAATAGGTGGTGCCGCCGTTCGGGCCGGGCGCCGCGTTGAACGCAGGCAGGCCCGCCGCCTGCGCACAGGCGAGCGCGGGCGCGAGACCGATCGCGAGCGCGGGCAACCAGCGCGCGGCAGCGCGCAACAGAGGGGTTTTCATCGAGTAATGGCGGAAATGTCGAAAAGCGCGGGGCGCGCGGCGCAACGCAAATGCGGCATTCCGGCGAACGCCGGGCCGCCGCGAATGTGCTGGCGCACGCGCTCGCGCCGCGAAGGCAATCTCGCCGGCAAAGAAAGCGGCGAACCGGAGGAACGCCGGGAATGCGCGGCCCCGGCATGCGTGCGGCGGCGCCAAGCACGCCGGCGTTCGCTTCGCAAAGGAAGCGCCATGAGCAAAAAGGATGGCGTAAGCAGTGAATAGGCCGGTTGCATCGTCTTCAACGGCTTTCGCCGCCCATCCGGAAACGCTTCGCGGCAACCTCCAGCAGCGCGTCGCGAAAACGCTGGGCGGATGCGCCGGCAAGGGTAGGGCGGTGCGGGGAAGCCGATGCCGGGCTGACGACGCCCCCCGCGCTTGCGGCGCCTCCATCCGCATCGGCCGATTCAACGCACGACGTCGCACCGAGCGAAGACATGCCGGCCGCATCCAACGTGCGCTCAGCCGCGCCACCGGCGGCCACGCCGCCAATTGCCGCGCCGGCCCGGTTCGCCGGATGCGCGCCGCCCGCCGGGCTCGCGGCCGACGCGGACAGCGCATGCAAAAGCCGCACGTTGCCAGGCGCGACGCCCAGCACGAGCGACGTATCGCCGATCGCGACGATCGTCACGCGCTCCTTGCCGCCGACCGCGACGCTCGCGACGACTTTCAGCGCAACATTGCCGCCGCGTGCCGGTTGAAAGCCGAAGCGGCGCGCGAGCCACGCGCAGCCGAACACGGCGCCGATCACCAGTGCGAGCGCAACGAGCGTTTGCAGCACCGCGCCGGCGCCAAGCGACGGCGCGGCCGAACCCGCGACGACGCTCGACGCAAGCGGCGATGCATGATTCACCGTATCGAGACTGGCGACACTGGCGGCAAACGCGCGCGGTACGGCCGTGCCGAATATGCCGAATATGCCGGCCACGCGTGCTGCGACGCGCGCAGCCGCGCCAACGCAGCATCTCGCGAACGGCGCGCGCCGAATGCGCGAACCGTCGGCCCATGCGGGCGTGCCGCCGTGCAATACCGGCCGCCGCCGTTGCGCCGCACGCGGTGCAACGGCACTCATGGCGGCACGCGCAACCATGTCCCGGCGCTTCCCGCCGCGCCATCTCAGCCCGGCGCCTGGTTTCACCGATTGAGCTTCCGGATGCGTTCGGACGGCGTGATGATATCGGTGAGCCGAATCCCGAACTTGTCGTTGACCACCACCACCTCGCCCTGCGCGATCAGGCAGCCGTTGACCAGCACATCCATCGGCTCGCCAGCGAGCCCGTCCAGTTCGACGACCGAGCCCTGCGCAAGCTGCAGCAGGTTGCGAATCGCAATCTTCGTGCGGCCGAGTTCGACCGTCATCTTGACCGGGATGTCGAGAATCAGGTCGATATCGTTGTGCGTCGGCGCCGCGCCCGCCTTCGACAGCGGCCGGAACACGCCCGCGCCGGTCGCACCGGTCTCGATCGGCTGCTGGTTCTGCTCGGCGAGCGCCGCCGCCCAGTCGTCCATGCCGGCGTCCTCTCGCGGCGCGTCCGCCACCGGCTCGCCGGCCGCCGCCGCGGCCTGCGCGAACGCGTCGTCGTCCGCGCCGCCCGCCTCGGGCGTGGAGTTCAGCTCAGTCATATCCACCTTCCTTCATCGTATCGCTCGCGCCGATCATCTTCTGCACGCGCAGCGCGTATTGGCCATTGAAAATGCCGTACCCGCACTCCATCACCGGCACGCCGTCCACTCTCGCGGTGATCGTGTCCGCGATGTCGAGCGGCAACACATCGCCCGCGCGCAGATTGAGAATCTGCTCGAAGGTCGTCGGTATCTCGGCGAGATCCGCGGCAAGCTCGACCTCGGCCGCCTGCACCTGCTGCGACAGCACGCGCACCCAGCGGCGGTCGACCTCCAGCGCCTCGCCCTGGATCGGCGACGAAAGCACGTCGCGGATCGGCTCGATCATCGAGTACGGCATGCAGATGTGCAGCGTGCCGCCCGTCGGCCCGAATTCGATCGAGAACTGCGTGACGATCACGATTTCGTTCGGCGTCGCGACGTTCGCGAACTGCGTATGCATCTCCGAGCGCACGAACTCGAACTGCAGCGGCCGCACGCTCTTCCACGCGCTCGTGTAGTGCTCGAACACGAGATTGAGCAGCTTGCCGATGATCCGCTGCTCGGTTGCCGTGAAGTCGCGGCCCTCGACGCGCGTGTGAAAACGCCCGTCGCCGCCGAACAGGTTGTCGACGACGAAGAACACCAGGTTCGGATCGAACACGAACAGCGACGTGCCGCGCAGCGGCTTCACGTGCACCAGGTTCAGGTTGGTGGGGATCGGCAGGTTGCGGGTGAATTCGCTGTACTTTTGCACTTTCACCTGGCTCACCGAAATCTCCGCGGTGCGCCGCATGAAATTGAAGATGCCGATGCGCAAAAGGCGCGCGAAGCGGTCGTTGATGATCTCGAGGCCGGGCATCCGGCCGCGCACGATCCGCTCCTGCGTCGCGATGTTGTACGGACGGATGCCCGACGTGTCCGCGGGCTCGTCGGCCGATTCATCCTCGCCCGTCACGCCCTTCAGGAGTGCATCGACCTCCTCCTGGGACATGAACTCTTCGTGGCCCATACGCGCTCCTTCGCCCGCGGCGTTACTGGACGACGAATTCGGTAAACAGCACGTCGTCGACGCGCACGCTCTGGTTGCCCGGCTGGGTCGGCTGCTCGATCACGGCCTTCAGCTCGTCGGCGAGCGCGCGTTTGCCGGCGAGCGTCGCAAGCTCGTCCGGACGCTTGTTCGACAATGCGAGCAGGATCCGGCTGCGCAGCTCGGGCATGTGCCGGCTCAGGTACTCCTGCGCCTTCGGATCGGTAAGCTTCAGCGACAAACCGACGCGCAGATAATGCTGGATGCCGTCGTCCGACTGCAGGTTCACGGTGAGCGGCTCGAGCGCGAAAAAGACCGGCACGGCAAGCGGCGCGGGCGCGCCGGGCCTGCCGTGGCGCACGCCGCCGTCCGTCAGCACGAAATACGTGCCGGCCGCGGCCGCCGCCGCCGCGCCGAATCCGATCAGCATGAGCAGCGCCACTCGCTTGAACTTGCCGGACGAAGCCGGTTTGTCGGCGGACAGGTTTGCGGTCGTGATAGCCATGGCATGCGGGAAGACTTTAGGTAGCCTGCATTGTTCGGCATCGGCGGGCGGTGCGATGGGCGGAATAGAAGGGGGATTTGCGGTTATCTCGTTCGTTTGTCCGGCGGCAGGACGGCGGCGGCGTTTGCCAACGCGCACGGCCGCCGCCGCGGGTGAGCGGGTGAGCGGGTGAGCGGGGGAGCGGGGGAG
>NZ_FXAN01000124.1 GCF_900176645.1 Burkholderia singularis
CCCTTCCCGCTCATCCCGCCCGCGCCGCTGCGCCGCAAGCGCCCGCCGCGCGGTTCTGCGCGGCACGGTGCTCGCCGCCGCAGCCGCCGCGCTCGCATTCGCCGCGCCCGCCAGCGCGCGCAAGACCAAGCCGCACCGGCCGGCCGCGGCCGCCGTGTCGGCCGCGCAGGGCGTACTGCCGGCGCCGATGCTCGCCGCGCTGCAGCGCGCCCGCGTACCGGCGTCGAGCGTGAGCGTCGTCGTCGAGCGCATCGGCAATCCGTCGCCGGTCGTCGCATGGAACGCAAGCCGCGCGATGCAGCCCGCATCGACGATGAAGCTCGTCACGACCTATGCGGGGCTGTCGCTTCTCGGCCCCGACTACCGCTGGCGCACGACCGCTTACGCGCAAGGCGCGGTCGACGCGAGCGGCACGCTGCACGGCACGCTGTATGTGAAAGGCACGGGCGACCCGAAGCTCGTGCCGGAAGAATTGATCGACCTGGTCAACCGCATCCGGCGCACGGGCATCGTCAACATCGACGGCGCGCTCGTGCTCGACAAGACGTTCTTCGCACCGCAAACGCGCGACCTGCCGCCGCTCGACGACGACGTGAGCGCGCCGTACAACGTCGGTCCCGATCCGCTGCTGTATGCATTCAAGTCGCTGTCGTTCACGGTGACGCCGACCGACAACGGCGCCGTCGCGATCGACGTGCTGCCCGCGCTGTCGGATCTGACGATCGACAACGCGCTCGTCGCCGGCGACGGCGCATGCGGCGCGGCCGCGGCCGCTGCCGCGCGCCCTACCGTGTCGATGAGCGCGGACGGCGCGCTCGACGCGTCGTTCGCGGGCGCGTACTCGCAGCGCTGCGGACCGACGACGACCAACATCGCCGTGCTCGACCACACCGCGTTCTTCGCGCGCGGCTTTCTCGCGCTGTGGCGGCAGACGGGCGGCGCGTTCACGGGCACGGTCGGCGAAGGCAAGGTGCCTGCGGCCGCACGGCTCGTCGCCACGCATCACGGCCCGGTGCTGTCGAGCGTCGTCCACGACATCAACAAGTTCAGCAACAACGTGATGGCGCGCAACCTGTTTCTCACGATCGGCGCGGTGAAGGGCCACCCGCCCGCGACGCCCGATGGATCGGCGAGCACGATCCGCGCGTTTCTCGCGAAAAGCGGTCTGCCGACGGCCGGGCTCTCGCTCGAGAACGGCTCGGGGCTGTCGCGCAACGAGCGCGTATCCGCGCTCGCGCTCGCCGATCTGCTGCAGGCGGCGAACGCGAGCCCCGTCGCGCAGACGTTCGTCGATTCGCTGCCGATCGCGGGCGTGGACGGCACGATGAAAAACCGGCTGACGAACGCGCCGGTGCTCGGCAATGCGCATATCAAGACCGGTACGCTGCGCGACGTGCGCGCGATCGCAGGCTACGTCGGCTCGGCGGATGGATCGAGCTACGTCGTCGTCAGCTTCATCAATGACGATCGCGCGGGCGCCGCACGCGCCGCGCACGATGCGCTCCTCGAATGGGTGTACGAAGGGCCGCGCTGACACGTTCAAATCCGCGCCCAAACACGCGCCGCTTCGCGCGCGACGCACGCCGGCGCGCCGTCATCGCTTAAAACGTCCGCCGGCCACGCCTGCACGCCGGCGGCCGTGCACTACCCATCGAAGATTCCCTCTACGAAACACTCTCGCGCCCGGTACGTCGATTGCGTACCCTTTCGGCTACAACCGAAGACACCGGGCCGCACGCACCGCATCGAGCCGCCCGGCGCCCGATTCGCAATAATGGGGAGACAATCGTGCAATTCAGCATCGAATTGCTGCTGCTCGCGCTTGCGCCGGTCTTCCTGCTGTGCATCGGCTGGGAAGCATGGCACGTCTCACGCACGCGCCCCGCGGAGGCGATCTACAGCCTGCGCGACACGCTCTGCAACGCCGCGCTTGCGCTGATGCATCAAGGCGCGGACAAGCTGGCGTGGATCGTCGTGCTTCCCATCTACGCGTACTGCTATACGCATTACCGGCTGTTCACGTGGGACGACACGTGGCTGTCGTTCGCCGTGCTGTTCGTCGCACAAGACCTGCTCTACTACGTGTTCCATCGCGCGAGCCATCGCGTGCGCTGGCTATGGGCCGCCCACGTCGTTCACCATTCGTCCGAGCGCCTGAACTTCTCGACCGCGATGCGGCAAAGCCTGATGTATCCGATCGCCGGCATGTGGGCATTCTGGCTGCCGCTGGCGTTCCTCGGCTTTGCGCCGCAGCAGATCGTCGGCATCGTGCTCATCAATCTCGCGTTCCAGTTCTTCGTCCACACGCAGACGATCGGCAAGCTCGGCTGGCTCGAATATGTGCTGAATACGCCGTCGATCCATCGCGCGCATCATGCGCGCAACCCGCGCTACATCGATCGTAATTACGCAGGCGTCCTGGTAATCTGGGACCGGCTGTTCGGCAGTTTCGTCGAAGAAGATCCGCGTGATCCGCCCGAGTACGGAATCGTCGAGCCGCTGCACTCGAACAATCCGCTCGTCGCGACGTTCGCCGAATGGCGGTCGATGGCCGTCGACGCTTGGACGGCCGACGGATGGCGCAACAAACTGCGCGCGATTATCGGACCGCCCGAGTGGGCGAGCGCTTATCATGCACGGGCGGCGTCCGACACCGCCGAGGCGTCAGCGCTCGCCACCGTGCGCCGCGGACGATAAGCGCGCGGGCGCCTCGCATCACGGCTTCAGCGATTTACCGCGCCGGCCGCTTCGCTGCCCGGCGCACACCATGCAACACCGACATACCTACGAGGAGATACCCGCATGAACCAGCCGCAACGACCGTCACAACCCACTCGCGCCGCACGCGTGAAACGCTACGCGCAGGCCGTGCTCGCAAGCGTCGCCCTCGCCGCCCTTGCCGCGTGCGGCGGCGGCGATGACAACGGGCAGCCGGCGGCGGGCGCCGGTGTGAACATGCAGGTCGTGTCGTTCGGCGACAGCCTGTCGGATGTCGGCACCTATTCGCCGAAAATCCTGCTGGGCTTCGGCGGCGGCCGGTTCACGACGAATCCGGGCCAGGTGTGGACGCAGGACGTCGCCGCGTACTACGGCAACACGCTCACGCCTGCGTTCGAAGGCGGCTTCGGCGTGCCGCTGCAAGCCTCGGGCGGCTACGGCTATGCGCAAGGCGGCGCGCGCGTGACGCAGCAGCCGGGCGTCGGCCACGCGAGCGCGGGCACGCCGAACGCCGATTTCGCCCAGGCAACGACCACTCCTGTCGCGACGCAAGTGCAGCAATACCTGCAGCAGCACGGCAGTTTCAACTCAAACCAGATCGTGCTGATCAACGGCGGCGCGAACGACATCTTCTATCAGGTGCAGGTCGCGCAGGCGCAAGGCTCGACGCCGGCCGCCCTGCAGCAAGCCGCGCAGCAAATCGGCCTCGCCGCGCAGCAGCTCGCGGGAATCGTTCAGCAGATCGTCGCGGCGGGCGCGACGCACGTGTTCGTCGTCAACGTGCCGAACATCGGCAACACGCCGCTTGCGTTGTCGGGCGGCGCGCAGGCGCAGGCGTTGTTCACGCAGGTCACGACGCTCTTCAACGGCACGCTCGCGGCAGCGCTGAAGGCGCTCAACGTCGATCCGAAGAAGGCGGTGCTGATCGACGCGTTCACGTGGCAAGACCAGATCGCCGCGAACTATCAGGCGAACGGCTTCTCGGTGGCGGCAAACGGCACTGCGTGCAACCTGCAATCGATGATCGCCGCCGCCACCAAGGCCGGCGGCGTGCCGAATCCGACCGCCTTTGGCTCGTCGCTGTTCTGCTCGCCGCAGATGTACACCGCGTCGAACGCCGATCAGACCTACATGTTCGCCGACACCGTTCACCCGACGACCCGCCTGCACGCGCTGTTCGCGCAATACATGGAGCAGCAGATCAAAGCGGCGGGTATCGGCAACTGATCCCGCTGACGCCGGCGCATCGCCCGCGCCGCCCGAAAACGCCTGGTTCGCATCGCGCGAACCAGGCGTTTTTTGTCTGACGAGAGCGTTCGGGGTGACGCCGTAAATCTACTCGTACCCCACTGGGACAAAGCCTTAACCGCTCCTGCGATCTGGCGCACACATCGCGCGCGCGAAGGTCCGTTTGCGCACAAACCACCGGCACCGTACCTCCGATAATCTCATCGCCGGTTGCCTTTCGGGGCTCGATGCGCCGCATTGATGCCTGACGCGACGCAAGCCCGGCCACGCGAATTCCCTCTTGACCGACAAAATCATGAATACGAGACCAACGCTACTCTCTTCCGCCCGCTTCACGACCCGCCTGCTGCGCCGCACCGCCCAAACAGCATGCGCAGGCGCGCTGCTCGCCGTGCTCGCCGCCTGCGGCGGCGGCGACGACACGCCCGCCACCGCCGGCCGCGCGAACATGCAGGTGGTCGCATTCGGCGACAGCCTGTCGGACGCCGGCACCTACGCCAAGCAAGTCCAGCATCTGTTCGGCGGCGGCGGACGCTTCACGACGAACCCCGGCCAAGTCTTCACGCAAGAAGTCGCCGCCTATTACGGCAACACGCTCACGCCCGCGTTCGAAGGCGGCGTCGGCGTGCCGTTGCAGGCCGCGGGCGGCCTGGATTACGCGCAAGGCGGCGCGCGCGTATCGCAGCAACCCGGCATCGGCCATGCGCCCGAGGGCACGCCGAACGCCGATTACGCCGGCGCGACGACGGTGCCGGTCGCCACGCAGGTCCAGCAATATCTGCAGCAGCACGGCAGTTTCAATTCGAACCAGATCGTGCTCGTGACCGTCGGCGAAGCCGACATTCTTTACCAGATGCAGGCCGTGCAAACGGCCGGCAACACGCCGGCGGCTCAACAGGCGGCCGGGCAGGCAGTCGGCGCGGCCGCGCAGCAGCTTGCGGGAATCATCCAGCAGATCGTCGCAGCGGGCGCGACGCACGTGTTTGTCGCGAACACACGGGATATGGGGCAAACGCCGGTGGCCGTGGCGGCCGGCGCTCAGGGCGCGTTCACGCAAATGTCGCAGCTCTTCAACGGCACGCTTGCCGCATCGCTGAAGGCGCTCAACGTCGATCCGGCGAAGGTCGCGGTCCTCGATCTGTTCACATGGGCGAACAACATCGCCGCGAACGCGAAGACTTACGGCTTCTCGGTGACGAATACGGGCACCGCGTGCAATTTGCAGGCGATGGAGGCCGCCGGCGCGGCGGCGGGCGCGCCGGACCCGTCGGTGTTCGCATGGGCGCTGTTCTGTTCGCCGCCGATGTATACGACGCCTGACGCCGACCAGACCTATATGTTCGCCGACCCGCTCCATCCAAGCACGCGTATGCATACGCTGCTCGCGCAGTATGTGAAGCAGCAGATCGCGGCGGCGGGCATCAGCCGCTGAACCCGGCGCGGCCGATTTCGCGCATCTAAGGAAAATGCCCGGCTCGCGTGACGCGAGCCGGGCATTTTTTGTCGTGATCCGATTTCACCCACGCCGGCGCGGACATGGCAGCGTGCCAGCAATGACGCCCCCATGCGCTGCACACGGGCGGCCGCGTCCTGGCGGGCAGCGGCACGCGCAATCCGCGCATGTGTCATTGCTCGGCGTCGAACGCCGCCGCCGCGCGGCCAAGCCGATCGTTGAGCGCAGCCCACTCGGGCGTATCCGGCAGCTTCTCGACCAGAATGCGCGCGACCCGCGCCCGATCGAGCGCGCGCAGCAGCCCGTAAAGCTCGCGCGCATACCCTTGCGGGTCTTCGGGCGCCGCGACGAAATGCACGCCGTCCGCGTGCGCCCACGCACGCGCGCTCGTCGGGCGCGCGACGAGCGCCACGCGCTCGCCATTGGCACGCGCGGCGGCAAGCCACGCGTCGAGTTGCTCGAATGGCGCGAGCGCAAGCGGTGTACGCGGCGCGTAATGCGCCTTCAACGTGCCGGATGCGCGCGGCGCGCCCGCATCGCTGCCGTCGGGCAGCCGGGGCGCGACGCCGAGCACGTCGGCAATCTGCTGCGGCGTCACATGGCCGGGGCGCAGCAGCGCCGGAAATCCACGCGACAAATCGACGATCGTCGACTCGATGCCAACGTCGGACGCACCGCCGTCGAGCACCTGCACCGTGCCGCCGAATTCGTCGCGCACGTGCTGCGCGGTAGTCGGGCTCACGTGGCCGAAACGGTTCGCCGAAGGCGCCGCCACGCCGCCACGCCCGCCGCGCCGCGCATCGAACGCGCGCAACAGCGCCTGCGCGACCGGATGGGACGGGCAGCGCAGCCCGATCGAATCCTGGCCGCCGCTCACCGCATCGGGAATACGCGCGGCGCGCTTGACGATCAGCGTGAGCGGGCCCGGCCAGAACGCGTCCATCAGCTTGCGCGCGTCGGCAGACAACGCATCCGACCAATAGTCCGGATCGCTGCCCGGCGCGAGGTGAACGATCACCGGATGATTCGCGGGACGCCCCTTCGCCGCGTAGATCCGTGCAACAGCGGCCGGGTTTTGCGCGTCGGCGCCGAGCCCGTAGACGGTTTCGGTCGGAAACGCGACCAGCTCGCCCGCGTCGAGCCGCGCGGCCGCGTCGTCAATCTGCGCGGCGCTCGGAAACGGTCGATCGTTCGACATCGTCCGCCCCATCAATCGAGCGCGATGCGCAGCAGCCGAGCGCACGCGTTCGCGCCCTCGACCGCTTCGTCGAGCGTCGCCGCAGTGAAATTCACGTGGCCCATCTTGCGGCCGATCCGCGCATCCTCCTTGCCGTATAGATGCAGCCGCGCCGTCGGCATGGCGGCGACCTGATCCCACGGCGGCGTCACCGGCTGCGGCAACGCGCCTGCGTCGGCGGGACCGCCATGCGCGAACCACACGTCGCCGAGTATGTTGAGCATCGCCGCGGGCGAATGCTGGCGCGTGCTGCCCAGCGGTAGCCGCGTCATTGCGCGCACCTGCTGCTCGAACTGGTTCGTCTCGCACGCGTCCAGCGTGTAATGGCCGGAGTTGTGCGGCCGCGGCGCCATCTCGTTCGCAACGAGCGAACCATCTTCGAGCACGAAGAATTCGACGCACAGCACGCCAACGTAATCGAGCGAAGCGGCGATCTTCAACGCCGCTTTGAGCGCGTCGCTCGCCAGCGCGTCGCTCGCCGCGGGAGCGGGCGCGACGCTCAGCGCCAGAATGCCGCCGCGATGGGTGTTCTGCGCGAGCGCAAACGTCGCCGCCTCGCCGTTCACGCCGCGCGCGATCAGCGCCGATACCTCGAATGCGAGCGGCAGACGCTTCTCGAGCACGCAAGGCACCGCGCCCATCGCCGCATACGCATCGCGCACGTCCTGCGCGCTCGCGACACGCGCCTGCCCCTTGCCGTCGTATCCGAGGCGCGCGGTCTTCAGGATGCCGGGCAGCACCGCCTCGAGTTCGGCGTCGGCGAGCGCCGCGAGCGCATCAGCCGTTTCGATCACGACGTGCGGCGCGACCGGCACGCCGCAGGCCGCGATAAAGCGCTTCTCGGCGATGCGGTCCTGCGCGATCGCGACGCACCGGCCGGCCGGTGCGACGAAGGTGGTCTGCGCGAGAAAATCCAGGCTGGCCGCCGGAACGTTCTCGAATTCGGTCGACACCGCGTCGCAAAGCTGGGCAAGCTCGGTGAGCGCCGCCTGGTCGTCGTAAGCGGCACGCAAATGCCGGTCAGCGACGGTGCCCGCCGGGCTTGCCGGATCGGGATCGAGCACCGCGACGCGATAGCCCATCGCCTGCGCGGCAAAACAGAACATGCGGCCAAGCTGGCCGCCGCCGACCATGCCGAGCCAGGCGCCGGGCAGAATCGGAGAAATCGGAGTGGGGATTGCAGTCATGTCAGCCTTGCATAGGACCGGTTTCGGCGCCCATGCGCCGGTTTCCGGATCGACAAGTACTCGCCGCGCCGCCCGGCGCCCCGACGGCGGTTGCGTCGGGCACGCATGTCGGCCGCTCCCCGGGGGAAAGCGGCGAAAAGCAGCGCGGACGTTGTTTCATTTCAGGAATCGGCGGCAACAGACGGCCCGGACGCTCCCGCCCAGCCCGCTTGGCCGCCCGCGTCACAGCGGCGGCAGCACCATCGCGTGCGCGGCCTCGTTCTGCCGCACGCGAAAGCCGGCCAGCCGGTTCGCATAATCGGGCAACGTGCCCGACAGAATCGACACCGCGAACAGCGCCGCATTCGCCGCGCCCGCCTCGCCGATCGCGAACGTCGCGACCGGCACGCCTTTGGGCATCTGCACGATCGAGTGCAGCGAATCGACGCCCTTCAGATACTTGCTCGCCACCGGCACGCCGAGCACGGGCACCGTCGTCTTCGCGGCGAGCATGCCCGGCAGGTGCGCGGCGCCTCCCGCGCCCGCGATGATCGCGCGCAGGCCGCGCTCGCGCGCCTTCTCGGCATAATCGAACATCTCGTCGGGCATCCGGTGCGCGGAGACGACCTTGGCCTCGTAAGGCACGCCAAACTCCTGCAGGATCGCAACGGCATGCCGCATCACGTCCCAATCGGAACTGGAGCCCATCAGCACGCCGACCAACGGCGCGCTGTGCGTGTGATGTTGGGCGTTCTGTACTTCGCTCATCGTGCGCTTCCTCGCGTCAATCAATCGGGGCGCGAATCAGGCGAGCGTGCCGCCGGTGATCCGCTCGAGCGCTTCCTGATACTTCGCGCTCGTCTTCGCGATCACCTCGTCGGGCAGCTTCGGCGCGGGCGGCGTCTTGTCCCAGTCCTGCGTCTCCAGCCAGTCGCGCACGAACTGCTTGTCGAACGACGGCGGATTGGTGCCCACCTGATATTGGTCGGCCGGCCAGAAACGCGACGAATCGGCCGTCAGCGCCTCGTCCATCAGGTACAGCTCGCCGTGGTTGTCGAGGCCGAATTCGAACTTCGTATCGGCGATGATGATGCCGCGGGTTGCCGCATAATCGGCCGCTTCCTTGTACAAGCGGATCGAGATGTCGCGGATCGTCGCGGCAAGCTCGGTGCCGATGCGGCGCTCAGTTTCCTCGAACGAGATGTTCTCGTCGTGGTGGCCAAGCTCGGCCTTCGCCGCCGGCGTGAAGATCGGCTCGGGCAGCTTCTGCGCGTTTTGCAGGCCAGCCGGCAGCTCGACGCCGCACACCTTGCCCGTCGCCTGATAATCCTTCCAGCCGCTGCCGGCCAGATGGCCGCGCACGACCGCTTCGATCAGGATCGGCTCGAGACGCTTGACCACCACCGCGCGCCCCTGCACCTGCTCGACTTCGTCGGCCGCGACGACCGATTCCGGCGCGTCGCCCGTCAGATGGTTCGGCACGATGTGCGCAAGCTTGCCGAACCAGAAATTGGCCATCTGGTTGAGCACGCGCCCTTTGTTCGGAATCGGCTCGCCCATGATGACGTCGAACGCCGACAGGCGGTCGGTCGTCACGATCAGGAGCTTGTCACGGCCGACCGCGTAGTTGTCGCGGACCTTGCCGCGACCGAGAAGCGGCAGCGAGCGCAGCGTGGATTCGTAAAGGGTAGACATCGTCTTTTCGCAGAAATGAGGGCCAAACAAAAAGGGAAACGCCGTTCCCGTCGGTACGCGGGAACGGCGATCTTACAGCACAGCGGGCCGGCAGCCGGACAACGGCGGCACGCTGCCGCCCGTCCGGCCGATTGCGCGTCGGTTCAGCGCACGACTTGCGCCAGCTCGCCCGACTTATAGCGCTCGGCAATCTTGTCGAGCGGAACCGGCTTGATCTTGCCCGCCTGACCTTCGCAGCCGAACGCGACGTAGCGCGCGACGCAGATCTTCTTCGCCGCTTCGCGCGCCGGCTTCAGGTAGTCGCGCGGATCGAATTTTGCCGGATTCTCGACGAAATAGCGGCGAATCGCAGCCGTGATCGCCAGGCGCAGGTCGGTGTCGATATTGATCTTGCGCACCCCGTGCTTGATCCCTTCCTGGATCTCCTCGACGGGCACGCCATAGGTTTCCTTCAGATCGCCGCCGAACTCGCGGATCTCGGCGAGCAGTTCCTGCGGCACCGACGACGAGCCGTGCATCACGAGGTGCGTATTCGGAATGCGCGCATGAATTTCCTTGATCCGCTCGATTGCCAGAATATCGCCCGTCGGCTTCTTCGAGAACTTGTACGCACCGTGCGACGTGCCGATCGCGATCGCGAGGGCGTCGCATTGCGTCTGCTTGACGAAATCGGCGGCCTGCTCCGGATCGGTCAGCAGTTGCTCGCGGGTCATCGTGCCTTCCGCGCCGTGACCGTCCTCCTTGTCGCCCTTCATCGTCTCGAGCGAGCCGAGCACGCCCAGCTCCGCTTCGACGGTCACGCCGATCGCATGCGCGAATTCGACGACCTTCCTCGACACGTCGACATTGTATTCATACGACGCGACCGTCTTGCCGTCGGCCTCCAGCGAGCCGTCCATCATCACGCTCGTAAAGCCGCTTCGGATCGCCGCCGCGCATACCGCGGGCGACTGGCCGTGGTCCTGGTGCATGACGACCGGAATATGCGGATACGACTCGACCGCCGCTTCGATCAGGTGGCGCAGGAACGGCTCGCCCGCATACTTG
>NZ_FXAN01000060.1 GCF_900176645.1 Burkholderia singularis
ACGCCCCGAATAGCTCTGCCAATCCGTCACCGTCTTCGACAGCACCCCAGCCACGTCCACTTCCGTCAGCGGCGCCTGCGCTTTGTCGGCACTGCTTGCGTTCACGCGCATCGCGCCGAACGCACCAAGCCCGGCCGCGACGACGACAAGTACCGCAGCGGCGATCCGCGAATGACGAGTACGCAAAATAGCCATGAAAAAATCTCCAAATTGTTCGGTTGGTTGCTCGAATTCGAATGAAACGGCGGCAAACATCAGCCCGGCACGCCTGCGCCGAAACGGCACTGAAGGAACCGTGCCGCCTCCTGCAACGCAGGCGCGTGATCGGCGAGCGCCGCATGCGACACGTCGCGATAGCGGATTACCTGCGTCAGTACACCGGCCTCGATCAGACAACTCGCGTACTTCTCCGCCTCGCCGTGCAATACGTCGTTCTGCGCGGTTGCAACGAGCGTGGGCGGCAGCCCGGCAAGGCGCGCCGACTCGAGCGGCGCCGCATACGGATGCATCCGCTGCGCGGGCTGCGGCAAATACGCGCGATAGCACGCCGCACATTCACGCTCAGTAATGTCAGACGATAAGCGCGCTGCATCGGCGAGCCGCGTCATGCTCGGGTCCAGCATCGGACCGAACAGCGCCTGCGCGGCGATGCGAATTTCACCGCGGTCGCGCGCAATGAATGACAGACAGTTCGCCAGATGGCCGCCCGCGTCGTGCCCGGCAACGGCGATCTTGCGCGGATTGCCGCCAAATGCGCGGGCACGGGCGTCGGCCCAGCGTGCCGCGCAGTACGCATCCTCCGGCGCGGCCGGAAACGGATGGCGCGGCGCGAGCGAATAATCGACCGATACGACGAGCGCCGGCACCTGCTCGGCGAGATAGCGCGCGGCACGGTCGGCGTCGTCGAGCGAGCCGCGCACGAAACCGCCGCCATGAAAATAAAGCACTACTGGCATTGAGGATTTATCGGGACGCCGATATAAACGCAAGCCGATGTCCTGCGCATAGCCTGCGATCACAACCTCCGATACCGCAAGCGCCGGGCGCGCGAGCGTCTTGTCAGCGCTCGCTCGGGCGGTGCTCAGGCGGCGAAAGTCGAATGCGTCCATAGTGAGCGTGCGCGGCAGCGCGCATCCATTTCAAGATGGATCGAATTCTCGGTCCGGCAAACATCCGGATAAATGCCTATAATCCGGCAACACAATTCACTTCCCTTGAACAATTGTTGGCTGCGTCACTCGCATGGTGTCGCGGCCTTTGGTCGTTAGGGGGTCAATCGCGGAGGTAGTGATGGATCGGCTGCAAGCCATGCAGGTATTTACGCGCGTCGTCGATACAAACAGCTTCACCAAGGCAGCCGAGACGCTTGGGCTGCCGCGCGCGTCGGTGACGACGATCATCCAGAATCTGGAATCCTTCCTCGGCGTGCGGCTGATGCACCGCACGACGCGCCGTTTGTCGCTCACGCCCGACGGCGCTGCCTATTACGAGCGCTGCGTGCGCATTCTCGCAGATGTCGAGGAGACCGAAGCAAGTTTTCAGGTCAACAACCGCAAGCCGCACGGCAAGCTGCGAGTCGATATGCCCGGCTCGATCGGACGCCTGATCGTGATCCCCGCGCTGTGCGAATTCCACACGCGCTACCCGGATATCGACCTGCAACTGGGGCTTACCGACAGGCCCGTCGATCTTCTGCAGGAGGGAGTCGATTGCGTGATCCGCGTCGGCGCGCTGCAGGATTCGTCGCTCGTCGCGCGGCGCGTCGGGCTGTTCGAGGGAACGACAGTCGCGTCGCCCGAGTATCTCGAGAAGTACGGCGAGCCGCGCACCATCGACGAACTTGCCGGACACAAAGCCGTCAACTATTTTTCGAGCCGCACCGGACGCAACATCGATTGGGCGTTCCTGATCGACGGCAAGGAAGTCGAGGTGAAGATGAACGGGCTCGTGTCGGTCAACGACGCGGACGCCTACGTGACCTGTGGCGTCGAAGGCTTCGGGCTGATTCAGCCGCCGCTCTTCATGGTGCTGCCGCAGCTGCGCGACGGCACGCTGAAGGAAGTGCTGACCGGCTACCGGCCGCTGCCGATGCCGATCTCGGTCGTCTATCCTCACAGCCGTCATCTATCGCCGAAGGTGCGCGTATTCGTCGACTGGGTCGCCGAGATCTTCGATCGCTGCCCGCTGTTGAGCGGACGCAAGGGGCTCGATGCGGCTTGCAGCAAACGCACGTTCGAGGAAGCCGAGCGCGCGCCGTCGCTCGATACGCCGGTGCTGAACGAGTGGGTGGCGTGAGTCTCGCATCCATGATGCGAATCGAGCGAACGCGCCGAATGCCGCAGGCGAATGTACGTTGGCGCGGGCGGGGCGAGGCAGCGTAGCGCAAGAGAAATGGCCAGCCTGGCAGGCATCGTGACAATGGCGCCGCACGAGGTGCGCCGCGCGCGCTCGAAACGGCTGGGGCGTACTCGGCCATGCTCGCACACGCGCGAAACGCACCCGCCATTTCCGATCTCGATCTGCTCGGCGTAACTATCCGGTGCATTCAGCGCGCGAGCACCGCAGCGATCGCACGCGCCGCGGCTTGAAGCGCGTCGGCGCGCTCCAGCGCCGGACGCGCGGCGGCTTGGCCGCGCGCACTCTGCGCGCGCGGCGCCAAATCCGGCGACGACGAGAACTTGACGATCGACAGCGCCGCCTTCGGATCGACCAGGATCGCCTGCCCGAAGCGCCCGCTCGCGACGAACGAACCGTCGCCGTCGTTCGTCTGATACCAGTAATCGCGATACGAATAACCGGCTCGGCCCACGGCAAGATTGCCCCGGGCAAACAGCGCCGCATTGTCGGCCGGTTTCAGCGCGATGCGGATCGCCGCACGCATCAGCTCTGCAGCGCCGCTTGCCGAACCCGCGCCAGACTTCGCATTCGCTTCGGCATCCGAACCGGTTCGCGACTTCGCGCCCGCGCCCGTGCGCACGAACTCGGCAAAGCGCGCCGCGTCGCGCAGCGTCGTATGCAAGCCGCCGCTCGCCATCTCGGCGCCGACGCGATCGACGACGACATACGCATCGTCGCCCGCGATTCGGCGCCACACATCGTCTGCAACCAGCTCGCTCCACGAGCGGCCCGCGATCCGACACAGCGCCCACGCAACCGCCTCCGGCGAACCGTTCTGATAGAACCACATCTGGCCCGCCGTCATGCCGGGGGTCGCACGCGCCACCCTCAGGAAATCGTAGATCGTGTCCGGCGCGCCGTCGCGGCGCGGCGCGATACCGACCGCGCCGAACAACCCAAGATCGGGCGGCAGACCCGACGGATAGGTCACTGGCACTTCCATATCGAGATTCTGCTGGACCGTCGCCGCACCGAACGGCGTATCCGCCAGCTCGGGCACGTAGCGCGCGAGCGGCGCCTGCGGATCGAGCCGGCCTTCGGCGATCAACCGCGCGGCGACAAGCCCCGTCACCGATTTCGTCATCGACGCCCATGCATGGAGATCACGCGGCCCGAACGAATCGAAGTAGCGCTCATAAACGACCTTGCCCCGGCTCACCACGATGAAGCCGTCGGTATAGGTGTCGCGCAGATAATCGGCGAGCGTCAGCGTGCGGCCGTCGACAACGAAACGCACATCGTCGAGCGCCGCCGCATCGCCGGACGGCAACGGCCACGGCTCGCTCGCACGGCCGACATTCGCGGTCGGCACGCTCAGGCGCGTATTGCGCAGAGACCAGCGCAAGTTCGGAAACCTAAACGCGTTCGCCTTCGTCACGAGCTTGTCCTGCGGCGGCGGAAAACCTTGCATGATGCCTAGCTTGACGGGATCGGAGCCGGCGGCAGCATCGTCCGGCATGCCGGCCTGGCACCATGAGGCCGTCGCCATCAGACAAGCCATGGCCGCGCTGCGCATCGCGCGGCCTTTCGATAAAACATGCATATTGAACATGCGGACTCCGTTATTGGAAAACAGGTGATGAAACGCGGCTGCTTCGACCGCAAACCGATTCCGGCCGACTACCGGCTCGTGGCGGCGCAACGATCACAGCCCCGGTTCACCAATGCGAATCGCGTTCTGCACGCGCTTCACGCCATCGACGCGTTGCGCGGCCTGAACCGCCAACTCAATCTGGCTCGTGTCGGTGGTCGTGCCGAGCAATGTGACGTCGCCGTCGTGCGCGCGCACGATCAGGCGCGTCGAATTGAGGCCGCGCACGCGCGCGAGCGCCGCGCTGACGCGGCGCTTCAAGCGCCGGTCTTCGGCTTGATGCTGCTTACGCGTCGCAACGTCGACCGCGGGCGCCGATGCCAATGCGGGCCGAGCCTCCGATGTCGGCATCTGTGCGAACCCCGGGGCCGCCTCCACGCATGTCGCCGTGGCCAAAATGACGAATAAACAAGAAATCGGCTTCATCGAAAACATGTCCTGAAATAAGGTAAACGAGAGATCGTCGCTATCGCCGCCGGCCTCAGAAATGCGTCATCAAGCCAAGCGACACACCCGTCATGCCCCCCGCCTCCGGCCGCAGCCCGAGCGCCGCGACGTTCGCCGGATCGCGCTTGTAGGCGCCCGTAAAGCCGTTGCGGTCGATCTCCGCATAAAGCTCGGTGCGCTTCGACAGGAAATATTCGACGACTGCATAGGACGACAGCTTGTGCCCACTTGCGCCGCGCACGTTACCGAGATTGCTCGCGATATCGTCGTAGACGGCCGCGGTGAATTGCCATGACGGCGCCGGCTGATAGACGATGCCCGCCGACGGAATCTTGTCGCGCCGATTCGGCCGGCCGGCCCTCGCCGCCGACACGTCGAGCGTCGCGTAGCTCAGATAAAGGCGCGCGGCGCCGAGCTGCACGGTGCC
Organism: Burkholderia singularis; assembly: GCF_900176645.1. Classification (GTDB taxonomy): domain Bacteria; phylum Pseudomonadota; class Gammaproteobacteria; order Burkholderiales; family Burkholderiaceae; genus Burkholderia; species Burkholderia singularis. Next base: position 4,863 of record NZ_FXAN01000060.1, read on the forward strand.
GCCCGTTTGCAGCGTTTGCGCGGATTGCGAGCCATCGGGGCTATAGGTCTTCGAGTACGACACGCCGCCGAGCACGGATTGATACTGATACATCACGGCCGCCGAGAAGTTCGTGCCCGCATGTGAGTTGCCTGCGACGCCGCCCGGCGAATAGCTCACGCCATAGCGCAGCCCGCCGAGTTCGCCGAGATACTTGATCGTATTGTTGAAACGCGAATCGAGCGTGAAGTAGTTACCGCCCCACAGCACGCCGGGTTCGATCGCAAGCGACTGGCCGCGCCCGCCCGACGGATCGATAACGATGCCGAAATCCTCGGCCGCGTTGAACTGCCGGCCGAACGTCAGGCGTCCGAAACCGCCGGACAAGCCGACATACGCCGCCTGCGAGAACAACGTGTTGCTCATCTTCACCGCGCCTGTGCCGCTATTGAACGCGCCATCGAGCATGAATATCGCTTTCGTGCCGCCTCCCAGATCTTCTTTGCCGCGTATTCCGAATTCGTTGCCGGCGATCAGATTGTTATTGAAACCGACGACGCTACCGCCCTGCACGCCGTTGACCCAACGCACGCCGCCGCCGATCCTGCCGAACAGCGTCACGCTCGACTGCGCATGAACCAAACCCGGCAACGCGCCTGCCAGCGCGAGCCAAACCATTTTTTTCATATGTCTCCTCCGATCCCATGACATGGCTGGCTGGAGTTAGCGCTTGAGCGCTTACTCCGGCCCCATGGCATTCACCACACCCAAGCACGCCGAATTAATCATTCGCATAACGAATCATTAACCTCGTGCCACTCCCTTTCCAACCCCAACCCGAACCACCCACCACCATCAAACCCGCGTCGCGTCACAAGCTGCCGCCGCACCACGAGCAAGCCGCCTACGCGAATATTGCGGGTCCAGACACATCGCGCCAAGCAAGCCACATCCCATCAACACGACGCCGCAAACGAGACACGCAGCTTCGAAGCCATGCGCGATCGATCCGCCCTTCGCTTCGATCAGCACACCGACGATAACGGGCGCACCAAGCCCTGCGAGCGATGCGAATCCATTGCTAAGCGCGAGAATCCCCCCGCGCTGCGCGTCGGGCGTCACTTCGCCGAGCATCGCGGGGCCGATCGAGTACATGACGAGCGTCAAACCACTGCCGAACGTCAGCAACACGATCTTGCCCATGGGAGGCAGGCCGGGCACGACGAGCGTGGCGAGCAGCAGGCCCGCGAGCGCGAGCGCCGCCGACACGAACAAGCCGCGCCCGACCCGTGACGTCACGCCGCGCGCGAGCAGCCGCTGCGAGCCCCACGCGAGCGCAAGGCTCAACGGCGAAGTGACCGCGACGAACAGCGCAAACAACCGGCCCACCGAATGCGCGCCGAAACCCAGGCCAAGTTGCAGATAAGTGGGCAACCAAGTCAGCGTCATCGCGAGAATCCAGTTCGCCGCGAAATGCCCGAGGAAATTGCCGAGCACCGTGCGATCGGTGAGCAACAGCGCGTAAGGCACGCGCTCGGCGGCGGCAGCGCTCGCACGTGGCCCCGTGCGGTCCAACGCGCCCTCCTCGCCATACGCGAACCAGGCGATGCACCAGATCGCGCCGAGCGCGGCAAGCAATGCGAAATTCGCGCGCCAGCCCCAATGCGACGACACGATGGGAATCGTCAACCCGGCGATCAGCAGGCCAAGCGCGCTGCCTTGATGCAGTACGGCGACAGGCAGATTGCGCTTCGCATCGGGAAACCACTTGTACAGCGCATGAACGGCAACGGGCGACGCCGGACCTTCGCCAATGCCGAGCAACACGCGGCACGCGACGATCACCCACACCGAGCTAGCGGCGAGCATCGGCAATTGCAACGCCGCCCATGCGGCGCCCATGCCGAGCAGCAGCCATTTCGTCGACAACCGGTTCGCCGCGATTCCGCCGATCACGGCCGACACCGAAAACAGCCAGTTGAGACTGCCGGCGATCAATCCGAATTGTGTCGGCGACAGATGCAGCTCGCGCATCATCGGCACCGACACGAGGCCAAGCACAACCTTGTCGAGAAAATTCACGAGCATCATCAGCGCAAGCATGATCGCGATCGACCATGCCCGCGCGGGGCGATAACACGCGTTGTCTGTCGTCATCCGTGTCTCCGTGCCTGTTGTTCGGTCGCCGACCCTGGCGGGCCGGTCGCCTCAGCGCGTCAAGCCGCGCTGTCCCGCGTCGATATGTCGGGCGACATCTCGCCCAGCGCTGGCACGCGATCGTCGCCATCGGGCAATCCAAGCGAGAACTTCACCGGAAAGCGCAGCGCGATCGCCTGACCGCCGTCGATTTCACGCACCATCCCGCGCGCCTGAACGTGCGGATCGTCGAACAATTCATCGGCGTCGAGCACGGGCGCGATCGGCAAATCGAAGCTAGCCAGTGCGTCGCTCCATTCGGCGAGAGAGCGCGTCGCGAAAACGGCCTTCAACACCGCATGCACTTCGCTCTTGTGCCGCTGCCTGCCGATACGCGTCTCGAACCGCTCGTCGGCCAACACCGGGAACTCGTCGCCGAGCGCGTCGCGCAATGCGATCCAGAATTTGTTCTCGAGAATGCCGAGCGCGAGATGCCGGCCGTCCGCGGTTTCGAACAAATCGTTGTCGGGCATCACGAGCGGCGACGCATCCGCGCCGCGTTTGCGTGCGGCCCAGGCCGCAGGCGCGACCCAGGACATCGTCGCGTCGTGAATCGACACGTCGAGATGCTGGCCGCGCCCGTTCTGCCGCGCGCTCATCACGGCGACGGCAAGCGCGAGCGCCGCATGGCTCGCCGCCGCATAATCGGCCAGCCGCACGCGAGGCCGCGAAACCTTGTCTTCGACTTGCGCGGGCGCCGACCAATAGCCGGCTTGCGCCAGATAGTTGAGATCGTGGCCTGGACGGTGCGCGTACGGCCCCGTCTGCCCGAAGCCCGAGATCGAGCACATCACGATGCGCGGGTTCGCCTGCGCCAGCACGGCGTAATCCAGGCCGAGCTTCGCCATCACGCCGGGACGAAAACCCTCGACAATGGCATCCGCGTCGCGCACCAGCCCGATGAGTGCCGCCTTTCCTTCAGGCGTCCTGATATCCAGCGCAACCGAACGTTTGCCGCGATTGAACTGTGCGAACACTGCATCGCCGAGCAGCCGCGACGCATCGCCCGCGCCGGGCGGCTCGACCTTCACGACGCTCGCGCCGAGCTGCGCGAGCAGCGCGGTCGCATGCGGCCCCGGCAGTAGCTGGCTGAGGTCGACGATCGTGACGCCGGTCAGACACGACCATTCCGGCTTGCTGTGCTTCATGCTGCGCCTCCAAGGCGCGCGGAGCGCGCCAGTAAGCAATTCGATGCGACGACGCTCATCCGCGCTGGCCGGCCGGCTCGAGAATCGCGCGCGCAATCGTGTTGCGCTGGATCTCGCTCGTGCCCGTGACGATCCGGAACATCCTCAGCGTGCGGAACGCGCGCTCGACCGGATGGCCGCGCGTCACGCCGACGTTGCCGTGGATCTGCACCGCCTTATCCGCGACTTCGAAGCAACGCTCCGACACGAACAGCTTGCACGCGGCCGCCTTCATCTTCAGATCGGCGCCGGCGTCGGCAAGCGCCGCCGTCTGCGCGATCATGCTTTCGCACGCCCACAACGCCGACGCCATGTCGGCCAGCATGTGCTGAATCGCCTGAAAGCGCGCGATCGGGCCGCCGAACTGCTGCCGCGTGCGCGCATAGTCGAGCGCCGCGCGATACGTGAAGGCTGCGAGGCCAAGCATCGTCGGGCAATGCAGCAGACGATTGACGTTGATCCGCGACATCCCGAGCTTGAAGCCGTTGCCGACGCCGCCAAAAAGATTCGCGCGCGGCACGCGCACACGTTCGAAACGGATGTCGGCGTCGATGTGCTGCCCGGACATCGGCACGTATTCGTGCGAAACCGTCACGCCGGGCAAATCCAGATCGACGAGCACCGCGCTGATCTGCGGCGGCGTCTCGCTCGCGTCGGTCACGCACATCACGATCGCGAAATCCGCGAACGGCGCGCCGCTGATGTAATGCTTCGCACCGTCGATCACCAGTTCGTCGCCGTCGACGACGGCAGCCGTCTTGATGCTCAGCGCATCGGAGCCGGAGTGCGGCTCGGTCAACGCGAAGCAAGTCGATTTCTCGCCGCGGATCACCGGCATGAAATAGCGTTCGAGCTGATCCGGCGTCGCGTACTTCAGCATGTTGCCCACGCGCGGCGGGCCGCCGAGATCGCCGAGCACGTGCGGCGCAAGCACCGCGCCGCTTGCGGCAAGGTCGGCCTTCAGCGCGCATTGCTCGAGAATCGACAAGCCTTTGCCACCGAGCGCGGCGGGCAGGCAGGCGGAATAAAAACCCAACTCGGCAGAACGCCGCCACACGCGCCGCAATGTCTCCTTCGGCCAGGGTGCCTCGGCGTCGAGCCCAAGCTCGCGCTCGAGCGGGATCAGCTCATTCGAAACGAAACTGCGAATGCCGTCGCGGACCGCGACGAATTCGGGATGCGTCAGATCATCGAACATCAGGCTTCCTCATCAATTGACGCGACGCGCGACGCCTTGCCAGAAATGCTCGCGCACCAGCTTGCGCGCGATCTTGCCGCTCGGATTCTTCGGCAGATCGGCGACGAAATTCACCGAGCGCGGCAGCTTATAGTCGGCGAGGCTCGCGCGGCAATGGGCGATCAGCTCGTCGGCATGCAACGTCGCGCCCGACTTCAGCACCACCACCGCCTTCACCGATTCGCCCCACTTGTCGTCGGGCACGCCGACGACGCACGCCTCGAGCACGGCCGGATGCCGATACAGCGTCGCCTCGACTTCGGTCGGATAGACGTTGAAGCCGCCCGAGATGATCATGTCTTTCTTGCGATCGACGAGATACAGAAAACCCTCCTCGTCGACGCGCGCGAGATCGCCCGTATGCAGCCAGCCGTCGACGAGCACCTCGCGCGTCAGCTCCGGCTCGCCCCAATAGCCGTGAAACACGTCGTCGCCGCGAATCACGATCTCGCCGATCGCATCGCCCTCGACTTCGCGGCCATGCTCGTCGACAACGCGCACCTCGCTCTCGCCATGCGGCCGGCCGCACGACGCGAGCCGCTCAGGACGCTTCAGGATCGCGTGTGCGTGATCGGCGATGCTCAGGCGCGTGACGCCAGACGTCGATTCGCTCGCGCCATAGCCTTGCGACAGAATCGGGCCGATCCGCGCCCATGCCTCCTCGATTCGCGCCGGCGCCATCGGCGCCGCGCCGTACGCGAGCGTTGCCAGGCTGCGCAGATCCGCATGCGCGAGGCTCGGCTCGTTGAGCAGCATGTTGATCATCGCGGGCACCATGAACGTATGCGTGATTCGCAGCCGCTCGACTTCGGCGAGAAAGTGCGCGGGCTCGAACGTGTCGAACAACACGAGTGTCGCGCCGCAGTACAGATAAGGCTGCATCAGCATCCCAGACGCGTGCGTGACGGGGCCGATCAGCGCAACGCGATCGCCCGGCCACGCGGGGCGATCCATACCGAGCAACAGCTTGCGCAGCGACGCTAGACGATTGCCGTAGCTTTGCATCGCCGCCTTGATCTTGCCCGTCGAGCCCGACGAGAAATGCAGCACCGCGAGATCGTCCGGCCTGCAGACGACGTTCGGCGCCTGCGCGCTCGCCTGCTCGATCAGCGTTTCGTAGTCGAGGTAACCCGTCGTCGGTTCGCCGATCGCGATGAAGCGCTCGATCGACGCGCAGCCGCGCGTATCGGGTGCATAGCGCGTATAACCGGGCCCCGCGATCAGCGCGACGGGCGCGCAACTTTCGATCACGTCCGAGGCCTCGGCCATCGTGAAGCGTGGGTTCAGCGCGGCCTTCACGAGGCCCGCCTTGTACAGCGCGCATTCGATCTCGACGAGTTCCGCGCAGTTGCGCGCCTGGACCGCGATCGCGCTGCCCTTCTTGAAGCCCAGGCCGAGCAGCGCATTCGCAAGCCGCGTCGATCGTTCGTCTAACTGTCGATAGCTGAGCGCGCGGTCACGATGAACGACAGCCGGCAAGTCGCCCCAATAGCGCGCAGCCCGTCGCAGGAAATAGGGAAAGCTCAATCGATTCTCCGTGGTTCGATCCGTTGCACCAGTCTGTATGATGGAAGGCATCACTACAATGCGAGATCGGCTATACAGCCATAACCATTGGGAATGACAGATGGAAACGCGCGACATCGACTATCTGCTTGCCGTCGAACGTCACGGCAGCATCGGCAAGGCAGCCGATGCGCTCGGGCTCAGCCAGCCGGCGCTGACGAAGGCGATTCAGCGGATCGAGGCACAGCTTGGCCTGACGCTGTTCGAGCGCACCGCGAGCGGCGTCATCGCGACGCCGGCGGGCACGCAATTCATCGTGCGGGCGCGGCGCATCGCCCTCGAGTACGACGATGCGCTGAAGGAGGCACAGGCGATTCGCAGCGGCGAGCTGGGCATGGTGCGGATCGGCTATTCGCCGACCGTGCCGAACGCGCTCGTGCTCGGCGCGTGCCGCCGCTTGATCGGCGAACGGCCGGCCGCGAAACTGCGTCTGCGCAGACGTCTGGCGCACGACCTGTTCGATCTGCTCGCAGCCGGCGAACTCGATCTCGCGATCGCGCCGGAGCCTACGGACGACACCGAGGGCTTCGACGTCGCACCGCTTTTTCAGGACCGGCTGTTCGTACTCGCGGATGCGGCGCATCCGCTGCATCGCAAGCGCGGCGTGACGCTCGAGGATCTTGTCGAGCAGGACTGGCTGCTGCCGGGACCGACGATTCCCGTGCGGCAGCGCATCGACGACGCCTTCCGCCGGCGCGAGCTGCCGCTGCCGAAACTGCGCATCGAGACCGATTTCGGCAGCACGTCACTGTTTCGCCTGTTGCAAGGCACGCGCATTGTCGGCATCGGCGGCACCGAGGCGCTGAGCCTGCCGATCGACGCGGCCGCGCTCGATCTCGCACCGGGCGAACTCGAATTGCATCGGCACATCGGCGCGATCCATCGCAAGAGCGCCTATCTGTCGCCGCTGGCGCAGCGGATGATCGCGCTGCTTCAAGAAGGCACGCAATGAGCGTACAGCGTACCGCCGGCGCGGATTACCGATAAAAAGCCCGCGCATATCGTCTGCGGGCATCGAGCGCACTGCCTTCGTCGCGCGTCCGCCCATATGCGGCCAATGCCGCCAACCAGTGGCGCCGCGCCGCGTCGCTTCAACCCCGCGCGCCGTCCCGCGCACGCACGCGCGCATCGCCCACGCGCAACGTGAGGCGCGCGGCACACCGCGGCGATATCCCTACCACTGCCAAGGACTTCGATTGTTCGATTCCCGCGACAAATCAATTCGCGGCAATGCCATTTATCGTCGACGCAACTAGTCCTAAATTACAACCTGTCGCGCACCGCACCATTTCGAACGTGCGCATCGAATCGACAGGAGTGACACATGAAACGCAGCCGTCTTCTCGCCATCGCCACCGTCGCGCTCGCCGTTACCGCGCCGGCATTCGCCACGGATACCGTCACAGCTCACGCAGGCGATTACGTCAATGCAGCGCGGTACAACCAGGGCCCCCGCACACGCGCCGACGTGCGCGCCGAGCTAGAACAAGCGCAACGCGACGGCACGCTGGCCGCACTGCGCAAGTCGATGTCGTACGCGCCGCCCGGTGCGCCCGGTGTCGAACTCGCGCAACGCGCGTACCGGCCCGATCCGAATGCGAATCAGCTCGCCGGCGCAGGCCGGTAAACGCATGACGCCGCGCATCGAAACCGATACGCGGCGTCATGTCCATTCAACATTCAATACAGTTCACCGCATTCGTCGCCGTCAGATCACCATCATGAACGAACCGATCCCTTCACCGCTCGATCATTGGGACGACAACACGCCCGTCTGGAAGCCGTTCCGCTCGACCGCGCCCGCCGCCGATTGATGCGCACCCATGCCGCACGCGAAGCACGCATCACTATGCGCGGCGAGCGTCAACGGGCCGGCACGCCGTTCTTCCAGTCGCCCCAGTGCTTGACGATGTCCTGCACGAGCGGATTGCCCGCGAGATACAGATTCTGGGTGGCAAGCGTGAAGCCGCCTTGATCCGCGTAGTTCAGCAGATTGTCGACGTCCGTCTGGCCTTGATACGGACGATCGAAATCCGAGCCGGTGCGCAGCACCGCGACGCGAGACGTGTCGACGCGGCCCACGCTCTCCGCGCGCTTCAACGCCTCGAACGACGAGCTGTCCTCCTGCGCGGTCATGCAGTACACGCCTTTGTTATCGGTGAGGATCTTCGCCCACTGGTCGGCACGCTCGCCAAGCCGCGTGCCGGAGAACCACGTGTTACCGGACAGCGTGTCACAGCGCATCACCGCGGGCGGCTGGTTCGCGGGCGCGTAGTTGAACTTCGCGCGCGCCGCCTGCGCCTGCGTGCTGTCCGCGAGCGTCACGTTGCGCGATAGCGCGAAGGCGGCATCGGTCAGCTTGCCGTTCAGTTGGAACACTTCGGTGCGATAGTCGAGCGGCGGCTTGTCGTTCGGATTCTTCGTGTTGATGCCGAGATAGCCGGTGTTCCAATTCGGCGGAATGTCACGCGCATCGATTTCCCACTGCAGGCTGAAATCGACCAGATACCTCGACCACGCCGCGGTACCGAGCGTGCCTTGCTTCGGGCTCACGCCCGCGATGCCCGAGATCAGGAAGTAGGTCTTGCGTAAATCGAAGCGGTTCGAGAACGTCAGCGCCATGATCGTCGACGCGGCGTTCGCATAGCCCATGCCCGTCGTGACGACGCACACGTCGTCCTTGTTGCAGTGGACAGCCGGATAATCGGGCGACAGGCCGGCCACCTTGATGTCCTTCCACGGTCCGAGCTTGTCGAGCCACGCTTGCCCTTCAGGGCCGAACATCGTGACGATCATCACCTTCACTGGATGGCCGTGCGAGCCGGCATCGGCTAACGCGTCATCGCTGTCGTGCGCGACGGACGGCGCCGTCGCGCACGCGGCGAGCGAAAACACGGCCGCGGAAAGTATCGAGCGAGTCAACATGAGCGTTCCTTGATTTGAGTAAGTTGGATGAGAACGGAGTTCAGCAACTGCGTGCGCAGTATAGGGCGTCAATATCGACACGTGAACGGCGCCGGGCGGCGCCAAGCCGTCAGTTAGCCACGACGGGCCGCGGCGATGGCTTGCGTCCTGTACATCGATGGCGTGCGCCATCCATATTCGAGACGGGATTCGCATGCCCCCGCCGCGCAACCGCCAGCGGCGGCACGATGCGCGCCGGCAGCACAAGCCCGTGCCGATTAAACCAGCGGCATCATTGCACGTCGACGCGTGCCGGCCCGTCGATCACCTCGCCGATCACCGTGGCACGATCGAAACCGTCGTCGCCAAAGCACGCGAGCACGTCGTCGACCGCATCCGGCGCGCACGCGACGAGCAAGCCACCGGACGTCTGCGGATCGGTCAGCAACGCCTGCGCGACGGCGGGCAAGCCGTCGCCAAGCCGGATATCGCAGCCATAGGCCGCCCAGTTGCGTCCGGACGCGCCCGTGAACACGCCCGCCGCCGCGAATTGCTCGACGCCCGCGAGCCACGGCAGCGCACCGTAGCGCACGCGCGCGGTCAACCCCGCTCCGCGCGCAAGCTCGAGCGTATGGCCAAGCAAGCCAAAGCCCGTCACGTCGGTCAGCGCATGCACGCCTGGCAGCCCGGCGAGCGCCGTGCCGGGGCGGTTGAGCTTCGTCGTCGTCGCGATCATCTGCGCGTAGCCGTCGGCGTCGAGCTTGTCCTTCTTCAGCGCGGCCGACAGCACGCCGACGCCGAGCGGCTTGCCGAGCACGAGTACGTCGCCCGCACGCGCGGCCGCGTTGCGCTTCACACGCTGCGGATGCACGACGCCAAGCGCCGCGAGCCCGTAAATCGGCTCGACCGAATCGATCGAGTGGCCGCCCGCGACCGGAATGCCCGCGTCCGCGCACACCGCCTCGCCCCCCTTCAGCACCTCGGCGATCGTCTCGTGCGGTAGCACGTTGACCGGCATGCCGACGAGCGCGAGCGCGAGAATCGGCTTGCCGCCCATCGCGTAGACGTCGGAGAGCGCATTGGTCGCGGCGATCCGGCCGAAATCGAACGGATCATCGACGATCGGCATGAAAAAATCGGTGGTTGCGACGATCGCCTGTTCGTCGTTCAAGCGATAGACGGCCGCGTCGTCGGACGTTTCAGTGCCGACGAGCAGATCGGGAAACAGCGCGGGCGGCGCATTGCGCTTCAGCAGCTCGGACAGCACGCCGGGCGCGATCTTGCAGCCGCAGCCGCCGCCGTGAGAGAGGCTCGTGAGGCGCGGCGCGGCGGCCATATCGGATCGGTTGGATTCGGTCATCGCGGAATTCGGGGATGGGCGGAACGTTGTATTATCGGCAATTTGGCGTCGGTCGTCTCGGTGCGGCAGCTTGCATGGCTGCGCCTCAAGCGCGCCGGCGACCGCGATACCGGCGACGCGGCGACGGCTTTCGGCTTCCGACTGGCAGCTTGCGACTTCCCACTTCCAGCGGCAAACCCCGCGACGAACCTCCCCCCGCGAGCGTCACGCCGCCGTGCGCCCACGCCCGAGCACCGTCTCGTCGATCGCATACGACAGCGTATCGAACGCCCGCGCGATCTCGTCCTCCGGCACGCACGCATAACCGAGCAACAGTCCGGCAGCGGCGTGCCGCGCATTCGCGTAATAGCCTGACAGCGCGCGCACGACGATGTCGCGCTCAAGCGCCGCGCGCGCGAGCGCGCGATCGTCGGCGCGCCCGGGCAGACGCATCACGAGATGCAATCCGGCATCGCCGCCCACCGCGGGCAGCTCGTCGCCGTAGCGGCGCGCGAGCGCGTCGAGCAACGTCTGCCTGCGTTGCCCGTACAGCGTGCGCATCTTGCGGATATGCGAGACAAAATGGCCTTCGGCGATAAATTCGGCGAGCACCGCCTGTTGCAAAAGCTGCCCTTCGCGATACAGCTCGGCGCTCGCGGTGGCGAAGCTTTCCGCGAGCGGCTCCGGCACCACCAGATAGCCCACCCGCAGCCCCGGAAACAGGGTCTTGCTGAAGCTGCCGACGTAAATCACCTGCCCGGCCGTATCGAGCCCTTGCAGCGACGCGAGCGGGCGGCTGCCATACCGGAATTCGCTGTCGTAATCGTCCTCGATGATCCATGCGCGATGTTGGCGCGCGTACTCGAGCAGCATCCGCCGCCGCGCGAGACTCATCACCATCCCGAGCGGATACTGATGTGACGGCGTGACGAGCATCAACTTCGGCGGCGCGGCGAAATCGTCGGCTGCGGGCGCGATGCCTTCGTCGTCGACAGGAATCGGCCGCGTGGTCAGTCCCGATACGTGCAGCACGCTGCGCACGCCCCAGTAGCACGGGTCCTCGGTCCAAACCGCGTCGCCCGGATCGGTCAACAAGCGCGCCGCGAGATCGATTGACTGATGGATGCCGGTCGTCACGATGATCTGCGCAGGCGTGCAGCGCACCGAGCGCGACGTGCGCAGATAGTCGGCCAGCGCCTCGCGCAGCGCCGGCAGGCCGCCGCCCGGCGCGTAGGTCAGCAACTCGGGATGCAAACGCCGCCAATACTTGTTGTGCAGCCGGGTCCAAACGCGCGCCGGGAAGCGCGAGACGTCCGGCACGCCTGGCATGAACGCGCCGCCCTGCCGCTTCGACACGCCCGCGCCGCCGACGAGCCGCGCACCGCGCGCGGACAGCGAACGGGCGAATCCCGCGCCGCCGGTTTCGGCCCCGGCGGCGGCCGCGCCGGCCATGCCGGCAACGCCGGTCAGCGGCTCGCCGACGATCTCGTCGGGCGCGCTGTCCGCGACGAACGTACCGCGCCCCGTCGCCGACGTCACGTAGCCTTCGAGCACCAGCTGCTCGTAGACTTGCGTGACGGTGTTGCGCGCAATCCCAAGTTCGGCCGCGAGCAACCGCGAAGACGGCATGCGCGCGCCCGGCGGCAGTTCGCGGGTCAGGATCGCCTGCTGCAGCAGCCGGTGCAGTTGCCGATAAATCGGCGGCTGCGCGGCGCCGCGCACGAGACGCTGCGCGAGCCAGTCCGTCAGCACGCTCACCCGCATAATTGGCTCCTTTAAATTTATCAAAATGGCTCTAATTTGCAGAGCCAAATTTGATTATAGTCACTTCAACGCGCACGCTGGCAGGACGTGCCAGCCGCCGGCCGTCGCCGGCGACGTATTCCAGTCACCAGGAGAGACAACCGTGAAAAATGCCGAACTGCATGCCCGCAAGAACGCCGCGACGCCGCGCGGCGTCGGCGTGATGTGCGATTTTTATGCCGCGCGCGCCGAAAACGCCGAGCTGTGGGACGTCGAGGGCCGCCGCTTCATCGATTTCGCCGCGGGCATCGCCGTGCTGAACACCGGCCACCGCCATCCGAAAATCGTCAAGGCGATCGCCGGGCAGCTCGAGCAGTTCACGCACACCGCGTACCAGATCGTCCCATACGCGTCGTATGTGGAGCTTGCCGAGAAGATCAACGCACGCGCGCCGATTGCGCAGCCGAAAAAAACGGCGTTCTTCACGACGGGGGCCGAAGCCGTCGAAAACGCCGTGAAGATCGCCCGCGCGCATACCGGCCGGCCGGGCGTGATCGCGTTCGCAGGCGGCTTCCACGGCCGCACGATGATGGGCATGGCGTTGACGGGCAAGGTCGCGCCGTACAAGCTCGGCTTCGGCCCGTTCCCGGGCGACGTGTTCCACGCGCCGTACCCGAACGCGCTGCGCGGCGTGAGCACCGCCGATTCGCTCGCCGCGCTCGACGCGCTGTTCAAGGCCGACATCGATCCGAAACGCGTCGCTGCCATCATCTTCGAGCCCGTGCAGGGCGAAGGCGGCTTCAATCCGGCACCCGCCGATTTCGTGCGCGCGCTGCGCAAGCTGTGCGACACGCACGGCATCCTGCTGATCGCCGACGAAGTGCAAACGGGCTTTGCGCGCACCGGCAAGCTGTTCGCGATGGAGCACTACGACGTCTGCGCCGATCTGCTGACGATCGCGAAAAGCCTGGCCGGCGGGATGCCGCTGTCGGGCGTGGTCGGCCGCGCGGACGTGATGGACGCGGCCGCGCCGGGAGGCCTCGGCGGCACCTATGCGGGCAATCCGCTCGCGATCGCGGCCGCGCATGCGGTGCTCGATGTGATCGACGGCGAAAAGCTCACCGAGCGCGCGGTCGTGCTAGGCGACAAGCTGAAGGCGAAGCTCGCCGCGCTGTCGGCCGAAGTCCCGCAGATTGCCGACGTGCGCGGTCCGGGTGCGATGGTCGCGGCGGAATTCGCCAATCCGGATACGCGGGCCCCGGACGCCGCGTTCGCCAAGCGCGTGCAGACGCTCGCGCTCGAGCGCGGCCTGCTGCTGCTGATCTGCGGCGTCGATTCAAACGTGATACGGTTCCTGTTCCCGCTCACCATCCCGGATGCCGTGTTCGACGAAGCGCTCGGCATTCTCGAGAGCGTGCTGAAGGAAGCGGTGGGCGTGCCCGCCTGAGTTTTCCGCGCCGCGCCACCACGGGCGGCGCGCTGCGCGCCGCGGCAATCCAGCTGCCGATGCCGCAGCGGCGCTTTCGCGAAGCCGCTGCCCTGAAACCGCCGCCTGCGTGCCGCGGCCGGCGCCGCCGGGCGCACCGCGTGCGGCGGCGCTCGTTTTTTCGAATATGGTCGACATACGATGAGCACAGATCACGAAACCCTCGCACTGAAAGATCCCGCGCTGCTGCGCGAACGCGCGTTCATCGCGGGCGAATGGCAAGCCGCCGACGGCGGCCGCAGCTTCGAAGTACGCAATCCGGCAACGGGCGGGCTGCTCGGCACGGTGCCCGCGATGGGCGCGGCCGAGACGCGCCGCGCGATCGACGCGGCAAACGCTGCATGGCCCGCGTGGCGCAAGCGCACCGCGAAAGAGCGCGCGGCGATCCTGCGCCGCTGGCACGATCTGATGGTCGCGCACGCCGACGATCTCGCACTGATCCTGACCACCGAGCAAGGCAAATCGCTCACGGAAGCGAAAGGCGAAATCGTCTATGCGGCGGCGTTTCTCGAATGGTTCGCGGAGGAAGGCAAACGCGTGTACGGCGACACGATCCCGACGCCGGCCGCCGACCGCCGGATCGTCGTGACGAAGGAGCCGATCGGCGTATGCGCGGCGATCACACCGTGGAATTTCCCGGCGGCGATGATCACGCGCAAGGTCGGACCGGCGCTTGCGGCCGGCTGCCCGATCGTCGTGAAGCCGGCCGAGGCGACGCCGTTCACGGCGCTCGCGCTCGCCGTGCTGGCCGAGCGCGCGGGCGTGCCGCCGGGCGTATTCAGCGTCGTCACCGGCGATCCGAAGGAGATCGGCGGCGAACTGACGTCGAACCCGCTCGTGCGCAAGCTGTCGTTCACCGGCTCGACGCCGGTCGGGCGCCTGCTGATGGCGCAATGCGCCTCGACGGTCAAGAAGGTTTCGCTCGAACTCGGCGGCAATGCGCCGTTCATCGTGTTCGACGACGCGGATCTCGATGCGGCAGTCGAAGGCGCGATCGCGTCGAAGTATCGCAATAGCGGGCAGACCTGCGTGTGCACGAACCGCTTTTACGTGCACGAGAAAATCTACGACGCGTTCGCAGAAAAACTCGCCGCGGCCGCCTCGAAACTCAAGGTCGGCCCCGGCACCGAAGCGGGCGTCATGCAGGGGCCGCTCATCAACGAGGCAGCGGTCCAGAAGGTCGAATCGCACATCGCGGACGCGCTCGCCAAAGGCGCGCGCGTCACGGCGGGCGGCAAGCGCCACGCGCTCGGTCATGGCTTTTTCGAGCCGACCGTGCTGACAGGCGTCACGTCCGACATGAAGGTTGCAAGGGAAGAGACGTTCGGGCCGCTCGCGCCGCTGTTCAAGTTCTCGACCGAAGACGAAGCGATCCGTTATGCGAACGACACCGAGTTCGGCCTTGCCGCATACTTCTACAGCCGCGACATCGGCCGCGTATGGCGCGTCTCCGAGGCGCTCGAATACGGGATGGTCGGCATCAATACCGGACTGATCTCGAACGAAGTCGCGCCGTTCGGCGGCGTCAAGCAATCCGGGCTCGGACGCGAAGGCTCGCACTATGGGATCGACGATTACGTCGTGATTAAATACATGTGCGTTGCGATATGACGGCGTGCGGCCGCGCTCGATGAGCCATCGCACAGGAGCCCTTGCAGACAACGCTGCCGCGCTCGCGGCAGCGTTGTTTTCGGGACCTGCCGTTTCGCTGTTTCGAAGGAGCCGGGTGATATGGGCGTGAAGGAAACCCTGTCTGCATTGATGGCCAGTCACGACACTGCGCCGGACGACGCCAAGCGTCAGCTATGGCAACTCGTCGAACAGGAGATGCCGTTCGAACTCCTGCCGCAGCTCAGTTGGCTAGGCAATCACGTGATCGGCGAGTTGCTGCGCGAGTGGCCGCAGGCGTCGCGCTTTCAGCAAAAGCTGACGTCGCAGCGCGCCGACGTCAGCGTCGCGGTGTGGCGCAATGCGGCCGTCGCCGCGCTGATGGCCGGCGATCCGGTTCGAGCGTATGCGCTGGAACTGCGGATGCAGCGCGATGGCCTTTGCGCGGTGCAAGCGGCCATGGTCGTGCGCCTGGCGGTGATCGGCCACGCGCTTCGCGGCGGCGAACCGGAGCAAGGCGCGGCCGCGCTGACGACGATATTCGGCTGGCTCGACACGCAACACGAGCGCGGCGCTGCCGATGCGATGCTCGCCGCCGGATTGAACAATGCCGTCTCCGCGCTGCTGGACGTCGACGATACAAGCATCGAGCGCAGCGACGCGATCCGGCATGCCATCGCGCAAGGTGCGCGTTTGTGCCGCGACTTATGGCAGCGCGCCGGCACCTGGATCAACGAAGCGCGCGCGGACTATCTGTGCGCACTCGCCCATGCCCGCCTCGGGCAACCTCGAGAGGCGCTGGCCGCCGCCGAGCGCGGACTGAAAGTCATCGAAGCTCACGGCGACGAAGAAATCGACCGCGCATTCCTGCTGCTCCAGGCCGGCCGCGCGCGGATCTCGCTCGGCGACGCAACCGAGGGCCAACGCCAGATCGATGAGGCGGCACGGCTCGCCGCCGGCTGGAACGACCCATCGCTGACGAACGAGTTCGACGAGAAGGCAGCGTCCATTCGCCGCGCCGCGAGCTGACTCGTATGAAAGCATCCGTATGCTGCCCGGACGATCGGCAGCACAAAGCATTCGGCTCGCGAATTGCACCGCGGCGTCGATGCGAACCATCGCGAAACGGCAAGTGATGCACGCGAGCCGCCGTCACGCTCCCGAGCCGCCTAGCCGCAACAACGTTTGCCGCCGCTTCACACCCGTTGCGCGCCGTCAACGAAACACACTGACCGCATCGACCAGCAGCGTCGCCTGCTGCCTGAGACTCGTGGAGGCTGCCGAGCTTTGCTCGACGAGCGCCGCGTTGTGCTGCGTGATGTCGTCCAGATGAACCACCGCGCGATCGATCTGCGCGACGCCGGCGCTCTGCTCCATCGTCGACGCGCTGATCTGCGCGATCAGATCCGACACGTGCTGCACCTGCGCGACGATGTCGTCCATCGTCCTGCCGGCGTCGTCGACCGTTCGAGCGCCCGACGCGATCTGCTCGACGCTCGCGCCGATCAACGCCTTGATCTCCTTGGCCGCACTCGCGCTGCGCTGCGCGAGCGCCCGCACCTCGCCCGCGACCACCGCGAAGCCCCGTCCCTGTTCGCCCGCGCGAGCCGCTTCGACGGCCGCGTTCAATGCCAGAATGTTGGTCTGAAACGCGATGCCGTCGATCACACCGGTAATCTCCGAGATCCTCCGCGCGCTCGCCGTAATGTCCCCCATCGTGTTGACCACTTCGCGCACGGCCTGCCCGCCGCGTTGCGCCGCGTCGCTCGCCGACGCCGACAGCCGGTTCGCGTGCGTTGCCGTTTGCGCGTTGCTCGACACCGCCGCCGTCATTTGCGTCATCGACGCGGCCGTCTGCTGAACGCTCGTCGCCGCCTGCTCGGTGCGGGCGCTCAGATCGTCGTTGCCTTGCGCGATCTCGTTGATCGCGCGCTGTACGTTGAGCACCTGCTCGCTGATATCGTCGACGAGCCAGCGAAACATCAGCCCAAGCTGATTGACCGTGCGCAGCGTCATGCCGATTTCGTCGACCCGGTTCATCTGCACGCCGTCCCGGTTCGCGCCGGTCGCGACGTCGAGCGCCTGCCGGCGCAATGCGCGCAACGGCCGGACGATCTGCGCATCGAGCCACCATGCGGCCAGCGCCACGCCGCCAAGCGTCGCGCCGGCAAGCTGCGCAAGCGTCGCGCTCGGCACGCCTGCCGCCCACGCAGCGCCGGCAATCGTCGGCACGAGCGCTGCCATCGGCAAAAGAACCCGCGCGCGCACCGGCATCGTCTGCAACAGCGATGTCACGCACAGCCATCCGCTGCGCACGATCAAACCCTTGTAGAAACGCCGGCGGCCGGCGCGCTGTTCGCGAAAGTCGCGATAAAGCTGTTCGGCAGCGGCAACCTCGTCGCGCGACGCCCTGGTGCGCACCGACATATAGCCTTGCGTCTGCCCGTGCCGTATGACCGGCACCGCATTCGCGCGCACCCAGTAGTGGTCGCCGTCCTTGCGGCGATTCTTGACGAGCGCGCTCCACGGCTCGCCGCCTTGCAGCGTCGACCACATATCGACAAATGCGTCGCCCGGCATGTCAGGATGCCTGACGACGTTGTGCGGCTGACCGATAAGGCCTTCACCCGAAAAACCGCTGACTTGGACGAACATCGCATTCGCATACGCGATACGGCCGTGCGCATCAGTTGTCGACATCAGCGTCGCATCGTGCGGAAAATCGAATTCATGTTGAGTGACAGGTTGATTGTGACGCATGCGCGCTCCGTTGTTGGAATTTCGATCGGCCTTCTTTTTGGATTTTTTGTCAATCGCTCAACAAAGGCCGTCGCAAACGGAGAGAAAGATCCGCTGAATACCAGTCGCTCTCCATACCCTCCGCCGACGCCGTTGGCCGACAATTGTTGAATATTTGATGTAAACCAGCCGGGCTTTTCTGATTTTCATCAAATCATTATCAATGAATTACAAGGCGAATTTAAAAATAGAATATTCACGCACTTACAGTAATTCGCTCGATTGCCGAAAACACGTCGAAATGCCGGTGGCAAACCAAAAAGAAAACGGCCCGCGCTCTTGCGAGCACGGGCCGCTTCGATAAAAACGCGATCGCCGGTGCGAATCAGACCCGCTCGATCGCGATCGCAATGCCCTGACCGACGCCAATGCACATCGTGCACAGCGCATAACGGCCCTTCGTGCGCTGCAACTGGTACGTCGCGGTCGTCACGAGCCGCGCGCCGGATGCGCCGAGCGGATGCCCGAGCGAAATCGCGCCGCCGTTGGGATTCACGCGAGGATCGTCGTCCGCGACGCCGAGCAGCCGCAATACCGCGAGCGCCTGGGACGCAAAGGCCTCGTTCAACTCGATCACGTCGAACTGGTCGAGCGTCATACCCAGCCGCGCGAGCAGCTTCTGCGTCGCGGGCGCGGGGCCAATGCCCATCACGCGCGGCGCAACGCCCGCCGTCGCAATCCCGAGCACCCGCGCACGCGGCACGAGCCCGTGACGCCGCGCGGCGTCCTCGCTCGCGACGAGCAGCGCGCATGCGCCGTCATTGACGCCCGACGCGTTGCCCGCGCTCACCGTGCCATCCGCACGCACGACGCCCTTGAGCTTCGCGAGCGCTTCGAGCGACGTCTCGCGCGGATGCTCGTCGCGCGAAACCGTGACCGGGTCGCCCTTTTTCTGCAGAACCGTTACCGGCGTGATTTCCTGCGCAAGCGTGCCGTCCTGCTGCGCGCGCAGCGCCTTCTGATGACTGCGCAGCGCAAACGCGTCCTGGTCGGCGCGGCTCACGCGATAGTCTTCGGCAACGTTTTCGCCCGTCTGCGGCATCGAATCGACACCGTACTGCTGCTTCATCAACGGGTTGATGAAACGCCAGCCGATGGTCGTGTCGAAGATTTCGGCCTGACGCGAAAACGCGCTCGTCGCCTTGCCCATCACGAACGGCGCGCGGCTCATGCTTTCGACGCCGCCCGCGATCATCAGGCCGGCCTCGCCCGCCTTGATCGCGCGCGCGGCAACACCGATCGCGTCCATGCCCGAGCCGCAGAGGCGGTTGATCGTCGCGCCCGGCACGTCTTGCGGCAAGCCGGCGAGCAACAGCGACATCCGCGCGACATTGCGGTTGTCTTCGCCCGCCTGGTTCGCGCAGCCGTAGATCACATCGTCCACCGCCGCCCAATCGACATCGCGGTTGCGCTCGATGAGCGTCTTGATCGGCACCGCGCCAAGGTCGTCGGCCCTGACGGCGGACAGCGAGCCGCCATAGCGGCCGATCGGCGTGCGAATCGCATCGCACAGGAATGCTTCGGTCATGTTCGTCTCCGGGAAATCCGATTGCGCGAGCCAGTGCAGCGGCAATCATCGGCGCCGCTCGCGCCGGCATTTGTTCTTTCTACGAACTTTAGATCGTTAATCGAACGTCTTTTAAGATCATAAGGACCGCTCGGGGTTCCGTCAAGCAACGCGCCCACGGCGCACGGCCATCATGCTTGACAAACGTATCGATCACATCGATTGCATCGGCAGACGTAACGCATGCCGGATTAGATGAAAAATTCGACTACTGCGGAAAAAACTGATACTGCGAAATAGTCAGTGGCGCTATATTAGGACTGCGCAGCGTATTCCGTATTCAATCATGGAAACTTTTACACGCTGAGCGTTTGAAACGCATTAGGTCACGGCGGCACTGCATATACGGCACGCAGCCAAGGCCACAAGCATCGCGGCGGGGATGCCGCGCTTTTACGTTGCAATCCACGAGGGGACTTCATAATGCAAACGTTGTCGATGAAACAATGCATCCAAATCAACGGCGGGGCTAACCTGATTGACGGAACTTTCAACTTGCTCGGCGGGACGTTTTCCATCAACAGCGATTCGTTGGGCACATTGCTCAACAATACGAATACGCTGGTGGTCAACGCAAACAAATGGCTGACCAATCCGAAAGGACAACTTTCGGCGACGAAGGGCTAACCGGGCCTGCGCCCGGGCAATGGCGAGCCGCCCCCGAAGCCCTGCCGGGTATTCGGCGGGCGGCTCGCCGAATTTGACCGACCGTCGAAATGACAACGCCGTGACAAACGGCAGCGCATGCGGTCGGTGAAAGTCATTCGTCGGCCCCCTTCCCCCGAATTACAGTAAAACCCGCACCGTGCAAGCCGCCCCGCTCGAATCTCGAAGCGAGCGTCGCCATTTGCCTTTTCCGGCCTGCGCTCCATCTTCGTTGCCGCTGTAGTCTGCCACGCGGGACGCATCGCACCGTCGCCCCGCCCAGCGGTCGCCGGCCGGCAAATAACCGGCCAGAATCGGTATCCGCTCGGCACCAAGTTGGCGCAACCCGACCCCATGCGCTAATCTTCTTGGCTGCACATCGTATCCACCCATCATGAGTACAGATCTTCCGGCCAAACCTGGTGACTCCTACGTCCAATCGTTCGCGCGTGGTCTCGCGGTGATCCGCGCGTTCGACACGGAGCATCCCGAGCAGACGCTCACCGAGGTCGCAGCCGCGACCGGCCTGACGCGGGCGGGCGCCCGGCGCATCTTGTTGACGCTGCAAACGCTCGGCTATGTCGAGGCAGACGGCCGCCTGTTCCGGCTGACGCCGAAAATCCTCGATCTCGGGTTCGCGTATCTGACCTCGATGCCGTTCTGGAATCTCGCGGAGCCGGTGATGGAGCAGCTCTCGGCGCGCATCCATGAAAGCTGCTCGGCAGCCGTGCTCGATCACACCGAGATCGTCTATGTGTTGCGCGTGCCGACGCATAAGATCATGACGATCAATCTATCGATCGGCAGCCGGTTGCCTGCGTATTGCACGTCGATGGGCCGCGTGCTGCTCGCGTCGCTCGATGATGCGAAGCTCGACGAGACGCTCGCGCAAAGCACGCTGCGCGCCTACACGCCGCGCACGATCACCGATCCCGATGCGCTGAAGAGCGCGATCGCGCAAGTGCGCAGCCAAGGCTGGGCACTCGTCGACCAGGAACTCGAGGTCGGCCTGATCTCGCTGTCGGCGCCGATTCGCAATCGACGTGGCCAGACGATCGCCGCGATGAACATCAGCGGCAACGCGCAACGGCATACCGCCAAGCAGATGGTGAAGGCGTTCGTCGAGCCGCTGCTCGAAGCTGCACAGACGGTGTCCGCACTCGTCGCCCGGCGTGGTTGACGGACACGCGTGCATTCATCGCATCGCTATTGATCGACCGGCTGCGGCTCGCGCAGCCGGTTTTGCACGCGCTGCGCATCGAAATAATGCGCGTTGGCGGGCCGCTTCAAGTAACGTCCCGCTCCACGCTGCGCGCGCAAATCGCCGTCCGTCCACACAAGCTCGCCCTGCGACAACGTATGGGTTGCCACCCCGCGCACGGTCATTCCTTCGAATACATTGAAGTCGACATTCTGATGATGCGTCTTCGCCGAGATCGTGCGCGTTGCCGTCGGATCCCAGACAACGAGATCGGCGTCCGCCCCCACGGTAACCGTACCCTTACGCGGGTACAGATTGAAAATTTGCGCGGCATTCGTCGACGTCACGCGAACGAACTCATTCGGCGTCAGACGTCCCGTATTGACGCCCTGATCCCACAGAATCGACATTCTGTCCTCCACACCGCCGCAACCGTTCGGAATCCTGCTGAAATCGTCCCGGCCCATCGCCTTTTGCGATGCGCAGAACACGCAATGGTCCGTCGCCGTCGTTTGCAGATTGCCCGCCTGCAAGCCGCGCCATAACGCGTCGCGATGCTCTTGCGTGCGGAACGGCGGGCTCATCACGTGCGCGGCCGCGCGCGTCCAGTCGGAATCGCGATACACAGATTCGTCGACCACGAGATGCCCGGCGAGCACTTCGCCGAACACGCGCAGACCGTCGGCACGCGCGCGCGTGATCGCATCGAGCGCATCCTTGGCCGATACGTGAACGATATAAACCGGCACGCCCAGCACCTGCGCGATCCGGATGGCGCGATGCGCGGCCTCGCCTTCAACCGCAGGCGGCCGCGACAAAGGATGCGCTTGCGGCCCGGTGATTCCGCGAGCAAGCAGTTGTTTCTGCAACCGGAACACCAATTCGCCATTCTCCGCATGAACGGTCGGCAATGCACCTAACTCGAACGCGCGCGAGAAGCTGTTCACGAGAATCTCGTCGTCGGCCATGATCGCGTTCTTGTACGCCATGAAGTGCTTGAAGCTCGACACGCCGTGCTCGTGTACGAGCATGCCCATATCCCGATGCACGCTGTCGTCCCACCACGTCACCGCGACATGAAAAGCGTAATCGGCGGCGGCCTTCTCCGCCCAGCCGCGCCATTTTTTGAACGCATCGATGAGCGGCTCTTTCGGATTGGGGATCACGAAATCGATGATCGTCGTCGTGCCGCCCGCCAGCCCGGCCGCGGTGCCGGTGTAGAAATCGTCGCTCGCGGTCGTGCCCATGAACGGCAGCTCCATGTGCGTATGCGGATCGATGCCGCCCGGCATCACCAACTGGCCGCCCGCGTCAACCACGTTCGCCCCCGCCGGCACATCGAGGTCGGAGCCGATCTGGCGGATCACGCCGCCCTCGGCCGCGGATGCGCACAGCACATCCGCGCGATAACTGCGGTCCGCATCGACGACGGTGCCGCCCCGAATCAATATCGTCATGATGTTTGTCTCCTGGTCCTGTGCATTGCAGAATGCCGCCCGCGCGTCGCGAGAACGGCAGCCCCGTTCACGCGAGCGCCGGCCTCGCGCGGCGCGACAGCGCCATCCATACGCCATACACGCACGCGGCAACCACGAGCCCGACGAACCACGCATACGTATAAAGCAGCTTGAACCACGGCGCGACGCCGGCAAACGCCGCCGGAAACGCCTCGTGCAGAAAGCCCGGCAGGTTCGGCAGCACGCCGAGCACGAGCGCCGCGAGTGCCGCGACATTCCAACCGCCAACGTAGGCATAGTCGCCATGCTCGTCGAACAGTTGCGCGATGTCGATCCGCGTGCGCCGAATCCAGAAATAATCGACCATCATGATCCCGGCGACCGGTCCGAGCAGCGCCGAATAGCCGATCAACCAGGTGAAGATGTAGCCGTCCGTGGTTGCGAGAATCTTCCACGGCATCATCAGAATCGCGAGCGCGGCGGTCATGAGGCCGCCTGTCCGGTATGAAATCGCGCGCGGCCACAGGCTCGAAAAATCATAGGCGGGGCCGACGAGATTCGCCGCGAGATTGCAGCACATCGTATCGAGCGTCAGGATCACGAGCGCGAGGCCGACGCCCACGCCTTCCATCCGGCTCGCAAGATCGATCGGATCCCAAATTGCTTTGCCGTAAATCACGACACTCGCCGACGTGACGACCACCGAGATCACCGACAGCAGCGCCATCGGTACCGGCAAGCCAATCGCCTGGCCGACCATCTGATCCCGCTGGCTGCGCGCGAAACGGGTGAAATCCGGAATATTGAGCGCGAGCGTCGCCCAGAAACCAACCATCGCGGTCAAACCGGGCCAGAAGGTCGCCCAGAACTGGCCCGCCCTCTTGCCGCCCGCGGCAAATTGCGACGGCTGCGACAGCATGGTGCCGACGCCCCCTGCCTTCGCACACGCCCACCAGACGAGCGCCACGCACATCACGAGCTTGATCGGCGCGGACCAGCTTTCAAGCCACCGGATCGATTCCGTGCCATGCACGACAAAGTAGAGCTGCAACGCCCAGAAGCCGAGAAAGCACGCCA
This sequence comes from Burkholderia singularis, assembly GCF_900176645.1. Taxonomy (GTDB): domain Bacteria; phylum Pseudomonadota; class Gammaproteobacteria; order Burkholderiales; family Burkholderiaceae; genus Burkholderia; species Burkholderia singularis. The sequence continues at coordinate 28,854 of NZ_FXAN01000060.1, forward strand.
GCTGGCCTGCCGAGATGCCGGCGAGCGGCAACGCATCGCCGTGCAGCGCGTTGCCGGTCAGGATATTGAGCAGCGTGTAGATTGCACTGCCGCCGAGCCAGGTCTGAATGCCGTACCAGCCGCATGCGACAACCGCGCGCAGCAACGCGGGCAGCTTGGCGCCCTGCGTGCCGAACGAAGTGCGCACGAGCACGGCGTAAGGAATCCCATATTTCGCGCCTGCGTGACCGATCAGCACCATCGGCACCAGCACGATCAGGTTACCTAACAATACCGTCAACACCGCCTGCGCGGGCGACATCCCCTGATCGGTCAGCCCTGCCGCAAGCATGTACGACGCAATGTTCATCACCATCCCGACCCATAGCGCCGCAAAATGCTGCCAGCGCCATGTGCGCTGCGCGGCGCTCGTCGGCGCGAGGTCGTCGTTGATGAGCGCGCCGGCCGGCATCCGCGCGCCGCCGGGAACCGCAGGATGACTCATTGCACCGCTCTCCTTGTCGAAGCGGCCGCCGGCAAGCCGGTTGCCGCGAATGGGACGTCTACGCGGCGCGCACCGGATTGTTCGGATGCGTGGTCCAGTTCGCGTAGGTGCCCGAATCGACGCGCTCCATCGTGATGCAGCCGTCGGCTGGACACACATGCAAGCACAAATTGCACCCGACGCAGTTCTCGTCGATGACTTCGAAGTGGCGGCGGCCGTCTTTCGTCGCGGTAATCGCCTGATGGGACGTGTCCTCGCATGCGATATGGCACAGCCCGCATTGAATGCAACGATCCTGATCGATGCGCGCCTTCACGTCGTAGCGCAGGTTCAGGTACTGCCAGTCGGTCACGTTCGGCACCGCACGACCACGAAAATCGTCGAGCGTCGCGTAGCCCTTCGCGTCCATCCAGTTCGACAGCCCGTCGATCATATCGTCGACGATCCGGAATCCGTAATGCATCGCTGCGGTGCAGACTTGAACCGACCCGGCTCCGAGCGCGATGAATTCCGCCGCGTCGCGCCAGTTCGAGATACCTCCGATTCCGGAAATCGGCAGGTTCGGCGTGCTGAGATCGCGCGCGATCTCGGCGACCATGTGCAGCGCGATCGGTTTCACCGCCGGCCCGCAATAGCCGCCGTGCGAGCCCTTGCCGTCGACGCTCGGCTGCGGTGCCATCAGATCGAGATCGACTGCGACGATCGAGTTGATCGTGTTGATCAGCGACACGCCGTCGGCGCCGCCCGCATGCGCCGCTCGCGAGCCGAGCCGGATGTCGGCGATGTTCGGCGTGAGCTTCACGAGGCACGGCAGGCGGCTACCCTCCTTGACCCAAGCCGTGACCATCTGAACGTACTCGGGCACCTGACCGACCGCCGCGCCCATTCCGCGCTCGCTCATTCCGTGAGGACAACCGAAATTCAGCTCGACGGCATCCGCGCCCGCGTCCTCGACCATCGGTAGAATCGATTTCCAGTCGCGCTCGTTGCATGGCACCATCAACGAGACAATCAACGCACGGTCCGGCCAAGCGCGCTTGATCTGCGCGATTTCCTTCAGATTCACGTCGAGCGGCCGGTCGGTGATCAGTTCGATGTTGTTTAGCCCCGCAAGCCGCTGGCCGTTGTAATGAACCGCGCCGTATCGCGAACTGACGTTGACGACATGCGGATCGAGCCCGAGCGTTTTCCACACGACGCCGCCCCAGCCGGCTTCGAATGCGCGATTCACGTTGTATGCCTTGTCGGTCGGCGGCGCCGACGCAAGCCAAAACGGGTTCGGCGAACGAATGCCGGCAAGCGTGCAACGAAGATCGGCCATCGTCATCTCCTTCTTGTTTCGGAAAATCGTTGGGTGCGCTACCGGAGCGCACGCAGAATCAGCCGCGCAGAAAACGATCGATGGCCCGCGCGGCGCGCTTGCCGTCCTCGACGGCCTGCACGGTCAGGTCTTCGCCCGCATGGTTCGTGCAATCGCCCCCCGCCCAGACGCCTGGCAGCGATGTCGCGCCATGCGCGTCCACGGCGATCCGGCCGCCGTCGAGCGCGAGCTGTGCCGCCAGGCCGTCGGACTCGAAGCGCTGACCGATCGCCTTCAGTACGACGTCCGCGTCGATCCGGAACGTGTCGCCAGTCGGCTCGACGCCGCCGGCCGGAGTCGCACGCATCGCGTCGAATTCGACCCCGCTCACCCGGCCGCCACCGCCCACGATGCGGGCCGGCCGTGCCCATTCGATCAACGTCACGCCGTTGCGCTGCGCGAACTCGCGCTCCGCGCCGGTCGCGCTCATCTGCATCGCGCCGCGCCGATACGCGATCGTCACTTGCAGCGCACCGAGCTTGCGGCTTTGCACGGCTGCATCGACCGCCGTATTGCCGCCGCCGATCACGACGACGCGCCGGCCGACCGGCACTTGCGACAGATCGTCCGCTTGCCGCAACCGCGCGATGAAATCGACCGCATCGATTACGCCGTCGAGCGTTTCGCCTTCTATGCGCAGCGCGTTCACGCCGGTGAGCCCGACACCGACGAATACCGCGTCGAATTCGGCACGCAGCGCATCGAGCGTCAGCTCGCGCCCGAGCGTCTGGTTCGCGCGCCATTCGATCCCGCCGATCGACAGCAGCCATGCGACCTCGCGTTGCGCGAACCCATCAACCGTTTTATAGGCGGCGATTCCGTATTCGTTGAGCCCGCCCGGCTTGCCGTGCGTATCGAAGATCACGACGTCATGGCCCGCGCGCGCGAGGCCGTGCGCGCAAGCAAGCCCGGCCGGCCCCGCGCCGATCACCGCGACACGCTTGCCGCTCGAGGCGGCGCGCTCGAACAGCGGCTTCTCGCCGGCCGCTTCGCGCGCGAACTGCCAGTCCGTCGCATACCGTTGCAGCGCGCCGATCTCAACCGGTTCGCCATCCTGATGATGGCGAACGCACGCTCCTTCGCACAGAATCTCCGTGGGACAAACGCGCGCGCACATTCCGCCGAGCGGATTCGCGGACAAGATGTCACGCGCCGCGCCCCGCAGGTTGTCGTTGCCGATCTTGCGGATGAAGCCTGGAATGTCGATTCCGGTCGGGCACGCGGCAATGCACGGCGCGTCATAGCAATAGTGGCAACGATCCGCGGCGACCCGCGCGGCACCCGTATCCAGCGGCGGCGCGACGTCCGCGAAATTGCATGCGAGCTGCGCGGCCGGCACGCGGCCCGCAGCGACATCGCCTATTTCCTTCCAGGACATGGGGACTCCTGTTTATGGTGAGGTGAAACGCCGGGCGCGCGGCCCCGCATCCGCCGCCGGACATCCGTTTTTTTCGACAAAAACGCTGCGCCCGCGCAGGGCCGCGCGAGATCAGCCCGGCTCGGATGCGCGCTCGAGCATCGCGTGCAGCAACACGTTCGCGCCCGCGGCGATCCATTCGGGAGTGGCGTCCTCGATTTCGTTATGACTGATCCCGCCGATGCATGGCACGAACACCATCGACGTCGGCGCGACCTGCGCGAGATAACACGCGTCATGTCCGGCGCCCGATACGATGTCGCGATGCGTATAGCCGAAGCGCTCCGCCGCCGCGCGCACCGAGCGCACGCAGCCGGCATCGAAAGCGACAGGTGCGTAATAGAAGATCTGATCGACCTGCGCATCGAGCTTGCCGTCGGCCGCGATCCGCGCAATGCCGGCGCGCAACTGCGCATCCATTTGCGCGAGCACATCGTCTTGCGGATGGCGGAAATCGACCGTGAAAAACACGCGCCCCGGAATCACGTTCCGCGAATTAGGATGTACCTGCATCATCCCGACCGTCGCGCACGCGAGCGGCGCATGGCGCAGGCCGATCTCGTTGACGAGCTGCACGACGCGCGACGCGCCGAGCAGCGCATCGCGGCGACGCGGCATCGGCGTCGGGCCGGCATGCGCCTCCTGGCCGCTCAGCACGACTTCATACCAGCGCTGCCCTTGTGCGTCCGTGACGACACCGATCGTCTTGCCCTCTGCCTCTAGAATCGGCCCTTGCTCGATATGCAGCTCGAAAGCCGCGTGGATCGGCCTGCCGCCGCACGGCAGATCGCCCGCATAACCGATGCGCGCCAATTCCTCGCCGATCGTCTTGCCGTCGACATCCTGACGCGACAAGCCATATTCGAGCGAAAACACGCCGGCAAACACGCCTGAGGCCACCATTGCGGGCGCGAAGCGCGAGCCTTCCTCGTTGGTCCAGATGACGGTTTCGATCGGCCGTTCGGTCTCGATGCCCAGATCGTTCAGAGTCCGAATCACTTCGAGGCCGCCGAGCACGCCGTAAATGCCGTCGAAGCGGCCGCCCGTCGGCTGGGAATCGGCATGCGAGCCGGTTATGACAGGCGGCAACGCATCGTTGCGGCCCTTGCGGCGCATGAACACGTTGCCCATGCGGTCGATGCTCACCGAGCAGCCCGCCTCCTTCGCCCAGCCGACGATCAGATCACGGCCCGCTCGATCGAGATCGGTCAGCGCGAGCCGGCAAACGCCCCCTTTTTCCGTCGCACCGATTTTCGCGAGTGCCATCAGGCTATTCCACAAACGCTCGCCGTCGACTTTCACCGAGGTCGACAGCGCGACTTCTGTCGTTGCAGTCATGGGTGTCTCTCCATCTGGTTCGAGATTGCGCGCGATGCGCTGCGGCGGCAAGCATGGCCGGCGAACGGAATCTATCGTGAGGGGCGCTTCCAATCCTGTCCGTATGGTCAGGTTATAACCGACCATATCGCCAATTTCAAACGTGTCAAAAACATGAGGCAGATGCATGGGCGGCGGCGAAATCGCGCTCCCGATACCGCCTCGAATACATCCGACAAAACGGCTCGACGCCAATCAGCCCGTTGCGGCGCATCCGCCTCGAGCATGCGCTCCGCGAGGTCAGGACGATCGCGGCTGATCGACAGCCATATCACAGCTACACGGTTTATATCAACGAACCCCTGAGAATTCAGAGGCAGTTCGTTATACAGAACGTCGATAAGCTCTATCCGCCAAGTGTCCCCTATTGGCTTACGCGCTCTGCACCAGCGTTTGATCGGAGGCAAAGAGGGTTTCCGATGGTTGCCTCGCTCACGGCCGTTGCGTTGCAGACATACAAATTTTCGTCACGCGTCGAGGAAAACTCGCTATGCACTTAAATACGAAACTTTCGGCTTTTGTCATCCTGGCAGGATTCGTCAGCGCGTCCGTGCTTGCTGCACCGGCCGCAGAAAGCGTCGAGCCGGCGGGAGCCACCCATTCCGTCGAAACACAAGCGCGCGGGCAATGGTTCAAACAGATCACGCAGATAGCATCGTCTGGCTTCGGATGCTTTCGCGCGTCTTATCCGAATCTTGTGTGGGAAAAAGTAACCTGCGGACAGGGTCCATCATTCAAGTCCACGCTGCCGTCGCCGTTGCAAACCACGTTGAACGCCTCGGGTGCGTCGCCCACGGCGGTGGACAACACGAACGGTTATACCCTGGTATCGAGCACTCCGATCAGTTCGGTAATCGGCATCTTTCCGTCCGTCACCGGCGTGGCGTCGATCACGGACCCCAGCCATCCAAGCGCGGCCAATCAGTATTCGATTCAACTGCTTACGAATACGGCCGTCACATCGGCCTGCAATAATGGCGCGACCAACTGCCGGGCCTTCCAGCGGTTTGTCTATTCGACGACGCTTCCCAATTCGCAGCCCGCCGCCGCCCTTCTTTACGGCGAATCCTGGCTGATGAACTATGGGAATTTCGGACCATGTCCCAGTAATTGGTCGGACGACGGCAAAGGTAATTGTTATATACGAGACACCTTTTACGATACGCCGGCGGTTCCCGCCACTGGGCTTGGAGGCGCGCAAACGAACGTCATCGCTTCGTCCAGCAACGGCTTTTCGTTTTACTTCCTCTACGGTAACTACGCTTACTTAATCACATCGCCCGATCGATTGAATATCATCCCGTCCTGGAAACAGGTGGCATTCAACGTTTTTGGCCGGGCTGACGGAAACGCATCCGGTATCGCGCAATTCAATCCTGGGTCGTCCGTGAAGTTGCAATTGATCAAGAACAGCAGCACCGCCAATCCCACTTGCGTGCGGCAATCGATCGGGCCGTTCAGTATCGCAGGCAACAACCTGAACCTGGGTAGCTGTACAACGGCCACCAACCAGATTCAATTCTCCGAATCGAACTGAAGGTTCAAGTCGGCGGATTCGACGATGCCGGCCGATGCGGCCCGCGCCACGCGTCCCGCAAACACGCATCCCATCATGGCGTCCGTGGAGCCACGTTTGGATGCCGATGCAATCAGATGCCGGGCAGCCGCGTCTACAATAGCCGCGAAGCGCCCGCACCCGCGGGTGCGGCCGCGCCTTATTCATCGATCGATCCATGCGAGACCCCGATCCGCCAACGCCCGCCGACGAACCCCAGCAGCCTGGCCGCCATGCGCGGCGCGAGCATGCCGCCGCGCCGCCCGTCGAGCGCCGCCGCAAAGCCGGCATTCGTGCATCGAACGAAGCTCAACTCGTCGCCTGTGCGGAAGCCGTATTCGCCGAGCGCGGCTTCGAAGGCGCGAGCACCGCGCTGATTGCCGAACGCGCCGGCCTGCCGAAAGCGAATCTGCACTATTACTTCCCGACCAAGCTTGCGCTGTACCGCCACGTGCTCGACGACATCTTCGAAGAATGGCACGCAGCCGCTGCGACGTTCGACGTCGGCGACGACCCAGTCGACGCGCTCGGCGGCTATGTGCGCGCGAAGATGGCGCTGTCGCGCCGAAGACCGCTCGGCTCGAAAGTTTGGGCCAACGAAATTATCAGCGGCGCGCCGCACATGCAGGACATCTTGCGCGAACGCGTGAAGCCCTGGCTCGAAACGCGCGTCGCGCTGATCGAGCGCTGGATCGCGCTCGGGCTTGTCGCACCCGTCGAACCCAAGACGCTGCTATTCATGATCTGGGCAACGACCCAGCATTACGCCGACTTCGATGCGCAGATCGAAGCCCTTGCCGGCAAACGCACGCTATCGGCCAAAGCATTCGGCAGCACGACTGACGAAGTCGTGCGTCTGATCCTGCGCGCATGCGGCGCGCGCAGGCCCGGCGCGGCATCGGCGCACGAGTAGCCGCGGCGGCGCTACACGCGTGGTCACGGCCGGCAACGGCACGTGACGCTTCGCTGGGCGCCCGGATTGTGCGATGCGGCAATCCGTTCGCATCGCGCGCCGGGGCCGGCCGAATCGGCATTTCGGTGCGCGGCGCAAAGCCTCGGCGTATCCTTTCGCCAGCCCATCATCAGCTTTCATCTACGTCGCGAACCCAATAAACACTGCGTGTGCGGCCCGATCGCCATTCGGGCATTTACTAAGCATCCGTCAACAATTTTGTCTTGATACTCTTAATGCGCCCTCCGTTCGGCACGGACGCAGGCACCGCCCGGCCGGCAACCGCGCCGGGCAACATGAAATTGGCGGCGTAACCGCACGCAATCATCGAACTACGACTACGTATAACGAGGTACCAACAGTGAAAAAAATCTTGGCGGCTTTGACCGTGACCCTGCTGGCGGTATCGGCGGGCAGCGCTTACGCGAAGGACTGGTCGACGATTCGCTTCGGCGTCGATCCGAGCTACCAGCCTTTCGAGTCGAAAGGGCCGGACGGCAAGGTGGTCGGGTTCGACATCGATCTCGGCAACGAAATCTGCAAGCGCCTGAATGCAAAGTGCGTGTGGATTGAAAACGACTTCGACGGCCTGATTCCGGCGCTGAAGGCACGCAAGTTCGATGGCGTGCTGTCGTCGCTGACCATCACGCCGCAGCGTGAAGAGCAAATCGCGTTCTCCGCCAAGCTGTTCGATACGCCGACGCGCCTCGTCGCGAAGAAGGGCTCGAACCTGCAGCCGACCGCAGAATCGATGAAGGGCAAATCCATCGGCGTCGAGCAGGGCACCATTCAGGAAACTTACGCGAAGACCAATTGGGCGCCGAATGGCGCGAAGGTCGTGCCTTATCAGAACCAGGACCAGGTTTACGCGGACCTTCAGACCGGGCGCCTCGACGCCGCCTTGCAAGACGAAGTGCAAGCCGACATCGGCTTTTTGAAGACGCCGCGCGGCGCAGGCTTCGAATTCGCCGGCAAGGAAATTCCGACGGGCTCCGCCGCAATCGGTCTGCGCAAGGAAGACACCGATCTGAAGACGAAGATCGACGGCGCGATTGCGGCGATGGTCAAGGACGGCACGTACAAGAAGATCTCGAAGAAGTATTTCGACTTTGACGTCTACGGCAAGTAAGCGTTAGCGGCATGGGCGGCGCGTCCGCGATGCCGGACGCGCACGGCCGCGCGCTCGGGATTGCTTCGGTTCTCGCCGCATGCGCTCGAGCGCGGCTGCGCCGCGAACCGACATGTCGGACGAACAAACGCGCCCGGCCAACTGCAACCGAGGGATAACGCGCTTCCCAACGGGCCCCCGAGAATCCGGATTTCGTCGGCCACGCCCCATTGAACTTCGCGCCGAATCAACAAACACCATACCGGCGAAAATCCATTTGCGCTGATCCGGGACAAAATGGCTTCACCCGGAATTCACTGTCGGCTTCATCCGAAACATGAAATCGACATACGCTCGGCCCGGAATTTTCGAGACCCGAACCGGGCGCATTCGCGCCGGTTGACGCCCGCCGTTTGCGCCTGCCGTCTGCGAGGCGATGGAAACGGCATCGTTATCATTCTATTTATCGCTCCAATGCGCCAACCGTCAGCATCGCCCCTATCGGGCAGTCAGCGATTCGCAATCCATATTGGAAAACATCGATAAAAACAACATCGCCGCCCATTCACGCTGAGCGGTTTTGTCAAAGGCTTCGTGCTTTTCGATCCGGCATTCTGCCGTTATGTCGGCCCGTCGCGTAAAACCAACGACAATACAGCCCTGGCCGACGCTGTATTATCCCAACCGATTTTCCCCAACCCCTCAGGCTTATTGAATGCAGACGCTCGACGCGGCAATTCTTCCGATACTCATTGCGCTTCTGGCAGGATACGTAAGCGGACGGATCATCGGCCAAACGGTCCGAACCGTCCTGGTGCGCCTCATCGCGCCGCTCGTTTGGCTGCTCCTGCTGTCGATCGGGCATGAATTCGGCCATGTGCTCAGCCAAGCCTCCGAGGTGGGCTATGTCGTTGCGCTGGCGCTCATGTTCGCCGCGTTGACGACCTTCATCCCGTGGCTCTTGATCGTGCTGGTTCATCGCCCCGAGACGATGCGCGACGGCTCCGCGGGCCAGCGGCACGGGCCGGTCCGGGCGATTCTGAAACCGCTGAAGGAATGCGCGATCGCACTTCTGATGGTGGCGATCGGCGTGACGATCAGCGTCGTAACGATGCCCGCGTGGCTCCTCAAGCTTCCGCTACCGTCGACCAACCAGCTGCTCTACGCATTGATCTGGCTGGTAGGCGTCGATTTGATCTCAATCGACGTCAACCGTCAGGTGCTATCGCTGCGCACGCTCGCCGTGCCGATTCTCGTGATACTGGGATCGTGGGCCGGCGGCGCGATCGCATCGACGCTCGGCGGCACGCCGTTTGGGGTGGCGCTGGCGCTGTCGAGCGGCTTCGGATGGTTCACGCTGTCCGGCGTGCTGGTGGCGAAATACCTGGGCAGCACCTATGGCACGGTTGCGTTGCTCACCGATCTGTTCAGGGAACTGTTCGCCATCGTGTTGCTGTATAGCGCCGGAGCGCGTTTCGCTCATCCGTGCATCGGCGCGAGCGGCGCAACGGCCTTGGACTCGACGCTCCCGATCATCAAGCAGACGTGCAGGCCGATCGAGATTCCGGTCGCGCTCGTCAGCGGTCTCATCCTGACCCTGATCGCGCCATTCCTCATCACGCTCTTTCTGATGAAATAAGGGCGGGCTGCTCGACACCATGACCGGCAACGGCAACGCATCGTGCCGTCAAATCGGCGGCATGCCGCGGCCGGTTGCGCGAAGCACGCGCCGCCGCTCTGCGCACGCCCTCGGCAGCGCCGAACCGACACTCGCATACACCCCCGCATCGCCGAGCAACGCCCCCCGAAACTGCGCCGTGCGTTTGATGCATCCGCGGCAGCCAACGTACAATCGTCATCTCACTGACATCGAACTCACGCCGCGGCTGCGCCGCGCATTCCGATCATGCAAACGCAGACCCATCCGTTGATTTCGCCCGCCATCGGCACGGCTCGCCAGATCACCAGCTTCCACTACGGCCCGCGCAGCGGGAAGAAGGTCTATATTCAGGCGTCGTTGCACGCGGACGAATTGCCTGGCATGCTCGTCGCAACCCTGCTGCGCCGCAAGCTCGAGAAGCTCGAAGCCGCTGGCAGATTGCGTGACGAAATCGTCGTCGTGCCGATCGCGAATCCGATCGGCCTCTCGCAGCACGTGTTCGGCGACCATCTCGGCCGCTTCGAACTCGGCTCGATGCAGAACTTCAACCGCAATTTCCACGATCTGGCGGCGCTCGCGCTCCCGCGCGTCGAAGGCCGCTTGACGCACGATGCAACAAAGAACCTCGCCGCCGTGCGCGCCGCGATCCGCGAAGCGCTCGATGCGCAGAAGCCGCGCACCGAGCTTGAATCGCAACGGCTCGCGCTGCAGCGGCTATCCTACGACGCCGACGTCGTGCTCGACCTGCATTGCGATTCCGATGCGGTCATGCACCTGTATACGAATCCGGATCTCTGGGAAGAAGTCGAGCCGCTTGCGCGCTACCTGGGCGCAAAGGCATCGCTGCTCGCGCTGAACTCGGTGGGCAATCCGTTCGACGAAATCCACAGCTTCTGCTGGTCAGAGCTGCGCAGCCGCTTCGGCGAGCGCTATCCGATTCCGAATGGTTCGATCTCGGTGACGGTCGAGCTGCGCAGCGAGCGCGACGTGTCATATGCGCTCGCCGAGCACGATGCGCAGGCGCTCGTCGACTATCTGACGCTGCGCGGCGCCATCGAAGGCACGCCCGCGCCGCAGCCGCCGCTCGAATTCGCGGCAACACCGCTTGCAGGCACCGAACCGCTCGTCGCGCCAGTCTCGGGCATCATCGTTTTCCACACGCCGGTAGGCGTGTGGATCGAAGCGGGCCAAGCGGTCGTCGATATCGTCGATCCGCTGACCGAGCGCGTCATTACGTTGAAGAGCAGCGTGTCCGGCGTGCTGTACGCACGCCAGATCGCGCGTTTCGCGACAGCCGGCATGGAAATCGCGCGGATCGCCGGAGCGACGCCGTTCCGGACCGGTTCGCTTTTGTCGGCTTGAGCCGGCGGGGCATGGGCGGCGCTTGCCTAAAAGCACGCGCCGCCCATGCCCATCAAAACGCCGGAACGATCGCGCCGTTGAACTTCGTTTCGATGAACTTGCGCACTTCGTCCGATTCATACGCGGCGACGAGTTTCTTCACCCAAGGCTTGTCCTTGTCCTGCGTGCGCACGGCGATCAGGTTCGCGTATGGCCCCTTCAGATCCTCGATTGCGATCGCATCCTTCACCGGCGTCAGCCCGGCCTTCACCGCGTAGTCGGTGTTGATCGATGCAGCGTCCAGATCCGGCAGCGCGCGCGGCAGTTGCGCGGCGTCAAGTTCGACGAGCTTGAGCTTTTTCGGATTTTCCGCGACGTCGAGCGGCGTCGCATTCGCGCCGGTCCCCGCCTTCAACTTGATCAGCCCGTATTTCTGCAACAGCCTCAGCGCACGATTGCCGTTCGACGGATCGTTCTGAATCCCGACCTTCGCACCGGCCGGCAGATCCTTGAGCGATTTGTATTTCTTCGAGTAAAAGGCCATCGGCATCACGTAGGTCAACCCGACGCTGACGATCTTATAGCCGCGCTTGTCGATCTCGCTGTCGAGGAACGGCTGATGCTGAAAACCGTTCGCATCGAGATCGCCCGCGGCAAGCGCCGCATTCGGCTGCACGTAATCGTTGAATTCGATCACCTTGAGCGCGAGCCCGTCGCGCGCGGCGACTTTCGTCACCACCGACCAGATGTCCGCATCCGGGCCGCTCATCGTGCCGACCTTCAGTGCCGTGCCATCCGCATGTGCGAGCGTTGCCGCCAACGCCAACGCCGCGCCGCCCGCCAGCCGGCGGAAGATCGAAGTCAATCTCTGCATGGTGTTCCCTTCCGATCCCGATTGATTGTCCGTTGAAAGCGCGCATCGTCGCATGCCGCGCCGCAGGGGCCAACCAAGCGATTTTCATACAGATATTCCAGCGCGCGGGCGCACCGCCCGGTTCACGGCAGCGCCGAACCGCCATGCGCATGCTGGCGGTCCAGTGTGGCGCGGGCGCGACATCCAGACATTGTGACAGCCGTTGTCATATTCATTAAGTGCGCCATCGATACAGTTCGCTTCCGTTCCTTCCAGGCGCCTTAAAGAGCGTCGCGGAACCCACCTTTTCTACTCGTCGGAGATTTCCTTGAACAAGAAACTGTTGACCACCGCTATCCTCGCAGCAACGGCGAGCGCGGCGCATGCGCAAAGCAGCGTCACCCTGTACGGCATCATCGATGCCGGTATCAGCTATGTGAACCACAGCAAGAACGCAACCGGCGGCTCGAGCAAGCTCTTCAAGTATGACGACGGCGTCGCGCAAGGCAGCCGCTGGGGCCTGCGCGGCACCGAAGATCTGGGCGGCGGTCTGCGCGCGATCTTCGTGCTCGAAAACGGCTTCAACAGCGGCAACGGCACGATCGGCCAGGGCGGCGCGATCTTCGGCCGTCAAGCTTACGTGGGCCTGTCGCAACAAGCATACGGCACGCTGACGTTTGGTCGCCAGTACTCGTTCTCGACCGACATCCTCGGCTCGAACTACTCGACGGGCGGCAACACGGTCGCGGGCAACTACGCGTACCACGTCAACGATATCGACCAGCTTACGTCGAGCCGCATCAACAACGCGGTGAAGTTCCAGAGCGCGAACTACGCCGGCTTCACGTTCGGCGCGTTGTACGGCTTCTCGAACTCGACGAACTTCGCCGGCGCGCCGGCGACGACGGCGGGCACGACGACCACGCCCGGTTCGTCGCGCGCGTACAGCTTCGGCCTGAACTATGCGAACGGCCCGATCGGCATCGGCGCGGCATACACCGACATCCGCTATCCGAGCCAAGCCACGCCGGCATTCTCGACGACGGTCGCGAACATCGGCCTCGGCACGGTGCGCGATCTGCGCAGCTACGGCGTCGGCGCACGCTACATCTGGGGTCCGGCGTCGCTCTGGGCACTGTGGACGCGCACGCAATTCGACGCTGTGGGCGCGGCGGGCGCGGCATACAACGCCTACGAAGGCGGCGCGAAGTATGCATTCACGCCGGCGCTGTCGGCTGCGGTCGGCTACACGTATTCGAACCTGACCCGTGCGGGCCAGTCGTATCACTGGAACCAAGTCAACACCGCGCTCGACTACGCGCTCAGCAAGCGCACGGACGTGTACGGCCTTGTCGTCTACCAGCAAGGTTCGGGCAACGGCGTGCAGGCGCAGATCGGCTCGTCGACGAGCTACTTCAACACGTCGGGCACGGGTTCGAAGAACCAGATCGCCGCGCGCGTCGGTATCCGCCACAAGTTCTGAGCCAGCGCTCGGCAATTCGCGGCATATCGCGGCAAAACGCCCCGCACTTCGTGCGGGGCGTTTTTTTTGCGCCTTTTAAGTTTCGCTTAATTCTGAATTGAGAGGATACTCACACCCCCCCTGTTGGCCGCCTGAGCATCGGCGGCATTTTTTTATCCGGATCGAGGCGGCACGCGCCGCCCATGCAAGACAGGATCGGAGGAAACGATGATTGAGGATACCGTTTTCAGCGGTCTGCATACGTTGCTCACGCACGAACATGCATTCCCGGTGCAGAGCTGCCGCGTTTCGGTCACCATGCAGCGGCCATGGGGACGCCCGTATCGTCTCGTCGAATGGACGATGCATCTCGATGCGCCCGCGCGCCGCCGGATCGTGCCGGCCGAAAGCACCGAAGCCGAAATCGCCGAGGCCGTCGCGTCTCACGTGCCGGGGCGGCTGTACGAAGGCGGCACCGCACTATATTGACGTGCATTGCGGTGTGCATCGGCGCGGCAGCAGCATGACGCTGTCTCGATAGCTGTCCTGACGATCATCATCCTGGCCGGCTTGGCTGGCCTGGTCACCGTTCTTTCCGCTCGCGGCCTTCCATTGCCGCGCGCTGCGGCATCGGGTCTCGCTATCCCCGCGGGTAAATCTGTTACCCTGCGCGTTTTCCGTTTTGCAATGCCTCGATGGAAAACGCCTTCAACGAACGCGGCGTGACGATCACGCGCAACGGCCTGTCCGCCGGCGGGCAACTCTTCGCGCTGCGCGAAATTCGTGATGTCGAAGTTCTGACTATCCCCAAAAATAAGCTCGTGCCGTGGTCGATCTCGCTGATCGGGCTCGCCGCCGCAATCTATGGCGGCCTGAGCGGCACGAACGTGCTGCTCGTCGCGGGCGTGATGCTCATCGTCGTCGGTTATCTGGCGTGGACCACGCAGGATGTCACTCATCAGCTCATCGTCGTCATGCCCGACGGCAAGCACGAAGCGCTCACCAGCGTCGAGCGCGATTTCGTCGAGCGAGCGGCGCGTGCGGTGCGCGCGGCGCAAGCCGCAAACGCTGCCGCGCCTTGATGCAGCCCGACACGACCTTCGCCGTGCGCATGGCCCACCATCGCGGTCGACCCGATTCACCCGGCATCGGCGCAATCACGCTGCGCGTCGCGCTGCGACACGATCCGGCCGGGCGTGAATGGTGCCATCCGGCCGTTCTTCAGCCAATCGAGCGAAATCGGCCACAGGCTCGCCTCGAAGCGGCTGTGAAAGAACGCGAAATGCCCGATGCGATCCGCGCCAATCGCATCGGGAGAAATCCGCAGATGCACGACGCGGCTGCGCGTGAAATACCGGAGTAGCCGCTCGATCGCCGAAACCGTGCCGAATTCGTCGTCGGTGACGCTTGTCGCGAGCACCGGTGCGCGCAGCGCCGCAAAGCGGCGCACCAGCGCACGGCGTTGCACGTCGTCGCGCAAAATCGGCGCGCGGCGATAGGTATCCTCGAAATTCGGCCGGCTGCGGCTCCACGACAGCGCAACGCCCTTCGGCGTATCCTCCATCCAGCCGAAGCGCTTGGCCGGAACATAGCCGCAGAGCGCCGCGAGCAGCGGCATCAGCCAATGCCATTTCCACAGCATTGAAAACTTGTGCCGGGCCGCGTAGTCGCGCCAATACGCATACTGCGCTCCCATCATGAACACGCGGCGAATCCGTGCGTTCGACGGCGCGAGTCCAACCACGAAGCCGCCGATGCTGTGCGCGACCACATCGATCGGCTGCCCCGCAAACGCATCGAGCACATGGCGCAGCACCGCTTCGAAATCGAGTTCGCCCCAGTCGAGCCAGGTGGCGTCGAAATGTGCAAGCCGCTCAGGCCGTGATTCGCCGATGCCGCGATAATCGTAGACGATCGCATCGTAACCGTGCCGATGCAAATACGCGGCGAAGCGGAAATAGTACCGGCAGCGCACCGATGTCGCCGCGTTGACGATGACCACGGGCCTCGGCTCGCCACCGGCGGGCACCGCGCGGTGGCGCCAAACGAAACCCTTGATCGGATAGCCGTCGGCCGCCGTCACGGTGATCGGCTCCGGCTCGGTTAAGCCCGTGTCGTTATCGTCTGTCCCGCTCGCTACGCTGATTTCGCCCGTCCCGGTCATTTCGCTCATCCCATCATCCTCAGCATGCACACCCGTCATGCGCACCACCGCTGCCGGCGCGCCGCATCGCGGTTCGTGCGGATTGCACCGCATTGCCTATTGCACTTGACCTTCGCGATTCGCTCAATCAATCTTCCCGCATCTCTCGCATGAGGAGTGCGCATGGCAGTCCCTCTCGTCAAGCTCCCGCCGCTCGATCTGATCCGCGGTTTTGTCGCGGTCGGGCGGCGCATGAGCATCACCGTCGCCGCGCAGGATCTGTGCGTCACGCAGTCTGCCGTCAGCCGGCAGATCAATGCGCTCGAAACAACTCTCGGCGTGCGCCTGCTCAACCGCGGTTACCGGTCCATCTCGCTCACCGCCGATGGCGAGCGGCTGTTTCGCGCGGCAGACGGCGCGATCCAGCAATTGCAGGAAGCCGTCGACGCGCTTACGCATCCGACGACGCGCCAGCCGGTGACGATCACCGCGAGCATCGGCGTCGCCGCGTTGTGGCTGCTGCCGAGGCTCGGCAACCTGCAGCGCCGTCATCCCGACATCGATCTGCGCGTCGCCGCAAACGACAAGATACTCGACGCGCGCGCCGAGGGCATCGATCTGGCCATCCGCTATTCGCCGGCGAGCAGCGCGCCGCCTGCGTCGATCCGCCTGTTCGACGAATCGATCATGCCCGTCGCCCATCCGTCGCTCGGGGTCCACACCCTCGACGCCGTCGCGCTCGCCCGCCACGTGCTGCTCGAATTCGACGGTCCGCGCCGGCCGCTGCTGCGGTGGTCCGATCATTTGAGCGCGCTCGGCCTTGACGATGCGCCCACACGCGGCATTCTGCGCTTCAACCAGTACGACCAGGTGATCCAGGCAGCGCTGGCGGGCAGCGGAATCGCACTCGGGCGGCGTGCGCTCGTCGAGCCGCTGCTCGCGGAAGGCCGGCTTGTCGCGATTGGCGAGCCCGGCGCCGGCCGTGCATCCGGGCACGCGTATTGGCTTCATCAGACCGAAGCGGTGGCGCGCGACGATGTGCGCGCGGTGGTCGCATGGATCATGGACGAAGCCTCCGCGATGGCGGATGCGGACGTGGATGCCGATGCCGATCCGGCTTGACGATCGCGCTGACGCCACCGGAAGACGCAACATGTTTCGCCGCGTCGCCGAGGCGCGCAATGCACGCTGAAATCAAACGGCATATGGCCCGCGAAGCCGGTGCGCGCCGGCCAACCTGCCACGAAACCCCATGCCAGCGGCGCTCTCCCCGCCGTCGCCACGCTCGCATGCGTGCCACGCATGCGAATTCAACCTAAGAGTCACTTGAGCGGCCGCACCCGTCAGCGCTTTAATGGCCAAACGACGGTCGCCGAACGCGCGCCCGTCGAAGTCGAATCCGCACGGCGCGCGCAGCGCTGCCAGCCGCGCGACGACACTTGGTCGAATCGAACACATGACGGAGACATATGGTGATCGGACCCGCAGACGCGTGGCAACACCGCTGGCGACTCGTAGTGGCAGGCGGACTTCTAATGGGCGCGGCGCTCGGCGTGCGCAATGTGCAGGGGCTGTTTCTGCTGCCCGTCACCATCGAGCACGGCTGGCCGCGCGAGACATTCGGCTTCGCGCTGGCGCTGCAAAACCTGCTGTGGGGCGTCGCGCAACCGTTCACCGGCATGATCGCAGACCGCTTCGGTTCTGCCCGCGTAATCGCCGCAGGCGCAGTGCTCTACGCACTCGGCCTCGTCGTGATGGCGCACACGGCGTCGGCCGGCGTCTATACGCTGGGGACCGGTGTGCTGGTTGGGATCGCGCTATCGGGCACCGCGTTCGGCGCGGTGTACGGCGCGCTGTCGCGGTTGTTTCCGGCCGAGCAGCGTGCTTGGGCGCTCGGCGTCGCCGGAACGATCGGCGGCCTCGGCCAGTTCTGCATGGTGCCGCTTACGCAACAGATGATCGCCGGGCTCGGCTGGGTGTCGGCGATCGTCGTGCTCGCCGCCGTGATGTTTGCTACCGCGCCGCTCGCCGCTTGGCTGCGCGAGCGCCGTGCCGAACCCGGCGTGCCCGGCGATGACGGACAAACGATGCGTGCGGCGATTCGCGAAGCGCTATCCCACCGTGGCTTCTGGCTGCTGAATCTCGGTTTTCTTGCCTGTGGATTCCAGCTTGCATTCATCACCGCGCACCTGCCCGCGTATCTGCTCGACAAAGGCATGAGCGCACGCCAAGCGGGCATCGCGCTTGCGAGCATCGCACTTGCCAATACGATCGGCACGTTCCTGTGCGGTTATGCGGGCGGCTTTCTGCGTCGCAAGTATCTGCTGTCGGGCATCTACTTCGTGCGCGCGGCCGCGATGCTGCTGTTCGTGACGCTGCCGCTCACGCCTGCGAGCCTCTATGCGTTTTCGTTCGTGATGGGACTCGTCTGGCTCGGCACGGCACCGCTGACAAACGGATTGGTGTCGCAAGTGTTCGGCGTGCGCTACATCACGACGCTGTTCGGCTTCGTATTCTTCGGCCACCAGCTCGGCAGCTTTTTCGGCGTATGGCTCGGCGGCGTCGTGTTCGACGCGACCCATTCATACGATCTGCTGTGGTATGGCTCGGCCGCGCTCGGCGTGATCGCCGCAGTGCTGCATCTGCCGATCGACGATCAGCAAGTCACGCGGCTTGCCGCGCCGGGCGTCAGGCTGACATGAGGTGAGCGATGCGCTCTTGTCGAAAAACAGCTCGGCCGCATAGCGGATGCGGCAAGTGCATCCGCTATGCCATGCCAATGTGCGACCTCCAGTGCACGCAATGCTGACGGCAATGGCACCCACCAAGCTCGCCAGTCGCATAGCGTTCGTAGTCCTTGCCATTCTCGTGACGATCGGCCTTGCGGCGCTCGTTTCATGGTCTTTCGCGGGGTATCTAACGTCATCGGTGCTGATTTCGCTGCTGTCCGGCTTTTCCTTCTGCGAATAGCAGCGCATAACGACTGCCGCCGCACACGCCGACGACAAATCACCTCACGCGTGCCCGACATCGATGCATCCCGCATCGACGCCGCACAGGCGTGACAGCCGCCTGGACTCTTCGTAACGTAGAACGTGACGCTGCCGACAACGGCGTTCAGTTATAATGCAGCACCAACTTCTTTGGAAAACTAACTGTACACTGCACGATAAGACGTGCATTGGCTCGTTGCGAGCCCTTGTTTGACCGATCGCCTTGCGAAGCTGGCAAACACGGTATCCTCTGGCGCCTCCAATCCCGATCGGACCGGTATTGCGGCCCCTCGCGCCTGATTCACCCCCTCGCCTGTACGACGCGCATCGCCCCGGCAACGCGAACTATGACGTCTACAACAGGAGGGGCAGCCCATCCCCGCACTTCTCGTCATCGCCCGAGCGTATGTCATTCGGCGCTCGCAACCTCTTGCCTGACCAGGCACCGCATCATCGGTGTCACACCAATTAACCAGGAACCTTGAATGGCCAAAGAAGAACTGCTGGAACTCGACGGCATCGTAGACGAAGTACTGCCGGACAGTCACTACCGCGTCACGCTCGACAATGGCGTCGTGGTGGGTGCTTATGCGTCTGGCCGTATCCGAAAGAATCACATCCGCATCCTTGCAGGGGATCGTGTCACGCTGGAACTCTCCGTGTACGATCTGACAAAAGGAAGGATCAATTTTCGACACAAGGACGAACGCAGCGGCGGCTCAACGCGCAGAACAGCCTTTCGCCGCCGTTGACACGAGTACGAAAGCCTTGGGACGGCATCATGGCGGAACCATGATGCCGCCCTGAAACCCGGCCCTCCGACGCTTTGTCAACGAAGCACGGGCAAGTAAATTTCCGCTGTACAAGTCCAGCAATGGGCGTAGCATGAAGCGAATGATTGCCCGGGCCCGTTCCCGCATATCCGCCGACTTCTTTTCGATGAAACAGGGCTGCCCGCTTTCATCGCAAGCCGAACAACGCGGCCGATCGTGTGAAGACTGAATTCAGTCGCTCGCACTGCTACTGTCTTGCGCCGCATGGTGATGCGGCCTCAGAGGTGCCCCGATGGCAACTAGCTTCCGTCTCTACCGCGGGTTGGAAATTTACCCGCTTGTTTATCCACGTCATACCACCGAGCCCGGATACGGGCATAACTACGACGAGGGCTTCAACGCCGCCGTGCGCATCCAGGAGCCGGAAAACCCCGACGGACCATCGCGCAGCCGAGTATTCCAGCTCCCGGTGGCCAAGCCCTTCCTGAATGCAGGTGATGCGAGGCGAGCATCAACTGCCTATGCGGAGCACCTCATCGACACTTGCTCGCAAGACGCGAGCGTCCTCGACCTTGAATTGTGATTCGTCGCGTCCCACGCCAAGCGCTCGCCAGCGCGCCCCTGCGTCGGGATACGCAGGCAAAAATAGAGGTTTTATATGGATAGAACCGACCTATTGAAGCGGATCCGACGTGACGGCTCCGGCATTGTCGACCAATTTTTGCCGTTTGGAGCTCGCGCCGAGTTAGACGGTGTCCTCCGCGACGGTCATCACGAGATCGATGCGAGTGCATGGCTAATGTTCGTGTCCATTCGCGCACTCTTGCGTAACGACGGCATGGCGAGTTGCGAGTCGGACCATGAGGCGAGCCAAATCATGGCCCTTCTGAACACGTAACGGCAATTTACCCGTCACGCCACGTTCCGCAGCGGTCATGGCCGCGCGGCAATCATGCAATAAGAGAGAATTCGCTTCAATTCAGCCCGCTTCGCCATCGACCTGACGCCGTGCCGCGCAAACGGCGAATACGTGGCCGATGCTCACGCAAGGATTTGGCGCAGGCGTGGCTCGATGGTAAGCGTGTCCCCAGCACCGTCTCGACGATGTGAAAGGAAGTTGCCAGAGTAGTCCCCACCAAAGTAGTGGGGACCAAAGTGGCAACAGATACGCCGAAGAGAACTTCACGCAAAGGCATCCCGAATCACCCGATCGAATTTCGACGGCATCTGGCCAAGCTGGCCTGCGAGCCGGACGTATCGGTGGCGCGTCTGGCGATGGAGCATGGGGTGAATCCGAACCTGGTGTTCAAATGGCGTCGAGCATT
>NZ_FXAN01000063.1 GCF_900176645.1 Burkholderia singularis
GCTGGCTGGGTTGTCGGCTGCCGAAGGCAGCGCGAAAGGCAGAAGAAGGTGAAGACGTTGGGCGCGCATGATGGTGCGCATTGTAGGCCATAAGGGCAACGCGGCCGGCGCGATGGCAGCAGGCCGCGTCGCGAAGGGCGCGATTGGTAAAATTGCCGGACGGCGGGGCGCCCGATCCGACGCCCGCGGCGTGCGCAGCCGCGTTTTCAGGGACGATTAAGCATTGTGTGGCACACTGCGCGCACATGTCGGTGACCGCCCGGTTCGCGCGCTGCGCGGGCCGCGACGCATCCAACCCGTAGAAAGGACACGCTTGAAACTTCCGTATGAATGGCAGATCGGCTGGCGCTATACGCGCGCCGGCAAACGCACGACCGGCAACGGCTTCATCTCTTTCATCGCACTCGCATCGATGCTCGGAATCGCGCTCGGCGTCGCGGCGCTCATCGTCGTGCTGTCGGTGATGAACGGTTTTCAGAAAGAGGTGCGCGACCGGATGCTGTCGGTGCTCGCGCACGTCGAGATCTTCTCGCCGACGGGCTCGATGCCCGACTGGCATATGACCGCGAACGAAGCGCGGCTGAACAAGTCCGTGATCGGCGCGGCGCCGTATGTCGAGGCGCAGGCGCTGCTCACGCGCCAGGATGCGGTGAGCGGGGTGATGCTGCGCGGCATCGATCCGTCGCTCGAGCCGCAGGTGTCGGACGTTGCGAAGGACATGAAGGGCGGCTCGCTGTCGGCGCTCGCGCCGGGGCAGTTCGGCATCGTGCTCGGCAATGCGCTCGCCGGCAATCTGGGCGTGTCGATCGGCGACAAGATCACGCTCGTCGCCCCGGAGGGGACGATCACGCCAGCCGGGATGATGCCGCGCCTGAAGCAATTCACCGTGGTGGGCGTGTTCGAGTCCGGACACTACGAATACGACAGCTCGCTCGCGATGATCGACATCCAGGATGCGCAGGCGCTTTTCCGGCTGCCCGCGCCGACGGGCGTGCGGCTGCGCCTGGCTGACATGCAGAAGGCGCCGCAGGTCGCGCGGGAACTCGCGCATTCGCTTTCGGGCGAGCTGTATATTCGCGACTGGACCCAGCAGAACAAGACCTGGTTTTCCGCGGTGCAGATCGAGAAACGGATGATGTTCATCATCCTGACGCTCATCATCGCGGTCGCGGCGTTCAATCTCGTGTCGTCGCTCGTGATGACGGTGACCAATAAGCAGGCCGACATCGCGATTCTGCGCACGCTGGGCGCGCAGCCGTCGTCGATCATGAAGATCTTCGTCGTGCAGGGCGTGACGATCGGCTTTGTCGGCACGGCGTCCGGTGTCGCGCTCGGATGCCTGATCGCGTGGAGCATTCCTTGGCTCGTGCCGATGATCGAGCATCTGCTCGGCGTGCAGTTTCTGCCGCCGTCGGTGTATTTCATCAGCGAGCTGCCTTCGGAGTTGGTCGCGGGCGATGTGATCAAGATCGGTGCGATTGCGTTCGCACTGTCCGCGGTCGCGACGCTCTATCCGAGCTGGCGCGGCGCGAAGGTCCGCCCGGCGGAGGCGCTGCGCTATGAATGATCAGCTTTTCGAACACGCAATGAATCGGCAACAGGAAACAGCGCGCGGCGGCGTCGCGCACGGTTATGTGCTCGAGGCGCACGGGATCACGAAATCGTTCGTGCAGGGCGGCCTCGACGTGCAGGTGTTGAAGAACGCCGAGGTATCGGTGCGGCGCGGCGAGAAGCTCGCGATCATCGGCGCGTCGGGCTCCGGCAAGAGCACGCTGTTGCATGTGCTGGGCGGTCTCGACGAGCCGAGCGCGGGGCAGGTGTCGCTGCTCGGCAAGCCGTTCACGCAGCTCGCCGAGCGCGAGCGCAACGATCTGCGCAACCGCTCGCTCGGTTTCGTCTATCAGTTTCATCATTTGCTGCCCGAATTCAGCGCGCTCGACAATGTCGCGATGCCGCTGAGGATTCGCCGGATGCCGATTGAGCAAGCGCGGCGCGAGGCCCGCGAGATGCTCGACCAGGTCGGGCTTGCCGCGCGCGCGAAGCACCGGCCGGGCGAGCTGTCGGGCGGCGAGCGGCAGCGCGTGGCGATCGCGCGCGCGCTCGTCACGAAACCCGCGTGCGTGCTCGCCGACGAGCCGACCGGCAATCTCGACGGCGCGACCGCCGATCACGTGTTCAATCTGATGCTCGATTTGTCGAAAACGCTCGACACGAGTTTTGTGATCGTCACGCACGACATCGAACTGGCCGCGCGCTGTGACCGCATCCTGAGGTTGCGCGATGGCGTGCTGCACGAGGAACCCGCCGTGACGGCGTAATATTGAACGGGCGGTTGTCCGGTTTCGCGCGAGGTTGGGGTGCCGGTTTGGGTTTCTATGCGGCTCGCGGTGAACGGGCGCGGCGCGCAGGGAGCCCTCGCATGCGGCGGCTGTCGCGCGAAGTCCGCGCGGGCGGTTCACCGGCGGTTCAAATGGGCCGCGACTGCGCTCGGCGCGGCGAACGGATACGGGCTCAGGGCCGCTCGCGCTTTCGCCGGCCGCCGCTTTTCGGAACGGCGGCTGGCGCTTTACGGCCGGCTTGGCGAATCAAACTGATATGTGGATCGATACGCACTGCCATCTCGATGCTGCCGAATTCGACGACGATCGCGCGCGCGTCGCCGATGCGGCACGCGAGGCGGGCGTGTCGCGGATCGTGATTCCGGGCGTGGCCCGCGACAACTTCACGGCGGTGCGCGAGCTTGCGCACGCGACGGCGGGCGGCGCGTACGCGCTCGGCATTCATCCGATGTACACGCCGCACGCGCACGACGCCGATCTCGAGCGGCTGTGGATGGAAGTCGAGGCGAGCCTCGACGATCCGCGCTTCGTCGGCATCGGCGAGATCGGTCTCGATTACTTCGTGCCGGGGCTCGATGCGAATCGGCAGGCATTTTTCTACGAAGCCCAGTTGCGGCTCGCGCGCGATTTCGATTTGCCCGTGCTCTGTCACGTGCGCAAATCGCAGGATCGCGTGCTGGCCGGGTTGCGGCGTTTCGGCGTGCGCCGCGGGATCGCGCATGCGTTCAACGGCAGTTTCCAGCAGGCAAACGCCTACCTCGCGCAGGGGCTCAAGCTCGGCTTCGGCGGCAACGTGACGTTCGGCCGCGCATTGCAGATCCGGCGGCTCGCGGCGCAACTGCCGATCGATGCGCTTGTCGTCGAGACCGACGCGCCCGACATCCCGCCCGAATGGCGTTACAGGGCGCGCAACACGCCCGACCAGGTGCCACCGATCGGTGCCGCAATCGCCGCGCTGCGCGGCATCGATCCGGCGCAGCTTGCGCTATCCACTTCGGCTAACGCGCTTGCCGCGCTGCCCCGTCTGGCGCTCGCCGCCGCATAATCGATTCGTGATGCGGATGCGCCGCGCGGGCGGCGCACGGGACGCGGAGGCGCGATGCGGGCGATGGTCGGCGCGTTCGCGCTCGGCGTCGTCGCGCTGCAACAGCAGGCGGCGTTGCCGGGCGCGGCGGCATGGGCGGGCGGCGTGCTCGCATTCGGGGTGTGCGTGTGGCTCGCGGCCGTCGCGTATCGCGGCTGCCGAGAGGGGCCGCCGCGCAGGCGCCGGGCCGGCTTGTGCGCGTGCTGTTGCGCGGCGGCGCTTGCCGGCTTCGGCTATGCGGCGGCACGCGCGCAATGGCGCTTGAGCGATACGTTGCCCGAGCGGTGGGAGGGGCGCGATATCGTCGTGACGGGAGCGGTGCGCGGCTTGCCGTCACGCGATGCGAAGGGAGTGCGCTTTCTGTTCGACGTCGATGCAAACGATGCGGGCATCGCGCGCTTTCCGGCGACGCTGTCGCTCGGATGGTATGCGCTGGGCCGCGACGCGGCCGCGTCGCCCCGGCTCGTGCCGGGCGATCGATGGCGGTTGCGCGTGCGTTTGAAACGGCCCCACGGCAACGCGAACTTTGGTGTGCGCGACGCCGAGGCGAGCTGGCTCGCGCATGGCATTCGCGCGCTCGGATACGTGTCGGCGCCGCGTGATGCGCGGCGGCTCGCAAGCGGGGCGTCCGGCGCTGGCTACGCAATCGATCGGATCCGCGCGCGCTTGCGCGAGCGCATCGATAGTGCGCTCGGCGCCGCACCGCATCGCGGCATCGTCGCGGCGCTCGCGATCGGCGCGCAGGACGGCATTGGCGACGGTGACTGGCGCACGCTGCGCGAGACTGGCACGAGTCATTTGGTCGCTATTTCCGGGCTGCATGTCGGGATGGTGGGCAGTTTGTGCGGATGGCTCGCAGGCTGGTTCTGGCGGCGCTCGTGCTATGTCGGGCGCGCGTGGCCGCTTGTCGCGCCGGCGCAGAAAGTTGCCGCGCTCGGTGCGCTCGTCGGCAGCGCCGGCTATGCGGCGCTGGCGGGCTTCAACGTGCCGGCGCAGCGCGCGTGGTGGATGCTCGCCGCGGCGAGCGTCGCGTATCTGAGCGGGCGGTCGCTGCCGGCGTCGTCGGTGCTCGCGGCGGCGCTCGCTTGCGTGCTGCTCGTCGATCCGTGGGCAGTGACATCGCCGGGATTTGGATTGTCGTTCGGTGCAGTCGCGGCGATTTTGTTCGCGTCGGCCGGCCATGGCGCGGCAGCGCGCGAAGCGGCAGACGCTGCCCGGCCGGGTTTGGCCGATGCGACAGACGCAGGCCCAACCGCTGACGGTGTGCCGTCGCATCAGGTCCAGGTGCGAGGCGCGATCGTGCGCACCGCGCGGCGTGCGATGCGGCGTCTGCAAGAGGCGTCGCGCACGCAATATGCGGTGACGGTCGCGCTCGCGCCGCTCACCGTTTTATGGTTCGCGCAGATTCCGCTTGCCGGGCCGCTTGCCAACGCGTTCGCGATTCCGTGGGTCGCCTCGCTCGTCACGCCGCTCGTGCTCACCGGCGTCGTGCTGCCCGCGCCGTTCGATGCCACGGTGTTGACGCTCGCGCATGCGCTCGTCGGTGTGCTGATGCGGTTGCTCGAAGCGATCGCCGCGGCTGGGCGCACGGTCTGGTTCTTGCCGCTGCCGGACGGCTTCGCGCTTGCGGCGGCGGTCTGCGGCATCGTCTGGGCGCTCGCGCCGCGCGGCTGGCCGCTGCGGCATGCCGCGACGCTCACGTGGCTGCCGCTCGTCGCGCCGGGGCCGCACGCGCCCGCCGATGGCGCATTCCGGTTGACGGCGTTGGATGTCGGGCAGGGGTCCGCGATCGTGATCGAAACCGCGCGGCATACGCTGCTGTTCGACGCCGGGCCGGGGCCCGAGGCGTCGAACGCGGGTGAGCGGGTCGTCGTGCCGTTTTTGCGCGCGCACGGCGTGCGCGTGCTCGACGCGCTCGTGGTCAGCCACGCGGATGCCGATCACGCGGGCGGCGCGCCCGCGATACTTTCGGCGCTCGCGGTTCGGCAACTCGTGGGCGGCCTGCCGCCGTCGAATCCGCTATGGCGCGCCGCGCACGACGCCGGTGTGACCGACGCGCTGCCTTGCGCGGCCGGGCAGCGCTGGCGCTGGGACGGCGTCGATTTCGCGATGCTTTGGCCTGCCGGCGGCCCGCGCGCGCGCGGGTCGACGAACGCGCAGTCATGTGTGTTGCGCATCACGGCGCGCGGGCCGGCGGTTGCGCCGATGGCGCGCGGCGCAACCGAGCCGCCGCCCGAGCGTTCCGCGCTGCTGACGGGCGACATCGACGCACGCTCCGAGCGCACGCTCGTCGCAGGTTCGCGCGCGGCGCTCGCCGCGCATGTGCTCGTCGTTGCGCATCACGGCAGCCGTACATCGTCGACCGAACCTTTCCTCGACTCAGTCGAGCCGCGTGTTGCGGTATTTCAGGTAGGCTATCGGAGCCGTTTCGGACATCCTCATCCGAGCGTCTGGGCGCGCTACGCCGGGCGCGGTATCGAGCTGCCGCGCACCGATTGGGATGGCGCGGTGCGCATCGACGTCACGGCAAGCGGCGAGCCGATCGTGCCGGTACGATACCGCGACGTGCATCGGCGCTATTGGATGGACCGGTGAGGCAATCGGAAGCAATCTCGAGAACAGCAAGGGACAACGGCGCTTTGAAGGACATCATCCATTTCTCGCACGCAAACGGCTTTCCGGCGTCCACTTACCGGACGATCTTCGCCGAGCTGGCGGACGAATACGAGTTGCGCTATATCGAGCGGATCGGCCACGACAAGCGCTTCCCGGTCACGCGGGACTGGGCGCACCTCGTCGAGCAATTGCTCGACGATATCGGTCGCATGTACGAGCGGCCCGTATGGCTGGTTGGCCACTCGCTCGGCGGCTATCTGTCGTTGATGGCGGCGCTCAAGCGTCCTCAATGGGTGCGGGGCGTCGTGATGATCGATTCGCCCGTGATCGCCGGCTGGCGCAGCAGCGCGTGGCGCGTGAGCCAATGGGCGGGACTCGACGAGCGTTTGTCGCCCGCCGCCGCGACGCGCAACCGCCGCACCCGTTGGGCGAGCCGCGACGAAGTCTGGCGCCATTTCCGTCAGAAGCCTGCATTTGCCCGCTGGGACGAACGAATGTTGTCCGATTACGTCGACTACGGCATTCCGCAGACAAGTCCCGCAGGCGAGCGCTTGCTCGCGTTCGACCGTCAGATCGAGTACATGATTTACCGGACGGTGCCGCACACGCTCGGTCGGCGTCTGTCGCGCGGCGCGCCGGTGCCGGTCGGTTTTCTCGCCGGCACACGCTCGCGCGAGATTCGCCAGGTCGGGCTCGACGCGACGCGCCGCACGGTGCGAGGGCGGATCGAATGGATCGAGGGCAGCCATCTTTTCCCGATGGAGCGGCCGATCGAGACCGCGCGGGCGCTGCAGCGCATGCTCAACACGCTGCGTGTGGACGGCGGCGCGGCCGCGGCGCGCGGCTCGGAATGACGCGTGGGGCGGCAACGGTCGGGTGACGACACTGCCCGGCCCCGGCCGGGTAGCGCGAGCGCGGCGCAGGTCGCGGCGCGCGCGCGTCGGAGGCGGCGGGGCGGCAAGGTTTTCGGGCGTCGATTGCTGAGAGATGCGCGGCCTTTACGGTATAATCCGTTTTTCCCGCGAGCATCCAGCGATGACCAAATATGTTTTCGTCACCGGCGGCGTAGTTTCTTCCCTCGGCAAGGGTATTGCCGCCGCTTCTCTCGCCGCGATCCTCGAATCGCGCGGTCTCAAAGTCACCCTCCTCAAACTCGATCCCTACATCAACGTCGATCCCGGCACGATGAGCCCGTTTCAGCACGGCGAAGTGTTCGTGACGGAAGACGGCGCTGAAACCGATCTCGATCTCGGCCACTACGAGCGCTTCATCAGCACGAAGATGCGTCGTGCGAACAATTTCACGACCGGTCAGATCTACGAATCGGTGATCCGCAAGGAGCGCCGCGGCGATTACCTCGGCAAGACCGTGCAGGTGATCCCGCACATCACGAACGAAATCCAGGCGTTCATCGAGCGCGGCGCGGCGTCGGCCACCTGCGGCGAGCCGGATGTCGCGATCGTCGAGATCGGCGGTACGGTGGGCGACATCGAGTCGCTGCCGTTCCTCGAGGCGGCGCGCCAGATGAGCTTGCGTCTTGGCCGCAACAGCGCATGCTTCGTTCACCTGACGCTCGTGCCGTTCATTGCGACGGCGGGCGAACTCAAGACGAAGCCGACGCAGCACAGCGTGCAGAAGCTGCGCGAAATCGGCATTTCGCCGCACGTGCTGCTTTGCCGCGCGGACCGTCCGATTCCGGACGACGAGTCGAAGAAAATCTCGCTGTTCTCGAACGTGCCGGAAGACGCGGTGATCTCGGTGTGGGACGTCGACAGCATCTACAAGATTCCGCAGATGCTGCACGATCAGGGCCTCGACCGGTTGATCTGCGAGGAGCTGCGGCTCGATCCGCCGCCGGCCGATTTGCGGATGTGGTCGGAACTCGTCGAAAAGATCCAGCACCCGAAGCATGAGGTGACGATCGGCATGGTCGGCAAGTACATCGATTTGACGGAGTCGTACAAATCGCTGATCGAGGCGCTGCGCCATGCGTCGATCCATACGTCGACGAAGGTCAACATCGAGTACATCGATTCGGAAGAGCTCGAGGCGAACGGCACCGCGAGCCTTGCGCATCTCGACGCGGTGCTCGTGCCGGGCGGTTTCGGCCGGCGCGGCACTGAAGGCAAGATCGCCGCGATCCGCCATGCGCGCGAGGCGAAGGTGCCGTATCTCGGTATTTGCCTCGGCATGCAGCTCGCCGTGATCGAGTTCGCGCGAGACGTGGTCGGGCTGAAGAACGCGAACAGCACCGAGTTCGACCCGAACACGCCGGAGCGCGTCGTCGCGTTGATCACCGAGTGGTACGACCGTGACGGCAAAATCGAAAAGCGCAACGAGGAATCCGATCTCGGCGGCACGATGCGGCTCGGTTCGCAGCGTTGCCCGATCAAGGCGGGCACGCTCGCCGAAGAGATTTACGGCAGCGACGTGAACGAGCGTCACCGCCATCGTTACGAGGTCAACAACCGCTTCGTGCCGCGTCTCGAGGAAGGTGGTCTCGTGATCAGCGCGCGCACGCCGAGTGAGGATCTGCCGGAGATGATGGAGTTGCCGCGTTCGATGCACCCATGGTTCGTCGGCGTGCAGTTCCATCCGGAGTTCACGTCGACGCCGCGTGACGGCCATCCGCTGTTCAAGTCGTTCGTCGAAGCCGCGCTTGCGTATCAGCAGACGCGCGCCGGAGTGAAAGCATGAAACTAGCCGGATTCGAAGTCGGGCTCGACAAGCCGTTTTTCCTGATCGCGGGCACCTGCGTCGTCGAATCAGAGCAAATGACGATCGATACGGCGGGCCGGCTGAAGGAAATCTGCGCGAAGCTCGGCATTCCGTTCATCTATAAGTCGTCGTATGACAAGGCCAATCGCAGTTCGGGCAAGTCGTTTCGCGGCCTCGGGATGGACGAGGGGCTGCGTGTTCTCGCCGAGGTGAAGCGTCAGCTCGGCGTGCCGGTGTTGACCGACGTGCACGAGATCGACGAGATCGAGGCCGTCGCGTCGGTCGTCGACGTGCTGCAGACGCCCGCGTTTTTGTGCCGTCAGACCGATTTCATCCACGCGTGCGCGCGCTCGGGCAAGCCCGTCAATATCAAGAAGGGTCAGTTTCTTGCGCCGCATGACATGAAGAACGTGATCGACAAGGCGCGCGCCGCCGCGCGCGAAGCGGGGCTGTCCGAGGACCGTTTCCTCGCGTGCGAGCGCGGCGTGTCGTTCGGTTACAACAATCTTGTGTCGGACATGCGCTCGCTCGCGATCATGCGCGAGACGAACGCGCCCGTCGTGTTCGATGCGACCCATTCGGTGCAGTTGCCGGGTGGGCAGGGCACGAGTTCGGGCGGCCAGCGCGAATTCGTGCCGGTGCTGGCGCGCGCGGCGGTGGCCACGGGTATCGCGGGGCTCTTCATGGAGACTCATCCGAGCCCGGCCGAAGCGAAGTCCGACGGCCCGAACGCGGTGCCGCTCGGCCGGATGGCCGCATTGCTCGAGATGCTCGTCACGCTCGACCAGGCAGTCAAGCGCGCCCCGTTCCTGGAAAACGATTTTAATTAATGAACTCGGCAGCCGTCGCGCGCGTCAGTAACGCAAGCAGTTCTCGCGCGGGCGGCAGCCGCCGTCGCTGAAGACAGAATTCATCGTCAATTTCAGAGGAAACCATGAGTGCAATCGTAGATATCATCGGCCGCGAGATTCTGGATTCGCGCGGCAATCCGACCGTCGAGTGCGACGTGCTGCTCGAATCGGGCACGATGGGCCGCGCAGCGGTGCCGTCGGGCGCGTCGACCGGCTCGCGCGAGGCGATCGAGCTGCGCGACGGCGAGGCCGGCCGCTATGGCGGCAAGGGCGTGTTGAAGGCGGTCGAGCATATCAACACGGAAATCTCCGAAGCGATCATGGGCCTCGACGCGTCCGAGCAGGCGTTCCTCGACAAGACCTTGCTCGAACTCGACGGCACCGACAATAAGTCGCGCCTCGGCGCGAACGCGCTGCTGGCGGTATCGATGGCCGTCGCGAAGGCGGCCGCCGAGGAAGCCGGCCTGCCGTTGTACCGCTACTTCGGCGGCTCGGGCGCGATGCAACTGCCGGTGCCGATGATGAACATCGTCAATGGCGGCGCGCATGCGAACAACAGCCTGGATATCCAGGAATTCATGATCGTGCCGGTGAGCCAGCCGACGTTCCGCGAAGCGCTGCGCTGCGGCGCCGAGGTGTTCCACGCGCTGAAGAAGATCCTCAGCGACCGCGGGATGAGCACGGCTGTCGGTGACGAAGGCGGTTTCGCGCCGAACTTCGGCAGCAACGACGAATGCCTGTCGACGATCCTGCAGGCGATCGAGAAGGCCGGCTATCGCGCGGGCGAAGACGTGCTGCTCGCGCTCGACTGCGCGGCATCCGAGTTCTACCACGACGGCAAATACCAGCTCGCGGGCGAAGGCTTGCAGCTGTCGTCGGCCGAGTTCACCGACTATCTCGCGACGCTCGCCGACAAGTTCCCGATCGTATCGATCGAGGACGGCATGCACGAGGGCGACTGGGACGGCTGGAAGCTTCTGACCGAGCGCCTCGGCAAGAAGGTGCAGTTGGTCGGCGACGATCTGTTCGTCACGAACACGCGCATCCTGAAGGAAGGCATCGAGAAGGGCATCGCGAACTCGATCCTCATCAAGATCAACCAGATCGGTACGTTGACCGAAACGTTCGCGGCGATCGAAATGGCCAAGCGCGCGGGCTATACCGCCGTGATTTCGCACCGTTCGGGCGAAACCGAGGATTCGACGATCGCCGACATCGCGGTCGGCCTGAATGCCGGTCAGATCAAGACGGGCTCGCTGTCGCGCAGCGACCGGATTTCGAAGTACAACCAACTGTTGCGCATCGAAGAGGATCTCGGCGATATCGCCAGCTATCCGGGCAAATCGGCTTTCTATAACCTGCGCTGACGCGTTACTATCGGTCTTGATTCTGTCGACGCCGCTTCGCGTTCCCCGTGAAGCGGCGCTTCTTATATCTGCGGCTTATTCATGCGGCTTGTTACCGTCGTTCTGATCGCCTTGTTGGCATTGATTCAGTACCCCTTATGGTGGGGGCATGGCGGCTGGCTGCGGGTTCACGAATTGCGTCAGCAGTTGAGCAATCAATTGCAGAAGAACGCCGACGACAAGCTGCGCAACGAGCGCATCGCGGGCGAGGTGCAGGACTTGCAAAACGGCACCGCGGCGATCGAGGAACGCGCGCGCTACGAAATGGGAATGGTGAAGGACGGCGAGGTGTTTGTGCAGTTCGTATCGCCGAATTCGCCGATGCCCTCGGTGTCGGGCACTGCGCAGTCATCGACGGCGACGCGCGGCGACGTATCGGCCGCGCCGGTGCGCGTCGTGCCGAATCCCGAGTCGCGCGCGAAGCCGGAAAAGCGGCGCGGCACGGACAAAACGGCCACACACAAGCCCCCGGCGCGTCACGACGGCTGACGTCATTGCACGCGATTCGATATAAAAAGCGCAGTCTGAACGTTCGGGCTGCGCTTTTCTTTCTTCCTGGTGATGAATTGGCTGTCAGTGGCCGGACGCCGATCTTCGCTTACCACCACCAGCCCGGATAGCCGTAGCTCAGGCCCGTGCCCCAGCCGCGTCCCCAGCCGCCGTAATATCCGCCGTAATAAGTGACGGGCGGCGCGTAATATGACATCGCGCGCGCCGCTTCTTCAGCCGCGATGGCCGCGTTTTGTTCCCGCATCACCTGCTTGTCGATCTCGTCGTAGCGCTTGCGCTCCTCCGGTGTGAGCGTGGCAGGGGTACTGGTCCGCTCGGGCAGGCGGCTCAAGACGGTCGTCGACGGTGGCGCAACGCAGGCCGTGAGCGATGCGGCGGCGAGCAATGTCGCAAGCGGCGCGGCGAGCGGTGCGGCTCGAACAATGATCGGTTTCATGAGGCTTGCCTCCATGCTGACTCGTAACTTGAGCCGACGCGCGCGGGTCAATGCCGTTGCGCGGCGGCGGGTGTAACGCCCGCGCCGAGTTCGGGCGACGTGAATAATTGCGCGACGTCGACCGGATCGAATTCGTAACGCTGATTGCAGAATTCGCAGTGGATCTCGACGTGACCGCGCTCCTCGATCACGCTGTCGATCTCGGTGCGCCCGAGCATCCGCAGCATCGCGCCGACCTTTTCGCGCGAGCACGTGCATTGAAAGCGCGTCGCGGCCGGTTCGAAATGCTGAACATGCTCCTGCCAGAACAGACGGCGAAACACGGTCTCGGGTTCCACTTCGAGCAGTTCCTGTGTCGACAGCGTGCCGCCGAGCGTGCAGACACGTTCCCATGTATCCGTGTCGGTTTGCTCCGCGCGCGGCACGATGCCGCCGTCGCCCGGCAGTTTCTGCAGCAGCACGCCGACCGCGCGCTCATGATTCGCCGCGAGCCACAGGCGGGTGTCGAGCTGCTCGGAGTGGTGCATGTAGTGCTCGAGCACGTCGGCGACCGACGCGAGCGGGCCGTCGTCACCGTTGAGCGGCACGATGCCCTGATAGGGCTGCTGACCGGGGCGCTTGTCGGCTGGATCGAGCGTGATCACGCAACGTCCGTGGCCGCTCGCGTTGATCAGGTCGGCGAACGACGCGCCGTCCCAGTCGGATTCGCCCGGCTCGCCCGACAGCTTCGCGGTCGCACGCATCGCGAGATCGGAGCTGCATTGGACGACGAGCATCTTCACCGGTCCGTCCCCGAAAATCTGCATGACGAGCGTGCCGTCGAACTTCAGGTTCGCCGACAACAGCGCGCATGCCGCCATCATCTCGCCGAGCACGGTGCGCACGGGAGCGGGATAGTCGCGGCGCGTGAGCACCTCGCGCCACGTATTGCGCAGCGAAACGATTTCGCCGCGCACCGGGGCCGTGTTGAACATGAATTTCTGTAACTGGTCGCTCACTTTT
The DNA here is from genome assembly GCF_900176645.1 of Burkholderia singularis. Classification (GTDB taxonomy): domain Bacteria; phylum Pseudomonadota; class Gammaproteobacteria; order Burkholderiales; family Burkholderiaceae; genus Burkholderia; species Burkholderia singularis. The sequence continues at coordinate 12,963 of NZ_FXAN01000063.1, forward strand.
TTCCTCGACAAACAAACGGCTCATGCGGACCGGCCGGTCAGCCGATCCGCACGAGCTGCTCCTTGAAATACGCGCGCCGCATCGCGTAGGCTTGCGTGTTCATATGCATCCGGGCGATGTCTTCGTCGGACAGCGTGCGCATGGCCCGCGCCGGCGCCCCGAGAATCAGCGAATTGTCGGGAAACGTCTTGCCTTCGGTCACCACCGCGCCTGCGCCAACCAGACAGTTGCGGCCGATTACCGCCCCATTCAAGATCACCGCCTGGATGCCGATCAGCGAACCTTCTCCGATCGTGCAGCCATGCAGCATTGCTTGATGCCCGATCGTCACGTTCGGTGCGATCACGAGCGGGCAGCCGGGGTCGGTGTGCAGCACCGCGCCTTCCTGCACGTTGCTGCCTGCACCGACCGTGATCGGCTCGTTGTCGCCGCGGATCGTCACGCCGAACCAGATGCTCGCGTTTTCTTCGAGCACGACCTTGCCGACGATTGTCGCGTTGTCGGCGACGAACACGCTTTCGTGAATGGACGGCGCGTGATCGCCGAGCTTGTAGATGGCCATGTTGTCTCCATGTGGGGCGGTTCAGGCGGCCGGTACAATGGCGCGCGAGTGGCGTCGCGCTTGGATGCGGCGCGATCGAACCGTTTATTGTAAACCGGTTGTTCCGATTGTCCGTGCGCGCCGCCGGCGCGCATTCGTGTGTCTTTTCATGTCATTCGTTCCGACTTCGTCGCCCCAGCCCGAGCGTTGCGTGCGCAGCGACGCGCTCGCCGCGCTCGGCGAACCCGATCCCGAGCGCAAAGCCGCGCTTGTTGCCGAATTGCGTGCGGCGTGGCAGGACGGGCGCGCGGCTGTCCTGCCGCAGCGCGTGCTGAGCGCTCCCGAAGGCGGCTTGCCGGGGCGGCCGGCGCGCCCCGAACTCGTCGAGCCCGCGCGGCTCGAGCGGCGCAGCATGCGCTCGCCGCAGGGACGCGCGGCGCTGCTGCATGCGCTGGCGCATATCGAATTCAATGCGATCAATCTCGCGCTCGATGCGGTGTGGCGTTTTCCACGGATGCCGGCGGAGTTCTATGCGGACTGGCTGAAGGTCGCGGCCGAGGAGGCGCACCATTATTCGCTGCTTGCCGCGCGTCTTGCGCAACTGGGTTACGCATACGGCGATTTTCCCGCGCATAACGGCCTTTGGGAGATGTGCGAGCGCACGGCGGGCGACGTGCTCGCCCGCATGGCACTCGTGCCGCGCACGCTGGAGGCGCGCGGGCTCGACGCGTCGCCGCCGATTCGGGCACGGCTTGAGCGGGCGGGCGATCATGCGTCCGCGGCGATTCTCGACGTGATTCTGCGCGACGAGATCGGGCACGTGTGGATCGGCAATCGTTGGTTCCGTCACCTGTGCGACGATGCGAGACTCGATCCTCATGCGGCTTATGAGTGGCTCGCCAGTCAGTATCGCGCGCCGCGGCTGCGCGGACCGTTCAATTTCGATGCACGCCGCTCGGCGGGATTCGACGACGTCGAGCTGGCGGCGCTCGCCGCGCGGGAGGCCGTCGACGCACGCTAGCCGTGCCGTTTGCCGGTGGCGCGGCCGCCTTCGGACAGCCGGCGGCTTACGATTTTCTTTAGAGAAGTGCCTCGATACCCACGCGAACACAGCGTTTGATCGGCGTTGGCGGTGCGTCGCGCGATAGAATAAAACGAACGATCATTCTTTTTTTGAGCTGACAATGCACTCCACCGAATCCGTCTCTGATTTCGTCACGGTCCGCGGCGTCAAGCTGCATGTGCGGCGCTGGGGGCGGCCCGAGGCGCCGACGCTTTACATGCTGCACGGTTGGATGGACGTAGCGGCGTCGTTTCAGTTCGTCGTCGACGCGCTCGCGGGCGACTGGCAGGTGATCGCGCCCGATGCGCGCGGTTTCGGCCTGTCCGATTGGCCAGTCGCGGCGCACGGGGGCGGCCATTATTGGTTCCACGAATATCTCGGCGATCTTGAAGCGCTGATCGACCATTACACGCCCGAAGGCGAAGTCAATTTGGTCGGACACAGCATGGGCGCGAACGTCGTGTGCCTGTATGCGGGCGTGCGGCCGCAACGGGTGCGGCGGGTGGTCGATCTGGAGGGGTTCGGGCTCGCGCCCGCGAGCGCCGACGAGTCGCCGCGCCGGATCGCGCAGTGGCTCGACGATCTGCGCGATCCGCCGACGCTCAGCCGCTATGCATCGCTCGACGCCGTCGCCGCGCGCCTCATGAAGACGAATCCGCGCCTGGACCCGCGCCGCGCGGCGTTTCTCGCCGGACATTGGTCGGCTCCCGATCTGGATGGTCAGTACCGGCTTCTTGCCGATCCCGCGCACAAAATGCGCGGGCCGATGCTGTATCGGCTCGACGAGGTGATGGCGGTGTGGTCGAAGGTGCGCGCGAAGGTGCTGCACGTCGAGGCGGTCGATTCGCCCACGCTCGCGTTTCTCGCGCGCGGGATTCCGATTCCCGAATTCAAGGCCCGTTTCGCCGCGTTCGGCGATTGGCGCGAGAAGCTCATCGAGGATGCGGGACATATGGTCCACCACGATCAGCCGGAGCAGGTCGCGGCGTTGATCGAAGCATTTTGCGCATGATCGGGCGGGGTGTCCCGTTCGATCCATCGTCGCGCAATGGGTGGGTTGCGAGCCGATGCGCATCCGGGCGGATGCCGAAGCATGCCGGGCTTGCGAGCGGCGCACGCGCGGCATCCGGGCGCGCGCGCCGGGCCGCATGCCCAAGCGGCCTTCGGCGCGCCGCCGCCATGAAACCGCCACGGCAACGCTAGCTTCGGCGCGAGTCATCGAGACTGGCCAAACGCCAAACGCGCCGCCGTTTCCGGCGCATGGGTTCATTTGCGCATTGCAGTAGAATGGATGTCTATCCTCGATGCCGACCATGAACGCCGACCTTCACTGCCATTCGAACGTCTCCGACGGCAAGCTCAGTCCCGCCGACGTCGCGCGCCGTGCGCACGCGGGCGGTGTCACGCTCTGGGCGCTGACCGATCACGACGAACTCGGCGGGCAGCGCGCCGCGCGCGAAGCCGCCGAGGCGCTCGGCATGCGCTACCTGAGCGGCGTCGAGATCTCGGTGACGTGGGCATCGCGCACGGTGCACATCGTCGGCTTGAATATCGATCCGGAGAACCGCACGCTTATCGACGGCCTTTACCAAACCCGCAACGGCCGCGCGGCGCGCGCGGTCGAGATCGGCAACGCGCTCGCGGCGCTCGGCATCGAGCGCGCTTACGAAGGCGCGCTCGCATATGTATCGAATCCGGACTTGATCTCGCGCACGCACTTCGCGCGTTTTCTCGTCGACAACGGTTACGCCACGTCGACGGCCGACGTGTTCGATCGCATCCTCGGCGATGGCAAGCCTGGTTATGTTCCGCACCGCTGGGCAAAGCTGTCCGACGCGGTGGGGTGGATCAAGGCAGCGGGCGGCGAGGCGATCGTCGCGCACCCCGGCCGCTACGCGTATACGCCGGTCGAATTCGACGCGTTCTTCGGTGAGTTCGTCGAACTGGGTGGCGTCGCAATCGAAGTCGTGACGGGCAGTCACACGCCCGATCAATACCGCGAATATGCGGATGTCGCGCGGCGTTTCGGCTTCGAGGCGTCGCGCGGTTCCGATTTCCATGCGCCCGGCGAGGGTCGTACCGAACTCGGCGGCTTGCCGCCGCTGCCATCCGATCTCAAACCCGTCTGGGAACGCTGGCTGTAGCGGCGTTCGCGCAGCCGCGCGGCCGGCGGGAAGCCGGCGCGCGCGTCGACCGATTCCTTCTGTCCCCATGTCCCAATTTTTCAGGATTCATCCGGACAATCCGCAGCCGCGGCTTGTCAAGCAGGCAGCCGAGATCGTGCGCGGCGGCGGCGTGATCGCGCTGCCGACCGATTCGAGCTATGCGCTCGCATGCCATCTCGACGACAAGGATGCGGTGGAGCGCGTGCGGCGGATTCGCGGGCTCGACGAGAAGCAGCATTTGTCGCTGCTCGTGCGCGATTTGTCCGAGCTGGCGACGTTCGCGATGGTCGACAATCGCCAATACCGGCTGATCAAGTCGGTGACGCCCGGGCCTTACGTGTTCATCCTGCAGGCGACGAAGGAGGTGCCGCGCCGGCTGTCACACCCGTCGCGCAAGACGATCGGGTTGCGCGTGCCCGCTCACGCGATCACGCTCGCGCTGCTCGAGACACTTGGCCAGCCGCTCCTTGGCACGACGCTGATCCTGCCGCCCGATCCCGATCCGCTCAACGATCCGGACGATATTCGCGCGCGTCTCGAAAAGCAGCTCGATCTCGTGATCGATGGCGGCGCGTGCCCGCGCGAGCCGTCGACCGTGATCGATCTGACGAGCGACGAACCGCAACTCGTGCGGGCCGGGCGCGGGCCGCTCGAACCGTTCGGCCTTTCCGCGTGAGCGTGGGCAGGAGCGCGAGCGGTGCGTGCCGCACGGCTGCCGCTCCTCCAACTGCCAGGCCGCCCGCGCGCACTTACCTGTCTGGCCACGCACCATCCGCATATTTTCCGCTTGTTACAATAGCGCGCTATGAATGCTTCCCTGATCCAGACGATCGCCGTCTATGCGCTTCCCGTGATCTTCGCAATCACTCTGCACGAAGCCGCACACGGCTATGCCGCGCGCCTGCTCGGCGACAACACCGCGTACATGATGGGCCGCGTGTCATTCAATCCGATGCGCCATATCGATCCGATCGGCACGATCGTGATTCCGCTCGCCCTGTATTTCCTGACGAGCGGCGCGTTCCTGTTCGGTTATGCGAAACCGGTGCCCGTCACGTTCCGCAATTTGCGCGACGTGCGCTGGGGGACATTCTGGGTATCGCTCGCCGGGCCGGGCTGCAATTTCGTGCAGGCGCTCGTGTGGGGTTTCGTGAGCATCGGCCTCGCGGCGCTGTCGATTGACGAGCCGTTCTTCACGCGGATGGCGGCAGCGGGCGTCGGTGTGAATCTGGTGCTCGCCGTGCTCAATCTGTTTCCGCTGCCGCCGCTCGACGGCGGCCGCATTTTGGCCGCGCTGCTGCCGCCGAAGCAATCGATCGCGCTGTCGCGGATCGAGCCTTACGGTTTCCTGATCGTGCTCGCGCTCGTGGCGACGGGGCTGTTGACGAAGTTTTGGTTGCGGCCGCTCGTCGGCGCCGGCTATACGGTCGTCACGGCCATCCTGACTCCTTTCGCTTCGCTTTTCTAACGACAATCATGTTCCCAGACCGTATTTTTTCCGGCATGCGACCCACGGGCTCGCTCCACCTCGGCCATTACCACGGCGTGCTGAAGAACTGGGTGAAGCTGCAATCCGAATATCCGTGCTTCTTTTGCGTGGTCGATTGGCACGCGCTGACGACGCACTACGAAACGCCCGAGGTGATCGAGAAGAATGTCTGGGATGTGCTGATCGACTGGCTCGCGGCGGGCATCGATCCCACCCAGGCGACGCTCTTCATCCAGAGCAAGGTGCCCGAGCACGCCGAGCTTGCGCTGCTGCTCGGCATGAGCACGCCGCTCGGCTGGCTCGAGCGCGTGCCGACCTACAAGGAGCAGATCGAGAAGCTCAAGGACAAGGATCTGTCGACGTATGGCTTTCTCGGCTATCCGGTGCTGATGGCGGCCGACATCCTGCTGTACCGTGGCTCGCTCGTGCCGGTGGGCGAGGATCAGGTGCCGCACGTCGAGATGACGCGCGAGATCGCACGCCGCTTCAACTACCTGTACGGCCGCGAGCCCGGTTTTGAGGAGAAGGCGAACGAGGCGGCGAAGAAGCTGGGCGGCAAGCGCGCGAAGCTTTATCACGAGCTGCGCAATGCCTACCAGCAGGAGGGCGACGACGAGGCGCTCGAGCAGGCGCGTGCGATGTTGCAGGAATCGCAGAGCCTGTCGATGAGCGACCGCGAGCGGCTGTTCGGCTACCTCGAAGGCGCGCGCAAGATCATTCTGGTCGAACCGCAGGCGCTGTTGACCGAAGCGTCGCGGATGCCCGGCCTCGACGGGCAGAAGATGTCGAAGTCGTATGGCAACACGATTGGCCTGCGCGAGGACGCCGAGACGATCGGCAAGAAGGTCCGCACGATGCCGACCGATCCGGCGCGCGTGCGCCGCAGCGATCCGGGCGATCCGGACAAGTGCCCGGTGTGGCAGCTCCATCAGGTCTACACGGACGACGCGACGCACGACTGGGTGCAAAAGGGCTGCCGCTCGGCGGGCATCGGCTGCCTCGAATGCAAGCAGCCGGTGATCGAAGGGATTCTGCGCGAGCAGCAGCCGATGCTCGAACGCGCGCAGAAATATATGGACGATCCGTCGCTGCTGCGCGCAATCGTCGCGGACGGCTGCGACAAGGCACGTAAGCATGCGACGGAGACGATGCGTGACGTGCGCGAGGCGATGGGCCTGTCGTACAACTGACGCGGTTGGCGGCGGCGCTCGCCGCGCCATGCGGCAAAGGTCGGGATTACCGCGTTACGGAATGGCCGTCTAATCCGCTACAATCGACGCTTACCGATTTTTCATCGTGTTTGTTTCATGACCAACGGCACTCAAGACGGCATTCAAATCCGCGGCAGCATCCCCGCGATCATCACCCCGATGCTCGATGACGGCAGCCTCGATCTGGCGGCCTTTCGCAAGCTGATCGACTGGCATATCGAAGAGGGGACGGATGCCCTCGTGGTGGTCGGCACGAGCGGCGAATCGGCCACGCTCGCGGTCGACGAGCATGTGCTGATGATCGAGACCGCGGTTCGCCAGGCGGCCAAGCGGATTCCGATCATCGCGGGCGCGGGCGGCAATTCGACGGCCGAGGCGATCGAATTGTCGAAGCGCGCGAAATCGGTCGGCGCCGATGCGACGCTGCAAGTGGTGCCGTATTACAACAAACCGACGCAGGAAGGGATCTACCGGCATTTCAGGGCGATTGCCGAGGCCGTCGATCTGCCGATGATCCTGTACAACGTGCCGGGGCGCACGGTCGCGGACATGTCGAACGAGACGATCCTGCGTCTTGCGCAGGTGCCGGGCATCGTCGGCGTGAAGGAGGCAACGGGCAACATCGATCGCGCGGCGCACCTGATCAAGGCCGCGCCGGCTCATTTCGCGATCTACAGCGGTGACGATCCCACTGCGATCGCGCTGATGCTGCTCGGCGGCCACGGCAACATCTCGGTCACGGCGAACGTCGCGCCGCGCGCGATGAGCGAACTGTGCTGCGCCGCGCTGGCCGCCGATGCGAAGACGGCCCGGAGCATCCACCTGAAACTCCTGTCGCTGCATAAAAACCTGTTCATCGAGGCCAATCCGATTCCCGTGAAATGGGCTCTGCAGCAAATGGGCAAGATCGCGGGCGGCATTCGCTTGCCGCTCACGCCACTCGATGCGCGCTGCCATGAAGCCGTGCGCGACGCGCTGCGCGAGGCGGGTCTTCTGTAAGACAGGCACGGCCGGCGCGTGCGGCCGCCTGTTGCCCGATTCATCCAAACCCCGACCCGGCGCACTCCGGCGTCGTGCGTGACACGCGTTTCAGCAAGACGAAGGACTTCATGAAACATTCCGCCTTTTCCTCCCGCGCGATCCACGCATCGGTGTTGACGTTGGCGCTCGTCGCGCTCGCCGGCTGCGACACGCTGAACGACTATCTCGCACCGGATCGCGTCAATTACAAATCGACCGGTTCCGCGCCGCCGCTGCAGGTGCCGCAGGATCTGACCGCCGTGCCGCTCAACCCGGCCTATGTCGCGCCGCCGACGAATTCCGGTCTCGGCACCGCGCCGACGCGCGTGGTCACTGCCGCGGGCAATGCGACGCAAGGGCAGCCGACCGCGCAGGACCCGTTCGGGATGCACGTCGAGCGTGACGGCGACCGCCGCTGGCTCGTCGTCGACGGCCGCACGCCCGAGCAGCTTTGGCCGCAACTGAAGGATTTCTGGCAGGACAACGGTTTCTCGCTGAAAACCGACGCGCCGTCCACCGGGATCATGGTGACCGATTGGGCGGAAAACCGCGCGAACATCCCCGACGACTGGTTCCGCAGAACGGTTGGCCGGGTGATCGATTTTGTTTATTCGTCGGGCACGCGTGACCGGTTCCGCACGCTCGTCACGCGCACGGCAGACGGCAATACCGACATTTCGATCACGCACAGCGCGATGGAAGAGAAGATGACGGGTACGCAGGGCGGCACGTCGTCGCGCTGGGAGGAGCAGCCGCGCAATCCGGTGCTCGAGGCGGTATTTCTCGCGAAGCTGATGGAGAAACTCGGTTTGACCGAAGCGCAGGCGAAGCAGTTGATCGCCGACGCGCGTCCCGCGTCGGCGCCTTCGACGGTCGTCGGCTCCAATGCCGGCGGGGCGACGCTCGATCTGGCCGAATCGTTCGATCGCGCATGGCTGCGCGTTGGGCTGGCGCTCGATCGGACCAATTTCACCGTCGACAATCGTGATCGCGAAAAGGGCCTCTACTACGTGCGCTACGCGAATTCGATGGAGGAGCTCAAGCGCGACGGGCTGTTCGGCAAGCTGTTCTATGGCGGGCCGACCGCGGCCAAGCCGGGTAAGGAGTTCCTCGTCAACGTGCGCCGGCAGGGCGATGCGCAGACGCAGGTGGCCGTCGTCGATGCGAACGGCCAGGTCGACAATTCGTCCGAAGCGCGGCGGATCATCTCGCTGCTGCATGCGCAACTGAACTGACGCGCGTGCGATTCGCGAGTTTGGGAAGCGGCAGCGAAGGCAACGCGCTCGTCGTCGAAGCGTCCAGCGGCGTGACGACGACGCGCGTGCTGCTCGATTGCGGTTTCTCGGCCAAGGAAATCGAGCGCCGTCTCGCGCGTCTCGATTTGAGCGTCGACGTGCTCGACGCAATTTTCGTCACCCACGAACACGGCGACCATGTTGGTTGCGCGTTGACGCTAGCGCGCCGCGCGTCGTTGCCGCTCTATATGAGTTGGGGCACCGCGCGCGCGATCGGCGCCGATGACGCGGGCATCGATCTGCGCGTGCTGTGGGAGGGCGACGCGGTTGCGTTGGGCGATCTGAGCGTGCTGCCCTATACCGTGCCGCACGATGCACGCGAGCCGCTCCAATTCGTGTTCGGCGACGGCGCGAAGCGTCTTGGCGTGCTGACCGACGTCGGCATGTCGACGCCGCATATCGGCACCGTGCTGAGCGGCTGCGACGCTCTCGTGCTAGAGGCGAATCACGATGCCGCGATGCTTGCCGCGAGCCGCTATCCGGCATCGCTGAAGGCGCGTATCGGCGGCTCCCACGGCCATCTGAGCAACGACGCGGCGGCGCAGATCCTCGCAGCGCTCGATTGCAGCCGGCTCAAGCATCTGGTAGCCGCTCATCTGAGTCAGCAAAACAATACGCCGGAACTGGCGCAGGCGGCGCTCGCCGCGGCGCTCGGGGGCGGGGCGGGCGACGTGCTCGTCGCGTCGCAACGCGACGGCTTTGGCTGGCTTGGCCTGGGCTGAGCGTATATCGGCATTCCGGCCAGCCTCGAACGGCAGCGGACGCCATTGCAGCAGACGTAAAAAACCGGCCCGAAGGCCGGTTTTTTGCTGGTGCTGACCTGCAACAGCCTTACTGGCTCGCGCCCGAAGCCGGAGCAGCCGTCGCTGCCGAAGCAGCCGACGCCACTGCAGCAGCCGCATCGCTCGCAGCAGCCGCGACGCTCGAAGCAGCAGCGGCAGCAGCGTCCGAAGCAGCAGCGGCAACCGTCGAAGCAGCCGAAGCGGCGGCAGCATTCGCGTCGCTAGCAGCCGACGAAGCAGCTTGCTCGGAGCTCTTGTTGCACGCAGCCAGTGCAACGGCAGCCAACAGGGAAGCTACGAGGAGGGATTTCTTCATGATCACGTCCTTTTATGGTTAAAGGTAAGCAACAGCGCGAAACAATACCGGTAATGTGCTCCAACACCGACCTGGGCCGCTGGTGGAGATGCACTTCTAGAGCGTGAATCTTCCCTACGGCTTGGGCGGAAATTATATGCACTTTCCTATCGACCGTCGACAAATGCGGGGTCAATACGTTGTCTTTCCCATACAAAACGGGCGTTCGCATGGGCGTACAGTCAGGCAACTTGCAACTTTACTCCAACTTGCCCACCTGTATCCAGCCCGCACAATACCATTCGTGCAGCAAGGCTGTCATCGACGGGTCCTTTGAGAGTGTTACAAACCGTTTCGCATCGATTTGACGCGTATCGGCCAATTCAGGCAGCCATTTTGCCGTGTCCGCGAGCGCATAGGCTTCGCCGTTGATGAAATACGAGCGGCGGCTGTACAGCAGCGCCGTTTTCCTGTCGAGCCGGACGCCATGGCGGCCCGCCTGCGCCGCGAACACGACTTCGCTGATGCGTCGGGCAGGGGGCTCGAACACGACGTTCGATTTGGGCTCGCTCAAATAGCAACCCAGGAAATCGCCGATGTCCCGCTCGTCCCATTTGATTTTCGACAGCATCGCGGCGACGCGTTCGATCATCGCCGGCGGCAGTTGCGCGGGCGTGTCGACGGCGGGCTGCGCGGGATCGCGGTATGGCGCGTCGTCGTGTGCGCCGGTGCGCAGGTTGCCGCGCTCGGCGAGGTGATAGAGGAACTGCGCGCGCAATTCGCCGGCGCACGGCGCCCGGAAGCCGATCGAGCACGTCATGCATTCGCCGATCGCAACGCCGTCGTGGGCGATGTGCGGCGGCAAATACAGCATGTCGCCGGGCTCGAGCACCCATTCGTCGGTGGGCTCGAAGTGCTCGAGAATCTTGAGCGGCAATCCTTCCTGCAGCGACAGATCGCGTTGCGCGCCGATGCGCCAGCGGCGCTTGCCATGCACTTGCAGCAGGAACACGTCATACGAGTCGAAGTGCGGGCCGACGCCGCCGCCGTCCGTTGCATACGAAATCATCAGATCGTCGACGCGCGCGTCCGGGATGAAGCGAAAGCGTTCGAGAAGCGCGCGGGCGCGATCGTCGTGCAGATCGAGCCCTTGAACGAGCAGCGTCCACTCGCGGCGTTTCACGGGCGGCAAATCGCCCTGCTCGAACGGGCCGTGCTTCAGTTGCCAACTGTTACGAAAATGCGTGACGAGCCGCGATTCGACATCGTAATCGCTGGCCAACTCGAAGAGCGCGTCGCGCGAGACGGGCGGCGCGATGCCGGGCACGGCCTGGCGGATCAGCAGCGGCTTTTTTTGCCAATATCGGCGCATGAATTGCGCGGCAGTGAGATTGCCGAGGAGCGGGGTCGGCGTATCGGTGCGCGGCGCGCGGCTGCGCGCGCGTGCACGGCCGGACAGTTCGGGTGGTGGCCGTTGGGGCATCGTATAATGACTGATGTACTTGGGAGAATTGGATGAAAATCGCAAAAAACACTGTCGTATCGGTCGCCTACAAGCTGTCGGATGCGCAAGGCAATCTGATCGAGGAGAGCGATGAGCCGATGGTCTATCTGCACGGCGGCTATGATGGCACGTTCCCCAAGATCGAGGAACAACTCGACGGCCAGGAACCCGGCTATCAGGCGCAAATTCAGTTGGAACCGCAGGATGCGTTCGGCGATTACGATCCGGAACTCGTGAAGATCGAACCGCGCGACCGTTTCCCCGAGCCGCTCGAAGTCGGCATGCAGTTCGAGGGCACGCCGGAGGACGGCGACGAGGAAATCGATTCGCTGATCTACACGGTGACCGATATCGCGGAAGACAAAGTAGTGCTCGACGGCAACCACCCGCTCGCGGGGATGGCGCTGCGTTTCGCGCTGACGGTAAAGGATGTCCGGGAAGCGACGGAGGACGAGATCGAGCATGAGCACGCGCATGGCGCGCAAGGGCTCGAGATCGTCGACGACGACGATGACGACGGCGAGGACCGCGACTCAGCGCGCACGCTGCATTGAGTCGGCCGGCATGCTGCTCGGCGTTTGCACGGGTGGCATGCCGGATGAGTGGTAGCCGTTGTCGTGAATGTCGCGCGGCTCGTAGCCGGAAGGCCATGCGCTGCTTGCACTCGAGTCGGGCAGCGCGGGCGGCGTCTGGATTTCCGGCATGTCGGGCATTTGCGTCTCGTCCCGGGGCGCGACGGGCAGCGCGGGCGGTGGCGGCAGATGCTTCGGCACGGTTTGCACGCTGACGCTGAACATCGGCTGCCGCGCGGAATCGACGCCGATCTTCACCCATTGCGTCAGACGGGCGCGTGGCGCGATCGCGATGCGGGTCAAATTGCCGATCGGATTTCCTTTGTCGTCATGCAATGGGCGGTCGATCATGAAACCGCTGTCGAGCGTTTCCTCGGTCGGATGCACGACGACGATCGGGCCGCGGAAAATCGCCGCGGCTTTAACCAATGAGCGTTTGAATTCGCGAAAGCCGTCGCGCGTGCGAGGGCGGTTGAAACGCAGCCATCCGAAGCGCTCGGTGCGTTCATAGCGATCGAATTGCGGATCGCCTTCGACGAAGATCACGAGTGCGCGCGCGTCGCGGCGTTTCGCGTACTCGGTCGCATGATCGATCCAGAACGTGTTCGCGATCACGCGATCCTCGAATTCGCCGTTGCGCCCGCCTGCCGTCAGGTAGTGATTGTTTGGACTTGGCGCATTCAGACCGACGAACACCGTATCGCCCTGAATCCAGCGGACATTTTCGCGGTATGGGTGAAAGCGCGGCACTTCGCTTTCACGCGTGAGCGTGAGCGGATTCGCGCCCGGCGATGCGGGCTCGACAAACACGTTCTGCCGCAGGAAATCCAGCCGCTCGACGGGGTCGTATGCGCCGGCGTCGCGCGTATTGCACGCGACCCAGTCGTATTGGCCGGGCAGCAGTACGAGCGGCACGCGCGACGTCGCGAGAATTGCGTTGCGCTCGTCATAGAGCCGGTCGCGGCAAGCTTCGCCGGGTCCCTTCAAATTGCCTTCGTAGACGATGAACGACACGGCGCGGTCGCGTCCGATCGCATCGATCAGATGTCGCGCATGCGGCTCGTCTTCTGGCGACGCGATCACGCCGGACACCACCGCGAATGCATATCGGCCGCCGCGCGCGAGCGCGTGCGGCGCGCCGCACGCGAGTATGCACGCGAGTGCGAACGCGGCCGCGCGCGAGCGCGGCGAGACGCGTCGAGCGATGGCGTCAGTGCGGCGCATCGGTCGCGTTCGAGCGGGCGAGTGCATGAAGCTCGTAAAGCAGATCGAGCGCATCGCGTGGCTTGAGATCATCCGGATCGAGCGCGAGCAGGCGCTCGAGCGCCGGATTCGGCGCGGCGGCGGGCGCTTCGTCACGGTCATCGGCGGCTGCCGGCGGCGCGGCGAAGAGATCGAGCTGCGGCGCCGCTTGCGCGGCGGACTGCTGTTCGAGATACGCGAGATGCTTGCGCGCGGCCCGGATCACGGGCGCGGGCACGCCTGCGAGTTGCGCGACCTGGAGCCCGTAGCTCTGGTTCGCCGGCCCTTCTTCGACCGCATGCAGGAACACGATGCCGTGGCCGTGCTCGACCGCCGACAGATGCACGTTCGCCGCATGCGGGAATTCCGCCGGCAGTTGCGTCAACTCGAAGTAGTGGGTCGCAAACAGGGTGTAGCAGCGGTTGTGCGCAAGCAGATGGCGCGCGATCGCCCATGCGAGCGCGAGGCCGTCGAATGTCGACGTGCCGCGGCCGATTTCGTCCATCAGCACGAGGCTTTGCGGTGTCGCGTCGTTCAGGATCGCGGCGGCTTCCGTCATTTCGACCATGAACGTCGAGCGGCCGCCCGCGAGATCGTCGGCTGCGCCGATGCGTGTGAAGATGCGGTCGATCGGGCCGAAGCGCGCCGCTTTCGCGGGCACGTAGCTGCCGACATAGGCCATCAGCGCGATGAGCGCGGTTTGACGCATGAAGGTCGACTTACCGCCCATGTTCGGGCCGGTGATAAGAAGCAGCTTGCGATCGGGAGTGAGCTCGCAATCGTTCGCGATGAAGCGCTCGACCTGCGCTTCGACGACCGGATGCCGGCCTTGTTCGATCTCGATGCCAAGCTCGTCGGAGAACGTGGGTGCGACCCAGTCGAGCGTGCGCGCGCGCTCGGCGAACGCGGCGAGCAGATCCAGCTCGGCCAGTCCGCCGGCCACGCGCTGGCAGCCCTCGATATGCGGCAGCAGCGCTTGCAGCACGCTGTCGTAAAGCGCGCGTTCGCGAGCGAGCGCGCGCTCCTGCGCGGACAGCGCCTTATCCTCGAAGGTCTTCAGCTCGGGGGTGATGTAGCGCTCCGCGTTCTTGAGCGTCTGGCGGCGGCGGTAATCGTCGGGCACCTTGTCGGTCTGGCCGCGCGTGACTTCGATATAAAAGCCATGCACTTTGTTGTATTCGACGCGCAGGTTGGCGATGCCGGTGCGTGCGCGTTCGCGCGCTTCGAGATCGATCAGGAACTGGCCGCAGTTCTCGGAGATGTCGCGCAGCTCGTCGAGTTCGGCATCGTAGCCGCGCGCAATCACGCCGCCGTCGCGCACCATTGCGGCCGGCTCCGGCGCAATGGCTCGGGTGAGCAGATCGAGGCAGCCGGCAGGCGGTTCGAGCGCGGCCTCGATACGGGCGAGGGCGGGGGCGTTTGGCGCGATCGCGGCGACCTGCTGCCGTAGCGTGGGCAATGCGGCGAACGTATCGCGCAGGCTGGACAGATCGCGCGGGCGCGCGGACAGCAGCGCGAGGCGTCCGGTGATCCGCTCGACGTCGGCGATCTGCCGCAGCGCCGAGCGCAGATTGTCGAGGCCCGCATGCGCGGGGGCCTCGATGAGCGCGCCGATCGCCAGGTGGCGCGCTTGAGCGGCGACCGACGCGCGCGGCGGATGATGCAGCCAGTGGCGCAGCAGACGGCTGCCCATCGCGGTGCAGCAGGTATCGAGCAGCGAGTAAAGCGTCGGCGATTCGGTGCCGCGCAGTGTTTCGGTGAGTTCGAGATTGCGCCGCGTCGACGGATCGAGCCCGATGTATTCGGATTCGGTCTCGACTTTCAAGCTGCGCACATGACGTAATTGCTGGCCCTGCGTCGAGGCCGCGTAGATGAGGAGCGCGCCCGCCGCACCGCAGGCGCTCGCAAGCGACTGCGCGCCGAAGCCGTCGAGGCTGGCGACTTCGAGCTGATCGCACAGCCGTTGCGTGCCGGAGGCGATGTCGAAGTGCCAATCGGGCACGCGCGTGATCGCGCCGATGCCCGTGGGCACGGCTTCGAGCGCGCTGTCCGCCGCGAGAATCTCGGCGGGGCGGATGCGCTCGAGCGCCGCGCCGAGTTCGTCCGGTGCGATTTCGGCGAGCCGCAGCGCACCGCTCGCGAGATTGAGCCACGCAAGGCCGACGTTCGATGCGACCCCGCGCTTGTTGTGCGCGATACAAAGCGCGAGCAGGAAGACATCGCTTTTGTCGGACAGCAGCGCGGCGTCGGTCAGCGTGCCGGGCGTGACGACGCGCACGACCTTGCGCTCGACGGGCCCTTTCGATGTCGCCGGATCGCCGATCTGTTCGCAAATCGCGGCCGATTCGCCGAATTTCACGAGCTTCGCGAGATATTGCTCGATCGCATGATGTGGCACGCCCGCCATCTTGATCGGCGTACCGGCGGACGCGCCACGCTGCGTGAGCGTCAAATCGAGCAGACGCGAGGCTTTTTCCGCGTCACCGAAGAACAGCTCGTAGAAATCTCCCATTCGATAGAAGACGAGCGTGTCGGGATGCTCAGCTTTAACGCGCAAGTATTGCTGCATCATTGGGGTGTGGCCAGCAAAGGCCTCGGGCGACAGCGTGGTCATAGATCCGGCGTAAAGTTGTGGCTTGGGTTGCCCGAGTTTACCAGTGGCTCCCGTGCACAAGCGCGAAGTTCGCCGTTCGGTCGGTGGCAGGGGAGAGCCAGCTGGGCTGCTGACGGCGCCATACCGCAATCAGTTCCCGTCCCGGCCTTGTTTTGCTGAGCCGGTGCCACGCAGCGAACGGAGTTTCGTGCGGCGGGCCTGCCCAGCCGGCCAGGACGTCGGCTTTCACATCGGATCTAGCACTCCTCCGGCGCGACTGCGGCTCCATTGACGGTTTGTCGAAGGAGGGCAGTTCAACATTGCGCGGCGACGTCCTTGCCGACGTCGTTGCGACAACGACATACGCTTGCCTGGTGCAGCACATCCCGATTCGGTCTGGCGCTATGACTTCGTGCAGGACCACTGGTGGATGGCCGGGCGTTGAAGCTGCTGTATGTGATCAATGAATACACCCGCGAGTCTGAATTGCGGCGCCTGCTCAGAGGATCGACCGATAGGTGCCGCCCTCGACGCGCACGGCGGCGCCATTGGATGCAGCGCCCAAAGGACTGGCAAGCAACGCCACCATCGCGGCAATCTCGTCGGCCTCGATCATGCGGGCAATCAGCGAGCTTGGGCGATACGTGTCGAAGAAGTGCGACTCGATTTCAGCATCAGTCATATCGGGTCGCGGCGCGGTCTGCCGAAGATATGCCACGATGCCTTCCGAACGAGTGGCGGACGGCAGTACGCTATTGACGGTCACGCCGGTTCCCTTCGGCAGTTCGGCCATTCCGCGTGAGACCGCGAGTTGCGCCGACTTGCTGACACCGTAGTGCACCATGTCCGGAGGTGTGAATGCACCGACTTCGCTGGACATGAAGATGACGCGCCCCCAGTTCTTCGCAAGCATGCGCGGAAAGTAATGACGAGACAGCCGTACACCGGACATCACGTTGACGTCGATCATTCTCAGCCAGTCGTCATCGGTGATCTCGGCGAACGGCTTGGCTTCGTAGTAGCCGAGATTGTTCACGAGAATATCCGTATCCGGCTGCGCATCGATCAGCTCCGCGGCACCTCGATCGCCGCTCACGTCGGCAACGATTCCGCGCACGTTACCGCGTTGCCCGCCAGCGGAGAGCTCGGCCACGGCTGCGTCGAGCTTGTCACGTTGACGCCCGGTGATCGTGACCGCCACGCCTTCGGCGGCCAACGTTCGTGCAATCGCCATGCCGATGCCGGCAGTGGCGCCGGTGACGATCGCGGTTTTTCCTTCAAGTTGCAGATCCACGGTTTGTTTCTCCTTTACTCATCGAGGAACCGGCACTGCCGGTCTATTGCGCGGCATTACTTGAGCCGCTTCAGCATTTCGCCGGCGACATCCCGAGCTGAGGCCGGATTCTGTCCGGTGATCAATTCACGATCGGTCACCATGTGCGCGGTAAAGGGCACCTTGTTGCTGCTGTAAATCCCACCCGCGCGTTGCAATGCAGTCTGCGGATAGAACTTCATCGCGCCGCCGCCGAGCAGCCCTTTGGCCTGCTCTTCTTCCGCGTTGCTGATCACCGCCCTGAATCGATGCGAATTCGACGGGAATGCCGGCCGCGTCGAGTTCGGCCAGCGGATGCGTCACTTCGCCGAGATAGAAACCGGCCGGCTCGCCGGTTGAGCCTTTCTCCGCGTGGCTCGTGAGTACGAATAGGACCGGTAGATCCTGCCGGTGGCGATGTTCGCCGTTCATGCTGTGCTCCTGGATTTCGGTGGGTGACTCGATGCAGTCACGATGCACGCACTTTATTTGGTTCATTGGCGGAGATAAATTGACGCAAAAGTAAAGCTTTTGTTCTTTGGGGGACAAGATGGCGCGTAAATTCGACCCTCTCGGTGACGTGGAAGCGTTTGTGACGGTGGTCGAAAAAGGGTCGATGACTGCCGGCGCGGTGGCATTGGGCAGCACGCCTTCCGTATTGAGCCGGGCCATCACACGTTTGGAAACCCGGTTGGGCACGCAATTGCTGCGTCGGTCTACGCGGCGGTTGAGCCTGACGGAGCACGGCAGGCACTATCTCGAACAATCGCGCGCGGCGTTTCTGTTGATCGATGACGCCGAGCGGGCCATTCAGGGGCACAGCGGTACCTTGACCGGCCATGTCCGGCTGAGCGTACCAACGACGTATGGACACTATCGTCTGCCACCGCTGCTGCGACGGTTCACGCGGGAACACCCGCACGTTCGCGTGGAGTTGAACATCGCGAACCGGAACGTGGATCTCGTGGCCGAGGGCTTCGACCTGGCGATCCGTCTGGGCGAGCTACCGGACAGCGGTCTGGTCGCGCGCAAGCTCGAGGATGTGGCGCTGTGCGTTGTGGCGTCGCCCGAGTACGTCGCCCACGCCGGCATGCCCGGAAACGTGGCCGACCTGGAGCACCATCTTTGTTTGCCGTTCATGCTGCCCAGCAGCGGCCGTATCGCGCCCTGGGTGTTTCGTGACGGCGATCGGGACATCGATTGGTTGCCGTCTTCGAATGTCGCGGTGTCCGACGATGTACTGGGTGTCGTTTCAATGGCGCAGAGTGGTGCCGGTATCTGCCAAACCTATGACTTCATCGTTCAGGATCGGCTCCGGGGCGGACATCTCGTCGAAGTGCTGCCCCATCTGCGGGGGCGCACACGACCGTTTTCGGTCATCTATGCGCCGCATCGCCGCCTGTCGGCCGCCTCTCGCCACTTGATCGACATGCTGATAACGTCGACAGCCGAGACTTGATGCGATATGGATTAATCGAAGGAGTCGAAGATTTCGGTAATTGCCGTTCCGGGCGCGCGCGACGTGCAATAACGGCCGAATTTCAATCGGCGTTGCGTAATTTGCATTCATCTTTCGGTTTCTGCTTTTTCATCTGAATCTTACTGAGTTGTAATGTGCGTCGAGTAAGCCATCGCGGAAATACCAGGGATGGCGGCTCTGAATGATCGATACGCTTGATCCGTATCGCTCGATTCTATTCGCACAAGATATTTAAATAGATGATGAAATGAATGGCGACATCGATTATGCAACGTTGGACGGGGAAGATTTAACGGGCATAAGTAATGGGAGGCGACGATTACTTTGCGCCTCCGTGGCGCTGCCCGCAGCCGCATTGGCTCATCCGATTCGTGGCTGGGCAAATGGGCATGGCCCGGCCGACGAGCTTCCCGCCATCCACGTCACCGCGCCCTCCGAAACCAGCTTGCCGCTTCCGTCGCCCGGCGGCCCCGCCGGCGGATATAGCTGGACGACCGGGCTGGAAAATTATCGCGGCGGAATTTTTCAAATCGGAAAATTCAAACTCGTTAATGGAAAAAGAATATTCGCCGCCGCAAGCGAGGGCAGGACGATCGACGCATTGGCCGAATTCGCTTACGGGATCGAATTGTCCAGTAATAAGCTGATACAAGCGCAGATCGCGACATACGGGTTATTTACACAATGGCTGGTGAATAGCGGATGGCGAAATATCGTGGGGGCTAATGAATATGGTCTGTCCAATACGACATATAGCGGGCTGACCGCCGCATTCGGATTATTCAGCGATTATTACTTTAGCCGGCTACCGGCACCGCCGATTTCGGATTTCCGGTTCTACGCCACGCCGTTTTTTACGCTGGCTGCCTATGATTACTGGTTCAGGGGAAACGGTGCTTCGAGAACGGTGGATTTGCCGTCTCTTCGGTTGGGGATTGGCGTCAAGCAAATAGACGCGATCAAGAATATCGTCGTCAACGATGGCATGGGGCCTGGTGTCTATCCGATCGATGCGGTATTCAGTACGAACTTGATTTCGGAAAACGAGTGGATCGTGGGAGCGGCTCTTGGGCGGGTCAGCGGACATGTCACCGGGCAACTCACACTGGCCGCCAACGGCGGTTATTCCTTCCTGGGCGAATATACGCTGAATCCGGACAGGTTCGACTTTGATGTATCGAGATCGCGGCCCGATGTTCAAGAGCGGTTGACCACATTGGTGCGCAAATTG
The DNA here is from genome assembly GCF_900176645.1 of Burkholderia singularis. Classification (GTDB taxonomy): domain Bacteria; phylum Pseudomonadota; class Gammaproteobacteria; order Burkholderiales; family Burkholderiaceae; genus Burkholderia; species Burkholderia singularis. Next base: position 32,758 of record NZ_FXAN01000063.1, read on the forward strand.
GGCGAGGTTGCCGGGCATACCGACTTCACGATTTATTTCAACGGATCGCAAAAGGTGGATGAATCCGGAACGCGTGCCAGCATCAAGGCGATGGCCGGCGGCGGGCCGATTCTGAGGCCGTCCTTTGGCGGCAGAGCGCCCCGCCGGTTGGGTGCTGCCGGCTAGCCGGCCCGTCGCGGTGAGCCGATCAAGGATGCCTGATGCGCTTGCAGCAGCGGGTTCGGAATGAGGTGCATGGTGAGGTCAATGCTCAAGTGTTTGGGATATTTGCTGCTGCTGTTTGTTATCGTTCTAATGGCTTTGGCGGCGTTACTGGTTTATGTCAGAACCTACGACGGTGGCGGTGGAGTGTGCCCGGATATGGACAAATCGAAAATCGAAGTACACATCAGAGATTACGCCCATGGAAAATTCCCTCGTGCCGACTTGGTTTTTAACGAAGAATTCTCTTATATGAGCGATTTGGCGCAATGGAAGGTGCCCTACTATGTCGACGGATATAGGTATGTAGTGAAAATGAACTGCGCCGGATATATCCTCGACGACGTCGGGCCATACAACTGATCGGGTCCGGAAAGGTTGGGCCGATGAGAATGGCACCGATGTCGTCATGACTGTCACATTCGGCGGGTGTGGCAGGTTCACCGTACGTGTTCATCGGCCTGAACAAATTCCGCTACATTGCCGCGCTCAGCGCCGTTTCCCAGGATACAGCGCATACGCGCCATCACCGATCAGGGACAGTGCGATCAATGCGATCGCCCAGAACATCGGGTATTCCCAGCCGCCGCCCCGGTTCGTGAACAGCCAGCCGTTCGCACCGTGCACCATGAAAACGGTGCCGAGCATCTCGAGGGCGAGCGGCAGCGCGACCCACGACGCGTACACGCCTAAAATCAGCGCGAGTCCGCCGAAGAGTTCGAGCGCGATCGTCAGGTAGGCGGCGATCGCGGGCAAACCGAGCGATGCGAAATAACCAACAAATCCCGTAATCGTGAAGACGAAGATTTTCAGGCTCACATGAGCGAGAAAGAGGACGCCTAGACTCACGCGCAGCAGCAGCGCGGCATACGGGACGGTATCGAGTTTGATCATTGGGCTTGCCTGTTTGGTCGAGGTTGGAAACGGAAAATGGGTTGCGTTATCAACGCGCGTTGACTGGAAGGTTAGGGGCAAGCCGATTCGGCATCAATCCGCGATTGATTGATGAATTAATTCTTGATGGTTATTAATTGTGCGCAAGCCGCACAGGCAATCGACGCGTTGGCGCGTGCGCGGCATTTGTACTCGGCTGGCGGCGGCACGGAGTTGCGCAATACGGAAGGACGGGGTAGGGGAAGAGGCGAGAGCCTGCGTCGCAAGCCGTCCGTGCGGTGGTAAATGCAAACGGCCCGCGGCGCATCGAGCGCAAAGCTCGAAGGCCGCGGGCCGTCGAAGAGCGCCGCCACCGCGCGGACGCGGTGGCGCAGCACAGCCGCTTATTCCGCTGCCGGCCGCGTATGCGTATAGCGGTTCAGGATCGGGATCATCTGCGCATAGATTTTCGGGTTTGCGGCGACGATTTCGCGCTGGTGCAGAAAATCGGAATCGCCCGTGTAGTTGCCGACGAGGCCGCCTGCCTCGGTGATCAGCAGGCTGCCCGCAGCGACATCCCACGCGTTGATGCCTTGCTCGAAAAAGCCGTCGAGGCGGCCCGCGGCGACGTTCGCCAGATCGAGCGCCGCGGCGCCCGGGCGGCGCAGGCCGGTGCACGCCTGCGTCATCTCGGTGAACAGGCGCGCATACGCTTCGAGCCCTTCCTGCTCGCGGAACGGAAAGCCCGTGCCGATGAGCGCGTCGGCCAGACGGTCGCGCCGGCCGACGCGGATGCGGCGGTCGTTCAGAAAAGCGCCGCGGCCGCGCGTGGCGGTGAACAGATCGTTATTGTTCGGATCGTAGACGACCGCCTGCGTGACGACGCCCCGATGCGCGAGCGCGATCGATATGCAGTAGTACGGGAAGCCGTGGATGAAGTTGGTCGTGCCGTCGAGCGGATCGATGATCCATTGGTATTCGGATTCATTGTCCGACTTGCCGGATTCCTCGGCGAGGATCGCGTGATCGGGGTAGGCGGTTTTCAGCGTCTCGATGATCGCATCTTCCGACGCTTTGTCGACCTCCGTCACGAAATCGTTGTGCTGCTTCTTGCGGATTTCGATCAGATCGAGATCAAGCGATGCGCGGTTGATGATTTGCCCGGCGCGGCGCGCGGCCTTGACGGCAATGTTGAGCATGGGATGCATGGGGCTGAATCCTGAATCCAGTGGCCGGCGGTGCGAGGCCGCCGCATGATGATCGAACCGGCGATGCGGCGCCTGGCTTGCGGTTGCGGCAGGCTAGGCGTTTCGCCGACGGAAGACGAATTGGCAAAGAGCGATAAAAGTGCGGCCCGAACGATGCGATGCCGCCTTCGAATATGCAATTTTACCCGACTCGCGGCGCTTTGATGCGAAACCGCCGTGCGGATTCGCCTGGCCGTTCGGCCGAGTGGGTTTGCATGCGGGATGGCGATACCATACCGGCATTCCTGTCAATTTAAAGAATCTCTTGGACTCTCAGCAAAAACCTTCCGCGCCGGCCGCCGGCGACGGGCCATCCTCCGCGGCGAGGACCGCTCGCGGCGGATTTACGTCCACACGCTTCGTGCTCGTCGAGCCGAGTCATCCGGGTAACGTCGGCGCCGCCGCTCGCGCGCTGAAGACGATGGGCTTTTCGCGTTTGGTGCTCGTCGCGCCGCGTGTGCCGCATGTGCAGAGCGATCCGGAGGCGACCGCAATGGCGAGCGGCGCCGACGACGTACTTGCGTGCGCGCATGTCGTGCCGACGCTCGCCGATGCGCTCAACGGTGTGCACTGGTCTATCGCGCTCACCGCGCGCTCGCGCGAATACGGTCCGCCTCGGCTTGCGCCGCGTGCGGCTGCCGCGACCGCGAGCCGCCATGTGCAGAGGGGCGACATCGCGTTCGTGTTCGGCAACGAGCGTACCGGTTTGTCGAACGAGCACGTCGAGCGTTGCAGCGCGATCGCGCACATTCCGGCCAACCCCGCCTACAGCTCGCTCAATCTCGCGCAAGCAGTGCAGGTGCTCGCCTACGAGCTGCGCGTCGCATTGCTCGACGACGAAGCAGTGGCGTTGCCGCAGGATGCCGGCGCGGGCGAACTCGCGCAAAGCGACGAGATCGAGCGTATGTTCGTGCATCTGGAGAATGCGTTGATCGCGCTCGATTTCCTCGATCCGCGCCATCCGAAGAAGCTGATGTCACGGCTGCGGCGGCTGTTCTCGCGAACCGGGCTCGAACGCGAGGAGGTCAACATCGTGCGCGGAATCGCGAAGCATATCCTGCTGAAAACGGGCGAGCGCGGCGCTGGCGTCGAGGGCGGGCAGCCATGACCGGTGGCTGCGCGCACGCATGAGCCGCAGGCGGTCCCGCAAGAAAAACGGTTGGCGTGCCGATATCCGCCATGGCGGCAGGGGTAAGCGGCGCATGTGCTGCACGCACCGGGCGCGCGCTCTACAATCGTGCGGACGTCATAAGCAAAGCGGTTAAAACGATATCGGTTCCTGCCGCAGCGGCAGCCAGCCGGCCTTTTCCGGCGGCTGCATCCTGGCTCCTACTTGCATCGCCATCATCATGTTCACGAGACTTCGCGAAGACATTGCCACGATTCGCGAGCGCGATCCAGCCGCTCGCAGCGCCTGGGAGGTGCTCACGTGTTATCCGGGGCTGCATGCGCTGATGTTTCATCGCATCGCGCACGCATGCTGGCGCGCGAATTGGCGTTGGCTCGGCCGGTTCGTGTCCCAGATCGGGCGCTGGATGACGGGCATCGAGATCCATCCGGGCGCCACGCTCGGCCGGCGTGTGTTCATCGATCATGGGATGGGCGTCGTGATCGGCGAGACGGCCGTGGTTGGCGACGATTGCACGATCTATCAGGGCGTGACGCTCGGCGGCACATCGCTTGCGCGCGGCGCGAAACGTCACCCGACGCTCGGGCGCGGCGTGATCGTCGGCGCCGGTGCGAAAGTGCTCGGCGGCTTCACGATCGGCGAGGGCGCGAAGATCGGCTCGAACGCGGTCGTCGTGAAGCCGGTGCCAACTGGCGGGACGGCGGTTGGTAACCCCGCGCGGATCGTATTGCCTGTCGCGGCCGAACAGCGCGCGCCCGAGCGCTCCGCGTTTTGCGCCTACGGCATCACGCCTAACGCGGACGATCCGATGTCGCTTGCGATTCACGGGCTCATCGATCATGCGGCGAAGGAGGCGCGCCGGGTCGATGAAATCGTCGCCGCGCTCGAGCAGCTTGGCACGCATTTGAATGCGCTGCAGGGCGTGGATGGCGCGCAGCTCGATTTACGCCGGTTGTCTGCGGTGCTCGAGGGCAGCGCGCTCGAACGTTGACGGCGGGGCAAGCGCGGTCGTAGGCGGCGTTGCCACGCGTCGCGTCGACGTCAATCAAATCTCAAGTGAAGTCATGCGCGAAGTGCACGGGGTGCGGATCGTGGATGGTGAGTGATTGCGGTGCGCAATCGCGTATCGCACGCTCGTCAGGCTGACGAAGGTCCGGAAATCCGCCGCGGCCGATGCGCTCAATCGAGCGGCAATGCGCGAATTCCTTGTGCGTCGATGCACAAATAGCCACCGCGCGGCACGCCGTGATCGAATTCCCAGTCGGGCAGCACCCAGCGCGTGCCTTCCGGTTCGACGTGGCGCGCCGGCTTGTGCGTGTGGCCGTGGATGATGACCTTTGCGGCGCTGCGCACGAAGAGCGCGGCCACGCCCCGGCGCGTGACGTCGTAAAGCGCGGAGGCGGGGCGCATCCGGCCCGCTTCGCTGTTGGCGCGCATCCGCTGGGCGAGCGCGCGCCGCCAGCGCAACGGGCAGCGCTGGAACAGCCACTGCGCGGCGCGGTTGCGCGCAAAGCGCCGGAACATCTGGTAGCCGCGGTCGGCGGTACATTGTGCGTCGCCGTGCGCGAGCGCGATCCGTCGCCCGAACGCGATGACGACGGACGGATCGGGCAGCGGCATCGCGCCCGCCACTTTCATGAAGCGTGGGCCGAGCAGGAAGTCGCGGTTGCCGTGCATCACGTAAAGCGCGATGCCGCGTTCGGAGAACGTGTGCAGCAATGCGGCAATGCGCTGCGCGAAAGGGTCGTCTTCGAGGATGTCGTCGCCGATCCAATATTCGAACAGATCGCCGAGAATGAAGACAGAATCCGCGCTGTCGGCCGTCACGCGCACGAAATGCTCGAACGCGGCAACCGTGCGCGGAATCGCGTCGCTCAGGTGCAGGTCCGAGATGAACAGGAACGGGCGTGTGGCGTGCGAGACTCCGCGTTCGCCCGGTACGCCCGCAAAGACGCTACGCGGCGGCGTTTCCTGCAGCATCGAAGATTTCCCCCCCGGCGTCGTTATGCGCGGAATCGCGTCAGACCACCACGGCCTTTTCGATGATGACGTCGTCGGTCGGCACGTCCTGATGGAAGCCCTGGTTGCCCGTCTTGACCGCCTTGATCTTGTCGACCACGTCCTGACCTTCGACGACCTTGCCGAACACCGCGTAGCCCCAGCCTTGCGGCGTCGGGGACGAGTGGTTCAGAAAGTCGTTGTCGTTCACGTTGATGAAGAATTGCGCGGTCGCCGAGTGCGGGTCGTTGGTGCGGGCCATCGCGATCGTGTACGCATCGTTCTTCAGACCGTTGTTCGCCTCGTTCGTGATCGGCGCGTCGGTCGGTTTTTGCTTCAGGCCCGGCTCGAAGCCGCCGCCCTGGATCATGAAGCCGTTGATCACGCGATGGAAGACCGTGCCGTCGTAGTGGCCCTTCTTGACGTAGTTGAGAAAGTTCTCGACTGTCTTCGGCGCTTTCGCGGCGTCGAGTTCGAGCTTGATGACGCCGTGATTCGTATGCAGTTCGACCATGATGATTCCTTCGATGGAGTGGATTAAACGGCGCGCGGCCGGTCGGAACGACACGGCCGCGCGAAAAGGTGGCGTCGACTTATTTCGAGACGATCGTGGCCGATTCGATCACGATCGGCTTTTCGGGCACGTCGCGCATCGGGCCGCGCACGGTCGTCGTCGTCGCTTCGATCTTCTTCACGACGTCCATGCCCGAGACGACCTTGCCGAATACGGCGTAGCCGTTGCCGTCGGGGTTCGGGTAATCGAGGCCCGCGTTGTCGACGGTGTTGATGAAGAATTGCGCGGTCGCCGAATTCGGATCGCTCGTGCGGGCCATCGCGATCGTGCCCGCCAGGTTCTTCAGCCCGTTCTTGCTTTCGAGCGGGATCGGCGCGCGGGTCGGCTTCTCGTCGAAGTTCGCCTTGTAGCCGCCGCCTTGGATCATGAAGCCCTTGATCACGCGATGAAAGATCGTGCCGCTGTACTGGCCTGCCTTCACGTAGTCGAGGAAGTTGGCGACCGTCTTCGGCGCTTTTTCCGGATACAGCTCGACACGGATATCACCCTGGGTGGTCTTCAGTTGGACGACGGGGTGCGTGGCGGCCGTTTGCGCGAACGCGGGGGCGCTCGCGACGAGGGCGGCGCTGCCAAGCGCCAGCAACAGACGTTTCATAACGATCCTCTGGGTGGATGAAGATAGAAAAGGCACGCGCCGCACCGCTTGCTACCGGGACGGCGCGACGTATGGCGTCGCAAGCGAGCCGCTCGGGCCGCCGTACTGGAACGTCGGTGACAACGGCAGCGTGGTGGTGGTCATGTTCGCGCTCGCGCGCTCAGCGTAATCGCGCACGGACGCCGCCGATGCGCCCGCCGCCTTGGCGGCCTTCGGCTGCGAGACGATCTTTTGCAGATCCGCCAGCCGCTGCGCGGTGGCGCCGCTCGTGCGGCCGAGCTTTTGCGCGCGCTTGTACGATTCGGCGGCGAGCCGCAGGTACAGATCGCCGAGGTTCTCGTAGGCGAGGCCGTAGTTCGGGTTCGCCTGCGTCGCGGTGACGAGCGCGTTGCGCGCATCGTCGTAGCGGCCGTGCTTCGCGTAGAGCGCGGCGAGGTTGTTGTACGGTTCGGGCAGCTCCGGGTACGACTGGGTCAGCTCGACGAACTGCTTGATCGCGTCGTCGTCGCGATTCAGGTGGGCGAGCACGGTGCCGCGCTTGAACTGCGCCTGCACGTCGCGCGGGTTCGACGCGATGCGCGCATCGAGCTGGGTGAGCGCGCGCTGCCAGTTTCGGCCCGCGATCGACGCGTCGATGTCCGGCGTGCCATCGGTAGGCGTGCGGGAGATCTGTGCATGGGCCGCTGCGGCCGACAACGCGAGCGCGGCGCTCACGGCGGCGGTCGCAACAAGGGTCGCAGCGCTCGGCGCAAGGCCGCGGGAAGGTTTCATAGGCTCAAATCGGAATGTTATACTCCGACCCATTCTAACAAAACGTCCGCGCGTTCCGGCGAGCCGCGGTCAGTCTTTGCCTCTTGTGGCCGTTACCGCAACGACTGCGGACCGACCGGCCGCATGTCACCGAGGAAGTGCACGGCACGCGGGCCGGCGGGAGAGTTCCGCCGGGTTTCGCATGCACGGCGAGTATCGCCAGGCGGTTTCCTTCGGCTCAATTTCGTCTCTATGGAATCACTGCGCATCTACAACACGCTCGCGCGTGACAAGCAAGTTTTCGTGCCGCGGCGGCCCGGCGAGGTGCGGATGTATGTCTGCGGGATCACCGTCTACGACTATTGCCACATCGGACACGCGCGGATGGTGGTCGTGTTCGACGTCGTCCAGCGCTGGCTGCGCGCGAGCGGCTACCGGGTGACTTACGTGCGCAACATCACCGATGTCGACGACAAGATCATCCGTCGCGCGATCGAGAACGGCGAGTCGATCAGCGCGCTGACGAGCCGCTTCATCGATGCGATGAACGCGGATTTCGACGCGCTCGGCGTCGAGCGGCCGGACCACGAGCCGCGCGCGACCGCGTTCATCCCGCAGATGCTCGGCATGATCGAGAAGCTCGAGGCGAACGGCTACGCCTATCAGGCAAAGGACGGCGACGTCAATTTCTCGGTGCGCAAGTTCGACGGTTACGGCAAGCTGTCGGGCAAGTCGCTCGAGGATCTGCGCGCAGGCGAGCGTGTAGCCGCGAACGATGCGAAGGAAGACCCGCTCGACTTCGTGCTGTGGAAGCGCGCGAAACCGGACGAGCCGGCCGAGACCGGCTGGGATTCGAAATATGGGCGCGGCCGCCCGGGCTGGCATATCGAGTGCTCGGCAATGGGTTGCACGCTGCTTGGCGAGCACTTCGACATTCACGGCGGCGGGCAGGATCTGCAATTTCCGCATCACGAGAATGAGATCGCGCAAAGCGAGGGCGCGACCGGGCAGACGTTCGTCAATTACTGGATGCACAATGGCTTTGTGCAGGTCGACAGCGAGAAGATGTCGAAATCGCTCGGCAACTTCTTCACGATCCGCGAGGTGCTCGAGAAATTCGACGCCGAGGTCGTGCGCTTTTTCATCTTGCGCGCGCATTACCGTTCGCCGCTCAATTACAGCGACGTGCATCTGGACGATGCGCGCGCGTCGCTGACGCGTCTTTATACGGCACTGAAGGATGTGACGCCCGACGATGCGGCGCTCGATTGGCACGACGATTACGCACGCCGTTTCACGGCGGCGATGAACGACGATTTCAACACGCCGGTTGCAGTCGCGGTGCTGTTCGAGCTGGCGACCGAGGTGAACCGCTCGCGCGATCCGGCGCTCGCGCGCCAGTTGCGGCGGCTCGCCGGCGTGCTCGGCCTGCTCGGCCGCGAACCGCGCGTGTTTCTTCAGGATGCGGCGGGCGCGGCGCGCACGGGCGCGCTCGATGCAGCCGAGATCGAAACGAGGGTCGCCGCGCGCGTTGCCGCGAAGCAGGCGAAAAACTATGCCGAGGCGGACCGGATCCGGGCGGAATTGCTCGATGCCGGCGTCGCGCTTGAAGACAAACCGGGCGGATTGACCGAGTGGCGCCGTATATGAGCGCGCATCGTCTGTCCCATTGATCGATTCGCCAGGCAGGAGGCTAGATGGTAACGGCCAGAAAGGCGCCGGCTAAGGGAGCGGCGACGCAACCGTCAGTAGCGCTCAAGCGTGCCGGCGTGCGTGCGCCGGCCGCGCAGAAAAGTGCGGCCGGGCGCGCGGCGCTCAACGGCGCGGCGAACGGCGCCGCGTACAAGCCGGGCGTGCGCGACGCCGCCGCGAAGCGCGCGAAGGGCGACGGCGAATACGCGGCCGATCTGCCGCAGGACGGCGCGGCCGCATCAGCGGCCGAGCCGCAAACCGCGCGCAAGGCGAAAGTGTCCGAGGCCGCGGTGCCTGTGCCACTGAGCAACGCGGAGACGGTCGCACGCCCGCCGTACTGGGACAAGGCGTGCGCCGATCTCGTCAAGCGCGACCGGATCCTGAAGAAGCTGATTCCGAAATTCGGCCCCGCGCATCTCGTGAAACGCGACGATTCGTTCGTCACGCTCGCGCGCTCGGTCGTCGGCCAGCAGATTTCGGTCGCGGCCGCGCAGTCGATGTGGCTGAAGATCGAGACCGCGTGTCCGAAGCTCGCGCCGCAGCAGATCCTCAAGCTCGGCCAGGAAAAGTTGATCGGATGCGGTTTGTCGAAGCGCAAATCCGAATACATCCTCGATTTGGCGCAGCACTTCGTGTCGGGTGCGCTGCACGTCGACAAATGGGCGACGATGGACGACGAGGACGTGATCGCGGAGCTTACGCAAATCCGCGGCATCGGCCGCTGGACCGCCGAGATGTTCCTGATCTTCAATCTGTCGCGGCCGAACGTGTTGCCGCTCGACGATCTCGCGTTGATTCGCGCGATCAGCGTCAATTATTTCAGTGGAGAGCCTGTCACGCGCAGCGAAGCGCGCGAAGTGGCGGCGAACTGGGAGCCGTGGCGCACCGTTGCCACGTGGTACATGTGGCGCAGTCTCGATCCGTTGACTGTCAGTAGCTGATCCGATAGCCAACCGAGGCTATTGCAAATTATCTGTCGATAGTTTTGACCCGTACTTGCACCGGATGCGCGCGGTAGAATACGCGCTGCCGCAAGACCCAAGGATTCCAACACATGAAGACCACATTTCTGGATTTCGAGCAGCCTATCGCCGAACTCGAGGCGAAAATCGAAGAACTGCGCTTCGTGCAGGACGACTCGGCTGTCGACATCTCGGAAGAGATCGAGCGGCTGTCGAAGAAGAGCCAGCAGCTCACGAAGGATCTGTACGCGAACCTGACGCCTTGGCAGGTCTCGCAGATTGCCCGCCATCCGCAGCGGCCCTACACGCTCGACTACATCAGCGAGTTGTTTACCGATTTTCACGAGTTGCACGGCGATCGCGCATTCGCGGACGACCAGTCGATCGTCGGCGGTCTTGCCCGTTTCAACGGTCACGCATGCATGGTGATTGGCCATCAGAAGGGGCGCGACACCAAGGAGCGTGCCGCGCGCAACTTCGGAATGCCGCGGCCGGAAGGCTACCGCAAGGCCGAGCGGCTAATGCGTCTTGCCGAGAAATTCGGGTTGCCGATTTTCACGTTCGTCGACACGCCGGGCGCGTATCCGGGCGTCGGCGCCGAGGAGCGCGGCCAGTCCGAGGCGATCGGCCGCAATCTGTATGTGATGGCCGAACTGAAGACGCCGATCATCACCACGGTGATCGGTGAAGGCGGTTCGGGCGGTGCGCTGGCGATCGCGGTTGCCGACAGCGTGTTGATGCTGCAATTCGCGACGTATTCGGTGATCTCGCCGGAAGGCTGTGCGTCGATTCTGTGGAAGAGCGCGGCGAAGGCGCCCGAGGCGGCCGAGGCGCTGGGCCTGACCGCGCACCGGCTGAAGGCGCTCGGGCTGATCGACAAGATCGTCAACGAGCCGCTCGGCGGCGCGCACCGTGATCCGAAGGGCATGGCCGCGCTGCTGCGTCGCGCGCTTGCCGACACGCTGCGCCAGTTCCAGGGCATGAACATCGACGCGCTGCGCGCGCGCCGCTTCGAACGCCTGATGGCTTACGGCAAGTTCAAGGAAACGGCGCTGGGCGCGTAAGCGCCGGGCGCCCGGTTTGGACGAACGGCGCGCCGCGCCGCATCGCCGTGATTTCCCCCAATGAGTTTTCCGCCGATCGCGTCGTGCTCGACGCGATCGGCGCCGCGTCGTCCGCGTGGCCGGGCGACGCGACGTTTGCGCTCGCGTACAGCGGCGGGCTCGATTCGACTGTTCTGTTGCATGCGGCGGTGCGGGTCGTCGGCGCGGCGCGCTGTGTGGCGCTGCACGTTCATCATGGATTGAGTCCGAATGCCGACGCGTGGCTCGCGCATTGCGAGCAGGCGGCGCATGCGCTCGGTGTACGCTTCGACGCGATGCGCGTCGACGTGCCGCGCGCAAGCGGCCAGGGGATCGAAGCGAGCGCGCGCGAAGCGCGCTATCGGGCGCTCGATGCGATGTGCGCGCGGCACCATGCGCCCGTGCTATGGCTGGCGCAGCATGCCGACGATCAGGCCGAGACGGTGCTGCTGCAATTGCTGCGCGGGGCCGGCATTGCGGGGCTCGCGGCGATGGCGCCGCAGTATCGGCCCACCTCGGCGAGCGTCGTGCGTGCACGGCCGTTGCTGCATCTGCTGCGCGCGCAACTCGAGCGCTATGCGCGACAACAGGCGCTGCGCTGGATCGATGACGAATCGAACGAAAACACGCGTTATGCGCGCAACGCGTTGCGCGCCGACGTGCTGCCCGCGCTCGCGCCGCACTTTCCGGGGTTTCGCGACGCGCTCGGCCGTGCCGCGCAGCATGCGGCAGCCGCGCAGCGGCTGCTCGACGCGCTTGCCGAGAACGATCTGCGCGCGCTCGCGCGCGACGATGGGCGCGTGTTGTCGCGCGCCGCGCTCGTCGCGCTCGACGACGAGCGCGGCGCGAATCTGCTGCGCTACTGGATGCGCACGCTCGGGCTGCCGGGCGCGTCAGCCGCGCGTCTTGCCGAAATGATGAAACAGCTGCGCGCGGCGCGTGACGCGCATGCGCTGCGCGTCGATCATGCGGGGTGGCGTCTTCGTCTTTATCGCGACGACGTTCAGTGGGAGGCGGACGAACGCACTGGGCCGAGCGGCACGAAAGCGGGCGATGCGGGCGCGGATCAGCATTCAGGCGCGAACGTCGATAGCCGACGCCAAACCGACGGCGGCGCTGCCGCGGCCATTGCCGCCGGCGCGCGGGGTGGGGCGGCGTCGCAGGCGCACGCGGCGGCGGCTGCGCAAATCGACTGCGTGCTCGTTTGGCGCGGCCAGGAGGTCTGGCATCTGCCGGCGTGGCGCGGCACGTTCGTGTTCCATCCGACGCACGCGCGCGATTGCGATGCGGTGCCCGAGGCGCTTCTTGCCGGCGCGGACCTGCATGCGCGTGCGCGCACCGGCGGCGAGCGGATGCGCGCATTGCCGGGCGGGCCGGGTCGCACGTTGAAGAATTTGTTTCAGGAGCGCGGTGTGCCGGCGTGGCAGCGCGACGTGCCGCTGCTGTACGTCGGCGATCGGCTGCTGTTCGTGCCGCGCGTCGGTGTGAATCGCGCGTTCCACCTGGACGCGGATGCGCGCGGCGAATGGCGGCGCATCGAGTGGCGGCCCGATTGGCTGATTGCCTAGCGCTGGCGTGTTCAGGGCAACGGTGAACGTGCGAACCGGTCTTGCTTGTGAATCCGACGACGAAGGCCGCGCATCGGCCGCGCCGTTTTTGCCGCGACGAACCGCCATCCCGTCTGCGTGCAAAAGCACGTGCTTTCGGATACAAACGCGGTGAGTTCCCCGCCGCTCGCCGCCCGGTTCGGCGGGCGGCTTCGGGCCCGCGTAAGCGGATCGTCGATTTGATGCGCGGGCCTCGGCGCGAGGCTTGCCCGACGTGCCGGCAACCGCCGCATCGATCTGGTTGATCCGGTTGCGAGTGAGGCGCTTGCTTGCGCGCCGGGCCGCTTAAAGAGGTCGCGATCCGTGCGTTGCTGGGCAGCGCGGCTTGTCAAGCAGCGATCGATCGGGTACGCTCAAGCGTTTGCTCGGCTCGATTTTTGAGCATTTTGTGCAGGTTTCCCGCGTGACGTACCCGGTTTGCGCGGCCTGAGCCGCCTTCCGGGCAAATCGCCACGCCCTGCGTGCTGCGCCCCAGCCGTTCTTCCCGTCGTCCGTCCACAGCCACAAGCCGCGTGACCGAACGGCACCGCGGTCTGTCCAGCATGTCCGTGCGGCCTCTCTCCAGTTCTGAACGACAATGGCACTCATCGTACATAAATACGGCGGCACTTCGATGGGCTCGGTCGAGCGCATCAAGAACGTCGCAAAACGCGTCGCAAAATGGCATCAGGCCGGACACCGGATGGTGGTCGTGCCGTCGGCGATGTCTGGCGAAACGAACCGTTTGCTCGGGCTCGCCAAAGAGATTTCGAGCCAGCCGAATCCGCGTGAGCTCGACATGATTGCGTCGACGGGCGAACAGGTCAGCGTTGGCCTGCTGTCGATCGCGCTGCAGGAAATCGGCGTCGATGCCGTGAGCTACGCCGGCTGGCAGGTGCCGGTCAAGACCGACAGCGCTTACACGAAAGCGCGCATTCACTCGATCGACGACGAGCGCGTGACGAAGGATCTCGACGCGGGCAAGGTCGTTATCATCACGGGCTTTCAAGGCGTCGATCCGGATGGCCATATCACGACGCTCGGCCGCGGCGGCTCGGATACGTCGGCGGTTGCCGTTGCGGCTGCGCTCAAGGCCGACGAATGCCTGATCTACACCGACGTCGACGGCGTCTACACCACCGATCCGCGCGTCGTTGAAGAAGCGCGTCGCCTTGATCGCGTGACGTTCGAGGAAATGCTGGAAATGGCAAGCCTCGGCTCGAAGGTGCTGCAAATCCGCTCGGTCGAGTTTGCCGGCAAATACCATGTGAAGACGCGTGTGCTGTCGAGCCTCACCGATCCGCAGATTCCGCTCGACGAAGAGATGTGTTCGGGCACCCTGATTACTTTTGAAGAAGACGAGACCATGGAAAAGGCAGTCATTTCCGGTATTGCGTTCCAGCGTGACGAAGCGCGCATCGCGGTGATGGGCGTGCCCGACAAGCCGGGCATCGCATATCAGATTCTCGGCCCGGTGGCCGACGCGAACATCGATATCGACATGATCATCCAGAACCAGAGCGTGCAAGGTAAGACCGACTTCACGTTCACGGTCGGCCGTGGCGATTATCAGAAGGCGATGGACATCCTCACGAACCAGGTGAAGGGGCATGTGAGCGCCGAGCAGGTGCTGGGCGACCCGAAAGTGTCGAAGGTGTCGGTGGTCGGAGTCGGGATGCGTTCGCACGTCGGCGTCGCGAGCACGATGTTCCGCACGCTGTCGGAAGAGGGGATCAACATTCAGATGATTTCGACGTCCGAGATCAAGATCTCGGTGTTGATCGACGAGAAATATATGGAACTCGCCGTCCGCGCGTTGCATAAGGCGTTCGAACTCGAGCAGGCATGATGAAATTTCCGTGACGCGTGCGGTGAATATGCGTCGCGGAAATTTGACGTTCTGCTCGGAACCCTATATTATCTTGGTTTCGTCGCGCTGCCTCCCTGGCGCGAGCGAAGGTTTGGGAGACGTGGCCGAGAGGTCGAAGGCACTCCCCTGCTAAGGGAGCATCTGGGCCAAAACCTGGATCGAGGGTTCGAATCCCTCCGTCTCCGCCAGTATCTGGCGGCGAAACCCCGCAGAGTCTAGGCTCTGCGGGGTTTTTGTTTTGCGGTGACGAATAAGGAAGGGTGGTAATCAAAACGACCATCGCTTCGATAGCCCCTTTTCATGCGGCGGCATTTCAGCCCATTTCATTGGTTTCCGGCAGTCACGATATCCGAGGTGCAGCAGGGCATGCGCCTGGTTTCCGGTGGCCTCAGTCCACGGCCAAGACGCAGACCGGCGTGAACGCGGATACAACGTATTCCGGCGCAACGAGTTTCGCTCTGAGGCGCGGACGAGCGGTTTCCTCTCTCGACTCTGATGCGCGTTGCGGCGTGTCATTTTTTCACTGCCATGCACCCGATGCGTGTGCGTTCATTTGCGCTTTGCACGCGCGGCCATGGCGGGCATATCGCAAGCGAAGCCTTTCGCGTGCGTTCGCATGGTCTCGCGCTCCTGTTCTGGATCAGCCGGCTTGATCGCGGGCCCGACGATGCTCGTTGTGACGAGCGTGATTCCCGTCTGCGCTTCATTGTCAGCGTCGGATAGATACTCCCCACTTTCGTCGAAGTAATTTTCCCCAGTTTTTTATCTGACGGTGCCGCGGTAGCGGCGCCGTCCT
>NZ_FXAN01000061.1 GCF_900176645.1 Burkholderia singularis
TCAGGTGTGGGCGCTGGACACGACCTACATTCCGATGTCTCGCGGCTTCGTGTACCTGACGGCGGTAGTGGACTGGGCGAGCCGCAAAACATACACGCCAAAGTTCTCCTCCCAGACCGCCCGGATGAGGGCCTTCAGTTCAGCGTCGCGACGCGCTCGTGCTGGCCATTGCTCCGGATCGCTGCGCCGCCCAGCGTGCCGGTAATACGTCGACGGCGAGATCGGCAGCAGGTGGCAGATCGGCTCGATACCGTAGACGTCGCGATGCTCATCGATGAACGCGATCATGGCTTCGATCGGCGGTCGAGCTCCGCCTGCGCGAAATATGCGGAGGCCTTCCGCAGGATCTCGTTGGCCGTGCGCAGTTCACGATTCTCGCGCTCCAGTTCCTTCAGACGCGCGAGCTCCGAAGTTGTCGCGCCAGCTCGTTGGCCTCGGTCGCGCTCAGCCTGAATGATCCAGTTGCGAAGCGTCTCGCGTGACATCCCCATCTTCGAGGCGATCGAACGGATCGCCGCCCCCTGCGTTTGATACTCGTGTTGGTGTTCAAGCACCATCCGGATCGCTCGCTCACGGACCTCATCCGAATATCGCGTCCCGGTGGGCTTCCTTGTCTTGCCTTCGCTTTCCATGCTTCAAATCTCCCGTTACAGCCAAGATCCGAAGTCTCCTACATTTCCGGGGCGATTCAGTGGCAATCAGGCTGCTATCGGCCATCAGCGACAGCCAGATAGACCGCCTTGTTCTTGACCGTGCCTTCGGAGCGAATTACTTCGCAAGTCCCAACGCACTCTCCACCACCACCTGCAGCAGCACGTTGGCGCCAGCCTCGGCCCACTCGGGCGTGATTGCCTCGGCTTCGTTATGGCTGACGCCGTCGATGCACGGCACGAAGATCATGCCCGTGGGCGTGATGCGTGCGAGATAACAGGCGTCGTGGCCCGCGCCCGACACGATGTCGGCATACGGCAAATCCAGCGTCACGGCCGCGCGCCGCACGGCGTCGATGCACTCAGGCGCGAACGGCACGGGCGCGTAGTCGAAGATCTGCGTGATCTTGTGGCCAAGCTGCGCGTCCTGGGCCACGCGCGCAAGTTCGGCGCGCAATTGCGCATCGAGTTCGGCCAACGCGGCCGAATCCGGATGGCGAAACTCCACCGTGAAAAAACAGTGCCCCGGCACGGTGTTGCGCGAATTGGGCTTCACCTCGATCATGCCGACCGTGGCGCGCCCGTGCGGCGCGTACCGGCGCCCCAGCGCCTCGACGAACGTGATCATGCGCGCCGCGCCGGCCAGCGCGTCGCGGCGCAGGTCCATCGGCGTGGTGCCCGCGTGCGCGTCCACGCCGACGAATTCGATCTCGTACCAGCGCTGCCCCTGCCCCGCCGTGACTACGCCGATAGTCTTGCCGCTGCGCTCGAGAATCGCGCCCTGCTCGATGTGCAGTTCGTAAGCGGCGTGCACCGGTGTGCCGCCCACCGGCTCATCGCCGGCGTAGCCGATCTGCGCAAGCGCCTGGCCTATCGTCGTGCCCGACGCATCGGTGCGCGAGAGCCCGTATTCGAGCGTGTACACGCCCGCATAAACGCCCGACGCGATCATTGCCGGTGCGAAGCGCGAACCTTCCTCGTTAGTCCAGATCACGGCCTCCACGGGATGCTCGGTCTGCACGCCTGCGTCGTTGAGTGCGCGGATCACTTCGAGCGCGCCCAGCACGCCATAAATGCCGTCGTAGCGGCCGCCGGTAGGCTGGGTGTCGGCGTGCGAGCCCGTCAGCACCGGCGCGGCACCGGGATTGCGCCCCGCGCGGCGCGCGAAGATGTTGCCCATCTTGTCGACGCGAATCGTGCAGCCGGCGTCGCGCGCCCATTGCACGAACAGGTCGCGCCCTTCGCGGTCGAGCTCGGTGAGCGCGAGGCGGCACACGCCGCCCTTCTGCGTCGCGCCGATTCGCGCGATGCGTTCGAGCGAATCCCACAGCCGCGCACCGTTCACGCGCAACGCGCTCGGAGCCCATGCGCGATGTCGCGAGCGCTCAGTCATCGGCGCGCTCCTGCACCGATTCCCCTGCTTCGGCCGGCTTCGCGTCGCGCATGCGGTAACGGAAATCGCAGCGCTTGCCGCCCTGCATGATGGTGCTCGTGCGCGTGAGGGCGATGCGCGGGTCATAGCCCGCAATGAATTCGGCATCGCGTGCGCAGCTCAGCAGATGGCCGATTTCCCCGAGGCCCATGGCGTGATACATCTCGGCATAAGCGCAGCGATGCACGTCGTAATCGTAGGCTTCGTCGTCGATGCGCAGCGTTTGCACGTCGAGCGCGTCGTCCTTTTCCCAGAGCACCTGAAGCGCGGCGAACGACGCGACGCTCGTGCCGTTCGGCTCGCGCGCCGCGAACCGGCGGCCCGCATCGATCGCCGCGCCGCGCACGGCCTCGGCGATCACCGCTTGCGCGCGCTCGATGCCGCAATCGCGCTTGAGGATCTCGTAGATCGGCTTGATGATTTCCGCTTCGATGCGCCGGCGCGCGAGAATGCCGAGCGTCTCGCCGTTCACGCCAATCCCGTCCGCGACGCCTTCGCGCTGTTGCTCTGTCATCTTCGTCTCCTCGTTACGTCGTTGCATCATCGGGTTCAGCGGGCGGCGGTCTTCACAAGGGTCTTCATGGCCACGCCGCCGCCGAGCACGTCCACCACGGCCCATTTGCCGTCCTTCACCTGATAAATCGTATAGGCGGGATCCAGCAGGTTGCCTTGCACATCGAAGCCGATCGCGCCAGTCACGCCGTTGCGGCGAATCGTGCGCAGTGCGGCCACTATCTTTTTCGGCACAACCGAATTGGCCTGCTGGGTCGCGGCGATCAGCGTCGCCGCGGCGTCATAGGCAAACGGTGCGTGCAGCTCGATCGGCGCGTGCCAGCGCGCGCGGTACTGCGCGTCGAACGCCGCGCCGCCCGGCATGCGATCGAGCGGACGGCCCGGTTCCAGCGCCGTCACGCCTTCGCCCGAGGGCCCGGACAGCGTGAGAAAAGTCTGGCTCACGAAGCCGCCCGCGCCAAGCAGCGGCGCCTGAATATGCAATTGACGCATGCGGCGCACGAGCGGCGCGGCCTGGGCATCAAGGCCGCCGAAGAAGATCAAGTCGGCACGCTTCGCCTTGATGGCCGTTAGCACGCCGCTGAAATCGAGTGTCTTGTCGGTTATGTACTGGCGATCGATCACCGTGCCGCCGTTGGCCTGCACGCCCTTGATGAACTGGTTCGCGAGTCCCGCGCCGAACGCGCTCTGATCGTCGATCACGGCAATGCGCTGCGCCTTCAGCGTTTTCACCGCATACGCGCCGGTGTATGCGCCGCCGTCGTCGTCGTGGCCCATGATGCGAAACGCGGTGTCGAAGCCCTGCTGCGTGTATTGATGGCCTGTCGAGGCCGGCGCGATCTGCGCGATGCCGGCGTCGTGATATACGCGCGCGGCCGGCACGCTGCAGCCGGTGTTCCAGTGGCCGATCACGCCAATCACGTGACGATCGACGAGTTGCTGCGCGACCGTCACGGCCGTGCGCGGATCCGATTGATCGTCGGCGCTCACGAGCTTGTAGATCACCGGCTTGCCAGCAATGGTCGGATGCTTCGCGTTGGCGTCGTCGACGGCGAGCCGTGCGCCGTTTTCCAGATCCTTGCCGATGCGCGCGGATGCGCCGGTCAGCGGCGCGGCAAGCCCGATCAGCACCACCTGTTCGTCCTGGGCATGCGCAAGGCCCGTGAAAAGCGACACCGCAAGCGCGGCGACCGGCAACGGCAGAGCTTTCTTTGTCATGTCGACCGATTCCGATGAGCCTCTGTATTGAGGCGCTATTGACACGCATGCAGGCCCGCCCCGAAGGCTGATGGCGCGCAGCGTTGAATAGTGAAAAAGATTAATCTTTTGTGTGCGGCGATTTAAATCACGTTTGGTTCGATCGATATGCCCGAACCTTATCATCATGATTAAGTGGATGTTTTATAAGAAAAATCCAGAAAACATTCGTGCCACGCACCTTTCGATATAATTCGATACATGAATAAATTTCAACTAATCGCCGACGATCCACCCCTGCGCGCGGTGCGCGCGTTCGAGTCGTTCGCGCGTCATGGCTCGGTCGCGGCCGCCGCGCGCGAACTCGAAATCACGGCCTCGGCGGTAAGCCATCAGCTGCAATTGCTCGAATCGTTCGTGCAAACGCCGTTGACGATTCGCCGCGGCCGCGCGCTCGTGCTCACCGACGAAGGCCGTGACTACTATCGCTCGATCAGCGCGGCGTTTTCGGTGTTGCGCAGCGCCACGGGGTTCGTGCGCGAGCGCTCGTCGCGGCGTCAGATCACGATCAGTCTGATTCCGCTCTTTGGCATGGGCTGGTTCATTCCCCGGCTGCACGACTTTCTCGCGGCCAATGAAGACGTGGACGTGACGGTGCTTTACGCGAACCACCGCAATTACCGCAGCGATGCCGCCGATTTGTCGATCCGCTTCGGCACCGGCGACTGGATCGGCTACACGAGCACGCCGCTTATGTCGGGCGCGGTTGTGCCAGTGTGCACGCCGCGCTTTTTGCAGCGCCACGGACCGCTGGGCAAACCAGCGGATCTCGCGGGTGTGCCGCTCGTTCACGACGAGGACCGCAGCACGTGGGCAAACTGGCTGCAAAGCGCCGGCGTGCGCCACGTGGCGCGCATCGAGGGGCCGCTCTTCGAAGACGGCCAGCTCACGCTGAGCGCCACGCTCGCCGATCTGGGCGCGTCACTCATGCGCGCGCCGCTGATTTCGCGCGAGCTCGCGTCGGGCGCGTTGCGCAAGCTCTTCGATCACGAACTGAACGACGGGCGGCATTACTACCTTTGCTGGCGCGCCGATGCCGAAATGCCGGACGGCGCGCAGCGGCTCGCGCAATGGTTGCTGGCGTCGGTGAAAACGCGTTGAAGATGCGTTGAGCATCACCGAAACGGCACAGGGTGTGTTGCGCTTGCCGGCAGGCAATACGTTTTGCGAAATGGCAGTGAACTCGGGGTGAAAAGCAACACTACCGAGACCGACATCAAGCGCATACCGGCGAAACCCGGCTTCAACGGAAGACACGGTCTCGTAAGGTGGGGCTCGACGAAGCCTGATCTGGCTGTCGGTGCGAATCACGCACACGATGCGCAGTGGTCGCGGCTTGCCCAAAAGCTCCAGCGCTCCAGCCAATCTGTTCGAGCATGCCGGTCAGACGGCCGGCCTGCAATCCGCTGCTAAATGGTGTGTAAGGTATGATGAAAAAATGATTTTCAAGTCGACCTCGTTCGGCAAAGAAATACAGGAATGCTTATGACAAGCTTGGGTTCTTTATCGAGTCGACGTCAATTCTTGTTCTATTCCGGCGCCACCTTGCTGCTCCCGGCTTTATCCGCATGCGGAGGCGATGGCCAAACGATCGCGCAGCCCGGCGCGACGCCCAAGCGGGAATTTCGCGCCTTCTGGATCGCCTCGGTAAAGAACATCGACTGGCCTTCCCGACCAGGGCTCTCGGTCGCCGAACAGCAAACCGAACTGCGCGAGTGGTTCGACGAGGCGGTTCGGCTGAATTACAACGCGGTGATCCTGCAAGTGCGGCCGGTATCAGATTCGTTCTGGCCATCGCCTTTCACGCCGTGGTCCGAATTCCTCACCGGCGCACAAGGCGCCGATCCCGGCTACGATCCCCTCGCATTTGCGCTCGCCGAGGCACATCGGCGCAATCTCGAATTTCATGCGTGGTTCAACCCATACCGTGCGACGAGAACCACCGATCTCGATGCGCTCGCACCGACGCATCCCGCGCGCCTGCATCCCGACTGGCTCGTGCGTTACGGCAATCAGTTTTATTTCAATCCCGGCATACCCGCCGCTTACGAGCACATCATCGACGCGATCATGGACGCGGTCGGCCGTTATGACATCGACGGCGTCCATCTCGACGACTACTTCTATCCGTATCCGATCGCGGACCAAACGTTCGACGACGCGGCGGCCTACATGCGATACGGTGCGGGTTTCGCGACGCTCGCCGACTGGCGCCGTCATAACGTGGACGTGTTCCTCGAAACGCTCGCACAACGCATCAAGGCGGCAAAACCTTGGGTCAAGTTCGGTATTTCGCCGTTTGCCGTGTGGCGCAACGCCAGCACCGACCCACAGGGCTCGCAAACCTCGGCCGGCGCGCAAACGTATGACGATCTGTATGCCGACACGCGCCGCTGGCTGCGCGAAAACTGGCTCGACTACATCGTTCCGCAGGTCTACTGGGCGCAGGGCTTTCCACCCGCGGACTATGACAAGGTCGTGCCGTGGTGGGCGGAACAGGTTCGAAGGTCGCGCGCGCACCTTTATATCGGCCAGGCGGCTTACAAGGTCGGGGCATCGACTCAATCTGCTGGATGGGCGGACCCTGCCGAACTCGACAATCACCTTGCGTTCAATTTCAGGTTTCCAGAAATAAAAGGCAACGTCTATTTCTCCGCGAAGAGCGTTCGTGCGGACCCGCTCGGGGCGATGTCGAGGCTTGGCCGTGCCTGGTATTCGCGCCCCGCGCTCGTGCCGACCATGCCATGGATCAAAGCGGCGCCGCCGCTCGCAGTGGCGCATCTGCATGCGAAGCGGACCTCCGATGGCATCGCGTTGAAATGGCAAGCAGGCTCGGCCGACACGGTGTCATACGCGATTTATCGCCACGATGCAACGCACGATACGCGCCGCGACCTCGATGCGCGTCATTTGATCTCGACCGTCAGGAAGACCGATTATCTCGATGTCGAAGCGCGTCCGGGTTCTGAATATGTGTACTCGGTCACGGCGCTAGACCGCCTCTGGAATGAGAGCCCGCCCATTGCGGCGACACCGGCAAGCCGCTGAGGGCACATTCGAGCATCGCGCTCGAGCCGGCGCGCCATCCGGGCGGCCTCAATCTCGTCAAGCTGTGCTGCGTCGGCATGCAACCGCCGTGCCCGCCCCGCCCGCGCGGCACGCCGCTTGCGCGACGCCCCGCAGGGCCACGTGCCGCCGAGCGGCGTCGCGCGGCTCATCGGCTTCGGCCCATCGCGAATCAAGGAGGAACGGCATGGCGACAGTGGCGGATTTCATCGTCGAGCGGCTGTACGACTGGGGCGTGCGCCGCGTGTACGGCTACCCGGGCGACGGCATCAACGGCTTTTTCGGCGCGCTCGACCGGGCCGGCGGCAAGATCGAATTCATCCAGGCACGCCATGAGGAAATGGCGGCCTTCATGGCATCCGCGCATGCAAAATTTACAGGCGAGCTTGGCGTGTGTGTCGCGACTTCGGGCCCCGGTGCCGCGCATCTCGTGACCGGCCTGTACGACGCGCGACTCGACCATATGCCGGTGCTCGCGATCGTCGGCCAGCAGGCTCGCGCGGCGCTTGGCGGGCACTACCAGCAGGAAGTTGATCTGCCGGCGCTTTACAAGGACGTGGCGGGCGCATTCGTCCAGCTTGCCACGGTGCCCGGCCAAGTGCGCCATCTGGTCGACCGAGCGGTGCGCACTGCGCTCGGCGCGCGCACGGTCACCGCGCTGGTGCTGCCGAACGACCTGCAAAGGCTCGACTATGCGCCGCCGAAACGCGCACACGGCACCGTGCATTCCGGGCTCGGCTACACGCCGCCGAAGGTCGTGCCCTACGCGGATGATCTGCAGCGCGCGGCCGACGTGCTCAACGCAGGCGCGAAGGTCGCGATGCTGGTGGGCGCGGGCGCGCTGCACGCGTGCGACGAGGTGATCGCGGTGGCTGACCGGCTCGGCGCGGGCGCCGCGAAAGCGCTGCTCGGCAAGGCCGCGCTGCCCGACGATCTGCCGTGGGTGACCGGCGCGATCGGGCTGCTCGGCACCCGTCCCAGCTACGAGCTGATGACCGAATGCGACACGCTGCTGGTGGTCGGCTCCAGCTTCCCGTATTCGGAATTCCTGCCGAAGGAAGGCCAGGCGCGCGGCGTGCAGATCGACCTGAAAGCCGACATGCTGAGCCTGCGCTATCCAATGGAGGTCAATCTCGTCGGCGACAGCGCCGAGACGCTGCGCGCGCTGCTGCCGCTGCTGAAGGCGCGCAGCGACACGGGATGGCGCGAGCGGATCGCGAAATGGAACGCGCATTGGCGCGACACGCTCGCCGCGCGCGCGGCGGCCAAGGCCAGCCCCGGCCGTGGCGTGAATCCGCAGCGCGCGTTCACCGAACTGTCGCCGCGCCTGCCTGACGGCGTCATCCTGACGAGCGATTCGGGTTCCTGCGCAAACTGGTATGCGCGCGATCTGATGATGCGGCGCGGGATGATGGCGTCGCTGTCGGGCGGCCTCGCATCGATGGGCGCGGCGGTGCCGTATGCGATCGCCGCGAAATTCGCGCATCCGGCGCGCCCGGTGATCGCGATAGCCGGCGACGGCGCGATGCAGATGAACAACTTGGCCGAGCTGATCACCGTCTCGAAGTACTGGCGCAAATGGTCCGATCCGCGCTGGATCTGCATGGTGCTGAACAACGAGGATCTGAACCAGGTCACGTGGGAGCAGCGTGTGATGGAAGGCGATCCGAAGTTCGACGCGTCGCAGCAGATTCCGGACGTGCCGTACTCGCGCTTCGCGTCGCTGCTCGGGCTGAAAGGCATCTACGTCGACGATCCGGAGCAGCTCGGCGCTGCGTGGGACGAGGCGCTCGCGTCGGACCGCCCGGTGGTGCTCGAAGTGAAGACCGACCCCGAGGTGCCGCCGCTGCCGCCGCACGTGACGCTTCAGCAGGCGAGGCATTTCGCCGAAACGCTGCTCAAGGGCGACGCGCGCGGAGCGAACGTGATCGTCGAAACCGCGCGGCAGGTGCTGTCGGGCGTGCTGCCGGGCAACGGCGAACACGGCGCGGGCGCACGCAAGGACGGGGAAACGAGTCGTCGGGAATGATCGGTGGGACGGCGCGGCGCACGTGTCGCGTCGCGTCGAACCGTACCGGGCGTGGGCCTGTGCCGGCGGCCTGCCGCCCGTCGCCAGCCAATGCGAGTGCCGGTGTCGCGCCGATGAGCCCGTGCAGCGCGCGCGATTCGCAGGTAAGCCGCGCGATACCGGCATCGCGCCGCGCGCACGCATGAACGCTCGCGCGGCGGGGGCCGGTTCGCATCCGCATTCGCGACGGTCCCCACATTCGGTACTTCCCACTTTCACCAATGAGCGGTGGCATGCTGCCCCGCAGGCGCCTCCATGCCGGATGTCGCCATGTATCGCCTCATATTGCGGCGTATCATCGCGCGCCGCGCTGACGGGCTGACGGACGGACACCCAGTCGACGCCGCGGTGCGCCCCTCACCGCCCACAGCACCGCCCTGGCTCTCGCCGATATGCGCGAGCGGCCCCGCCCGGTATGGGCGCGCCGGCTTGCGGCCACGACATGCGCCGCCCCGCGCTTGCCGTGCCGCCGGAAGATGGCGCCGGGCCGCCCGCGCGCCGATAATGTATCGAAGGATAGGTTCACGGACGGTTCGCCCGACCCTCGTCGGGCCAGGAGATTCCCATGCGCATTGAAACGTCGTTTCTGTTCGATCTCGACGGCACGCTCGTCGACAGCGTCTATCAGCACGTGCTCGCGTGGAAGGAAGCGCTCGATGCCGAAGGCATCGAGCTGTCGGTGTGGCGCATTCACCGCAAGATCGGGATGAGCGGCGGCCTGTTCCTGAACCAGTTGCTGCGCGAGACGGCCGGCGACATCGACGCCGAACGCGTCGAGCGGCTGGCGCGGCTGCACGCGGCCGCGTACCAGCGGCTGCGCGAACAGGTTCGTCCGCTGCCGGGCGCGCGCGATCTGCTCGCCGCGCTGTCGGGCGCGGGGATACGCTGGGCGATCGCGACCAGCGGGCGGATGGAGACGGCGGCGGTCAATCTCGACGCGCTCGGCGTCGATCCGGCGAAGAACGTGGTCATCACACGCGATCAGGTCAAGTACGCGAAGCCGGACCCGGACCTGTTCCTGAGCGCCGCCGCGAAACTCAACGTGCCGATCGAGCATACGGTGGTGGTCGGCGACAGCATCTGGGACATGCTTGCCGCAAGCCGCTGCCGTGCGCTCGGCGTCGGGCTGCTGTCGGGCGGATACGGCCGCGACGAACTGGAACGCGCGGGGGCGCTGCGCGTGTATGACGATCCGGCCGACCTGCTGTGGCATCTCGACGAGGTTGCCGCGCGGCCGTAGCGCCTAAACGGTTCGCCTGACCAGCATCGCGCGTATCTGCGCGATCGCCTTGGTCGGATTCAGCCCCTTCGGGCATACGTGCGTGCAGTTCATGATCGTCCGGCAGCGAAACAGCCGATACGGGTCCTCGAGATTGTCGAGCCGCTCGGCCGTCGCCTGATCGCGCGAATCCACGATGAACCGGTAAGCTTGCAGCAACCCGGCCGGCCCGACGAACTTGTCCGGGTTCCACCAGTAGCTCGGGCACGCTGCCGAGCAGCACGCGCACAGGATGCATTCGTACAGCCCGTCGAGCTGGTCGCGCTGCTGCGGCGATTGCCGCCGCTCGCGCTCGGGCGGCGGCGTATCGTTGATCAAATATGGTCGGATCGAATGATACTGATTGAAAAAATCGGTCATGTCGACGATCAGATCGCGCACCACCGGCAGCCCCGGCAACGGCCGCAGCATGATCTCGCGCGGCAGCGCCGTCATGTTCGTCAGGCACGCGAGCCCGTTTTGGCCGTTGATGTTCATCGCGTCCGAGCCGCAGATCCCCTCGCGGCACGAACGCCGATACGACAGCGTCTCGTCGTCGCGCTTCAGACGCCCGAGCACGTCGAGCAGCATCCGGTCGTCGGGGTTCACGCTGATCTCGTAGCGCTGCATGTACGGCGCCGCATCGCGATCGGGGTCGTAGCGGTAGATATGAAGCGTGCGCGGATCGTTCATCTGTCCTCCCCGGCGCGGCGCCGGCATGCGGTTCTCACGACATGCGGCGCGCAAGCGCCGTGCCGGCCGGCTCAGTCGTCGTCGAGACGCTTGTCGACCAGATAGCGCCCGCGCTCGACGCCCGCGCGCAGCGCCTCTTCCTCGGTCAGCCATTCGGGATTGGCCGATTCCGGCACCACGAGTTCGATGCGCGCGCCGCCGACATACACCTGCACCTCGTCGGCCCACGCGCCGCGCCCGTTGGGCTGCGCCCATACGCGAATCTCGTGGCCGCGATACGAATCGCGGGCCGGTGCGTCCGGTTGATGCTGCATATTGGCCTCCTGTGCTTATCTGCGATGACATGAAAAAAATGCGCGCCGCATGATCGCCGCGCACGCCGCCGGGCCTGCGCGCACGCGCCGTGCCCGCCCTTCGCCGTCCGGCACGCGCCTTGCATTCCTTTGGTGCATCGAACCGCTCAGGTACGCCACTCAGATACGCCATCCATCCAAAGGGAGGCCACGATGATCGGCCACGCCGAACTCCTCGGACGTCTGCTGCTCGCCGCGCTGCTTGGCAGCGTGATCGGGCTCGAACGCGAGCGGCTCAACTGGGCCGCCGGATTGCGAACGCACATGCTCGTCTGCGTGGGCTCGGCACTCGTGATGCTCGTGTCGATTTTCGGCTTCGAGGACGTGCACGGGCAAAGCGGCGTCGTGCTCGACCCGTCGCGGGTCGCGGCACAGGTCGTGTCGGGCATCGGCTTTCTCGGCGCCGGCTCGATCCTGCTGCGCGGCGAAGTCGTGCGCGGGCTGACGACGGCCGCGAGCCTCTGGACGGTGGCCGGTTCGGCCTCGCGGCGGGCGGCGGCATGTATGTCGCGTCGATCGGCGCGACGGCGATCGTGCTGACGATCCTCGCAGGCGTGAAGCCGCTCGAGCGCCGCTTCATCGCCCGGCGGCAGCAGCGCACGCTGCGGCTTGTCGTGGAGCGCGGCGGCTTGACGCTCGGCACGCTGCATGACGCGCTCGGCACCGGCCGCGTGCGCGTGAAGCGGTTCATCGTCCAGCAGTCGGACGACGACCCGGACACCGACGATATCTCGGTTTCGTTCTCGCGCACGAGCGGAGCGGAATTTGCGGCGATCTGCCGGACGCTGTAGCGCATCGCCTGCGTGCGCGCCTGCTGCCCCGACACCTCGTCGCGGCATTTCGCGTGAGCCAGACGGCGCTGGCTGCCGGCTCGCCGCGCGCAGGCGTGGCCTGCCGCCGGCAGACAAGCGTGTTGCCGCGGCGGCCCGTATGACAAAGACAACCCCTTTTGCACCCCCCGCTGGAGGAATCATGTCGACAGACCGCAGCACGCCGCCCGCCACACGCCGTCGCCTTGGCGGATGGATGGCCAGCGAGGAATCGCACATGGCTGCGTACCGTGAAAAAATCGCGGGCGAGGCACGCGCGCATGCCGGCCAACGGCTGCGCACGCCTGCGGTACAGAAACTCGCCCGCCTGTTCGACGACAACGCATTGCTGCGCATGGGCCTCACGCGCGCGATCGACGAGGCGCTCGAATCTGGCCATCGGCTCGGCTATACGTCGATCGGCGAACTGATGACGGTGATCGATTACCTGATGACGTACACGCCGCCGTTCAGCGAATCGAGCCTGATCGTATGCCCGCTGAACGCGTTCCTCGACTGGCCGATGTGCATGCCGTCGGGCCATGCGGTGTTTCGCGATGCGGCGCTCAACGCGCATCTCAAGCGCGTGCTGAACGTATGGTGCGATTTCCTCGGCGGCCCGCATTCGCGTGCGCATCTCGATACGTCGGCGCCCGACGGCTGGTTCTGCGACGCAGCGCGCCAGCGCCTGGGCCTGTCGCAATTCGAGTATCGACAGGACAAACCGCACTGGGGCTTCGATTCGTGGAACGACTTCTTCACGCGGCGCTTTCGCGCGGGCGCGCGCCCGGTCGCGGCGCCGGACGATGCGCATGTGATCGTCAGCGCGTGCGAAGCGTCGCCGTATCACTGCGCGAACCATGTGCAATTGAGCGATTCGTTCTGGATCAAGGGCCAGCCGTACTCGCTGCGCGACATTTTCACGCCGAGGCGGCTGCCGCTGGCCAAACGCTTCGTCGGCGGCGACCTGTACCAGGCGTATCTCAGCGCATACAACTACCACCGCTGGCATGCGCCGGTGCGCGGCACGCTCACGCATGCGTATCGCGTCGACGGCACGTATTACTCGATTGCCGAGGCCGAAGGCCCCGACCCGGCCGGGCTCAACGACTCGCAAGGGTATACGACGGCGGTGGCCACGCGCGCGATCGTCGCGATCGCGGCCGACGATCCGGGAATCGGCACGGTAGCGGCCGTATTCGTCGGCATGGGTGACGTGTCGTCGTGCGTGATCGAAGTCATGCCGGGCCAGCGTGTCGACAAGGGCGACGAGATCGGCTATTTCCAGTACGGCGGCTCGACGTACTGCCTGCTGTTCGAGCCCGGCGCCATCGATCGCTTCCTGTATGCACCGCCGTTCGACGGCGAACCGCCGCTCGTGCAGGTCAACGCGCCAGTGGCGATCGCGCGCGGCGCGGCGCGCGATCGCACCGCCTGACGCGTGCGGCGGCCGTTCGGACGCGCCATGCCCGGCCCGGCCGCCACCCCTTGTCACGCGGCATCGCGCCGCCGCAGTTCGGCCGGCGGAATCTTCATCGCCTGCCGGTATTTCGTGACGGTGCGGCGCGCGAGCAGAATGCCGCGCCCGGCGAGGTTTTGCGCGAGCGCGACGTCGGACAGCGGCTGCGTGCAGCGCTCGGCGGCGATCATGTCGCGGATCAGCGCTTTCGCGGCCGATGCCGAGCACACGCCGCGGCCGGCCGCCTCCAGCTTGCGCGGGAAGAAATGCTTGAATTCGAACGTGCCGTGCGGCGTGGCCATGTACTTGTTGCCTGTGGCTCGCGATATGGTCGATTCGTGCAGGCCGAGTTCTTCCGCGATGTCGCGCAGCACGAGCGGCTTCATCGCGATCTCGCCGTAACGGAAAAAATCGCGCTGCCGCGCTACGATGCATTCGCCCACACGCTGGATCGTGTCGAACCGCTTTTGCACGTTACGGATCAGCCAGCGCGCTTCCTGCAGTTGCTGACCAAGCGGCGAATCGCGCTCGCCGCTCGACTGCGCGAACAGTGTCGCATACCGTTCGTGCAACCGCGCGCGCGGCAGCACCGCCGGGTTGATCGTCACGATCCATTCGTCGCGCACCTGGCGCACGATCACGTCGGGCACCACGTAGTCGCCGCGTGTGCTGCCGTAATGATTGCCGGGCCGCGGGTCGAGCCCGCGCACCAGCGCGCAAGCGGCCTGCATCGTTTGCTGGCTGCAGCCGAGGCGCCGCTGGATTTCGGCCGTCTCGCGGCGCGCGAGGCGTTGGAGGTGCTCACGCGCGATCGCCTTCGCCTCGGCAAGCGCAGGCGTGCCGGCAGTCATGGCGTCGAGTTGCAACAGCAGGCATTCGGACAGCGAACGCGCCGCGATTCCCGGCCGCTCGAGCATCTGCACGAGCCGCAGCGCGACCGCGAGATCCTGCTCGGTGAGCAGCAGCGCCGGATCGGCCGCCACGAGCAACTCCGGCAGTTCCTGACGCAGATAGCCGTCGTCGTCGAGCGCGTCGATCACGAGGCGCGCGGCCTCACGGTCGCGCCGGTTCAGCGGATAGAGGCGCAGCGCGTCATGCAGGTGCTGATGCAGCGACGGCTCGGCCGCCATCCACTCGCCGGGCGACAGCTCGCCGGCGTCGTCGCCCAGGCGGCTCGGGCCGCGCGGCGCGGGTGCGGCCGTATACGGCACCTCGCGCATCATCTCGCCGGATACGTTCCCGTCCGGCGCGCGCGCGTCGTCGTGCTCGGGCGGCGGTTCGGCCGAAGCCGTTTCGGCCGCGCCGTCCGGTGCGTGCGCGACGATCTCGTCGTCGCCCTGACCGTCTTCGAGAAACGGATTGGAGTCGAGCGCGTGACGCAATTCCTGCTGGAATTCGAGCGAAGACAACTGCAGCAGACGCAGCGACTGCTGAAGCCTCGGCGTGAGTGCCAGATGCTGCCGCATCTGGAGCGCAAGCGTGACGGACATCAATGCCCTCCTGACCATGTACGCAGTTGGTATGCATGAATCTACGCAGCATTCATGCCAGGACAGCAAAGCCCCGCCGGGCGCGGCTCCGGAGAGTTCGTGCGCCGTCGTCGCGGGTCTCGGCAGGTGCTTTTTTACAAGCGCTGGCAACACTAAGCACCGCACCGCGCCGCCCGCGCCGTTTTACAAGCGTCATGTAACGCGCCCGCGCGGGCGCGCATCATCGCGAGCCGCCGCTCGCCAATTCCAGATAGCGCAACAACCGGTGCGGCGTCAGCGGCTTCGCGCAATGCGCATCGAAACCGGCTTGCCGCGCGCGCTCGCGATCGCGCTGCGACGCGAGCGCGCTGCATGCGATAAGCAGCATGTCGGCGGTGAGCGGATCACTGCGCAGGCGCGCCGCGAGTTGCAGACCGTCGAGGACCGGCATCGCGATGTCGAGCACGACCGCGAACGGCTGCCAGTCGCGCGCGAGGTCGCACACGGCACGCGGATCGTCGGCGACGCGGCATTCGAAGCCGCGTGCGTCGAGCAGCAATTGCAGCGCGTGTGCCGCGTCGCGATAGTCGTCGACAACCAGCACGCGGCGTGGGCGCGGCGGCACGCTGGCGGGTGCGCGCCACAACAGCACGTCGCCGTCGGACGGATCGTCGGTGGGGGTGGCAGGCATCGGCATTCTCCCGGTAAGCGGATGCGGCACCGGCGCAAACCGCACACCCATATCGACTCTCGGCTGCTCCGCTCGGCTGCCGCCGGCTGGCATGCCGGTTGCTGCGTGTCCGGCATCGTCGATATGGGAGCCGCCGATGCACGCGATGCAGTCCTTGCAAGCCCGTCACGCAACCGGTTCGCCGGTGCGCGGCCGAGCGGCACACAGGCGCGCGGCAGCGAGCGCCGGCACCGCCCGCGTGCCGCCGGCAGGTATCGCATGACGCTCAAACCGCGCGCAAGGCCCCAGCAATCGCCCGCCGACGGCGGCGACGCGCCCGCGACGCTCGACGCATGCCGCCGCTGCACGCTGTGGGAACGCGCGACACAGCCGGTGCCCGGCGCGGGGCCGGCCGACGCGCGGATCATGCTGATCGGCGAGCAGCCGGGCGACCAGGAAGATCGCACGGGCGTACCGTTCGTCGGCGCGGCCGGCCGCATGCTCGCTCGCGCGCTGGACGAAGCCGGCATCGACCGCGCGCGCGTCTATCTGACCAATGCGGTCAAGCACTTCAAATGGGAGCCGCGCGGCAAGCGGCGGCTGCACAAAACGCCCGCGCAACACGAGGTGGCCGCGTGCCGCTACTGGCTCGAGCGTGAACTCGATGCGCTTGCGCCTCGCGTGATCGTCGCGCTCGGCGCGACCGCGCTGCGCGCGGTACTGCGCGACAACGACGCGACGCTGGAGCGCACGCCGATACCGGTGCAAACCGGCGAGGGCTATCTGGTCGTCGCGACCTATCACCCGTCGTATGTGCTGCGCACGCGCGGCGCCGATTCGCGCGAGCGCGCCTACCGCGTGCTCGTCGACGCGCTGCGCACCGCGGCGCGCCTGGCGCTAAGCCATGGCGGCGCGCGGCGCGCCCGCGGAGACGCCGAATGAGCGAACTGCGCGGCAACGTGCCGCAACCGGCGGCAACCGCGCCGAGCGCCACGAAACCGTGGTACAAGCGGCTCGGTCCCGGCCTGCTCGCCGGCGCATCGGACGCGGACCCCAGCAACGTTGCCGTCTATGCGCAGGCCGGCAGCCAGTTCGGTTTTCACATGCTGTGGATGATCGTCGTCACGCTGCCGATGATGGTGGCCGTGCAACTCGCGTCTGCGTTCATCGGGCGTGCCAACCGCGAAGGGCTCGTCGCAGCGATCCGCGAGCACTACTCCGAGCGGCTGGCCAAATGCCTGATCGCGATGGTGGCGGTCGTCAACGTCGTGAACGTCGGCGCCGATCTGGCCGCGATGGGCGACGCGACGGCGCTCGTCGTCGGCGGCCGCAGCTACTGGTATGCGCCCGTCTACGGGATCGCGTCGCTCGCGCTGCAGGTGCTGCTGCCTTACGATCGCTACGCGCGCTGGCTGAAATGGATGACGCTCGGGCTGAGCGCCTACGTGCTCGAACTCGCGTTCGTGCATATCGACTGGCGCAGCCTGCTGCAGGCGATCGTGCTGCCGCATATCGCGTTCACGCATGCGTATGCGACAACCGCGGTCGCGGTGCTCGGCACGACGCTCAGCCCTTACCTGTTCGTATGGCAGGCGGCGCTGGAAGTCGAGGAAATCTCGGCCGAGCGGCGCAACGGCGATGCCGTCCGCGCGCCCGGCGCGCGCCGCGAGACCGGGCGGCGCATCACGTTCGACACGTGGACCGGGATGGTCGTGACCAACGCGGTGTCGTTCTGCATCATGGCGATCGGCGCTGCGGTGTTCTTCACGCACGGCAAGCACGACATCGGCTCGACCGCCCAGGCCGCCGAGGCGCTACGGCCGATTGCCGGCAACGCGGCGTTCGTGGTGTTCGCGCTCGGCATCGTCGGTTGCGGGCTGCTCGCGGTTCCCGCGTTCGCGGGCAGCGCCGCATACGGCTGCGCGGAGGCGTGGCGCTGGCGCGAAGGGTTGAACGAACCGGTACGCCGCGCGCCGGCGTTCTATGCGGTACTGACGTTGTGCGTCGTCGCTGGCATCGCGATCTGCTTCAGCCCGCTCAATCCGATCAAGGCGCTGTATTGGAGCGCCGTGCTCAACGGCATCGCGGCGGTGCCGATGCTCGTGCTCGTGATGCTGCTCGCGCAGCGGCGCGATGTGACCGGGCAGCCGGGCAGCGGCCCCGCATCGAAGGTGTTCGGATGGTGTGCGGTCGTGCTGATGGCAGCATCGGTGATCACGATGATCGTCGATATGCTGACCTGAGCCCGCGTATGACAAGCCGCGTATGACGCCGCCGGTGCGCCGGGAACCATCGAACGGGGCAATCGGGCCTGACCATGGCGCCATGGCACCGTGAGACCGCGAAAAGACAAGAGCGCAAGAACGCGGGAAGGACCCGAATACCATGCGCCGAGCAGCAAGCAGCAAGCGCAACGCCGCGAAAGCGCGCAAATCCGAAAGCGGCCAACCGGGCGTTCGCGTGTGCGGCGCCGCCCGGCTGCCGCGCCGGTTACATCATCTTGCCGCGCGAGCGTTCCGCGCGCGCCGCGTCGGCCGCCGATTCGACCTTCTTCACTTCCTCGGGCGGCGGCAACACGGCCTTGAAGCCCATCGATTCGATCCACATCTCGCGCGCCCAGCCGCGGGTGTGATACAGGTGATGATCCTCGTCCGCTTCCACTTCGTCGTGCGCAGCCTTCAGCACCTTCGCCGCGTCGCTGTCGGGCAGCTGGTTCGCCGCATAGCCGATCAGCTCCCAGTTCAGATGGTCCTTGGTTTCGGCGAGCACCACGCACTCGGCCGCGACCACCTGCGCGACGCCCGGATCGGCGTGCTTCTTCGCGTGCTCGATCACTTCGACCAGCGATTCGCCGGTCATCGCCACCGCGCTGCGCCCTGGCGACTGCGCATCCGGATCGAGGCCGAGCTTTTCGAAAACGCCGCGCAGCACCTGCTGATGATGCAAGGTTTCGCGGTGATACTTTTCCCATTCGTTGTGCAGATCCTCGTCGGTCGCGCACTGGAGTGCGGCCTCGTAGACCTTCGCGCCGCCAAGCTCGGTCTCGTAAGCTTGGCAGAGCAGTTCGACGATGCCTTCGTGCTTCGATTGGCGTTGGGCCATGGCTGCTTCTCCGAAAAAGCGGGCCGCGTATGCGGCCCAGGGGTTGAACCGGGCGCGCGTCACGGCGCGCCCACCTTGCGCTGAAGCGCTTGCGCCATGCTCAGGTGATGCTCGAGCGTCGGCAGCATGGATGTCGCGAATGCGCGCAATGGCGCGCGCCGGCCGTTGCGCGCCTCGCCTTCGAACAGCGCGATCGCCTTGCGATGCGCGCCGGGGCCGGCCGCCGCGAGATAGGCGACGTCGAAGTCGCGCCCCGCTTTGCCGCGCAGCGCGTCGACGTCCGGGTCCGAGATCTGTTCGGCCTGCGGTTTCATGCGTTGGCGCGCCGCAATCTCGTTGAGCCTGGCGTTCGCTTTGCCGTGATCGGCGAGCATGCGCTTGGCGAACGCGCGCACGTCGGCCGACTGCGCCTGCTTCAGCGCAAGCTGGCTCGCCTGCACCTCGGCCTTGTCGGCGATCGCGGCCTGGGACGAATTGCGCGTCGTCGTGCACCGCCTGCGCGGCGTCCGAACCGCCGGCTGCGACGCCCGGCGACGATTTGCCCAGGCCGCCCGGCACCTGCGAATTCGACGCGGGCGGCTCGCTCGGCATCTGCGCGCGGGCGGCGCCCGCTGCGCTCAGCACCGTTGCGGCCAGCGCCGCGAGTGTCCAGTGGCGTTGTTTCATGCGCGTTCTCCTTGCTTGGGTCAATAGCCGCCATCGCTGTCCAATGGCTGTCCCCTGACCGTCAACCGCCGACGATCGAGCCGCCGTTCGGATGCAATGTCTGCCCCGTCATGTAGCTCGCGCCTTCGGAGGCGAGCAGCACGTAACAGCCGATCAGCTCGTCCGGCTGCCCCGGCCGCTTGAGCGGCACGTTCGAGCCGAATTCCGACACCTGCTCGGCGGTGAAGGCCGACGGGATCAGCGGCGTCCAGATCGGGCCCGGCGCCACCGCGTTTACGCGGATGTCGCGCTCGGCCAGCTCGGTCGACAGCGAGCGCGTGAACGCAACGATCGCGCCCTTCGTCGCCGAGTAGTCGGGCAGCTTCGGGTTGCCGTGATACGCCGTCACCGACGCGGTGTTGACGATGCGCGCGCCCGCCTTCATGTGCGCGAGCGCCGCCTGCGTGCAGAAGAACATGCCGTACACGTTGGTGCGGAACGTCCGTTCGAGCTGCGCTTCGGTCACGTCTTCGATGCGCGGCTGCGGATGCTGTTCGCCCGCGTTGTTCACGAGCACGTCCAAACCGCCCAGCCGTTCGACCGTGCGCGCGACGGCGTCGCGCACCTGCTGGCGATCGCCGATGTCGCATGCGATCGCCTCGCACCGCCGCCCGGCCTGCTCGATCAGCTTTTTCGTGTGCGCGGCATCGTCCGATTCGTTCAGATAGAGGATCGCGACGTCCGCGCCTTCCTTCGCGAAACCGATCGCGACCGCGCGGCCGATCCCGCTGTCTCCGCCCGTCACGAGCGCGACCTTGCCGGCAAGCTTGCCGCTGCCGGTGTAGTCGGCCGCTTCGTCATGCGGCTTCGAATGCATGTCCCGCTCGGCGCCCGGCTGATGCGTCTGCTTTTGGGGCGGCAGGGTTTTTGCCGTGGTCATGGGGTTCCTCCTTGAACGGAACAGGTGGGAAAACTGCGTCGAATGCACTGTCGCAAACGGCGTGCCGCGCGCGTCGCCCCGAGCGGCGCCCGGTTGCGGGGGCTGCCGCGCGACGCGTGCGCCCGCGCCGCGCTCAACGCGGGCCGCGCTGGCCGCGCGTCGTGGCGCCGCCGGGCCGGCGCACCGGGTCGAAGTCGCGCCATTCGCCGTCCTGCCACTCGCCTTCGACACACTCGATCGACAGCGCGCCGCTCGCGCGCAGCACGTCCTCCGCGGCCGCGGCCGTGGCCGGCGTCACGCGCGCGGCGAGGATCACGCCGGTTTCGCTCCTCTCAAGCATGCCCTTGCCTTCGGAGCGCTCGCCGCGCATCCGGCCGAGCGCGCCGCCGAACGCGCCGAGATACGCACCGGCGAGCGCACCGGCGGCCGGCACGAACCAGTAGCGCAGACCGAGCGCATAGACGCTCATCCCGGCGATGACGCCGATCAGCAGCCCGCGCAGCGCGCCGAGCACCGCGCCGCGCCCGCCGGGCTTGGCCGCCGTGTCGGCGTACACGTCGCCGCCGATCGGAAAGCGCGCATGCTGGCCGCCGGGGTTCAGGAAAAAGATCGACACGTCCTGCGGGCCGAATGCGCGCTCGTAAAGGTGGCGCGCCCCGCCTTCGGCCTCGTCGAACGTCGTGAAACGGCCTGTGACGATCATCGCCATGCTCATGCTCATGCTCCTCGTGACGGTCGTGCGCCGCGCGCGGCACGGCGCACGCGGCCGTCACATCAGCCGCCCGAGTTCCTTCGATACCGACGCCGGCGTGGCGTATTCGCGATCGGGAATCTGCTCGAGCATCTCCAGCACGTCGCGATCCGCGTGCGAGCGCCGCGCGCACTGCACGACGTCCGCCTTGCTCGCCGGATAGTCCATTCCCTTGAGCGCCTTCTGCACGTCGACGGGGCTCGGCGGCTTGCCGTGCCCGGTCTGGTGGCCGCCCTTGTCGTGGTCCTGCTGCGTGCGCTCGCCTTCGTGCGCGCGCGCGTGGCTGTGTTCGTGGCCAGTATGTTGTCGCGATGTCATGGAATCCTCCTTCGGAAATAAACGGAAAACAGGCGCGCGCGGGCGCCGTTACGTCGGCGCGCGCCGCGAACGTGCGCGCGCCGCGACCATCAGCGCCGCCGCGCCCAACGCGAGCGCGCCCGCGATCTTCGGCCGCTGCACCACCGCGTTGTACGCGCAGCCGCGCAGCACCGGCCCGTCCATCCCTTCGCGCTCGTGCAGCGCGCGGCGCGATTCGTACAGCGCGTTGTCGTCGCGCGGGCGGGCCGGCCGCTGCGTGCGCTGCCCGCGCGAAAACAGCGCGGCCGCGACGCGATCGAACAGGTGCGGCGCGTGATAGGCGCTCGCCGACGTGAATTTCGCGGCGCCGCCGACGAACAGTGTGCGCCGCGCATGCGCGGCCGCGTACAGGATCGCGTCGGCCACGAGCGCCGGGTCGTAGACCGGCGGCGGCAGTTTCGCTTCGACGTTCATGTAGTTCTTCGCGTGCATCACGAACATCGTGTCTATCGCGGCCGGCTTGATCAGCGTGACGGACACCGGCAGACGGTCGGCCTCCAGCTCGAGCCGCAGCGAATCGGTGAAGCCTTTCACCGCGTGCTTCGATGCCACATAGGCGCTTTGCAGCGGCAGGGGCGCGTCGGACGCCTCGCTGCCCATGTTGATGATCGCGCCGCCGCGCAAATTGCTGTCGCGCCGGAAATGGTCCGATGCGACGAGCGAGCCGTGCACGACGCCCCAGAAATTGGTTTCGAACAGCCGGCGTTGATCCTCGAGCGGCACCGCCGCCGCCGGGCCGAAGATCGACACGCCTGCGTTGTTGACCCACGTATCGAAGCCGCCGTAGGTCTGCAACGCCTGGGCGGCCGCGCGCTGCACGTCATCGAGATTGCCGACGTCGCCGGCCACCGGCACCGCGACGCCGCCGTGCTGGCGGATTTCGTCGCACAGCGCGTTCAGCGCGTCGCCGTTGCGCGCGAACAGCACCAGCTTCGCGCCGCGCCGGGCAGCCTTGCGCGCGGTCACGAGGCCGATGCCGCTGGTGGCGCCGGTGATCACGATCGTCTGCTCGCCGACCGGTTTGAGCATGCACTTCATCACTGAACTCCTTTGGCTGCGCCGAGGTTATTTGGGCCGGATGGTCAACTGGTCGCGCACGTCCTGTACGCCGTCGATCTTCCTGACGATGTCGACCGCCTGCGTGCGCTGCTGCTCGTGCGGCACGCTGCCCGTCAGCGTCACGACGCCGTGGCGCGTCTTCACATGGATATCGCCGGCCGACAGGTCGCTCGCGCCGGCCAGTTCGGCCTTCGCCTTGGCCGTGATGGCGGTGTCGCGGATCGCGGCGCCGGCCGTCGAACCGGACGCCGATGATGCCGCCGCCGCGTCGTTGCCGGCGGCGAGCACGTTCGGCGCGGCTGCCGTGCACACCGCCGCCGCGGCGAGCGCGAGCGCCATGCCGGCGCGCGCGGCGCGCGGACGGCGAAATCGTGGAAAGCGCGGGAAGCGGGCTTGCAGCGGAAATACCTTCATCGTGACCTCCTTTCGTGTGTCGATTCGAAGCCGGCATGGCCGGCGGTGTCATCCGCTCGGCGCAAGCCGCGTGCCGCGCGCGGTGCGCGGCACCAGCGTCGCGCGGCGCGATAAGACGCCCTTTCATCCAACGCGTTGTAAATTTTTCGGCGCATCGGCACGCCGTTTTCCCCGCCGCGCGCCAGGCATGCGAATTGCCGACGACACCCGTAACGGGGCCCATCGGCGCGGCCCCGACATCGGGAGCGACACCATGCAAAGAATCGCGTTGATCAGTGAACATGCGTCGCCGCTGGGGGTGATCGGCGGCGTCGACGCAGGCGGCCAGAACATCTATGTCGCGAACGTCGCGAAGCAGTTGGCCGAGCGCGGCCTCGACGTCGACGTCTACACGCGTTGCGACAACGCGCACCTGCCCGAAGTCGTGCAGATCGGCCCGCGCATGCGCGTGATCCACGTTCCGGCCGGCCCGCCCGCCGATGTGCCGAAGGAACGGCTGCTGCCGTATATGGGCGCATTCGCGGACTACATGATCGCGCGGATGCGGCGCGAGCCCGATCCGGTCGACGTGATGCACGCGAATTTCTTCATGTCCGGCGAGGCCGGGCTGCGGGTGAAGAAACGCGTGGGCATTCCGCTCGTCATGACGTTCCATGCGCTCGGCCGCGTGCGCCGGCTGCACCAGGGCGCGGCCGACGGCTTTCCGGACGAACGCTTCGCGATCGAGGACACGCTCGCGCGCCGCTGCGACCGGCTGATCGCCGAATGCCCGCAGGACGCGCTCGATCTGACGACGCACTACCGGGCCGACGCCGCGCGCATCGACATCGTGCCGTGCGGGTTCGACGCGCGCGAATTCCGGCCGGTGCCGCGCGCCGGCGCGCGTGCGCGGCTCGGCTGGCCCCAGGATGCGTTCATCGTGCTGCAGCTCGGCCGCCTCGTGCCGCGCAAGGGAATCGACAACGTGATCGACGCGCTCGCGCGGATGCCGCGCGAGCCGCGGCGGCCGGCGCGGCTCTATATCGTCGGCGGCAGCCAGGCCACGCCCGAGCCGTCACGCGATCCGGAACTCGCGCGGCTCGCCGCGCGCGCTGGCGAGGCGGGCGTCGCGGATCGCGTGAGCTTCGTCGGCCGGCGCGAGCGCGACGTGCTGCATCTGTACTACAGCGCGGCCGACGTGTTCGTGACCACGCCGTGGTACGAGCCGTTCGGCATCACGCCGGTCGAGGCGATGGCGTGCGCGAC
This sequence comes from Burkholderia singularis, assembly GCF_900176645.1. Taxonomy (GTDB): domain Bacteria; phylum Pseudomonadota; class Gammaproteobacteria; order Burkholderiales; family Burkholderiaceae; genus Burkholderia; species Burkholderia singularis. Next base: position 24,211 of record NZ_FXAN01000061.1, read on the forward strand.
GGCGGTGATCGGCAGCGACGTCGGCGGCATCCGCACGACGGTCGACCACGGCGTGACCGGCTACCTGGTGCCGCCGGCTCGTGCAACTGCGCGCGCAGCCTGGGCTGTGCGAAGCGCTCGGCCGCGCGGGCTACCTGCGCGCGCACCGCTTCTACACGTGGCGCGGCGTCGCCGATCGCCTCGTCGCCATTTATCGCGACGTCGCGCACCCGCAGCGCGGCGGCGCCGCGGCCGGCACGGGACGGCGCACGCCTGTCGCGCTCACGCATGACGTGCTCGCCCACCGCAAGGAGAATGCATGATGAGGGGCTACGATCGCAAACGAGTGCTCGTCACCGGCGGCGCCGGGTTTCTGGGTTCGCATCTGTGCGAGCGCCTCGTGAGTTCCGGCCACGACGTGCTGTGCGCCGACAATTTCTACACGGGCACGAAGGACAACATCGCGCATTTGCTCGATGCGCCGAATTTCGAGCTGATGCGGCACGACGTGACGTTTCCGATGTACGTCGAGGTCGACGAGATTTACAACCTCGCGTGCCCCGCGTCGCCGCTGCACTACCAGCGCAACCCGGTGCAGACGACCAAGACCAGCGTGCACGGCGCGATCAATCTGCTCGGCCTGGCCAAGCGCGTGAACGCGCGCATCCTGCAGGCGTCGACGAGCGAGGTATACGGCAACCCGGACGTTCATCCGCAGGACGAGCGCTACTGCGGGCGAGTGAACCCGATCGGCGTGCGCGCCTGCTACGACGAAGGCAAGCGCTGCGCGGAAACGCTGTTCATGGACTATCACCGCCAGTACGGCGTCGATGTGCGGATTGCACGGATTTTCAATACGTATGGGCCGCGCATGCATCCGGCCGACGGCCGCGTCGTATCGAACTTCATCACGCAGGCGCTCGTCGGCGAGCCGCTGACCGTGTACGGCGACGGCAAGCAGACGCGCTCGTTCTGCTATGTCGACGACATGGTCGACGCGCTGATCCGGCTGATGGACGAGCCGGGCGATGCGTGCGAGCCGGTGAATCTCGGCAGCGACGACGAAATCGCGATGATCGACGTCGCGCGCGAAGTGGTGCGAATCGTCGGCGCGGCGGTCGCCATCGAGTTCCGGCCGCTGCCGAGCGACGATCCGCGTCAGCGCCGGCCCGATCTCGAAGCCGCGCGCCGGCGCCTCGGCTGGCGCGCGTCGACGCCGCTCGCCAGCGGCCTCGCGCATACCGCGCGCTATTTCATCCATCGGCAGGCGCAGCATCATGCGCCGGGCGATCTGGTGCGCAGCACGCAGATCGCATCGCACATGCTCGCGCAAATCGGCGCGCCGAACCGGACGAAGGCGGCGACATGACGCGACGGCCGCGCAGTATGCGCCCCGGTGCGCCGGCGGAACGAGAGGCCGGTCATCGGCGCGCGCTCATGCCGCACGCGCGGCGCGGGCCGGCCGGCACGCAACGCGAACCGGCAATGCCGGCAGGCGGTGCGCTGCTGGCATTGCCGGTTCGCCCGCCCATCGAAAGGACCTTCACGACATGACCGATTCGACACGCCGGCTCATCTCCTCCCCTCATCGGGATCAACCCGGAACAGACTGGCGGCTCGAATGCACAGGCACATCCGCGTAACGCCCGCGCGCGTCGCGCTGCCGCCCGGCGAGCCGCGCATGACCGCGATCGTGCTGACTTACCGGCGCACGGCGGAACTCGCGCGCACGCTATCGCGGCTTGCCGAGCTGCCCGATCGCCCGGCGATCGTCGTGGTCGACAACGCATCGGACCACGGCACCGCCGCACTCGTGCGCAGCCGCTTTCCGCATGTGGTGCTGGTGCATGCGCCAGCCAATCTCGGGGCGGCTGGACGCAATCTCGGCGCGGCACTCGCGCGCACGCGTCACATTGCGTTCTGCGACGACGACACCTGGTGGGCGCCCGGCTCGCTGACCGAAGCCGCGAACCTGCTCGATGCGTATCCGCAGGTCTCGGCCGTCACCGCACGCGTGCTGGTCGGCCCGGAGCGCCGAGAAGATCCCACCTGCCGGCTGATGGCCGACAGTCCGCTCGATGCGAGCATCGCGCTGCCTGGCCGCCCGATTCTGGGACTGCTGGCCGGCGCGAGCGCATTCCGGCGCGATGCGTTCGTGAACGCGGGCGGCTACCACCCCCGCTATTTTCTCGGCGGCGAGGAAGCGCTGCTCGCGCTCGACCTGTGCCGCACGGGCGCGTGGCTGGTGTATGCGCCGCATCTGACCGTTCATCATTACCCGTCGGCGCAGCGCGACATGCGCACGCGCGCGAGCGTGTCCGCCCGCAACGCGCTGTGGACCGCGTGGCTCAGATGGCCGGCCGGTGCCGCGCTTGCGCATACGGCGCGCATGCTGCCGCATCTATGGCGCGAGCACGGCGTCGCCGATGCGCTTGCCGGGCTGCCGTGGATTTTGCGCGAGCGGCACGTGATTCCGCCTCATGTCGAGCGCATGCGCCGCCGGCTCGACGACGACGTGCGACGCCGCGCACACACGCCACCGCACGCCTAAATGCGGCCGGCGCGGCAGCGTCGCGCACGGCGTATGGCGTATCAAACATCGGCTCTTCGCGCGAGGTTCCCGGTTCGGTCGCACCCGTCGTGCAAACCAGTTGCCGGCAACCTTCAGACCGGCTGTCTGAGCCCTTCGGCCGCCTGTGCATTCACGTCGCCGCATTGCGTGCATGCCGAGTATCCGCCGCTGCTCCGCCGCCGGTGGCGGCGGCACGCGAACAGCGGGCGAATCGGCGGCCGGAGGCCATTCAGCGCGTTGCCCCGATACGCATCGGCGCATCACGCAAGCATGCGCAGCCGCTTACGTGACGTGACTTCCGTGCTGCGCGAGCAGCTCGCCCGCCCGTTGCATCACGTCGTCGACGCCGATCGCCGTCGCGCACTCGTGCCCATATGGGCACGCGTCGAACATGCACGGCCGGCAGGCCGGATAGTTCGCGAGCACGCGATGGCGTTCGGCGTCGAGCGGCGCCCAGCGGCCCGTGTCGCTGCCGCATGCGACGACGATGCTCGGCGTGCCGAGCGCCGCCGCGACGTGCGATACGCCCGTGTCGTTGCACAGCAGCAGCCGCGCGCGGCCGATCAGCGCGGCGAGCGCGCCGAGCGGCGTGCGAGCGCACAGGTTCACGCACGGCCTTCCGAGACGCTCGGCCAGCGCGTCGGCCAGCGCGAGTTCGGCGCGCGTGCCGGTCAGCACGATCTGCCAGCCGTCATCCGCAAGCTGCCGGGCGACGCTCGCGAAGCGTTCCAGCGGCCAGCGTCGCGACGCCATCCGCGCGCCCGGATGGACGATCACGTAGCGGCCCGGATCGAGCGCGTGCTCGTCGCAGAGCACGTGCCACAACGCATAGTCGAGGCCGCCGAGCGGGAATTCGAGGTAATCGCCCCAGTCCGGATAACCGAGCTTGCGCATCAACGTCAGATAGCGCGTGACCTCGGGCTCGCCGTCGCGCCACGGCAGCGTGCAATCGAGCGCGGCCGTGCCGCCGCCGGACGGCACGAAACCGGCCGTGCGCGCCGCGCCGAGCGACGCGACGATCGCGTTGGTCTGCGCGCCGCTGCCGTGCAGCTGGATCGCGAGATCGAAGTTGCGCGCGCGGCACTCGGCGACGAACGCCTCGCGCGCGGCCGCGTCGGCTTCGGGCTGCTCGGCGAGGCCCGGCGCACCGGGAAACGTGATGAAGTGGTCGATGTAGCCGGAAAAACGCGAAACGAATTCGCGCGCCCACGGCAGCCCGATCAGCGTGATGCGCGCATCCGGCTCGCCGCGCCGCAGCGCGCGCAACGCGGGCACCGCGCACAGCATGTCGCCGAGTTGCAGCGCGCGGAACACCGCGATGCGCAGCGGTCCGGATGAGGACGAGACGGAATCGATTGTCATAGGAACAGGACCCGGAAATGGAGCGCGCCGCGCGCGCGCCAGTACAGCGACACCGGCGGAATCGCGATCGACGTGACGATCATCTCGGCGATATGCGACGGCGTAAGCCGCGTGCCGCGCAGGCGCGTCACGCAGAACGCGGCCGTGATCGCCGCCCAGACGGCCGCGCATGCGAAGCCCGGCAAGTGCCATGCGGACGTGAAACATACGATCGCGCCAAGCGCGGCGAGCACCGCCGCGTAGTAATGCCATGGCGGCGCCGGCCGAATGTGGCGCCGATAGGTCACGCGATGCTTCTTGTACAGCAGCGCGTCGAAATAGACCTTCGACTGCTGGCCGATGCTCGCTCCCCAGCGGGCGGCGCGCACCGGATGCACGATCCGCGCATTGCCGGCCTCGACGATCGGCCCGGCATACTCGCGCAGCGCGAACATCAGGTCGGCATCCTCGCGCCACGCGCGCGTGAAGCGCTCGTCGAAGCCGCCGACGCGCTCGAGCGCCGCGCGCCGCACGAAGCAGTTCGCGGTGGCGAACTCCGCGTGCGCGAGGCCCGCCGCGTCGCGTTCATAGTCGGTCGGACGCGCGCGCAACGGCACGTCGATGCGCCCGGCCGCAGCCGCCGCGGCCGGTTCGGCCGCGAGCGCCGCCGTGCCGTGCTCAAGCCAGGCCGGATCGGGGATCGTGTCGTCGTCGGTGAAGGCGATCAGCGCGCCGCGCGCACTGCGCCAGCCGACGTTGCGCGCACCGGCCGGCCCCCGCGTAGCGGGCGCGCTCAGGTAGCGGATCGCCGGCGCGCCGGCCGCGCGCGCGCAATGGGCGCGACAGGCATCGACCACGGCTCTCGCGCTGCCGGCACGATCGTCGTCGACGACGACGATCTCATACGCCGCGGGATCGAACGCCTGCGCGCACAGCGCGCTGAGGCAGCGCGCGAGCAGATCGGGCCGCCGATAGGTCGGCACGACCACCGACACCCTCGGCGGCCATTGCGTGTCGCGCATATTCATCTCGGTTTCTCCAGCAGAAACGAACCGATCACGAGCGCATCGAGCGGCGACGTCCAGAAGCATTCGAGCGCATCGCGCGGCGAACAGACGATCGGCTCGCCGCGCGTGTTGAACGACGTATTGACGAGCACCGGCACGCCGGTCAGCGCGTCGAACTCGGACAGCAGCGCGTGCAGCAGCGGATGCTGGTTTTCGTTCACCGTCTGCACGCGTGCGGTGCCGTCGATATGGCGCACCGCCGGAATCGCCGCTTCGGCGCCCGGCGCGACGTCATACACGAACAGCATGAACGGCGCGCGCAGCGGCGTGCGCCGGCCGCCGACAAACCAGTGATGCGCGCGGCTTTCGAGCACGACCGGCGCGACCGGCCGGAAGTCCTCGCGATCCTTGATCCTGTTGAGCTTGCGCTGCATGTCCGGATCGGTCGGCGATGCGAGGATCGAGCGCGCGCCGAGCGCGCGCGGCCCGAACTCCATGCGGCCCTGGAACCAGCCGATCACGCGGTTCGCCGCGAGCAGCGCCGCCGTTTGCGCGGCGACGTCGTCGAGCCGCCGGTACGGCAGCTGCGCTTCGTTCAGAAACGCCTCGATCGCATCGTCGCTGTACGACGGCCCCAGATACGCGTGATCCATCCGCCAGCCGCCGCGCGCGCCGCGGACCTGGAAGTCGGTCCACAGCGCCGCGCCGAGCGCGGTGCCCGCGTCGCCCGCCGCCGGTTGCACCCATACGTCGTCGAACGGGCCGCGATCGCGGATCTTCGCGTTCATCACACAATTCAGCGCGACGCCGCCCGCCATCGCGAGCCGCTGCTCGCCGCTTTGCTCGGCCAGCCAGCCGGCCGCCTGCAGCGCCGTCTCCTCGAGCACGAGTTGCAGCGCGTGCGCGATGTCGCAATGACGCGGCTCGACCGGGCCGCCGCGTTCGCGCGGCGCGCCGAACAGCGCGCTCAGATCGCCGTCGACGATTTCGTAGCGCCCTTCGCCGCGATAGCGGACCAGCTTGCGCATGTCGTCGGCGAACACCGGCTTGCCATACGACGCGAGCGCCATCACCTTGTACTCGTCGGACGAATGCAGAAAGCCGAGGTAGCGCGTCACGCGCTCGTACAGCAGACCGAGCGAATGCGGCAGATTGACCTGGCCGAGCCGCCGGTACGAACGGCCGTCGAACACGCCGTAGCTCGTCGTCGCGCGTTCGCCGCGCCCGTCCATCGTCATCACCGCGCAACGCTCGAACGGCGCCGCGAGAAACGCGCTTGCCTCGTGCGCGAGATGATGCTCGACGAAATGCCAGCGGAACGGCCCGTCGTGCGTGACGCCGCGAAAGCGGCGCTGCAGATGGTGCGGCGCGCCGCCCGCAAGCTGGCGCGGCGCATTCACGATCGATGCAACGAACAGCGGATGCCACGGCGACGCGCCGTCCGCGCGCGGCGCATGCGCGGACGGCGCGAGCGGCAGCGTCAGCGCGGGCTCGTCGCGGTGACGGCCGAGTTCGAGCCACGGATCATACGAATACGCGACGTGGTCGACGTCCGCGAGCGCGATGCCCGCTTCGGCAAGGCAATAGTCGATCGCGTGATACGGCAATTCCCACGTCGAGAACGGCACCGGCCGTTTCGCGTGCTTGACGTGCGTGAAGCGTTCGTCCTCGGCCGCCGCGATCACGATGCCGTCGCGCACGACGCACGCGGCGCTGTCGTGGAACGCGGCATTGATGCCGAGCGTATGGATCGGTTCGGGCATGCGTCAGCTCCTCGTGATGACGGGCGTAAAGGCCGGCTTGCTCGACGCGCTTGCCGCGAGCGGCTCGCCGCCGTGCGCCGCGGCCCGCGCGGCCGCACGTTGCGCATGATGCGCGCGGCCGCCCAGCAGCGCATGCATGGCGTGGACGACGTCGTCCACGCTCACGCCGAGCAGGCACGGATGGCCCGGCTGGTTGCACACGCTGCGATAGCAATTGCGGCACGGCACGTCGGCATTCAGCGCGCGATGCGGCACGCGCCACGGCGTATGCTGCGGGTTGGTCAGCGCATAGAGATCGACGACCGGCGTGCCGAGCGCGGCCGCGAGATGGACGGGGCCGCTGTTGTTCGACAGCAGCAGCTCGGCCGTCTCGATCAGCACGCCCAGTTCGCCGAGCGACAGCACGCCAGCGAGCGGCAGCGCGCGCGGCCCCACGCGCTCGCATACCGTGTCCACCAGCGCACGCTCGCTGACGCTGCCCGTCACGGCAATGCCGTCGAACCGCGATGCGAGACGTGCGGCCGCGTCGCCGAAGCGTTCGGCCGGCCAGCGCCGCGACGCCGCGCTCGCGCCCGGATGCACGACCAGCCAGCGCGCGCGCGCCGGGTCCGGGCGGCCTGGGCTTCCCGCACGCTGCAATGCCCCACGCAGGCGCGCGTGCAGCGCGCGCCGCGCCGCGTCGCCGGGCTCGAACGTCATCCGCCAGTCGGACGTATTCGCGCCGACCGAGCGCACCAGTGCGAGCTGGCGCGCGACCTCGTGGCGCACCCGCGCGTGCGGCTCGGTCTCCGGCACGCGGTCGCTCAACAGTTGATACGGATTCTCGCGGCAATGCGCGAGCCGCAGCGGAATGCCCGCGAGCCAGCACATCATCGCGGCCGGCAGCGGGCTCTGACTGTATACGGTGAAGATCACGGCCGCGTCGAAACGGCCCGCCTGCAGCTTGTCGATCATGCCGCGATCGGCGGCCGGATCGCCGCACGCATTCTGATGCTTGACCCACGGCGCATCGTATGTCCAGACGTCGTCGACCATCGGCAAATGATCCGCGAGCGCGGCGCCGGTGCGCGAGGTCAGCAGCGTGAGCGCGCGTCCGGCGCCGCTTTCCTTCAGCGCGCGCATCGCGGGCGTCGTCATCAGCACGTCGCCGAGATTGTCGAGCCGCACGCACAGAATGCGCCGCGCACGCTCCCACGCGGCGCTCATTGCCGCCTCCACGAACCTTGGCGGCGCGCGGCCTCGCGCACGACGATATCGGCCGCGAGATCGAGACGGCAGGCCACGTAATGGGGCGTGCGCCCGGCGTCGAGCCGCCATTCGGTTTCATTGCCGCAGTCGACGAGTATCGTGTTGCAGTGCGCGGCACGGCCGGCTTCGACGTCGTCGAGGATGTCGCCGATCATCCAACTCCATTCGGCGCGCGCGCCGAGTGTCGCGAGCGCGCGGCGCAGCATGCCGGGGCGCGGCTTGCGGCACATACAATCGCACGTATAGCGCGGCACGCTGCCCGCCGGATGATGCGGACAGTAAAAAAAATCCGCCAGCGTCGCACCGTTTGCTTCGAACAATTCGGCCAAACGCTGGCGGACCGCGCCAAGCTCATTTTCGGTAAAGCGGCCGAGCGCGACGCCCGGCTGGTTCGACACCACCGCAAGCGGCATGCCGGTCGCGCCAAGCGTGCGCAGCGCGCGCGCCGCGCCCGGCGCGACGCGCATGCGCGCGGGATCGACGTTGTACGGCACGTTCTCGAGCAGCGTGCCGTCCTTGTCGAGCAGCACCGCGCCGGAGCACCGGCCTTCGCGGATCACGGCCATGACGTCTCCTTCACCGGCAGCACCATCAGTTCGGGCACGACGGTGCCCGGCGACTGCGTCAGCACGAAGCGCACGGCCGCCGCGACGTGCTGCGGCGGCTGCAGCGTGTCCTCGTCGATGTCCGGGAAGCGCTCGAGCAGGAACGGCGTGCGCATCCCGCCCGCGACGATTGCCGACACGCACACGCCGGCCGGGCGCAACTCCGCGTGCAGCGCATGCGACAGCCCCAGCAACCCCCACTTCGTCGCGTGATACGCGGATGCATTCGGCCATGCGCGCTTCGATGCAGTCGACGCGATATTGACGATGTGGCCGCCGCCGCGCGCCTTCATGATTGGCACAGCCGCGTGGCACATCAGGTACGGGCCGAACAGGTTCGTCATCATCACCTGCCGCCACGCGTCGGTGCCGATGCCGTCGATCGGCGCGGTCACGTCGATCGCCGCGTTGTTGACGATCACGTCGAGGCTGCCGAGCGCTTCGCGCGCTTCGCTCACGAGCTGCGATACCGACACCTCGTCGCGCACGTCGAGTGGCCGTCCGAGCGCCCGGCCGCCGTGCCGCTCGAGACGTTGCGCGAGCGCGGCTGCGCTCGCGCCATCCAAATCGGCAACGACCACGTGCGCGCCGTGCTGCGCGAGATCCTCGCAGATGGCCTCGCCAAGGCCGCGGCCGCCGCCCGTCACGAGCGCGGTGCGGCCGGCGAGCGGCGTGCGGGCTGGATCGTGAGTCGCGTTCACATGCACCTCCTGTCAGCGTCCAAAGAATCGTGGCGCGAACACTTGTCCCGACAAGTGTTCGTGTACCAGGTGCAGCGAAAAACGTGCCCGTGCGCGTGGGGCCATACGGCCTCGGGCCGCCGAGGGCCCGCCGCGCGCGAGCGCTGGCATTTCTATAATCGGCTGTAAAAACGGCGCCGCCGCTCGCGCTCAGATCGCAAGCCCGTCCGGCGTGGCCTGCGCGCGGTGCTTGGCGAGCGCGCGCAGGCAATGCGCGAGGCAGCCGGCGAACGCCTCGTCGAACCAAGGCTGCGCGCCCGATACACCGACCACGATCCCGTGCTGCGCGACCGCGCCCCACAGGTTCGTGTCGCCGGCGCGCAGCCGGTACGGCTCGAGCGCTTGCACGACGTGGCCGTCGCGGCCGGTTTCCCACGACAGCCGCGCCTTCGCGCGCGCGTAGGCGCGGTAATCGGCGTCCCAGTCCTTCGGGTCGGGCAGCGAGAATTCATACAGGATTGCGTCCTCGAACGACGCGTCGCGCGGCCCAAGCGCGGGGTCCATGATCACGATGTGCAGACAGCCGCTGTCGCCGACGAAATCGCTCTGCAACGCGGCCGACAGCGTCGGCAGCAACAGTTCGACGGCCGCGACCGCCGCCTGGCGATCGGCGAATGCGCTACCGCGTCGATCGGCGTTCGGCAGCTTCGCCGCGTTCGGCACGTTGGGCATCGTCGGGTTCGGAAGATTCGGCATGGATGGCTCCGGAGGAAAACGCGAGCGCGCGCAGCGCCGCGATCAGATCGGCCGCTACCGCGGGCTTGGTCAGATAAGCGTGAAAACCCGCTTCGACTGCTCGGGTGCGGTCGCTATCGCGCGCATGGCCGGACAGCGCAAGCGCTTCCAACGGCGCGCGGCCTTCGCGGGGGCGATCGGCGTCGAGTTGGCGCACGCGGCGCAGCACGGTGTAGCCGTCCTCTTCTTCGCCGCCGAAATCGATGTCGCACACGAGCAGCGCCGGCCAGTGCGCGCGGCGCGTGTGCCGCAGCTCGTCGAGCAGCGCCTGCCCGGACGGGAACGCGCGCACGTGCGCGCCGGCGCTCTGCAATAGCGCGGTGAGCGCTTCGCGCGCGTCGTCGTGATCGTCGACACACGCGATGCGCAAGCCGCCGAGCGGTTTCGCGTCCTGGGCGGCGGGCTCCGACTCCAGCGAAGCCGGCGCCACGGTGCACATCGGCAACGACAGATGCAGTGTCACGCCCGTATCGTCACGTTCGCGCACGACGTAGCCGCCCGCGTCGTCGATCGCGCCTTGCAGCCGTTCGAGATCGACCAGCGGCAGCTCCGGCGCATCGACGCCCGCCAGCACGATCGTGATCCGCGCGTCGGGGTCGTGCCGCGCGGTGTGGACTTCGATCTGCCCGCCGCTGCTCACGTCAATCCCGCCGCGGCACAACTCCCAAACGAAACGGCGCAGCCCGGCCGGATCGGCCTTCACGGCGAGATCCTCGTCGGACAGGTGGCGAAACACCGGCACGCCGCGCTGGGCGGCCGCATCGGCCAGGCTGTCGAGCACCTGCGCGACGAGCGGATTGATCCGCACCGGCTGCCGCGCGAACTTTGCCTCGGTGCGCTCCAGCTCGCGCTGCTTCGCCTGCAGCGCCCACATCTGCGCATACACGCCGCCGCTCGCGAGAAGCGCGTCGTGCGTGCCCTGCTCGACGAGCCTGCCGTGCTCCATCACGAGAATCCGGTCCGCATCGACGATCGTCGACAGCCGATGCGCGATGATGAGGCTCGTGCGATGCCGCGCGACGCGCATCAGCTCTTGCTGGATCGCGCGCTCCGCGCGCGTGTCGAGCGCCGACGTCGCTTCGTCGAACACGACGATCGGCGGCGCCTTCAGCAGCGCGCGCGCGATCGCGACGCGCTGCCGCTCGCCTCCCGACAGCCGCACGCCGCGTTCGCCGACGCGCGTATCGTAGGCATCGGGCAGCCGCTCGATGAACGCGTCGAGCTGCGCGCCGCGCGCGGCCGCGATCACTTCGGCGCGCGTCGCGTCGCGCTTGCCGTATCCGATGTTGTAAGCCAGCGTGTCGTTGAACAGGATCGTGTCCTGCGGCACGATGCCGAGCGCGTCGCGCAGGCTGCGCGCGGTGACGCGCCGCAGATCCTGGCCGTCGATGCGGATCGTGCCCGCATCGGGCTGGTAGAGCCGGAACAGCAGCCGCGCGAGCGTCGATTTCCCCGAGCCGCTGCCGCCGACCACCGCGACCGACTGCCCCGGCTCGATGCGAAACGACACGTCCCACAAAATCTGCCGGCTCGGCTCATAGCCGAAGTCCACGTGTTCGAACTCGATCGCGCCGCCGCGCACGACGAGCGGCTGCGCGCCCGGCGCGTCGCCGTCCTCGCCCGGCTTGCCGCGCGCGTCGAGCAGCCCGAACAGCCGCTCGATGTTGGTCATCGCGTCGTTCGCCTCGCGAAACACGAAGCCGAGCGCATTCAGCGGCAAGCTGATCTGGATGACGTAGGCGTTGATCAGCACGAGATCGCCAAGCGTCATCGTGCCGCGAGCGACATGCTGGCCGGCGAGCAGCATCACCGCCGCGATGCCCGCGCCGATGCACGCGCTCTGTCCGATATGCAGCGCCGACAACGCGTACTGGTTGTCGACGCCCGCCTCGCGCCATGCGTCGAGCACGCGCTCGAGGCGGCCGCGCTCGACGTCCTCGCGCGCGAAATATTTCACCGTATCGACGTTGAGCAGGCTGTCGACCACGCGCGTGTTCAATTCGGCCTCGAGCGCATTCACGCGGCGCTGATAGCGCATGCGCCGCCGCGTAAACACGATCGTATACGCGGCGTACACGCCGAACGTCGCGAAGATGATGCCGGTGAAGCCGCCGCCGTACTTGCCGATCACGATCACCAGCACCGAGCCGATCTCGATCGCGGTCGGCACGACCGTAAACACCGCAACGCCGAGCAGGTAGCCGATGCCGGCCGTGCCCTTCTCGAGATCGCGCACGACCGCGCCGGTCTCGCGCTGCGAATGAAAGCGCGCGCCAAGCCGGTGCAGGTGCCCGAACGTGCGGACGGTAAACGCGGCGACCGTGTGCTGCGTCACCTGCACGAACGTCATGTCGCGCACTTCGTTCAGCGCGTTCCCGGCAAAGCGCACGAGCGCATACGCGAACAACAACAGCACGGGCAGCGTGACCTGCTGGCCGGCCGCGCGGCCGAACCCGTCGACGATATCCTTCAGCAGCAGCGGCACCGCGACGGCGGCCGCCTTCGCGAGCACGAGCAGCGCGATCGCCGCCAGCACGCGCATGCGGTAATGCCAGATCGCGCGCCATAGCTCGGCCGCGATGCGCAGCCGCAGGCCGCGTCCGGCGGGCTGGCCCCGGCTGCCGCGCGGCGCGGGCGGCGTGCCGTCCGTGCCGGCTGTCACGCGCGCCATTCGGGCCCTTCTGACGAATCGTGCGGACCGCCGGGCCGCCCGGCAGATCGTCGTGGCATCGTGTCCCTCCTTGAAACGCGCCCGCGTGAACCGCGCCTGGGCCGTGCAGCCCCCGGCCACGTTGGCGCGCGCCTCAGGCTCGGCGTTGCAAATCGCGCGCCGCCATCGGCGCCGCCGTAGCCGGGCGCGGCCCGCGCAGGCCATCCTGCGCCGCCCGCCCGGCGCCTGTCGCGACGCATGCCTTCGCCGTGCCTACCTATCTGCAACGCCATTGCAGTTTTTGCGGCAACGTCAGCCCGGTGACGCCACACCACCGCTATACGCGGCCAGTGCCCGGCGTCCCGGGTTTCTTCGGCGAGCCGGGCTCGCTCAGCCGTTCGGTGCGATCCGGCGCGATATCCGCGCCGTCGTCGAACGTCGCGTCGCCGTCCGCCGATGCGCGCTCGCCGGTGCCCGCGCGATCCGTATCGGTATCGAGCGACGCGTCGCCGCGCTCGAGCGGATGGCCGTCGAACGGCGAATCGACGTCGAACGCATGACGCCGCGCGCCGGCCGTGTCGCTGCCGCTGTCGGACGAGTCGCTCGGCCCCAGCGCGCGTCCGTCGCGGCCGCGCCGCGCGTTGTCGTCGTCGGGGTCGGCCGGTTCGTTGTCGGGGTTCAGGGTGCTGTTCATCGCAATCTCCTCATCTGGCGGCGGGCCGCAGCCGGCGCATTCGTGCGCGGTGTGCGCGGCCTGCCCGCCGGAGCACGAAGCAAGCCGCATACCCCGCCGCCGTCCGCCGGTTGCGCGACAGCGGATGTGCCCCGTCGCGCGCCGTGCGGCACAGGTGATGCGCAGCCGTTGATCGGCGGAATTGAGTTCCTTATGCTTTCGAAGGTGCCAATTCCATTTTGAATACCCCGCCGGCCGCCGTGCGCGGCCAGCCGGGCGTCTCCCGCCCGCATTCAACCGTTTCGATGACGAAAGACCACACGCTTACCGATCCTCATGCGCCGCTCGGCCCGGCCGATGCGCGCGACCTGCTGCACCGTTTCGCCGAGTTCCGCTTCGAGACCGTCGTCGAGGCGATCAGCGACTACGCGGTCTTCATGCTCGATCCGCATGGCAACGTCGCCACGTGGAACGCGGGCGCGCAACGTATCAAGGGCTACCGCGCGGCCGAGATCATCGGCAACCATTTTTCCCGGTTCTACCCGCCGGAGGCCGTCGCATCCGGGCGGCCCGCGTTCGGGCTCCAGCAGGCGATCGCCCACGGCCGCTTCGAGGACGAAGGCTGGCGCGTGCGCAAGGACGGCTCGCTGTTCTGGGCCAGCGTGACGATTACCGCCGTGCGCGGTCCCACGGGCCAACTGGCCGGCTTCATCAAGATCACGCGCGACATGACCGAGCGCAAACGCCTCGCGGAATTGGAAGCCTCCACGCACCGGCTGAGCGTGTTCATCGCGATGCTCGCGCACGAACTACGCAATCATCTCGCGCCGCTGAGGCATTCGGTCGGCGTGCTGCAAAGCCTGCCCGATCCCGCACCCGCGCTCGCGCAGTGCCGCGACGCCGTGCACCGCCAGGTCGGGCAGCTCACACGGCTCGTCGACGATCTGCTCGACGTCGGGCGCATCACCGCCGGCAAGGTCGAACTCGACCGCGAGCCGGTGACGGTGCGCGACATCGTGTGCCGCGGCGTGGAAAGCATCCAGCCGAAGCTCGCCGCGCGCGGGCAGCACATTCGCATCGATCTGCCGCCCGATCCGGTGCTGTTGCGCGGCGACGCCGCGCGACTCGTGCAGGTGCTGCACAACCTGCTCGACAACGCGTCGAAATTCTCGCCGCACGGCGCGCGCATCGACGTCGACGCGCATATCGAAGGGCCCGTCGTCGCGATCCGCGTGACCGATCCTGGCGTGGGCATCGCACCCGGCGCGCTCGAATCGATCTTCGATCTGTTCGAACAGGAAGGCGCGCCGGGCCGGCGCCCGTCAGACGGCTTCGGGCTCGGCCTCGCGATCTGCCGGTCGTTCGTCGAGCTGCACGGCGGAATGATTTCCGCCGAAAGCGGCGGCCCCGGCCTCGGCTCGACGTTCACCATCCGGCTGCCGGCCGAGCGCGAGCCGCGCACCGCCCCCGCCGATACGCCCGCGCCGCGCCCGCCGCGGCAACCGGCCGCCGGCCCGCTGCGCATCGTCGTGGTGGATGACAACCGCGACTCGGCCGACACGCTCGCCGTGCTGTTGCAAGTAAAGGGACACGCGCCGCGCGTCGCGTACAACGCGCACGACGCGCTGGCGCTCGCGCGCGACACCGTCCCGCACCTGATGCTGATCGATCTGTCGATGCCGGACGTCGACGGCTATACGCTGCTGCGCGAACTGCGCGCGATCGACGCATTGGCCGGCATGATCTGCGTCGCGCTGTCCGGCCACGCCCGAGCGGCCGACCTTGCGCGCACCGCGAACGAAGGCTTCGACGATCACCTCGTGAAGCCCGTCGAGATGGCGGTGCTCGATGCGCTGCTACAGCGTGTCGAGCGCGAGGCCGGCGGCACGCCGTAATCGCTGCGGCCATCGCGCGGCAGATCGCGGCTCATCGCCGTGCAGATTGCGTAGGCACGGGCCGCCCTGCTCCACGTTTCCACCGGCCTTTTCAATGCATTTGTGCATCCGGAATGCAGGGCGCGTCATCGCCGCAATTTATCTTATCTGTCGATCAAAAAATTCCGAGATGCATTCCTTTTATTTAAATTTCACCCAAAATTCATCACGTTCGTCGGCGACGCGTACCACGACGATGCCCTGCCCGACATTCCGAAGACATTGCGGGACGCCATCGATATCAGCGCCAATTCGACGTGGTTGCGCGAAGCATTAGGCGACGAGGTGGTCAATCATTACGTGCATGCCGCGCAACGGGAACAACTCGAATACGATCGCCGCATCACGGACTGGGAATTGACCAGGGGCTTCGAGCGAAGCTGAGCGCCGCCGGCGCCCCATCCCGCAGCTGACGAAAAACATACCCTGCCGCTGGCGAACAGGGGCCGCCGGAATCGAGTCAAGCAAGACAAACGAGGGCGATCCCGAAGAAGATTGGCATCTGCGAGCGTCGGCGCGCCGGCTTGCTGGGCATTCTCACAGCGCGCCGCCACACGATGCGAAGCGCGAGCCGCATGAACGAAGCGTTCACCGTGCGCTTGGCGAAATTGGCAAACGAGCACCTGGGCGGCGGCACGCGCGTTCGGCAACACGGCAATCAGCGCTTGCACGCCGGGATTGGCGCTCACTGCCGCACACGTTGCGATGCGCCTGCATGGAACGGGAAACGCTGCGCGATTGCCACACCGGCGAGCGCGACGCCGCCGCCGATCAAGTGATAAAGCCGCAGCGATTCGCCGAGCAGCACGATCGCGCCGCCGGCCGTTATCACGGGCAGCAGGTTCATGAACATCGCGCAGCGGCTCGGACCGAGCAGCCGCACCCCCTGCATCCACAGATACGGCAGCGCCACCGATGCCAGCACGCCGGCGTACAGAATCAGCGGTACGCTCGCGCGCGTCGGCCACGCGGCGTGCGCGGGCAGCCGGATCAGCATCGGCGCCATGAACACGAGTGCGGCAAGCGCCTGCACATAAGTCGACTGCCAAGCCGGCAACTGACCGATACGCCAGCGTTTGAGCAGCACGCCATAGAGCGCATAAGCGGCCGACGCGGCCAGCATCAGCAGATCGCCGGCATGCACGCCGCGCGCGGCGATCGCTATCGGATGCCCTTCGGCGATCAGGTAGACGACGCCCGCGAGCGACAGCATGCCGCCGCCCACCATCCCCGCGCCCAGCGCATCGCCCAGCAGCAGCGAGCTGAGCGCCATCGTCATCAATGGCACGAGCGCGGTGATGATCGCCATGTTGGTCGCACTCGTCGTTTTCGCGGCCTCGTAGGACAGGCTCTGGAACAGCGCCATCGCGAGAAAGCCGAGTGTCGCGAGCTTCGGCAGACGCGCGACGAGCGCCGCGCGATTGCATCACGCGGGGCACAGCGTGAAGACGCTCATCAATGCGACCGCGAGCAGCAGCCGATAGAACGTGATCGCAGACGGGTCGATCGTCGACGCGGACAGCTTCGATACGACGACGTTGCCAGCCCACAGCGCGATCGCGCAAAAGGGAAACAGAAAAGGAGACTTGTTCATCGCGTTTGACGGATTAAGATAGTGACGGGGCTTGACGTGCAGCGGAACGCCATCGTGCCAGCCCGCCCAACTGCCTGTCTCACGCCAACATGTCACGACTTGTCGCCAATCGGACAATCGAGTCCACGCCGTCCTTCGCCCACCTGCGCTACGAATCGACACCGATGCCCGTGTCGGCAATGGCGGCTGTGTACGCCCACGGCACGTCGATCGCGCCGCATCGCCATCGCCGCGCGCAATTGCTCTACGCGATCGAGGGCGTGATGCACGTGCAGTCCGAAGGTGCGTCGTGGATCGTGCCGCCCACGCGCGGCGTATGGCTCGAAGCCGGCCTCGACCATACAGTGCAGATGAGCGGCAACGTTCAGATGCGCACCGTGTTCGTCGAGCCAGGCGCGATCGAGTGCCTGCCCACGCGCAGTTGCGTGGTGGAAGTGCATCCGCTGCTGCGCGAGCTGATCCTAGCCGCAGTCGATATGCCGCTCGACTACAGGCCAGGCTCGCGCCACGATCACCTGGCGCATCTGCTGCTTGCCGAGGTGACGGCCGCGCCGCTGCTGCCGCTGTATCTGCCGTGGCCGCACGACGCGCGCCTGCGGACGATCTGCGAGACGCTCGTCGCCGCACCGGACGACCCGCGCACGATTGCCGAGTGGGCCGGCCTGCTGGGCCTGTCGGTGCGCACGCTCCATCGCGCGTTCCAGCGCGAGACCGGACTCAACTTCCGCCGCTGGCGCGAGCAGGCGCGGCTGCTGCTCGCCCTCAAGCGCCTTGCGCATGGCGAGAAGGTGCTGACCGTCGCGATGGATCATGGCTATAGCAGCCAGAGCGCGTTCTCCGCGATGTTCAAGCGGCATTTCGGTGTGCCGCCATCGGCGTTTTATGCATAGCGGCGCTGTCGGAGCATCGTTCCCGCGATGAGGACCATGCGCGCAAGCGCCGGCGCCATCGTGTGCGGGTGATTGCGCTCACCTGGCCATGCACGAGACAGGTCCACGGCACCGTGTCCGGCGTGTTCGCCGGATCGGCTGCTGCAAGTGATGCACGCGCATCCCGTGCAGGGGGCTATGCCGAGGCTTCGGCGGCCCCCGTCAACCAAGGTTGGCAGCCCCTTATTTCAAGATCGTGAAATTCGCGGGCGTCACGGCGAAGAACACGTTGTCAGTGCAACTTACCCGGATGCGCGCCTTGTTCGACGCCACCGCCGGCAACGTAACCTTGGCTTTGCCGTTATTGGGCGTGCTCGCCAGCAGCGGCTCGGACAGATAGTGATACCCTCCGTCTAGCGATAAATCCAGCTTGACGTTAGTGCAGGCGATCGGCGCGGCGTTGGTCTGCGCCACATTCCAGGCCACGGTTTGCTCGGAACCCGCCTCCCATTTCACAGCAGATTTCGGCGCGGTGACGGCGAACGAGCTGCCGGTATCGACCACGTTCACATACATATTGCCGCTCGCAGTGTTCGGCCCCACGCCTAGTGAGCGAGCCATCGCGACGTTGTCTCGCACCGTCACCCGGAAGCTGAGCTTGCGATTGGTCGCGGGATAGACTTCGCCATTGCCAAGCGGCTCGTCGCCCAGCACGGCGGCCAAGTGTGGGAACGTCTGCTCGGCTTGGGCATGCGGCTTGAATGAGCGGAAGATCGGGCCTTGGCCGTCGTCCTTCAGTTTGCCGAATTGCTCCGGACCGAAATCGAATTGCTCCCAAGTATAAGTCAAGCCGCTTGCCTTGCTGCCTTTAGCCGCCTTCACCTTCAGCGTGAAAGGTGTTTTGGCCGGAATGGTGACACGAGAAAAGCTTGTGCGCAACTTACTCGGGATCGCACATGAGGTCGCACGAAACCCGCGACCGAGTTGAGCGTGGGGATGTGGGACAAGCCGCTTGCGGAAGCGCGCCCGGCCAAACACAGGCCGTTATCCCAAACAAGCCCAAGCAGCAGATGAGCAGTGAGTCGGCCCAGAGGTTTTGATCAGTCATTCGGTGCGCTCCGTCTTGCACGCTCGCATCCCAATTGAACAACCGTTAGGCTTGCCGATAATACAAATTCTGAGGATGCCTTGCTTCGGCGAAGAAGAACCACCGCTCCGCGACGAGCCCTGCGTATTGAATCGCAGACGCCGCGCACAACAGCACAAACGAACCATAGAACGAACGAATGCTGCCGCCGAGCGCCACTAGAAAAATCGGTACGACAAAGGCGGCAACGATGAATGTCCACTTGATGCGCTCTAGCGTCTCAGGCGTCTTGCCGTGAAAGAATTCGTGCAGATTGAAGGCGCCCGCCGTAAAGCCGCGTGACTGCTGTTCGACCCGCGCGGCACGTATGCCAGTCGCGCTCTGCACCGTCGATTTCGGTTTGAGCCGCGCGTTGCGCACAAGCGATGCACTGCGCGATGCGAAACCGCCGAGCGTCAATGTGCAGGCTGCTACCGCAAGCGGCGTCAGAAGCGTGGGCGCAAGCAATGCAGCGCAGGCGGTCGCGACGGTGAAGCCTGATGCGCAACCCAGCAGGGCGAAGTTGATCAGCGTAAGCGGCGTCGCCCACTCCTGCAGAAAACGCAGGCATGCGTAAATCATCGCCGTGCAGATGAACAACGTCGCGCTCGCCATGGCCGCAACCATGCCGATCGCCAGTGCATAAGGCGACGAAACGGCATGCGCTACGCCATAAGCGAACGTGCATGCGAGAAACAGCGGCAACGCCAGGCATTCGCGTGACAGCCACGATGTTCGCCACATCGCGATAGCGCGCCACGCGCGTTCGGGATGACCCAGATGGAAGAACGATGCAAAGAGCCCCAGTGCAGCGAGCAGACATGACAGCGCCGCACCGGCGACGTAGAACGCCGGCGGCACGGCGGCAGCATCGCCGAAGCCGAGCCGCAACGCAGCTTGGCTTACGACGAGCGCGATCAACAACCCCTGCCCCGCGCCGCTCAACGTCGTGAGAAACACCACGGAAAATGCTGGATTCATTGTCTTTTCCCCAGAGCGTCCGGATTCAGACCCGCGTCGCGATGGAAGCGAGATGAAGCGCACCGCGCTCGAGCTGAGCCTCGATTGATGCAATTTCATCGTGCTCGGGAGACGTCTTGCACGAGCACGACTCGCCGCCGCACGACGACACCTTTTGGCGCGGCAAATAGTGATTCGCGGGCCGCGTACCCCATTCCGGCATCAACTGATAGCCGCCGCGTTCGCGGATCGCCTTTGACACGTTCGAATCAGGATCGTGTATATCGCCAAACAGTCGTGCCGAGGTCGGGCACGCCAGTACGCACGCGGGCTTACGATCCCGCTCCGGCAACGTCTCGTTGTGGATTCGGTCCGCGCACAGCGTGCACTTGGTCATTTCCTTGCGCGCTTCGTCGATTTCGCGCGCGCCGTAAGGGCAAGCCCACGAACAGTACTTGCAACCAATACACCGGTCATAGTCGACCAGCACCAGCCCGTCTTCCTTGCGCTTGTAGCTCGCGCCGGTCGGACATACCGGCACGCACGGCGGCTCCTCGCAATGCAGGCACGACTTCGGAAAATGAATGGTATCGGCGAGCGGAAACTCACCGGCTTCGAAAGTCTGCACGCGATTGAAGAAGGTGCCGGACGGATCGGCGTCATATGGGCGGAAGTCCGCGAGACTGCCCGCCTCGCCTGACGTGTTCCATTCCTTGCAACTCGTCACGCAGGCGTGGCAACCCACGCAGACATTCAGATCGATTACGAGTGCCATCTGGGTCATGTCATGCTCCGTTCAATTGTGCCGTGTCGCTTTGCGCAGCCGCGCCGCGAATTCGCCGCGCCCCGCGAAATACGTCTGCACGATGCGATGAAGCAGGCCGCCCGAACCCGTACCCACCACTCCGGGCATCGCCGCCGGCATTGGCGCGAATTGCGGCAGGGTATGGCTGGCGTGCGCCTCGGCAGGATAGACGCGCACACGCACGTCATACCAAGCGGCCTGCCCCGTCACCGGATCGGAGTTAGAGGTGCGCGCATGTTGCGGGTCGGCAACGGGAATCTCATCCGTGATCAGGTGATTCAGCAGGAACCCTCGCTGCGATTCGTTGGCCTCCGGGCCGAGATTCCATGCGCCCGCTGCCTTGCCAATCGCATTCCATGTCCATACCGTACCCGGCTCGACGGCCTCGCTATAGCGCGCAAGACACCGCACCTTGCCCCATTGCGATTCGACATAGATCCACCCGCCATCCTCGATACCTTGCGCGGCAGCCATGCGTGGATTCATATACAGATAGTTCTCGCCATGAATCTGCCGCAGCCACGCGTTCTGCGAATCCCACGAGTGGTACATCGCCATCGGGCGCTGCGTGACGGCCGCCAGCGGAAAACGCGCGTGATCGGTCGTTCCGTGTTCGAGCGGCGGATGCCAGAACGGCAGCGGATCGAAATAGTGCGCCACGCGCGCACGCAAATGGTCGGGCGGCTGCCGCCCTTCGGTCTTGCCCTGCGCGGCGAGCCTGAATTTCTGCATCACGTCGGAATACAGCGCAATGACGATTGGCTCTGCGAATTTTCGAAAACCCTTCTCGACTGCGAATTGCAGGTATGGCCCGTTCGCATTGCGCATGTACTGCAACGGCTCGGGCAGCGTGTAGTGATAAACGCAGTTGTGCCGCGCATAGGCTTCCCATTGCCGCGGATTCGGCTCGCCGACCAGGGCCTCCTGGCCGTCCTTGCCGCGCCAGCCGATCAGGAACCCAACTCCGGAACCTGGCGCTGTCTGGTAATTGACGACGAAATCCGGATAGTCGCGATACTTGCGCTTGCCGTCCGGTGTCGTGAAGGCGGGAAGTTTCAGCCGGCTCGCCAGCTCGACGAGCACCTCCTGGAACGGTTTGCATTCGCCAGTCGGCGGCACGACAGGAACACGCACGGAGTCGACCGGGCCATCGAATTCGGAGATCGGGCGGTCCAGCATCGACATTGCATCGTAACGTTCAAGGTAAGTCGTATCGGGCAGGATGAGATCGGCGAATGCCGTCATTTCCGACTGGAACGCATCGCATACGACGATGAATGGAATTTTGTACTCGCCGTTTTCGTTGCGATCCGCGAGCATCTTGCGGACCTCCACGGTGTTCATCGACGAATTCCATGCCATGTTGGCCATGAAGATCAGCAGCGTATCGATGGGATAGGGATCGCCGCGCCACGCGTTGGTGATGACGCTGTGCATCAGGCCATGCACGGCAAGCGGATATTCCCATGAAAACGCCTTGTCGATGCGCACCGGGTCGCCGTTGTCATGAATGAACAGGTCTTCGGGGCCGGCCGGCCAGCCAAGCGGGCCATTGGCGAGCGGCGTATTCGGCTTGACGTCGCCGGGGCTGTTCGGCGGCTTGGCCGATGGCGGCACGGCACGCGGATAGGGCGACTTGTGCCGGAAGCCGCCCGGGCGGTCGATGGTGCCGAGCAGCGACATCAGCACGGCAAGCGCGCGGATCGTCTGAAAGCCGTTCGAATGTCCGGCCAGACCGCGCATTGCGTGGAATGCGATCGGCGCGCCCGTCACGGTGTCATGCGTTTGTCCCCAGGCATCGGTCCATTGAATCGGCAACGAGATCTTTTGGTCGCGCGCCACGTCGGCCATTTCCTGCGCGAGCCGGCGGATCGTATCGGGTGCGATGCCCGTGATGTCCGACGCCCATTGCGGCGTGCAACCCGCCACTTGTTCGCGCAGCAGCGAGAACGACGGCGCAACGGGCGTGCCGTTTGCCAGCGTATAACGCCCTTCAAGCGCGGGACGCACGCCCGGCGTGTGATGCAGGACTTCACGCCGGCTCACGGGATCCCACCACATATGGTTCTGCGGAAACAGGGCATTGCGTTCCTGCGCCCCTTCGTCCCGCACGAAAAGGCCATAGGTGCTGGAACCCTCGCGCATGTCGAGCAATTCGCCCGCATTCGTGTAGCGCTCCACGAACTCGCGGTCATACGCATCGTTTTCGATCAACTCATGCATCAGCGCCATGAACAGCGCGCCGTCGGTTCCCGGACGGATCGGCACCCATTCGTCCGCGATTGCCGCATAGCCCGTACGGACCGGATTGATCGCGATGAAGCGGCCGCCCGCGCGCTTGAACTTCGAGATTGCAATTTTGAGCGGATTCGAGTGATGGTCTTCGGCGGTGCCGATCATGAAGAACAGCTTCGCACGATCGAGATCGGGGCCGCCGAACTCCCAGAACGAACCGCCCATCGTATAGATCATGCCTGCAGCCATGTTCACCGAGCAGAAGCCGCCATGCGCGGCATAATTAGGTGTGCCGAACTGCTTGGCGAAAAGCCCCGTCAAAGCCTGCATCTGATCGCGGCCGGTAAAGAGCGCGAATTTTTTCGGGTCGGTTGCGCGCAGATGCGCAAGGCGCTTTTCCAGCACGTCGAACGCGACATCCCATGAAACTGGCTCGAACTGCGCCGTGCCACGCAACGCATCTGGCTTACGCATCAAAGGCTGCGTGAGCCGCGCGGGCGAATACTGCTTCATGATGCCCGACGAGCCCTTCGCGCAGATCACTCCCTGATTGAGCGGATGGGCCGGATTGCCGTCGATATAACGCACCTCGCCATCGCGCAGATGCACACGAATCCCACATCGGCAGGCGCACATGTAGCAGGTCGTCGTCTTGACCTCCAATTCTTCGTTTTGCGTGCGTGCTTTGCGCTCCATCCCATCCTCCGTCGACACTCTCGTCAGCAGCGGCACAAGCTCGGCAAGCAACGGCACCGGTCACGATGCGCATGCTTGCCGGACTTCATCGGCCTCCATGCTAAGAGCGGCACGCGCAAAAGAAAAATCGCCATTTCGTATCGAAATCATCGCAGCAACCGATAGTTAAGCTATGCCGCCTTGCGGCGGCTCACGATACGGCTGCACGGCGAAAATCGCCGCCACCGCGTCGCAGTAAGCGGCAGACGGCATGATCGAATGTCGATTTCAACGGTGAGGAAGCAGGACGGCAGAGATCCGCGAAGCGCCAGGTCGATTTTGATCGACCGGCATTTCGTCGATAAACGCCCGTCGGTGCTGCGTTCGGCTAACGCCAAACATGTCGCCGCCCACATATGAACAAAGCCAACGCCAAGGTGGATGGCTATCGAGCGTAGCTGGATCTTGGCGCGAACGCGAGGTGCCGAGACCCGGTATCGCGCACTGCAACTTCTGCCAGCTGATGGTAGACAACCGTTAGCTATCCGATATAAGTATGCAGGCAGGATGCAGAATTTCCGTGTCGACGCGCTCGGGCTTCACACGGTTGATCGAAAAAATCGATCTGCGTAAAAACGATCTACCAATGCTCCACGCAAAGAAGATAACGGATACAAAAGAATAGCGAACAGGTTTATCGCGGTCTTGCGGCTCTGAGCGACGCACCGCAATCGGTCGGTACGCGCGCCAGATGCGTTTCGCTTGCACCTCGCCTTTCGAGACGGGCCCCCACGCCTCGATGGCCTCGGCTAACTGCGATTTGATATGCTTAATACCAAGCGGATTCACGTGCCTGAGCGCAGGCCGCCAAGCTCACCGCCTTGCCGTCCGGTGAACGGACCATCGGCCGGCTGCACCGCTCGCATCGGGCAGCCGGCATGGGGCCAGTCTCGATCGATCACATCATGCCGGGCAATCGGGCGCGCCGAGCGATAATGGAATCGGCGTTTCACCGGCATCCGCCTCATCGCGTTACTAGACCGCACTAGCCGCGCTCGCTGCCTTGGCCTTCTTCGCCGCGCGATGATGGCCAATCGCGCACCCCGCTGCCGAACCAGCCACACTATGATGACCGGCAACGTGGCCGGCGACAGCGCCCACCGCGGCCCCCTTCAGACACCCTTCTGCTCGCGCCGAAGCGGAAACGGCGAACAATGCGACGCAAGTCGCTGTGATCGCGAGGAATTTCATTGCAAGTTCTCCTTGGAAAAACAGTAATCGGCGCGGCACGCTTCCATACGACAACGTACACGCCGTATTCTCAAAAACGCGTTTGGCAGAAAAGGACGCAAGTAGGACGTTGGCATCATGCTCACGCCGTCTGCTCAAACGCATCCCACTTTCGTCCGATGCCGCGCCGCCCTATTTCTGGACGGTGTCCCGCGCCATTCGTCCGATCAGCGCCGCGACGCCCGCGCGCGCGGCCGTCATGACCAAACGCCGCGGCCCCAGCAGCACGCACCCGACGAGCGCCACCGCGATTGCAATGCCGGCGGATCCGCCGAGATTCGGCAGCGTCATGGCCCGATAGCCGGCGGCATTACCGCGTGCGGAAATCGGCCTCGTCATGTCGATCACTCGGTTCGACGAAGATAATTCGGTGCGCGTCGCGGCCATGCGGGCAAGCAGCACCCTGCGTTGTGCTTCCGGCGAACCCTCTGCTGTTCGTCGTTTCATCACATACTCTCTTTAATGGTCTGAATGTCGCGCTGCAATTCCGCAGCCAGAACGGAAAACGTGCCGCGCTCATCGCGCATGCGCACCGCAACCCAGCACCCGATGGACACGAGCATCCAGAACGCGGCGACGCTCCACGCGATCTCGATCAAGTACGGCGTCGTCGCAGCACTGACAATCGCCGCCACGGACACGAACGCCAGCCCCAGCATGACACTCAAGCCGAGCAGCGCATATAGGATCAAATCGCGCAGGAAGTACTTCCGGGCGAGATCGAACTCGACTGCCGCCAGACCTGCATAATCGGTCAGACGCGAGGCCGAAAATTGTGCGACGTTTTGCCATTTTCTGAATTTTGAAAGCACAACCATGACATGTTCCCGTGATGACTTCACCGCGCGCGGACCCGTTCCACTAAAGCGATTGCGATTAACGCTTCGACCACATTGCGCCGATGATGAAGCTCACCGCCGCAACAGCGGCCAGCGTCGCAAGCGGATTGTTTGCCGCAACGTCGCGCACCTGCTCGAGCGCCTCGCCATAGGACTGTTGGACCTTGCCTGCCACCTCGCGCACCGCTCCCTCGACCTGCAGGTCGGTATTGCCCACGGCGTCACCCACCGCCGCTTGCGCGTTGCCCACCAGCTTCTGTACCGTACCTTCGGTTTTTTCGAACATAATTGACCTCGTCGTTAAATTTGCTTGTCTAATCGTCGGGATAACGTTGGCTCACATCCGCGAAGCCATTCGACATCCCGGGAGCTAGTGTAGAAAAGCGGCCATTCGCGCACCATGTTCAAACGTACCGGAACAATTAGTGCATTTGAGGGATGGGAGGGTACGAGTTCAACCGCCGTGCATATCGGCAACCCAAGTATTTCAGCGTGAAGGGCGCCGATCAAACGGAACGGGAAAAGAAATAGCAGAATAATTCAGGATGACCAACGACAGCGCGATCGATGCGACGCAATTTGAATGCGGATATTCCCCCGGACGCTTCGCAAGGCATCCGGAAGCCATCGTCGCGTTCCCGTGGGTCATGGTGGCAACGCTGCGCACCATAATGTCGACTTCGGCTACCGTCGATCGTGGCCGGCAGTCGCCTTTTTCTCGTGGCTATTCATTACACGCGCAACCACTTCGATGAAGTGCTCAAGCGGCGGCGTCTCGTATTCGGCCTGTTTAGCCTCGTCGTCCCACCGCCGCAAACCTAAGGCTTCTTCGGCGAATGGCTTTCGCATGAATGCGATGGCCTCGTCCCTGGAAAATATCCCGCCTTGCAACCGCAGGCTGCGTACCGAATCCGCGGATAGTCGGCTCGCGTATTCGGCGTCGATCAAACATAAATAGCGTTTGGCATCCACATGAAGCCGGATCGGCTCGAGTACGGCGTCTGGTAGAACAGGCCGAAGAAAAGGCAGCACGCAATATTGATGCACGTCGTCGACGTCGTGATCGGCCGGGCCGTTGGCGCGATGGACTAGAAGATGGCCCAGGTCGTGCAAAAATGCCGCGCAGACGAGGTGATCGTGCGCGCCTTCGGCTTGCGCAAGCGTGCCGCATTGCAAGGCATGCTCAAGCTGAGTGACGGGCTCGCCGCTATAGGCCAGAGAACCGTGCAGTTGGAACAGGCTTCGAATATCTTCGAGATTTAATGCCATCGGTCCTCCTGAAAGCGGGCGGCGCGATCGCCCTGCCTTGGCCGCAGTTTAACGGACAGCGATGACAGTCGAATGACGTTATCTGGTCGTCTAGACTGGCCAAGATGGGTAGTCGGCAGGCCGCGACCGACATCGACTCATGCCCCGCCGATATTCGACGGCTCAATGCCCGACGCTGATGCACGGCGACGCATCACGCCGCCGCCCCGCGAAGCCGGGCCAAATGCACTGCTTCAAGCGGCTGATCGTCTAAGCAGCCTCGACGCGGCGGCGCTGCACGACGCCATCCGGCGCGCGAGCGTCGAGCGGCGTGATCACGAAGTCGAAAGCAATCTCCACAAACGGAGCGCTCAGGCTGTGCGCCTGGAGCGACGCAGCGTCGCTACGCTCGACGATATCGGCAATCAGATCGTCGCGCGTCGCGAACGCGAAGTCGTCGTGCAAATACGCGTCACCGGCGATGTTGATTTGCGTCGTCAATTGACGATGGCCGGGCGCGCTGACGAAGAAATGGATGTGCGCCGGGCGCTGACCGTGGCGGCCGATCTGATTGAGCAAATGCTGGGTCGGGCCGTCCGGCGGGCAGCCGTAGCCGGACGGCAGAATGCTGCGGAATTCGTAGCGGCCGTCGGCGCCCGTCCGAATTCTGCGGCGCAGGTTGTACCGGCTCTGCGATTTGTCGAAGAACGAATACATCCCTTTCGTATTCGCATGCCAGACGTCGACGATCGCGTTTCGAACCGGCTCGCCGGCCAGATTGCGCACGACGCCGTGCATGATCAGCGTGCGGCCCGCGTCGGTGCCGTCGTCCAGGCGCGCGGTGCCGTCCGATAGCGGCGCGCCGCCGACATACAGCGGGCCTTCGATCGTGCGCGACGTCCCGGTTTCGATGCCGGCGGCGGCGTCTTGCGCGTCCATCCGGACGTCGAGATAGTGCTCGAGGCCGAGACCGGCGGCGAGCAACCCCGCCTCGCCCGCCGCGCCGAGATCGTTCAGGTACGCGATCCCCGCCCAGACTTCGTCGGGCGTGATGTCGAGGTCGTCGATCGCCTTAAACAGATCAGTCAACAAACGATGAACGATCTGCTTTGCGCGACGCGAGCCCTGCTCCGATGTCAGTCCACTGGCGAGTTCGGCGAATGCGCGCATTTCTGGCGTGGTTGCGATCTTGATGCTCATCTGAGCAGTCTCCTCAATGGTGGGCGGCGCAACGGCCGCGCCTTTCGGTATCGGAAGCGGCGGAATCAGCGATCGTCGTCGAGCAGCGACGACGGATGCCGGCACAACGGCATCACGTCGATCTGCATGTACGGAAAAAGCGGCAGCGACATCAGATAGTCGTGCAGTTGCGCGGGACTTTCGACGTCGAAGATGCTCACGTTCGCGTATTGCCCGACGATGCGCCAGATATGGCGCCATGCACCGCTGCGCTGCAATTGCTGAAAGCGCGCCTTCTCGTCGGCCTTGAGCTTGGCGGCGACGTCGGCCGGCATGTCGTGCGGCAATTTCACGTCCATACGCACATGAAACAGCATGGGTTCGTCTCCTCGAATCAATGTCGAATGTCAATAGCGCGCGGCCGCGACCGTCACGCGCGGGCGATCGCGCCGCAGCGCGTCGACGCGCGCTTCGTCGAGCGCGATGCCCAGACCGGGGCCTGTCGGCAAATACAGTTCGAACGCGTCATAGCGCAGCGGCTCAGTCAGGATTTCCTCGGTCAGCAGCAGCGGCCCGAACAGCTCGGTGCCCCATTGCAAGTGCGCAAAGGTCGAGAAAAGCTGCGCCGATGCAATGGTGCCTACCGCGCCTTCGAGCATCGTGCCGCCATAAAGCTCGATACCCGCCGCATCGGCGATCGCGGCCACCTGCGCCGCGGCGAACAGCCCGCCCGATTGCTCGATCTTCACCGCAAACACATCGGCGGCCTCGAGGCGCGCGAGTTCGAGCGCCGTCTGCGGGCCTTGCAGCGATTCGTCGGCCATCACCGCAACCGGAAAGCGCCGGACGAGCCGCGCAAGCGCGCGCGGCGACGCGACTGGCTGCTCGACGAGATCGCATCCCGCGTGCGCGAGCGCCGCAAGCCCGCGCACCGCCTCGGTTTCGCTCCATGCCATGTTCACGTCGACCCGCACGCTCGCGCGCTCGCCGAGCGCGCGCTTGATTGCCGCAACGTGCGCAATGTCGTGCGCGAGCGGCCGGCCGCCGATTTTCAGCTTGAACACATTGTGACGGCGCAGCGCGAGCATCTGCTCGGCTTCGGCGATATCGCGCGCGGTGTCGCCGGACGCAAGCGTCCAGGCCACCGGCAGCGTATCGCGGCGCCGCCCGCCGAGCAGCTCCGATACCGGCCGGCGCGCCGGCCGAGCGCGTCGAGCAGCGCGGTCTCGACCGCGCACTTCGCGAAATGGTTGCCTTTGACGAACTGGCCAATCCGCGCCATCAGCGCCTGCACGCGCGTCGCATCCGCGCCGACCAGTTGCGGCGCGATGTAACGGTCGATCGTCAGCTTCATGCCTTCGGGGCTTTCCGCACCGTAGGCCATGCCGGCGATCGTCGTGCCCTCCCCGATGCCGACGATGCCGTCGGCGGTACGAATGCGCACGAGCATCAGCGTCTGGCTCTGCATCGTCGCCATCGACAACCGATGCGCGCGGATCGTCGGAATGTCGAGCAGCAGGGTTTCCACGCGCTCGATGCGCGCTTCGGCGCGGCCGGAAGGAGTGAGTGCGGTATTCATGGGCACGAGTCTAGAAATGCGCACGCGCCAAATCCAACACTATTTGCGTCTTATTAGATACCTTAAAGGTATGATACAAAGTAAACGTTTGATTTTTTTCTGTTTTTTATCATCAAAATACCTTGATCGAAAGAAATACCGGAGGCTGACTCGATGGACATCAGACAACTGCGCTACTTCGTTGCCGTCGCGAACGAGCGCAACGTCACGCGCGCGGCCGAGTTGCTGCATATCGCACAGCCACCGCTGAGCCGGCAAATCCAGCAGCTCGAGGACGAGCTGGGCGTGCCGCTGCTGATCCGCACGAGCCGGCCACTGAAGCTCACCGAGGCCGGGCGGCTTTTTTACGAGCAGGCGCTGCAGATTCTCGGGCGCGTCGAGCAGGCGAAAAACATGACGCGCCGCGTCGGCAACGGCGAGCGTAGCGTGTTGTCGATCGGCTTCGTCGCGTCGACGCTTTACAGCGGACTGCCGACGCTTGTGCGGCGTCTGCGGCAGCATGATCCCGCGCTCGACGTGCAATTGATCGAGATGTATTCGATCCAGCAAACGCAAGCGCTGAAAAGCGGGCGGATTGATCTCGGCTTCGGGCGATTGCGCATCACCGACCCGGGCGTCGAGCGGCTCGTGATATACGAGGAACGGCTGATGGCCGCGTATTCGCCCGATCACCGGTTCGCGCACGACACCGCGCCGCTGCCGGTCGACATGCTTGGCGGCCAGCGCGTGATCATTTACCCCAAAGAGCCGCGGCCGAGTTACGCGGACCAGGTGCTGTCGCTGCTGCACGATCATGGCGTGCATCCGCCCGAAATCACCGAGGTTCGCGAACTGCAAACCGCGCTCGGGCTCGTGGCCGCGGACGCCGGAATCTGCATCGTGCCTTCGTCCGCGCGCTTCATCCGCCCGGACGTGCTGTACCGGCCGCTCGCCGACGAATTCGCGACGTCGCCGATCGTGCTCAGCCACCGGCGGCACGACCGGTCCGAGTATGTCGAATTCGTCAAGGCATTGACGCTGGAGATGTACCGCGAGCATCCGGGCTGAGCCGAGCGGCCCGGA
Organism: Burkholderia singularis; assembly: GCF_900176645.1. Classification (GTDB taxonomy): domain Bacteria; phylum Pseudomonadota; class Gammaproteobacteria; order Burkholderiales; family Burkholderiaceae; genus Burkholderia; species Burkholderia singularis. The sequence continues at coordinate 54,919 of NZ_FXAN01000061.1, forward strand.
GCGCGGCGGATTCGAGAATAGCGAGAAAAGCCGTCGACCTGCCGGCTCGGCTCCCCGGCAGACCGGCCAGCCAGCCGGCCAAGCCGCGCCGATTGTTTCAAGCGGAATTCGGCAATCCCGATGAATCGCCCTCCGCAGCGAACGACGCCAATCGCCGCTTGTTTAAAACATTCGAAACGGCGACGTCAAACTCGACGAAATAGGCGGAATCTTCGGTTCCGACGACATACCGGCATCTGTATCCGACGGTATATTCGGATAACGAATGAACGACAAAATGGCGGTTTGGATATAAAGTCCGTCAGGCACCCCGGCGTGCTTCGAACCTGAATTCGAACGCATCGGTCGACAACGCTTGCGCCGTCGCAGTGCAGGCGTTGCCGCACGGCCATACCGCGAGATGCTAAATAAATTCAATATAGAAACAGGGAGACATGCAATGCGGGATGAAAAAAGGGGATGGCCTCCCCTGCTCGGCGTGGCAGCGACGCTGCTGTCGCTCGCGCACTGTCCGGCGGCCGGCGCGGCGGCGGACCCGTCGAATCCGGCCGTGGCTTACCCGGCGAGCGCCGCGTTGGCGGCAGTGTCCGCGCAGTGCGGCGACCGGCGTGCGACGCGCTTCGTCGCCAATAATCTCGAATTCCGCTTTACCGGCGACGCGGGTTTTCATATCCGCCACGTGAATGCGTGGCTGAACGCAAACGATCCGTCTCGCCCCATCGTGATGGATGATCCCGAATCGTTCCGGGTCGATGTGTCGAACGGCGAAATATCGATGACCGGCGCCAATCTCGCCGCGCTGCTGAACCGCGAATTGTCGGACGCGCACGCGCCGATTCGCAACACGCAAATCAAGGTCGTCAACAACGGACTGCAAATTGTCGGCGAACTGCTGCGCGGCAAAAGCTGGCTGCCGATGACGCTCACCGGACGCCTGATGCTGGACGATGCGGCAACGCTCGGCTTCGAAGCCGACAATATCCTGATCGACGGCGTCGAGGTCGCGCCCAGCCTGCATGTCGCGCGGCTGACCATCCAGAGCATCGTGCCGTTGCACACCCGCTCGATCTCGTTGCGGGACAACCGCATCGTGATCCGAGTGATGTCGATCCTGCCGCCGCCGCAATTCCGCTTCTCGATTCAGGCAATCAACCAGACCGGCGAGCGCATCGTCATGACGCTGGGTCCCAGCCTGGGTTCGAGTTCGGCTTCGAACCCGGCGGCAAGCGCGACGGCCGGCGTCAACGCCGCCCCCCGTGCCAACACGAAAACCGGCGTCGATGCGTGTGGCGAGCCGCCGCTTGCATCGGCCGCCACCGGGCTGATCAGCGATCCCGCCCGCAGCTATCTGCTGCTGTCGGGCGGCGACATTCGCGTCGCGCGCGTACTCGCCCGGGACACCACGCTCGCGTTTTCCAGCGCCGATGCGTCCGAAACGCTGACGTTCAGCCTTTACGATTACCGCACCCTGCTGCAGCGCTGCAATGTCCGCTTGGGAATAGACGGTAGCGTTTCGATCATCAAGCGGCCCGATGCCGATAAACAAGCCAGGAGGCTCCAATGAAGCCGATCCGAGCATGGCGCTGGGCGATGGCGGCCGTCATTTGCAGCGCCGCCGCGTTGCCGGTCTTGGGCGCGGACACTGCCCCGGCTGCACGCCCGCAATGCGAGCGCTTGACGTCGGCCGCGCAGCCGCCGGTCGCGCCGGACGCGCCGGGTGACGATACGGCCATCGCGCAAGCCGTCATCGATCCGGTGTCCGGCTACGCCACGCTGCGCAAAAAAAGCGCCGCCGCCGATGCCGGCCGGCCGTCGACCAGCTATGCCGCATGGCGCAAGTTCTGGCAGGCCGACATCACGCCGCTGCCCGCCGGCGCGCGGCCGCCTTGCCCGCCTGCCGCGACCGACCGCCGCTCGGGCTATCCCCGCGTCGGCATCCAGATCCGAAACAGCGACATCTATCTGAATCAGGATCTCGGTTTTCACGTGTTGCAGCTGGATGGCTGGCTCGAACCCAAGCGCGCCGACATGCCGGTCGATTTCGACGCGCCCGACACTTACGACCTGCGCATCGAGAGCGGCGAAATCATGGTGCCGTTCGAGGTGCTCGCGACGCTGTTCAACCGCTACATCCTGACTTACCCGGGCGCGCGGTTCACCGACGTCAAAACGAGCTACTACACGGCCAAGCAACTGATGATCACCGGCCGCGCGAATCCTTGGGGCCTGCTGCCGCATCCCAGCGTGCCCGTGACGATGATCGCCGACATCGCGACCATCGACGACCGGCCGGTGCTGCGGCTGACACCCCAGCAAACTCAGGCGTTCGGCCTGCCGCTCACGACAATGATGCACCTGACGGGCATCGGGCTGGCGTCGGTCGTGCCGATCACCGCGGCGGGCGTGGACTTCAAGGGCAATACGCTCGATATCGACTATCAGGCGCTGTTCCCGCCGCCGAAGATCGTCGGCAACGCAAGCGCCGCGTGGGTCGGCGCGCGCGGGCTGTATCTGCGCTTCGGCAAACAGGGCGAAACGGCCATGACTTTCGCGCCGCCCGGCACGTTGCCGCAGTCGTACATCTGGCTGCAATCGGGCGACGTCAAGTTTTTCAACCTGACCTTGCTCAACGCGCGAGCGTTGATCCGGCCGACGCCGTTGACGCGCACGTTCAGATTCGCGCTCAACGACTACCGGCAGCGGCTCGCGTCCGGCGACGCGACCATCGCGCCGGACGGTACGCTCGAAATCGCGCTTCCGCCGAATTGACGCGGTGGCGGGCGCCGCAGGTTCCCCGTCGGCCGATCCGGCGCGGCGCGGCGCCGCATTCGCGTCCAGCGTCACGCCAGCCTCGGCAGCCCCCCTTCGCGTCCGGCCTCTCGGCGCACGGCGCGCTCGTCGACTCCGGCTGAGACGCCGTCAACCGCCCGGCTCGTTCAATGCCTCGCCGATCGGGCCGGCCGGGCGTCTGCCGCCTCTGCGCCGGCGCTATCCGCAATCTTCCTGCTTGCACTTTATCTTTACATCATTCAATGTAACGATAAAAGAGGCGCAGCCGTCTGCGCTCGGAATACGATACGGAGACACGCCCGATGGCGCATTACGACACAATCATCCGGAACGGCTTATGGTTCGACGGCACAGGCGCCGCGCCGCGCACGCGCGATCTCGGCATCCGCGACGGACGCGTCGCCACAGTGTCGGACACCCCGCTCGCCGCCGACAGCGCGCAATCGATCGACGCGAGCGGCAAATGGGTGATGCCCGGCTTCGTCGACATCCACACGCACTATGACGCCGAAATTCTTGTATCGCCGGGCCTGCCCGAATCGGTGCGCCATGGCGTGACGAGCGTTTTTCTCGGCTCGTGCTCGCTGTCGACCGTGCATGCCGACGCGCTCGACTGCACCGACCTCTTCAGCCGCGTCGAGGCGTTGCCGCGCGAGCAGATGCTCAGCGTGCTGTCGCGCGTGAAGACCTGGGATAGCGCCGCCGGTTACGTCAGCCATCTCGAATCGCTGCCGCTCGGCCCCAACGTTGCCGCGTTCCTCGGCCATTCGGACTTGCGCACGTATGTAATGGGGCTCGGACGCGCGGTCGACGACCATGTGCGCCCCGACCGCGCCGAATTGCAGCGCATGGAAGCACTGCTCGACGACGCGCTCGACGCGGGCTTCGTCGGACTGTCGTCGATGACGACGCCGTGGGACAAGCTCGACGGCGAGCGATACCGGTCGAAATCGCTGCCGTCGACGTTCGCGACATGGCACGAATATCGGCGCCTGAACCGGGTGCTGCGCCGCCGCGGGCGAGTGTTGCAAAGCGCGCCGAATACGACTAATCCGCTGAACGGCCTGCTGTTCATGGCCGCGAGCGCGGGCTATTTCCTGCGTAAGCCGCTGCGCACGTCGCTGCTCGTGGCCGCCGACAGCAAGGCTGCCCCGAAAGGCACGCTCGACGTGTTGCTGAACGGCGTGAAGTTCGCGAACGCGCTGCTGCGCGCCAAGCTCGTCTGGCAGCATTTACCCGTGCCGTTCGAAGTGTACGCGGACGGCATCGATTTCGTGATCTTCGAGGAATTCGGCGCGGGGCGCGCGGCGCTGCACCTGAACGATGCGCTCGAGCGCAACAAGCTGCTGCAAAACGAAGGCTATCGGCGCCAATTCCGCAAGCAGGTCGGCAAGGGGCTCGATCTGCGGCTGTGGACCCGCGATTTGTACGATACGTTGATCGTCGACTGTCCGGATGCGTCGGTGATCGGCAAATCGTTTGGCCAGGTTGCAGACGAGCGCGGGCTGCATCCGGCCGATGCGCTGCTCGATCTCGTCGTTTCGCACGGCAAGCAAGTGCGCTGGCGGATGACGATCGCGAATCATCGCGCCGACGTGCTCGACCGGGTCGCGACGCATTCCGCATTGCAGATCGGTTTTGCCGATTCGGGCGCGCATCTGCGCAACATGGCGTTCTACAACGCGCCGGTGCGCTTCCTGCGGCGCGTGCACGAAGCCGGGCAGGCCGGACGGCCGTTCATGACGATCCAGCAGGCCGTGCATCGTGTAACGGGCGAGCTGGCCGCGTATTTCGGCATCGACGCCGGCACGTTGCGCATCGGCGATCGCGCGGATATCGCGATCATCGATCCCGCGCACCTGGACGCGTCGGTCGACGCGTATCACGAGCAGGCGATGCCGGTATTCGACGGGCTGCGCCGGCTCGTGAACCGCAGCGGCGCGGCCGTCGCGGCAACGCTCGTCAACGGACAGACCGTGTACCGCGACGGCGCGTTCGCCGACGGTTATGGCGAGCGGCAACGCACGGGGCGTTTTTTGCGCGCGGCAACCCGTTAGCCTATCCGGCCCGGCCGCCGCAACGTGGCGAGCGCCCGTCTACGCACGCGTCTTCGACGCATCCGGCAGCGGTGGCCCGCCGGGCAGGTTTCGCCGGCCCCTGCGACGGCAGGCCAGGCCCACGCGTTGCGATATGGCAAGATGACGGAAGTTCGATCATTGGCCCTGCGCCGTCCGCCGTCCCATGTCACTGCCTCATGCGCTGCTCACCTCCCTCGCCGAACGCCCGGGCTCCGGCTCCGAGCTGACTCGCCGCTTCGACCGATCGATCGGCTACTTCTGGCATGCGACGCATCAGCAGATCTATCGCGAGTTGGCGCGGCTCGAGCAACGCGGCTGGGTGGAATCGTCGCCGGTCGAACAGGCGCGCGGCCGCAAGCGCGCATACCGGATCCTGCCTGCCGGACGCGAGGAACTCAAGCGCTGGGTCGCGCAGCACGACGATCCGAAGCCGCAACGCGACGAGTTGTTGATCCGGCTGCGCGCGGAGGCGGCGGTCGGGCCGACCGGGCTCGTCGACACGGTCCGGCAGCGGCTCGAACAGCATCGGCAAAAGCTCGCGCTCTATCGCGAAATTGAAGCGCGCGATTTCGCGCACGATGGACAGACAAAAAATCGGCGCTTACAGCATCTCGTGCTGCAAGCCGGGATCATGTACGAGCGAACCCAGGCCGACCTGCTGCAACAGGCGCTGGACATTCTGGCACTGCCTGACGAACGAGCGCGTCCGAGCGACGCCTGACGCAGAGCGCCGCTCGCGAAGCAGCGCCGGCGGGCCCGTTCGCCGCCACGCGCTTCATCAGCACTGTTGCCGAACCGGTCGCACCGGCCGAAAAAAGCGGCGGGCTTGGCGATGGCGGCAACGGCGAACAGCAGCGCCCGCTATGCATTGGACACCGCTCGTGGTTGTTCGCGGACACCGTGAACGGCGCGACCGCGACCGCGACCGCGAGTGCGAGTGCGAGTGCGAGTGCGAGTGCGAGTGCGAACCGCTACGCGTCGGTCGAGACATGCCGCGCGAATCGTCTCGATGCCTACCGCTACCTCGCTTGGCCGCTCCAGCATCTGCTGCTGGCGAAAACCGCCGACGACTACGACGCGCTGCTTCGCTCGAAGATTCGCGACGAACCTCGCTGACACTCGTCAAGTACCCTTCGATAGGAAGGCGTGGAGCATGTCCGCCGTTTGTTCCGGAAGCTCTTCCGGGAAAAAGTGCCCTCCATCGACTGCATAACCTTGAACGTTACAGGCAAAATCCCGCCAAAGTTCCACTGGCCCGCCATGTTCCTGGTACCACTTTTCTATTCCCCCATGCTTGCTCCACACCGCGAGCACGGGAGAGGTAACTTTTCGTCCGGAAGCGATATCGCTCATATCGTGCTCCCGGTCGATGGTTGCAGCCGCGCGGTATTCCTCGCAAATGGCGTGAACTCTGGCGGGATCGCGTAGAGCATCGACGTAAGCGTCTCGGACGTGCTTCGGGAACGTATCCGCACTGGTTCCCCAACAATTCAATGCATCATCAATAACCGCTTCCGGTGCTGCCGAAATAAGCCGCTCGGGAAGCGGCGATGGTTGAGATAGCAGCGACCATGGCCAGAATGACAGCGCCAACCTCGCATCCGCTTTGTCCCAAACAACTTCCGTCGGCAAGATATCCAAAACTGCCAGATGGTGTATTCGATCAGGAAAGTCTAACGCCATGCGATGCGCGACCCTACCGCCTCGATCATGGCCAACGACCGCGAACTCTTGATGGCCAAATCTTTGCATCATTTCAACCATGTCTCCAGCCATTGCCCGCTTGCTATACGGCTCATGGGTGAACGTGGAGTCAGGACAACCACTATTTCCGTATCCGCGAAGGTCGGCACAAAAGACTTCATATCGATCAGACAGCAGCGGCGCAATATCTCTCCACATCAAGTGTGTTTCTGGAAAGCCGTGCAGCAACAATACTGGCATTCCTGATCCGGACTTCCTGACGAATATCTCTGCCACGTCGGTTTTGACGGTTGTAGCTTGGAAGTTGTCGAACATCGCAGCACGCCGAAGAGGACCTCGAAGAGGTCATTATGAGCCACCCGGCCATCTCATCCTCTCGTCGAGGGCGGCAATGATGGATCGCATCCCGCGGATCAAAATAAACGGCATGAAAACCGCCACTTCGCTATCCGCCCCCTTTTCAAGCATTTCACCGTGCCCGCCATCCCAAAAATATCCGGCGTCCGGCAAATCCGCCCGAATCGACTGCATAGCGCGGCCATACGCGCCACGATCGCCCCTGGCATCGCGTCGTTCGGAGCACAAACTTTCGCTCCGCCGATTCATCGGCAGGCAGTTCGCGCTCCATTGGTCGTCCAACATGCGCGCATGCGTTACACATCCGACATGTCAAGCCGATGTCCATCGGCGTTTCGATGTATTAAAATAAGCGGCTGATCCTTGCGCCGAACCTCTTGTCCGGCTCCCCGCTCAACCGCCCGCGCGCTGCGCTCGAGCACAACGCGCCAACCTGGAGACATACGTGTTCGACATGCATGTAGCCCTCCTCGCGCATGACTACGCACGTCGCGAGCCGCGCGATGTAATGGGCGATCAAGGGCTCGTGATCGTCGGCGTCGGCAGGAGCGGCGAACGCGGTTTTCAGATGCTGTACCGGTTCGCGGACGTTTGCGCGTGCCTCGAGTCGTGCGGAACGAACGTGATCTTCGTCTATCCGAAAGAATCGGCGCGCCACGTGCTCGACCCGATTTCGGTGTCCAGCGCGCGAATCAGACACAGCCCGAGCCTCTTTCTCGATGCCGAAGGGCGCTTCTTTCGCCGGCCGTGCCCGCCGAGATCGTTAGCGCTCGCGCATCTGAGCCGCGACATGGAGCCGCTCGATACGGCAACGGTCGTGCTACAGGACGATGGTTGGGAAACCGAACTGCGTGCGTTTCTCGCCCGCGCGCAGGCTCGCGTCATGCATTGAGCCGGCGGTGCAGGTGCAATGCAGTGATCGTGCCGGAAATGACGAAGAGGCCGGACGACGGCCTGGAATTGTTTCGATGAAGCCTTGTGATGTTTGTCTGCCGTTCGCCGGCGAGCGGCCCCCGAGCGACGCGCCGCTGATCGCCGTCGGCAAACCGAAGAAGCTGCGGCCGCTGATGAGCAAGCCGCTGATCGTCGGCAAATTTCGTTGCCACACATGCGGCGGATATTGGATGCGGGAAACCGATATGTCCGAGCCGCAACGCGACCAATGGCTGTTTCTCGGCCACGCGACGAGCATTCTCGAACCAGCCGCGCACCGGCCGTGAACGCCCGCCGGCCGGCTCTGCGCAGCACACGCATGCCGATCACGAACGACGCTCATACGTTGAGAAACGGCATGACGTTCCGTGCGTCCGCTTGGGCGCGGCGTGCGTGCTTGGCAGCCTGTTGGCCCGCCGATCGACGGCTAACGCGCGAGGCCCATATCAGGTAGATTGTCCCGCTCCAACCGCTCTGTGAGTTGCCGATGCCTGCCGCTTCGCCGCACCGCCCGCTCCCGCCGGTCGTCGTCTGGTTTCGTGATGATCTGCGGGTTGCCGATAACCCCGCACTCGCCCATGCCGCCGCATCGGGCCACCCTGTCGTATGCGTTTATGTCTACGATCCGCAGCCACGGAATATTCGCCCACCAGGCGCTGCCGCGCGCTGGTGGCTTCATGAATCGTTGCGCGAACTCGACGTTTCCCTTGCCGCAATGGGCGGTCAACTGACCGTGCTTCGCGGGCCGGAGCAACAGACGATCGAAGCGTTTGCCGTCAAAATCGGTGCGATCAAAGTGTGCTGGAACCGCCGATACTCGGCAGCGCAACGCGAGACAGACGCGGCGATCAAATCGGCGCTGAAAGAACGTGGAATGGCGGTTCTGACTTTCAATGGCCACCTGCTGCGCGAGCCCTGGACAGTGGCCACGCAGGATGCCAGGCCATATCAGGTATTCAGCGCGTATTGGCGCGCGGCGCGCCACGACTATCGCGCCGAAGAGCCGTTGCCCGCGCCGCGTCACATCGACTTTTTCCCCGTGCCGGAAGACGTGAGCGCCCAGGTGAAGGATTTGTCGGCATTGGCGCTTCAGCCTTGCGCACCCGACTGGGCAGGCGGATTGCGCGCGACATGGCAATGCGGCGAACAAGCGGCGCAGCGTCAGCTCGAGTCCTTTCTAGCCCGCGCGCTGGCCGGTTACGCGAGTGGGCGGGACAATCCTGCGATGACGGCAACCAGCCGGCTTTCGCCGTATCTGCGTTTCGGCAATCTTTCGGTGCGGCAGGTATGGCATGCCGCGCGGTCGGCCGCGCGCCCCCGCTCCTCTTCGAGCGCCGCCGACGCGAGTGTGGGCAAGTTTCTCGACGAGCTGGGCTGGCGCGAGTTCTCGTATTATTTGCTTTATCATTTTGCGCCATTGCATCAGGTCAACTTCAAACGCCAATTCGACGCAATGCCGTGGTGCACCGATGCCGGCGAACTGCGCGCCTGGCAGCGCGGCGAAACCGGCTATCCGCTCGTCGATGCCGGCATGCGGGAGCTTTGGCATACCGGCTGGATGCACAACCGGGTTCGCATGGTGGTTGCGTCCTTTCTCGTCAAGCATTTGCTTATCGATTGGCGCGACGGAGAAGCGTGGTTCTGGGACACGCTCGTGGATGCCGACGAGGCAAGCAACCCGGCAAACTGGCAATGGGTAGCCGGCAGCGGCGCGGACGCGGCGCCTTACTTTCGCATCTTCAATCCGGTGCTGCAGGGTCAGAAGTTCGACCCGGACGGCAACTATGTGCGACGCTGGGTGCCCGAGCTTTCGCGTCTACCCGGCGAATCGATTCACGCGCCGTGGCTCGCTCAATCTGCACAGTTGACCGCCGCGTCGGTTCGGCTCGGCCACGACTACCCACAGCCCATCGTGGCTCATCAGTATGCGCGCGAGCGCGCCCTCGCAGCTTTGGACAACATGCGCGGCGGGCACGCGCATCGCACGACGACTCGATAGCGGCTTCGGCATGCGGCAACCGCCCGGCGCTTCCCCGTCCCGGGCGGTGACGGCAAAAGATCGGCGCTGCAATGAAACCGGCAGCCGGGGCTGCCGGATACCTGCCATTTCTGCAATAAATCGCGAAAACGAAAACCGGCTATCGCACCGGCAATTCAGACCGCATCACACCGGTTCGCGGCCGCGCGAAGTCACGGCAACGGTGGTCGGTGACTCGGCGAGCGGTACGAAGCGTCGCGTCGCGCCGTCAAGCGCGTCGATGCTGCCTGTCTCGATGTCGTAGACCCAGCCGTGCAGCGTCATGCGCCCCTGTTCGAGCGCAAGCGCCACCGAAGGATGTGTGCGCAGATTCGCCAACTGGGCGATGACGTTTTCACGCACGAGCCCATCGAGCTTGGCGCGAGGCGTATCGAACTGATGCGCGGCATTGATCGCCTTCGCGGCATCCGAATGGCGCAGCCAGTTGGCCACCGCCGGCAAATGATCGAGGCACGTGCACCGCGAGATCGCGCCCATCGCGCCGCAGTCGGAGTGGCCGCAAATCACGATATCCCGCACACCCAGTACCGCAACCGCATATTCGACGGTAGCCGACACGCCGCCCGGCTCCGGGCCGTAAGACGGCACGATATTGCCCGCATTGCGAATCACGAACAGCTCGCCCGGCTCGCGCTGCGTGAGAAGTTCGGGCACGACGCGACTATCCGAGCAGGTGACGAATAATGCCTTCGGATTTTGCGTCGTCGCAAGTTGCTTGAAAAGTTCGATGCGTTGCGGATAGATCTCGCGCTGAAAGCGCAGAAAGCCGTCGATGATGTCACGCATGTAACGTCCTCCAAATTCGATTGCCGGCGCGACCGTTCGATAAACTGCCGCTCCGGGCGGCCGCCATTATCGCCGAAAATCGAATATCAGCCGAACCTCCGTGTCCGTTTCGATGCGCTCATTTTGATGCGCTCATCCGCGCCGCGCGGCCGACGTGAACATGCCGCGGCGCATACGAATAACGCACCGGTGAGCGAACCGTCGCCAAGCCGATTCGCGTCGCGGCCAGGTCGCCGCTTTCGCCATGCAGGACGGTCGCGCCGTTGCCGCGCGTCGTCCACGCTTGCGCATATCCGCCCTGCGTCAATTCTTCAACCGTCGGACGCCGACCATCGACGGTGACACCGCACGCAACGCATATACGCCAATGCCCGCACGCAGCGCGTGCACGCAAACACGCCGCCGTCACCGAAACGGCGGTCGATCGCATCCGGGCTGGGCATCAGGCGTACTGCAATTCGGACATCGCGCGCACGGTCCGGTTGAGCAGCGCTGCCATGCATTCGCCGCGGCGGCACGCGCGAGCGCTGCCGCCACGGTACTCACGCCGCTCGCTGCCGGCGCGTCAGGCCATTTTCACCTCGATGCGCCGCGGGCGTGCCTCTTCGCGACGCGGAATCGTCAGCTTCAGCACGCCGTCCTGCAGGCTGGCCTCGATTTTCGCCGTATCGAAATCCGGTGACAGCGTGAAAGTGCGCGAGAAATGCGGCTCGCGTACTTCGGCATGCTGCAACTGGAGGTTGGCGGGCGTCGGCACGATGGCTTCCGCTTCGATGGAAAGGTTGTCATCATGGACCCGCACGTCGAGCTTGTCTTTCGTCACGCCGGGCAGGTCGGCCCATAGTGTCACGCCGTGGCTGTTCTCATAGATGTCGACTGCCGGAGTGACTGCCGTGCGGTGCGCGGGCTGCCCGCCTTGCGTGCGCGTGACGGCGGATCGTTGGGGTTGGGTGAGTCTGGTGGTGTCGCTCATTTTCCGCTCCTCGAATTACTGAATAGTGATGGCGCGCGGTTTGGACGATTCGCGCTTGCCCACTCTGATCGACAAGCAACCATTTTCGTAACGTGCGTCGACCTTGTCGGGATCTGCCGTTTGCGGCAGTTCAATGACGCGCCGGAACGTGCCGGTGAAGCGCTCCTGCGCATAGGCGCGCGTTTCCTCTTCGCCCGTTTGCACGGGTTTGCGTTCACCGCTGATAGTCAGCAACCCTTTGTCGATCGAGACGTCGAGCGCCGCGGCGTCGACGCCCGGCACGAACGCGACGATCTCGATCGAATCATCGGTCGCCCCGATGTTGATGGCCGGAAAAGTGCCGAAACGGCTCGCCCGGATGCTGGACGGGAAAGGACCGAACAGGCCCTCCATCTGCCGCTGCAAGCGGTCGAGTTCCCTGAAAAGACCCGTGCCGGAATAAAGATCGCTCATGATGGCGCTCTCCTCATGTGATGCGTCGAGACGAACGGACCTACGCGCTCCAGTTCGCCTGCCGACGTCTGGCAAACAAATCGAAACACGCAACGCACGGCGCAGGTACTCGCCATGCCGCTGCTTGAGCGAAGCTTTAGATAGGCACTCGAATGGGGAATTCAAGAGGCGAAAACGAAATCGCGGACTTGGAAATCGTCCGACAGATCCTATCATCGCAGGCAAAGGCCCCCCCAAACGGAGGACTCCATGGAATTCGACACTGACTGGTTGACGCTCGGCAGGCACCGCGTGCGGCTGCGCTCGACCAAGGGCTTTCCGACGGAAGCGATGCGCACCGTGGCGGAAGTGGTCCGAATCGCGATCGACAACAACATGAGCGCCCGTGCGCGGCTGGTCGAACTCGTCTGCCGGCAGGAAAAGGCCTACGACGTCGTCATCGGAACCACGATCGCCGAAGACAAGGTTTGCGCGCCGCAACTCGAAGCCGCCATCGCGGTCGTGCTCGGGCTGCTGCCGCAGCAGATCAATATCACCGTCACGCCGGTCGCACAGGCGGACGTGGACCTGCACTTCGGCGTCTACGAGCGCATGCTGGCCGAAAAACTAGGCACCGCACCGCCGATCCAGTAGCACCACATGCAACGGACATTCTGCGCGAGGCGTCCGCCTGAACGGCAATGCGCGCAATACGAAGACACGCGCCTGGACACGCCGCGCCCGTGCGGCATACGGCGTGTGCGTGCCCTGCCACGCCGCCTGGCATGCAGCGGGATCGGAACGCGCACGCCGGCGGTGGCGCTCCCTGCCGGCATCACGCCTCCAAAATATGAAAAATGCCGGCGATGGCGGCCGGCATGGCAATCCGGGCGTTGAAATTTGCCCACGATAACGGACTACCCGACGCAACCGGCTCAACCGGTTCGATCGTCGAAAAACCGCATCGATTTGGTTCGCCCATTCGGCAAGCCTCGCGCCGCCTCGCTCGATACCGGCAGCGTCACCGTCGCGATCAATCCGCCGCCGGCGGCATCGGCCAGCTCGACCCGCCCTTGGTGCAACCGCGCGATCTCCCGCACGATCGACAGCCCAAGCCCGGTGCCTTCGACTGTCTGCGCATTGCTGCCGCGATGGAAACGCGCGAACACGGCGTCGCGCTCGTGCGCCGCAATCCCCGGCCCGTTGTCAATCACGTCGAGCCGCGCGACGTCGCCTTCGCGCCCCACGCGCACGGTGATCACCGCGCGATTGCCCGCATAGCGGATCGCGTTGTCGATCAGATTGCCGATCATCTCCGACAGCAATTCGGGCCGCCCGTCCACGACGACATCCGCGTCGTGCTCGAAGCCGAGATCGATGTCGCGCGAGCGTGCGACGGGCGACCAGTCGAGCGTCACGCTGCGCGCGACGCGATGCAGCGCGACCGGCTCGTGCGTGGCCGTGTGGCCGCTATCCGAATCGAGCCGCGACAGCGACAACAATTGCTGAACGATCTTCGCTGCCTGCCGCACCGCACCATCGACGCGTCGCAGATGCACGCCGACCCGCTGTTGCTCGGCCGGCCGCAGCGCAAGCTCGACGCCCGCCTGCACGGCCGCGAGCGGCGTTTTCAGCTGATGCGCGGCATCCGCGAAAAAGCGCCGCCGCGCGATCTGCATGCGCTGGGTGCGGCCGATGTATTGATTGATCGATTCGACGAGCGGCGCAAGCTCGCTTGGCATGCCGAGCGTATCTAGCGGAGCCGGATCGTCCTCGGCGCGCGCGGCGACCGTCGCGGACAGCCGGTTCAGCGGGCGCAGCCCGCGCGCCACGCCCAGCCAAACGATACCGAGCGCCAGCACGACGAGCAGCCCTTCCTGCAACAGCGAGCCGGTCAGAATCTCGCGCGCGAGCGCCTGGCGCGCTTCGATCGTTTCGCCGACCATCACCCAGACGACCCGTGATTGCGCGCTCGGCACATCGTGAATCGGCAGGCGCAGCGCGGCCATGCGCAGCCGCTCGCCGCGATAGACGGCATCGTAGTAATGCGTGACGAACGGCTCGCCGCTGCCGGCGTCGAGCGCCTTGGGCAGCGGCAGATCGGGATAGCCGGTGACCGCGCGGCCGCCGCTCTCGCGAATCAGATAGTAGATCTTGCCGCCGTCGTTCGATTCGAACATCTCCAGCGCGAGATACGGCAGATTGACTTCGATATCGCCGCCATTGAGTTGCACGCCCTCGCAGATCGATTTCAGCGACGACGACAGCGTGCGGTCGAACGCGACATGCGCGGCGCTCATCGCGCGCTGATAGGTGAGCCACGAATCCAGAACGAGCAGCCCCAAAAGCGGCAGCAGCAGCCACAGCGTGAGTTGCGTGCGCAGATTCGGACGCATCATGCCGAAGCGCTCGCTTCGAGCAGATAGCCCAGCCCACGCAGCGTCACGATCGCCACGCCGCGATTGTCGAGCTTTCTACGCAGACGATGCACGTAAATCTCGATCGCGTCCGTGTTGACCGACTCGTCGAGCCCGAAGATCTTCTCCGACAGCGTTTCCTTGTTGATCGCGCGGCCGTTGCGCAGGATCAGCACTTCGAGCACCGAGCGCTCGCGCGGGGTTAGCTGCAGCGCCTCGCCGGCCAGCCGGAAGTTGCGATCGACGCTGTCGTAGACGAGCGGCCCGCACTCGATGCGCGAATGCTCATGTCCCAGGCTGCGCCGGATCAGCGCGCGGGCGCGCGCTTCCAGTTCGGTCAGATCGAACGGCTTGGACAGATAGTCGTCGGCGCCGAGGTCAAGCCCCCTCACGCGATCCTCGACCGAGCCGTGCGCGGTGAGGATCAGCACCGGCACCGGATTGCGCCGCGCGCGCAGGCGCCTGAGCACTTCGAGCCCGTCGAGCTTCGGCAGCCCAAGATCGAGAATCACGAGCGCGTAATCCTGGGTGCGCAGCACGTGGTCCGCCGCTTCCCCGTCCGCCATGTGATCGACCGCGAAACACGCGGTGCTCAGCGCATCGGCAAGCGACTGCGCAAGGATCGGATTGTCTTCGACGAGCAGCACACGCATGGGAACCTCGGGAAATCCATGACACAAAATGCATTATTTTGAACCGAAATGAAAGCAGGCTGAAAGTGCGCCGCCCTTACCATCCGCGTCACTCGAACAACACAACAAGCCATTGGAGGAAGACATGCCGTTCGCACCCAAGCGCGTAGCCGCGATCGTCACGCTCGTCGCGAGCGCGGCCGCCAGCGCCGTCTACGCGCAGGTTCCCGCCGGATATCCGGGAAATTACCAAGGCACGATCGACGCCGCGAAAAAGGAAGGCAAGCTGATCGTCTATTCGACGACCGACACCGGCCTGGTGCGGCCATTGCTCAAGGATTTCGAAAGCCTATACGGCGTGAAGGTCGAATACAACGACATGAACAGCACCGAGCTGTACAACCGCTACATCAGCGAGAACGCGGCGAACAGCACGAGCGCCGACGTGCTGTGGAGTTCCGCGATGGATCTGCAGATCAAGCTGGTCAACGACGGCCTGATGACGTCATACGATTCGCCGGAGAGCGCGTACATCCCGCAATGGGCGCAGTATCAGAAGCAGGCTTACGGCACGACCTTCGAGCCGCTCGCGATCGTCTACAACAAACGGCTGATTGCCAACAACGAAGCGCCCAAGACCCGCGCCGATCTGATCCGGCTGCTGCAATCGCAGCCCGAACGCTTCAAGGGCAAGGTCACCACCTACGACATCGAGAAATCCGGCGTCGGCTTCAACTATCTGACCCAGGATGCGCACGTCAACGAGAAGGTCACCTGGGAGCTGGTGAAGGCGATCGGCGCCACCGGGCCGAAGCTGCAATCCAGCACCGGCGCGATGATGGAGCGGATCTCGTCCGGCGAGAACCTGATCGGCTACAACATCATCGGTTCGTATGCCTACGCGAAAGCGAAAAAGGACAAATCGATCGGCTATGTGTTTCCGAGCGATTACACGCAAGTCGTCAGCCGCCTCGCGACGATCTCGAAGAAAGCGAAGAACCCGAATGCCGCGCGGCTGTGGATCGATTACCTGCTGTCGCAGCGCGGCCAGACGCTGATCGCGAATCAGGCGAATCTGTATGCGATCCGCTCGGACGTGAACGGCGAGACGTCGGCGGCGGGCTTGTCGAAGGCGCTCGGCGATTCGTTGAAGCCGATCCAGATCGGCACGGGCCTGCTGGTCTATCTCGACCAGTCGAAGCGCCTCGCGTTCCTCAAGCAATGGCAACAGTCGATCAAGCGCTGAGCGCCGCCCGCGCGGCGCGCTAGGCGCCCTTCCCTTTTCGACGACCTCCCTTTCGGTGATTTTCTTTTCACGCGGCCTGCGGGCCGCAGGGGCAAACTCATGCTTTCAACCAGTACACGCGGCGCCCCGCCGGGCGCGTCCCCGTGCGCCGCGCAGCCCACGGCCGACGGCGCGGCGCAACCGCTGCCGGCAAGCAGCTTGCGGCCGCTCGGCGGCATACTGCGCTGGATCGTCATCGCGACGCTGAGCGTCGCGGTCGCGCTGCCGCTCGGCTTCATTCTGTTCCAGAGCCTGCTGTCCGCGCCGTTCTTCGACGCGAACAAAACGCTGGGCATCGACGGCTTCCGTTTCATTTTCGACGATCCCGATTTCTGGTCGGCCGCGAAAAACTCGTTCGTGATCGCGGGCGGAATGCTGCTCATCTCGATTCCGCTCGGCGGCATCCTCGCGTTCCTGATGGTGCGCACCGACCTGCCCGGCCGCCGCTGGCTCGAGCCGCTGCTGCTCACGCCGGTATTCGTGTCGCCGATGGTGCTCGCGTTCGGCTATGTCGTCGCGGCGGGCCCGGTAGGCTTCTATTCGGTGTGGTTCCGCGAATGGACGGGCGCCGCGAGCGCACCGTGGAACATCTATTCGATCGCCGCGATCACCGTGATCGTCGGTCTTACGCACGTGCCGCACGTGTACCTGTATTCGTCGGCCGCGCTGCGCAACCTCGGCTCGGACGCCGAGGAAGCCGCGCGCGTGACGGGCGCGCGGCCATTTCGCGTCGCGCTCGACGTAAGCCTGCCGATGACCATGCCCGCGCTGCTGTTCGCCGGCGTGCTGGTGTTCTTTCTCGGCTTCGAGGTATTCGGCCTGCCGCTGGTGCTCGGCGACCCGGAAGGCCATCTCGTGCTCGCCACCTATCTGTACAAGCTGACCAACAAGCTCGGCGTGCCGTCGTATCACCTGATGGCCGCAGTGGCGATCTGCATCGTCGCGATCACGTTCCCGCTCGTGCTGCTGCAGCGCCGCCTGCTGAAAAGCGCGAACCGTTTCGTCACCGTCAAAGGCAAGGCCACACGCATGACGGTGCTGCCGCTTGGCGCATGGCGCTGGGTCGCGGTCGCGCTCGTCGCGCTGTGGCTCGCGCTGAGCGTGATCGTGCCGCTGTCCGGCATCGTGCTGCGCGCGTTCGTGACGAACTGGGGCGAAGGCGTGGCGCTTGCCGAGGTGCTGACGCTCGCGAATTTCGTCGAGCTGTTCGAGCAGGACAACCTGGTGCGCGCGATCGTCAACACGCTCGGCATCGGCGTGGCCGGCGGCGCGCTGTCGGTCGGCTTCTATTCGCTCGTCGCGTTCGCCGGCCACCGGCGCCACGACTGGGCAACCAAGCTGCTCGACTACCTGGTGCTGCTGCCGCGCGCGGTGCCGGGCTTGCTCGCGGGGCTCGCGTTCCTGTGGATCTTCCTGTTCGTGCCCGGCCTGCGCGAGTTGAAGAACTCGATGTGGAGCATCTGGATTGCGTACACGGTGGTCTGGCTCGCGTATGGCATCCGGCTCATTCAAAGCGCGCTGCTGCAGGTCGGCCCTGAACTGGAGGAAGCCGCGCGCAGCGTCGGCGCGACGCGCGAGCGCGCGTCGCTCGACGTGACGCTGCCGCTCGTGCGCTTCGGCCTGCTCGCCGCATGGCTGCTGATCTTCATGATCTTCGAGCGCGAATACTCGACGGCCGTCTACCTGCTGTCGCCCGGCACCGAGGTGATCGGCTCGCTGCTCGTGTCGCTGTGGGCAACGGGCGCGGTCGATCAGGTTGCGGCGCTGTCTGTCATCAACATCGCGATGGTCGGCGCCGGTCTCGGCGTGGCATTGCGCGTCGGAGTCAAACTTCATGGATAAGCTTACCGTCGATAATCTTCATCTCAGCTACGGCACGAACGCGATTCTCAACGGCGTGTCGTTCGAACTGAAGGCGGGCGAGGTGGTGTGCCTGCTCGGCGCGTCCGGCAGCGGCAAGACCACGCTGCTGCGCGCGGTCGCGGGCCTCGAACAACCGTCCGGCGGGCGCATTCAACTCGACGAGCAGGTTTTCTTCGACGGCCCGCGGCGCATCGATCTGCCCGTCGAGCAGCGCTCGCTCGGGCTCGTGTTCCAGTCGTATGCGCTGTGGCCGCATCGCACCGTCGCCGACAACGTCGGCTATGGGCTGAAGCTGCGCCGCGTCGCGCCGGCCGAGCAGCAGCGCCGCGTGCGCGGCGCGCTCGAGCAGCTCGGCCTCGGCCACCTCGCCGAGCGCTTGCCGCACCAGCTCTCCGGCGGCCAGCAACAGCGCGTCGCGATCGCGCGCGCACTCGTCTACAACCCGCCCGTGATCCTGCTCGACGAGCCACTGTCGAATCTCGACGCGAAGCTGCGCGAAGAGGCGCGCGCGTGGCTGCGCGAATTGATCGTGTCGCTTGGGCTTTCAGCGCTGTGCGTGACGCACGACCAGACCGAGGCGATGGCGATGTCCGACCGCATCCTGCTGCTGCGCAACGGCCGCATCGAGCAAGAAGGCACGCCCGCCGAACTGTACGGCGCGCCGCGCTCGCTCTATGCGGCCGAGTTCATGGGCAGCAACAACCGGATCGACGCGCGGGTCGCGGCCGTCGACGGCGACTGCGTGACGCTCGCCGGCGACGGCTGGCAGCTACGCGCGCGCGCCCGCGACACGTTCGCACCGGGCCAGCACGCGCAGGCGGTGATCCGCCTGGAGCGCGTGCAGCTTGCCGACGGGCCCGGCGCGAACCGGTTGCACGCGGAGCTAGTCACGTCGATGTATCTCGGCGATCGCTGGGAATACCTGTTCCATTGCGGCGGCTTGCGGCTGCGCGCATTCGGCACCGGGCCGCGCGCGGCCGGCAAGCACTGGCTGGAGTTTCCGGCCAACGACTGCTGGGCATTCGCGAAAGCGGGCTGAGCCGCGCGCAGCGGCATGCCGGCCGATCCGGCAGCCGCGCACGGCGTGCCATGCACATCGGCGCATCCGTGCAGCGCAGCGCGCCGCGCCGCGCAGATTTTCCCCACCATAAGAAACTGGAGACACCGTCAATGAAGTCATTCGCGAAATGCGCGCTTCGCACGGCGGCAGCCGGCGGCTCGGCCGCCGTGCTCGCGGCCGCCACCGCCGCCCATGCGCAATCGTCGGTCACGATCTACGGGATCATGGACGCCGGCATCGAATACACGAACCACGCGGCGCCGGACGGCGGCAACGCATTGCGGCTCAAGTCCGGCAACAAGAATACGTCGCGCTGGGGATTGCGCGGCGTCGAGGATCTCGGCGGCGGGCTCAACGCGATCTTCCGCCTCGAAAGCGGCATCGACCTGGCGAACGGCGGATTCGACGACGGCCCCGATTCGATCTTCGCGCGCCGCGCGACGATCGGGCTGAAAGGCAAATGGGGAGAACTGTCGCTCGGGCGAACGTTCACCGTCACCTACGACTACATGCTGCCGTTCGACCCGATGGGCTACGCGCAAAATTATTCGTGGGCGACGTCGTCGATGGCCACCGGCGCACGCAAGGACGGCATGCTCACGCGTTCGTCCAACGCGGTGCGTTATGACGGCGATTTCAGCGGCGTCAAGTTCGGCGCGATGTACGGTTTCGGCAATGTGCCGGGCAGCTTGAAGACCAGCTCGAAATACGATTTCGCGCTCGGCTACGCAGCCGGACCGTTTGCCGCGGTGGCCACGTTCGACCGGCAAAACGGCGCGGCCGACAGCGTGACGCCCGCCGATCCGGTCAACTACACACAGGGCATTCATGCGGGCCTGTCCTACGATTTCGGCGCGTTGAAGACGATGGCCGGCTACCGTCATTACCGGCGCACGTTCCACGCGGCGGCCAAGCAGTTGAGCGACATGTATTGGATCGGCGGCTCGTATCAGCTTACGCCGGCGTTTTCGTTGATCGCGGCGGTGTATCACCAGAACATCAAGGGCGCCACCGATGCCGACCCGACACTCGTTTCGATGCGCGCGCAATATGCGCTGTCCAAGCGCACGGTGCTATACGCGGCGGGCGGTTTCGCGATCGCCAAGCATGGCAGCAAGGTCGGCGTATCGCGCGACGTCGCCGGGTACGGCGATACGCAAGTCGGCGTGACCGCGGGCATTCAGCAGCGGTTTTGATCGCGGCGGGCGGCGCGCAATATCCCGGGGTTCCATCGTCGAACGCCGCCCGCCGCACGCGTCACTTTCGCGCGTATTCGGCCGTGTATTCAGCGCATATGGACCAACCGCGAACGAAGCGCAGCCGCGTCAATTCGGGCAGCCGAAACGGCGCGGGCCCGGCAATTCGCCGGGCCCGCCCGCATCGCATACCCAGGCTCGTCGAGCCGGCTGCTTGTGATTTATACCGCTTACTTGGCCTTTTCGGCCGTGTTCGAAATGGCTTGGCCACCTTTCGAAATGTCCTGGCCGACGCCCGCGATCGTGTTGCAACCAGCCAGCGCGGCAGTGAAGATCAACAGTGCTGCGGCAATCACACGGTTCATTCGTTTTCTCCTGATCAATGCGGTCGCGTCGACGAGCGCCCGTTATTAGCGAAACTCACCCACGCATGGGCGCGCGGGGGCGGGGTCAGATTATACGGATGCACCGGCCGTTCGAAATACTGCAATTGTTAAACGTCGTGCGGTGCAGACAACGCTGAATGCCGCCGCGCGTCACGCGGTCTCGCCCGCATTTTTACTTGACTTCAACCGCCACCCGCATATTATACGCACCGCGTATATTTTCACCCACTCCCACCGACCGATGAGCGTCCCTCAACAAGCGTTTCTGCGCGACGCGATGCGCCGCCTCAACATGACCCGCGACGCGTTCGCCAACCGCATTGGCGTCAGCCGCCGCGCACTCGACACCTGGCTGCTGCCCGATGATTCGCAGGAATCGCGCGGCATGCCCGAGATCGTCGAACGCTTCGTGTCCGAAATCGTCGCCGCGCCGCCATCGTCACCAGGATATACGCAAAGCGTAGATTCCCGGCAGCCGCTTGCGAATCAAATCCTGCACGAAGGCAAGCCCCAGTTGCTGTCGGTCGATCAGTTCTCGCGCGATTCGGTCGAGGCCCTGTTTCGCGTGGCCGACGTGATGCAGCCGATCGCCCGCCGCCGCAAAATTTCGCGCGTGCTCGAAGGCGCGGTGCTCGGCAATCTGTTCTTCGAAGCCAGCACGCGCACGCGCGTGTCATTCGGCGCGGCATTCTGCCGGCTCGGCGGCTCGGTGTGCGATACGACGGGCTTCACGTTCTCGTCGATGGCCAAGGGCGAATCGATCTACGATACGAGCCGCGTCATCGCGGGCTACGTCGACGCGCTGGTGATCCGCCACCCCGAGCAAGGCTCGGTCGCCGAATTCGCCCGCGCGACGAATCTGCCCGTGATCAACGGCGGCGACGGCCCCGGCGAGCATCCGAGCCAGGCGCTGCTCGATCTGTATACGATCCAGCGCGAGTTCTCGCGGCTCGGCAAGATCGTTGACGGCGCGCATATCGCGCTGGTTGGCGACCTCAAGTACGGCCGCACGGTCCATTCGCTCGTGAAACTGCTCGCGCTCTATCGCGGGCTGAAATTCACGCTCATTTCGCCGCCGACACTGGAGCTGCCCGCATACATCGTCGAGCAGATCGCGAAAAACGGCCATGTGATCGAGCAGACACACGATCTCGCGCATGGGTTGAAAGGCGCGGACGTCGTCTATGCGACGCGAATCCAGAAGGAGCGCTTCACCGACGAGTCGTTCGAGGGTTACACGCCGGATTTCCAGATCAATCAGGCGCTCGTCGACGCAACCTGCGGCCGCGATACGCTGATCATGCATCCGCTACCGCGCGACAGCCGGCCAGGCGCCAACGACCTGTCGACCGACTTGAATCGCGACCCGCGCCTGGCGATCTTCCGGCAGACCGACAACGGGATTCCGGTACGGATGGCGATTTTCGCGGTGCTGCTCGGCGTCGAGCATCTGGTCCAGCACTCGATGCGCGACGCGGCCTGGCGCCCGCCCGCTTACCTGGGGCCGGAAGACGCGCCGTTTCATGGGAGCGATTGAACCGGCGGCGAGGAGCCCACACCCGCCTCGCCGCCTGCATCTTTCAAAAAACATGAACGATAACGCTTCTCATTTATAAATTTATTTACTAAAATGTCGCCCGAAAACAATTTGTAATATTCGGACGCGAGCCGTCGAGCAATCCCGCTGGTTCTCATCGCGCCCTCGTCCGATCGAGTCTTATCTGGCAAGGATTACCATCGATGAAGTCGCGCCCCGACGAGTTGAAGCTCGGAAAATTCACCACGCTAGTCGGCGTACTCGCCACCAGCCCGGCGTTCGCGCAAGACGCCGCGCCGAGCGCCGCACCCGCCGGCCACGACAACGAGCTTGCACCGATCCAGATCAAGGGCGCCGCCGAGCATAGCTACAAGGCCGATTTCGCGTCGTCCGCGAAATTCACCGCCCCGCTCGTCGACACGCCGAAATCGGTCACCGTGATTCCGCAAGCGCTGATCGAAAGCAGCGGCGCCTCCACCCTCGCCGAAGCCCTGCGCACCGTGCCCGGCATCACGTTCGGCGCGGGCGAAGGCGGCAATCCGCTCGGCGACCGTCCGTTCCTGCGCGGCTACGACACGCAAGGCAGCCTGTTCGCCGACGGCATGCGCGACGTCGGCGCGACCACGCGCGAGATCTTCAACACCGAGCGCATCGAAATCACGAAAGGCTCGGACGGCGCCTACGGCGGGCGCGGCGGCGCGGGCGGCAGCATCAACCTGGTGACGAAGACGCCGCATCTCGGCACGGCCGCCGCCGCGAGCGCCGGGCTCGGCACCGACCGCTACCGCCGCTTCACCGCCGACGGCAACTGGCAATTTGCCGAACACGCGGCATTCCGGCTCAACGTGATGAGCCACAACAACGACGTCGCCGGCCGCGACTGGGTGAACAACGAGCGCTGGGGCGTCGCGCCGTCGATCGCGTTCGGCCTCGGCACGCCGACGCGCGTCACCGCCAGCTACTATCACCTGTCGACTGACGACCTGCCCGACAGCGGCATCCCGTACTTCTACACGACGTCGAACAAGCCGGCGAACGTCGATACGATCTATCCGGCGAACGTGAACCGGCACAATTTCTACGGCCTCGTCGACCGCGATTTCCGCAAGACCACGTCCGACATCGGCACCGTGCGCATCGAGCACGACCTCACGCCGTCGCTGACGGTGCGCAACACGACGCGCTATACCAAATCGACGCAGGACTACATCTGGACCCAGCCGGACGACAGCCAGGGCAACGTGATCAACGGCCGCGTCTGGCGCCGCAACAACAATCGCGACAGTTCGGTCCATAGCATCGCGAACCAGACCGAGCTGTCCGGCGAGTTCAAGACCGGGCTGCTCAAGCACAGCTTCACGACGGGCATCGAACTGTCGCGCGAATCCTCCGAGCGCGACGCATACACGGTCGCGGCCGGCAACGGCAAGAGCTGCGCGGCCGGAATCGGCGCTGCGTCCGGCTACAACTGCACGAGCCTGTGGTCACCGAGCCCGAGCGATCCGTGGGCCGGCTCGATCGCGCGAAACAACGATCCGTCGTATGCGCGCACGGTAACGAAGTCGATCTACGGCTTCGACACGATCGAACTCAGCAAGCGCTGGCAAGTCAACGCCGGCGTGCGGATCGACGATTACTCGACCCGCTTCACCGACACCCGCGCGAACGGTTCGAAGACCTACACGCGCGACGATACGCTCGTCAACTGGCAGTTGGGCGTCGTGTTCAAGCCCGCGCCGAACGGCAGCGTCTACGCGTCGTATGCGACGTCGTCGACGCCCGCCGGCGCGCTGCTCGGCGAAGGCGCCGAAACCCAGTCGCTCACGCCCGGCCGCGGCGGCGTCGGCGCGAACGCGGACCAGCTCGCGCCGGAGAAAAACCGCAGCATCGAGCTGGGCACCAAGTGGAACGTGCTCGCCGACAAGCTGTCGTTGACGGCCGCGCTGTTCCAGATCGATACGACGAATGCGCGCGTCACGCTGCCGAACAACGAATACGCGATGGCCGGCAACAAGCGCGTGCAAGGGCTCGAACTCGGCTTCGCGGGCCGGCTCACGCGCGCGTGGCAAGTGTTCGGCGGTTATACGTACATGAAGAGCGAGTTGCGCGACAACGGCAAAAACCAGGCCGACAACGGCCATCAGTTCCCGAACACGCCGAAGCATAGCTTCACTTTGTGGACGAACTACGACGTGACGCCGAAATTCACGCTTGGCGGCGGCGCATTCTATATGTCGAAGGTGTTCGGCGATACCGCGAATCTGCGCGCCGTGCCGTCGTACTGGCGCTTCGACGCGACCGCGCAATACCGGATCAACAAGAAGCTCGATGTGCAATTGAACGTGCAGAACCTGTTCAACCGCACGTACTACGATCAAGCGTATCCGGCGCACTACGCATCGATCGCGCCGGGCCGCTCGGCATTCGTCACGCTCAATGCGCGCTACTGACGCGATGCAGGCGGTATCGCTCGCCGCGCTGGCGTCGGCCACGCACGAATCGCTCGTCGAGATCCTCGGCGGCCCGCCCGAGCGCGCGGCCGCATGGGTCGCGGCGGCGGCCGAAAACGGCATCGTCGACGCACAGGCCGTATACGGCCAATATCTGCTCGACGGCCACGGCGTCGCGCGCGATCCCGCCGCCGCGCTCGAATGGTTCAAGCATGCGGCGCGCGCCGGCCATCCGATGGCGATGAACATGGTCGGACGCTGCTACGAGTTCGGCTGGGGGACAGCCGCGAGCGCGGCCGTCGCCGTGTATTGGTATCGCGAGGCCGCGCGTGCCGGGCTCGATTGGGGCATGTACAACTACGCGACGATGCTCGCCCTCGGCAATGGCATCGACGAAAACCGGGCCGCCGCGCTCGAATGGTTCGAGAAAGCGGCCGCGCTCGGCCATGCGAAATCGATCAACCTGATCGGCGGATTTTACGAGGACGGCTGGGTCGTCGCCGCAAACCGCGACATCGCCTTCGATTACTACCGGCGCGCGGCGCAGGCCGGCGATTTTCGCGGGCAGTTCAACTACGCACGGCTGCTCGCCGAGCGCGGATGCATTGCGCAAGCGCTCGAATGGCTCGCGCGCGTGCCGCGCACCGCCACGCCCGCGTTCGTCGCGAAGATGCGCGCCTATCTGGCCGCTTCGCCGATCGATGCGTTTCGCGCCGCGGCAGCGCAGGAGTTCGCCGGATGATGCTCAGAATTGCCGCCGTGCTGACGAAAGACGAGGTCGCGCAATGCCGGGCCGTGCTGGACCAGGCGGACTGGACCGACGGCAATGCGACGTCCGGCGCGCAATCCGCGCTCGCCAAGCGCAATCTGCAATTGCCGGAAGATTCGGCCGCCGCGCGCGCGGTCGGCAACGCGATCCAGGACGCGCTCGCGCGCCATCCGCTGTTTTTCTCGGCCGCGCTGCCGCTCAAGGTGTTTCCGCCGCTGTTCAACCGCTACGCGGGCGGCGACGCGTTCGGCACGCACGTCGACAACGCGATCCGGCTGCTGCGCGGCACCGATTTTCGCGTGCGCAGCGATCTTTCCGCGACGCTCTTTCTCGAAGAGCCCGATGCATACGACGGCGGCGAGCTATGCGTCGAGGATACCTTCGGCGTGCATCGCGCGAAGCTGCCGGCGGGCGATATGGTGCTGTATCCGGCGTCGAGCCTGCATCGCGTGACGCCGGTGACGCGCGGCGTGCGGGTCGCGTCGTTTTTCTGGATTCAGAGCATGGTGCGCGACGATGGCGACCGCACGCTGCTCTTCCAACTCGATACGCAGATCCAGCAGCTCAGTGCGGAAAAAGGCGCGGGCGACGCGGGCGTGATCGCGCTCACCGGGATTTATCACAATCTGCTGCGACGCTGGGCGGATGCTTGAGCGCCGGGGCCGCGCGACGCGCCGGCTGCTGCCGGCCGCGCTTGCATCGCGCGCAACCGGCGTGGCGCGGCGGACTCATCCGCCAGCCTGAGCCGTGCGCTCGACGATCTCGCGCGTATCCATGATCGTTGCGTAGTCCATCGCGAGATTACTCAGCGAAAGCGCATGAACGTCGGCCGCCGCCCACACGCGCCCCGACAGATCGCGCTGATCGAACGTGAAGCACGCATCGCCCGCGACAATCGTATCGAAGCCGAGATTACCCGCCGAGCGCGCGGTCGATTCCACCGAATTGTTCGTGATCACGCCGGCGATCACGAGTTGCGTGATGCCGCGCTCGTGCAGCCAGCGCGCGAGCCCCGTCGCCGCGAACGCGTCGGGGACGTTTTTTTCGATCACGTGCTCGCGCGCGAGCGGTGCGAATGCGTCGTGAAATTCGGCGCCCAGCTGGCCGGGCCGGAATACCGAATCCGGCGAGCGGGAAATATGCCGGACATGCACGATCGGCCGGCCGGTACGGCGCCAGCAGTCGAGCAGCGTCGCCCAATGCGTTTGCGCATTGGGATTGTTGCGCGGGATAGCCGGATTCGGCGCAAGAATGCCTTTTTGCAGATCGATGAGCAGCAGCGCGGCATGCGCGCAAAGCGGCGACGTATCCATGCGGGGGGCGGCAGCGGAAGTTGAAATAAGCCATTCTAGCGGCGCGCTGCGAACTTCACGCCGCGCCGCACCCGCGCGCATCCCGCTGGCCGGGCTGGACGGACGCCTTGCAATCGGACTGCACGTGCTTGCGTCTGCTTCTCCTGCATCGCACAATCGCGACACGTCCGCCACCGGTTACCGCCATGACATACGCGTCGCTCGCCACCGGAGTGCTGCTGGCCGCCGGCCTCGGCACCCGCTTCGATCCCGGCGGCATCCACAGTAAGCTGCTCGCGAAGCTGCCCGACGGGACGCCCGTCGCGGTCGCCGCCGCGCAACGGCTTACCGCCGTGTTGCCCAACGTGATCGCGGTAGTTCGGCCCGGCGCGGAAAAGCTCGCGCAGCTGCTCAACGGCGTCGGCTGCCAAGCGGTGTTCGCGCCAGACGCCGTCCGGGGGATGGGCGCGAGCCTCGCGGCCGGCGTGCGCGCGAGCGCCGACAGCCCCGGCTGGATCGTCGCGCTCGCGGATATGCCATGGATCGCGCCGGCGACGATCGAGGCGCTCGCACGGACGCTCGAAGTGGGACCGGCATCGATCGTCGCGCCCGCCTATCGCGGGCAACGCGGGCATCCAGTCGGGTTCGCGAGCCGCCACTACGAGGCGCTTGCCGCGCTCGACGGCGATTCGGGCGCCCGCGCGCTGCTCGTCGCCCATCCGCCCGCGATCGTCGACGTCGACGATGCAGCCGTGTTGCGCGACGTCGATACGCCGGCCGATCTGCCCGGCTGAGAGCCTGTTCACGATCGCAAAGTGCACCCTACACCCGCCCCGCCAGACTCAAACCGGCGCGCCCCATCGTATCTACGGCCGCGAAGGCCGTTTTCGAGCGTACAGACAGATCAAATAGGACGTGCGCTGGCCGCCGGCAATTTCGTTTATCTCTTCGTATTCTTCGATGTTGCACATCCTATATCGGATATCCCGATCAACCGCCATAGAACATGAAGGGGCCTGCATTGGTGTTGTAAGACGTGGAAATTTGATTAATTTTGGTCGCGGGCATCCGTTTATTTTCAAGGTCTACCGAGGCCAGATCGATCTCAAATAAAATCAGCTTGGTTTTATTTCTATCATCCGGATCCGGACCGAAAGCACAAACGTATGCACGTTCGGTATTGCGTTTTCCGTTGAGATAACATGGCGCAGCCGACGGTGACGATGTGATGCTAAATTCCTGCCCCTCCCCAGAAAGAACTGCGGCATCGACTTGCCAACCCAATTCCGTGCCACGCCAGTCGAAAACACAACAACGAAGCACGTTGTTCGAGGATTTGTAAAACACAAAAATATAACTTTCAGTAGTCCCGTCAACAATGAATTCACCCATAATGGCGGCTGGCCGACCGTCAATCACATTATCGAAGCTTTCCAGGGCTTTCAGCTTTTGATTTTGAAAGCTTTCTACCGCAGAGTAACTTATTCTCCCATTATCGTCGCACGCAATTATCCATCCAAAATCATCGGCAATCACGCGCTGTACGATACTTGGATAACTCCTTGTCGGTAAGTCCGTAATTTTCACGCTACCGCTTCCCGCCGCCCACCACAAAGCCCCGTCTTCAGTTTTATAGAACCAGTGGTACATCAATGTCTTTCCAACTTCGTTATCTTGTCTAAATGGCACGATTGCACTGTAGGGCGATGCCACATTGATCGACGTCATAAAATTGAAAGTTCCCTGCCCGCCCGGCAGGGCAACATAAGGTCTGACCGCATATGCGATTCTGTCGATGCCGGTAACCAAGGTGAATTGAGGTTGCTTTGGATCCCTGATTCCTCCGTTATAGAACACCCCGGTTGGCGGGTAATCGGTAGGATTCAAATACAGTGAATATTCATTTGGAATATCTCCATTTTTCCCACCAGTTCTTATATATTTTTCCGGAGAAAATTTTTTATCACTCTGGTCAAATGAAATATATCCAGAATAGCAATAGTAGTTTCTCGGAGATCTTTCAATTATCGCATAGATAATGTAGTATTTTGCCATGATCTTTATTTTTACAATCAAAGGATTGCGGTTGCATTGCGGCAAAAACCGCGAAGCATTATTCACAGCACAAACTGATTGCCGATCATCGAACTATGCAAACACACATCTATAAATAACGATGGTCCGCATTGCCTTATCGAAAACAAGATAATCGAACAACGGGATAATCACTTAGAAATAAGGATCACCAATGCGGACGACCCATGGATTACTTGAATATAGGTAGAAAAATATTGGCGAACACCTCCGATAAATAACAGCTTTCTTTGCAAGGACGGAGCCAGTACATTCAACCAAAAATCAATGGGAGAAAATTTAAATGGCCGACGTCACAAATATAAAAATGATTATAAATAATACCTTCAATTTAATTGCCATCAAAAATGGAGACAGCGCTTCCCAATTGTTCTCCGTTCCGGCAAGCGGAGCGTGGACTGGCGATATATGGGTTCCGTGGATCGCCGGTCAGAGCGAGGGGAATAAGGCAATAAATATTATTGATGGCGCCCCCTCTCAAATACTGATTTTTCTATTTCAAGATTACTGGAATCCGCCAGGCAAGGACGCCATCAAGTATTGCAATGCTCCATTTTCGTATAACGATGCAACCGAAGTTCCGGGTAACAATCAAGGTGGAGGCAATAAAATTCTTATTTTGAATCCTTCCGAGAATGGATTTGCGTTATAC
Organism: Burkholderia singularis; assembly: GCF_900176645.1. Taxonomy (GTDB): domain Bacteria; phylum Pseudomonadota; class Gammaproteobacteria; order Burkholderiales; family Burkholderiaceae; genus Burkholderia; species Burkholderia singularis. The sequence goes on from NZ_FXAN01000061.1 coordinate 84,643, forward strand.
ATGAAATGAATTTTGGAATTTTAATTGCAGACTGAAGCCGCTTCTCCGATCGGTTCATTCCCGGCGTGCGCAGTAACAAGCTATGCGGTCGGCCAGATTTCCCCGCGAAGGTTCGCGCGGTAGAGGAGGAGCACCCGGCGCTTCCCCCTACTCCTCCGCCGATCCGCCCGCCACCTCCAAGCCGCCGATGTCGATCGGCTTCGGCTCGCGAACCATTAATCGACGGTCTACGCCGCGATCCGGCAAATGCACGTCCAATCGCCTATAACAGAGAAACGAAACCCGGTGCGCGTCGCGCGTCCGCGCGGGCATGCGCGCGCATTGCAAGACTTGCAGGCAGACCGTTATGACTGATCACACATCACCGCAGCCTGAATCGCCCACCGACCCTACTCGCGACCCCGAAGAGGATGCGTTCGCGCCGCCGTCGTCCGGCCATCACCACCATCACGAGCATCCGCAAAAGCCGCAAGAGCCGCCCAGCAAAGATCCGGTTTGACAAGGCCGGCTGCGACAGACGCGCAACGGGCGGGCACGACGGCGCAAAACGATTCGTTTGTATGCGCCGCGCCTAGTCGCTGCGCATGCTCTTGAGCCTGCACCTGCGCCGCGCATGCGCGGTTGGATTGACACCACCGCGCACGCTTTCCTGCGAAACGATACGGTAAACAGCTCGACAATCATCGCCAGCGCAACAACCGGCATAGCGCCGGTGTGGGCCACGTGTCGAAATCAACCGACAAATCCACGAATCAGCGTATTGATCCGTTCCGGCTGCTCGTGTATCACCCAATGCGATCCTTCCGGAATGCGCTCGATCCGCAGATCCGGCACGAAACGTTCGATGCCGTCGAGCAGCGTTTTGGGCAATGCAGTATCGCTTTCGCCCCAAATCACCATCGTCGGCACCTGCACGACCCATTCCTCGGGCACAAGCTTCGATATGTCCGGCGCCGCCTCGCCACCGGCCGGCGGATGCAGCGGTGACACGCGGTAGTAGTTCAAGCCGCCCGTCAGGCCGTGCGATCCGCCGTCGCCGGGCACGGACCACGCCGCATGATATTTGCCGCGCACTTCGGGCGTATACCACGACGCCCCGGACTGCCCGCCTGCCGTGAAAAATTTTTCCAGATTCGCGAAATCGTTGGCGGCAAGCGCGTCTTCCGAGCCGGGCTGCCGCAGCCAGTTCATGTACGCGGAAGCGGCTTGCTGCGCGGGATCGTTTGCGAGCGCGTTCGCAAACAGCCACGGATGCGGCGCATTCACAATCACCAATTTGTCGATCAACTGTGGAAACTTGATCGCGAGACTCCAGCAAACCGCGCCGCCCCAATCGTGAGCGACGACGATTGCCCGGCTGTAGCCGAGTGCGTCGATCAGTTGAGCCAGATCGTCGACGATCAGCTTGGGATGGTATTCGCCCGGCCCCGCCGGCTTGCTCGACAGGTTGAAGCCGCGCAAGTCCGGCGCGACCGCGTAATACGCATCGCCGAATGCAGACAGTTGCGCTTGCCATGCGTACCAGAATTCGGGGAAGCCGTGCACGAACAGCATCAACGGCTGGCCGGGCTGGCCCGCGCTCGCATAATGCAGGCGCACGCCGTTGTTCAGCGTTACGAACTGCGGATGAACGATGTTTCCATGATCCATGTAGGGTTCCTTCGTGTTGGGAGGTTTGAGGAAAATATCCGGCGGGTTGCCGACACCTCGGCATGGACGGGCCGGTCGCGATTGATTGTACGCGAGCGCCGACATGCCGATCGACCGCTTCGACGCGACGCGTCGAAGCGCAGCACGCAAGCCACGGCAAATATTCGATGGAATGATTATGATGCTGCGTTTCTCGCCGCGGGTTTATGAAAGCGGCATATCGATCGAGGTTGACTGGGGCGCTGCGTCAGAATTGCCATTAACCAGACGGCTTGGCTTGATTACACGTATGGCCTTGAAGCCGCTTCAAATTAGCGTCAAATCTCAATTTCAATTCGACGACCGAACTGAATCGTTTCAATTCAATTTATTTTAAAAAAATAAATTATTGAATCGAATAAACATTCAGACAAAAAAATCTTCCTTTATTGACAAATAAAATACCTGGAAATACACTCAATACGACCCCTCCGCTATAAAAATCATCGAAATTTAACCGACCAACAGATACTCTGACTTCAAAAATTCGGCAAGTGCAATTCAGAACACTCACCGCAAATACTATGCACGCAATTGTTTATAATTTATACATCGCCATCAAGACGCGACCAGCCACAATTCAACCGCATGAGTGATCATAAAATGCGATCTCATATTTTAATTATACTCGCAGCGTGGATAGCGACTGCATCCGCACTATGTCACGCCGATCCGGAAGATTTCCCGCCAGGTTCATATGAGCTTGAACTTGGGGCGAGACCAGGAGCGCCATACCCGCCGCTACAAAATTATAATATTGACCTTTCAGCACAGGGAAGCGGCCCCGATTACTCCGTTGAAGTAAGTCGTCACCATATTATCCCTTACAATGTGCTGCGCGCGTTCTATAACAGAGTGATGGAAACTCACGGCGAAATACTAAGATTTCGTAGCTTTCTTATAGTTTTTGGAAGAAATATTCCATCGTATGCGTCGGCAGCCAGCCTGGATTGCGAAAGAAATCGCCTCGATTACCTAGAAGCTTCAAACTTGGCGCTTGCCGTCGCCGATAATTATGCCAGATGGGGTGGAAACCGGCCGCCGCCAGGGTTGGATACATTTCAGGAATTTTACACCTGGCTGCCAGGAAATCTTTTCATCGGCCCCAACAATCGCTCTGATGACCCAGGAGAAGGATTCGAAGAAGGCGCGGTCGAAATCGTCGGGCAGAATGCGTTCAATACATTAAGTTCGGTTTATCAAAACATGGTCCGCTACAACAATGGCGATCAAAGTGTGCTTGGCTCCATAGTTACCGGATTGACACAAATTGCCGACAGACGAAGCGTTTATCCTTTATATTCCGGCGATTGGCAGTACGTCAATGGAGAATATCGAATAAAAACCCCTCAAGGAAAACGAACAAATACACATCCCACAAGTATTCCAGCCTCAGCGGCCACCTCGGATACGTGTAACAGAATCATTCCAGATTTTGAAAAAATTAAGGCAAAGTATGCATTTCCGGTAATTTCGCCAACAAATTTGCTGTGGGATAAAAAATAACGCCGTCATTGCGAATTGCATGGAGAGTACCATGAAACTTAAGATCCCTTTGATTTTTACCTTACTAATGGCAACCAGCCACCTGGCATTCGCCGGAATCGGTACGGTTTGTGCCAAAGGTTATATCGTCGACATCGTGGGCCCTTATTCCGGATCAGGCAAATCCGCCTGGAGTGAATTTGGCGTTTACATCAATGACAAACCGTATTGGACCGACACCGCTAAATTTTATTATCACGATTCCAGTGATATACCGCTGGATACGAATCCGGTAGGGCGCGTGTTATTTTCCCAAGCTCAGCTTGCATTCACCTTGGGCACTCAGGTTCAATTAAGCTCTCCAATCAACAGCTGCGGCAACTTGGGGTTCGGAACTATCGAGACATGGAGATGACGCTCGCCGGCATGAGCTTTGATCTCGCCGGCCCGAAGAAACGCCAACTCTCGATAAAATGAAGTTCTGGACAAGCCAAATAGATTTTCCGCGAAATCCGGGAACGTGGAGGCCGCCGCGATGCGAAAACATCTCGGCGCCATGCCCCTCATACTCCTCGCTATGAGCATCGATCCCGCTTCTATAGAGTCGCCGCCAATCGCATAAAAATGCGGCGCTGCCGCAAAACGCCTCAACATAACAGCGGGCGTCGCTCACGATACGCTCGCAAGCCCGCCCTCACCTAACTGCCCTTGAACTGCCGCCATCGCATCCCGCGGCCATGCAAACCGATTCAGCCTATAGGGAATACCCGCCTGCGCTCGCGTCGCTCCACGCCGATAAACAGGCATCCCCGTCTCCACACGCCGCCGTCCGGCGCTCCGAACCTATGCGCAACCTGTCGTTGAACCACAAGCTCACATCGCTGATCGTCTTCGTCTGGATCGGGCTGCTGATGATCGGCTCGATCGGCGCATGGCAAAACCGAGCATCGATGATCGCGGAGCGGCGCGCGCAGCTCGCGAACCTCACCGCGCAAGCCTATGGCGTCAGCGAATACTTCCACGCGCTCGCCCAGCAGCGCGCGATGCCCGAAACCGATGCGAAGCGCGCTGCGCTCGACGCGATCGCCGCGATGCGCTACGGCAAGGACGGCTACGTATCGATCAACGATTCGAGACCCGTCATCGTGATGCACCCGATCAAACCCGAGCTGAACGGCAAGGACGCGTCGAATCTCGCCGATCCGGCCGGCACGCGCGTGTTCGTCGAAATCGTCAAGGCCGCCAACGCCGGCGGCGGCCTCGGCTACGTCGAATACCAGTGGCCCAAGCCTGGCGCCGACCAGCCGATCGACAAAACGAGCGCCGTGCGCCATTTCGCGCCGTGGGACTGGTACATCGTGACCGGCATGTACATGGACGACGTGCAGGCGGCCGTGCTCGTCAGCATCGGCCGCTGGCTGGCGATGGCGGCCGCGCTCGGCGTGGTCGGGACCATCGTGATGGCGGGCGTGCTGCGCAGCGTGCGGCGCAGCCTCGGCGGCGATCTGGAGGCGGCCGTCGCCACCGCGCACCGGATCGCGCAGGGCGATCTGACCGCGCAGGTGGGCGTGTGCGGCAACGATCGTTCCAGTCTGTTGCACGCGCTGCGCGCGATGCAGACGGCGTTGATCGACATGGTGTCGCGCGTGCGGCTCGGCACCGAGAACATCAATGTCGGCGCATCCGAAATCGCGGCCGGCAATACCGACCTGTCGCAGCGCACCGAGCAGCAGGCGGCGGCGCTCGTGCAAACGGCCACGAGCATGGGCCAGATGACGGCGAACGTGAAACAGAATGCCGACAGCGCGCTGCAAGCCGCGCGGCTCGCCGACGAGGCGGCGCAGGTTGCCACGCGCGGCAGCGCGGTCGTCGGCGACGTCGTGCGGACGATGGCCGAGATCACCGGCGCGTCGCGCAAGATTGGCGACATCATCGGCGTGATCGACGGCATTGCGTTCCAGACCAATATTCTGGCGCTGAACGCGGCCGTCGAGGCGGCGCGCGCGGGCGAGCAAGGGCGTGGCTTCGCGGTCGTCGCGAGCGAGGTGCGCTCGCTCGCGCAGCGCTCGGCGAGCGCGGCCAAAGAGATCAAATCGCTGATCGAGACGTCGAATGCGACGGTCGAGCACGGTGCGTCGCTCGTCACGCGCGCGGGGACGACGATGACCGAGATCGTGCAATCGGTCACGCGCGTCAACGAAATTCTCGACGAGATCAGCCATGCGTCACGCGAACAAAGCACGGGAATCGATCAGGTGAACCGGGCGGTCGGCGAAATGGATCAGGTCACTCAGCAAAACGCCGCGCTCGTCGAGCAAGCCGCCGCCGCCGCGCATTCGCTGAAGGATCAGGCGGACGCGTTGCGCGCGGCGGTTGCCCAATTTGCATTGCCAGCGTGATGCGGCAGCACCCGGCGCGATGAGGCTCGCGGCGGACGCGATCCGGCACGCGCCCGGCCGCAGGTGAGCGGCCGCGGACAGCCAACCCGCAGCTGACAGATTCGCGGCGAGCCGCGTCGCCGTGGGCCGCACCGGCATGCGGCACAAACGCAGGCACGCGCTCAGCCGCCCGAAAACGAAGCGCACGCGTCCGCACGAACGCGATGCGCCCCGCTCTGCCATCCGCGCGATGGTTGGCCGCCCTGGCAACCGCGCGCCCAGGCGGTGTACGCCGATGCGCGCGAAAAATCGATCGCTTGCCGCGCGACGCAGATCGTGATCATCGCGAAAACCACGCGCAGCCCCAACTGCGCGCCCGCGCTGCTTCCCGTGCCGCTCCCTTCCCTTCGCATCCGTCTCGAATTGTCAGATTTATCAAGATGTTGCCGTCATTTTCAGACGAAACGATTACTTATTAATTACAATTACATTCATTTCAACCTCCTCTGGCCGCCCGACGCACGCGATAGCCTCCCCTCATGCGCCTGAAGAAGAAATCGACCTCGTCCTCCGATCCGTACCTCGCCGTCGCCAAAAATCCGATGCTGGCATCGAGCCTGCCGATGTGGCGCTCGAAATTTGTCGTGATCCTGGTCTTTGCCGGGTTCGCCGCGCTGATCGGCCGCGCGTTCTGGGTCCAAGTCGCCAACCAGGATTTCTATGTCGGACAAGGCCAAAAACGCTATCAACGAACCATCGAGCTAGGCGCGATGCGCGGCAGCATCGTCGATCGCAATGGCGCGCTGCTCGCCGTGAGCCTGACGACCTATGAAATCTGGGCGAATCCCAAGCAGGTCGACGAAGCCGCTTACGCACCGCTCGCGAAGCTGCTCGACATGCCGCTCGCCGAAGTGCGGCGCCGGCTGACGAGCGAACGCTCGTTCGTGCTGCTCAAACGCCAGATCGACCCCGAAACGGCTGCCCGGATCGAAAAACTCGACGCCGACGGCATCACGCAGATTGCCGATTCGAAGCGCTTCTACCCGGAAGGCGAATCGGCCGCGCACGTCGTCGGCTTCACGAACGTCGAGGATCGCGGGCAAGAAGGCGTCGAGCTTGCCGCGAACGCACGCTTGTCGGGCACCGCGGGCGAGCGCCAGGTGATCCGCGACCGGCTCGGCCGGATCATTTCCGATACCCGTCCGCTCGTGCCGGCGCAGCACGGCGCGACGATCGAGCTGACGATCGACCGCCGCATCCAGCAACTCGCGTATGCGCAACTGAAGTCGGCCGTTATCGCGAACCACGCGCAAGGCGGCAGCGTTGTCGTGCTGGACGCGAAAAACGGCGAGATCCTCGCGCTCGCGAACTATCCGACGTTCGATCCGAACGATCGCGCGCGCCTGACCGGCCAGCAATTGCGCAACCGCGCGGTGATCGACACGTTCGAGCCCGGCTCGACGATCAAGCCGCTCGTCGTTGCGCTGTCGATCGACGCGGGCAAGGTGCGGCCGCAAACGGTGATCGATACGTCGCCCGGCTCGTACAGGATCGGGCCCGCCGTGATCCATGACACATCGAACCACGGCGCGATCACCGTCGCGCAGGCGTTGCAGATGTCGAGCAACATCGCGCTCGCGAAGCTCGCGCTCAACCTGCCGGCGGAAATGATCTGGAACAAGTATCAGGAATACGGAATCGGCCGTGCGCCGGAGCTGACGTTTCCCGGCGTCGCATCGGGCCGGCTGCGTCCGTACAAGCGCTGGCGGCCGATCGAGCAGGCGACGATGGCTTACGGCTACGGGCTGTCGACATCACTGCTGCAAATCGCGCAGGTCTACACCGCGTATGCGGGCGACGGCACGTTGCACCCGGTGTCGCTGCTGAAGACGTCGGCCGATGCGCAAACCGACGCCGCGCACCGCGGCCATCGCGTAACATCGCCCGCCACCGCGGCCGCGATTCGCTCGATGCTCGAAATGGCGGTTGGCCAGGGCGGAACCGGACGCGCGGCGCGCGTCGACGGCTACCGGATCGGCGGCAAGACGGGAACGGCGCGCAAGCAAGTCGGCGCGTCGTATGCGAAGGGCAAATACCGCGCGTTGTTCGCCGGCATGGCGCCGATGAGCGACCCGCGCCTGATCGTCGCGGTGATGATCGACGAGCCGAGCGGCAAAGGCTATTACGGCGGGACGGTCGCCGGTCCGGTGTTTTCTTCGGTGACGAGCGGATCGCTGCAATTGCTCGGCGTGCCGCCGGACGCGCCGGCCGGAAACGACAAAGCGGCATCCGGAAAACCGAAGGCGTGACGTCGGCCGGCCGCGGCGCGTCCGCCAGCCCGCCAGGTCGCGCCGCCGCATTGGCCGGGCCATCGGACGTCAGCCGATCCGCTTCGCGAAAAACGTCATCGCTTGCGGATCGTGCGTCTCGCCGATCGTCGCGAGTTCCGCATAGCCGCACCGGCGATAGAATCCGGGCGCTTGAAACCGGTACGTATGCAGCCACACGTGCGACGCGCCCTTCTCGCGCGCCCACCCCTCGGCATGCCGCAGCAGCCGCTCGCCGAGACCGCGCCCCCTGAAGCATTCGTCGACGTGGATCAAATCGACATAGAGCCGGCCATACAACAGACTGCCGGTTATGCCGCCGGCCACGATTCCATCCGCGCCGACGAGCGCGGCGACTTCGAGCGTGCATTCGTCGTGCGGCCGGCCCCCTTCAGCCGCATCGCACTTCAAACGCTCGAGCAGCCGCGCGTGCAAGCCCGCGCTCGAACCGTCCGCGAGCCGCACGGCGGCGCCCAAGTCTTGCGCCGTCGCCACAAGCGTCACCCATGCGCCAGGCGGCTTCACGATGCCGAAAGAATCGCGTCGCGAAGCGTGCGCGCACGCGCATCGATCGTCTCGTCGTCATCCTGGACCGAGATGCCGAAGCCTGCGCCGAGGTATCGGTCCGACACGCCAATCGATATGCCGACCGAGCGCCCGAGCAGATCGTCGGTCCGGGTAAGCGAAGGAAACGTGCCGAGCGCCGGATCGCCCGCGTAATGCCGATGAAACACGGCCGACGATTTTACGCGATCGCCAAGCCGATGCAGTTGCGACATGTTCCGGTAGTAATGCCGGCCCGAATCGTCGAGCGTCTTCGAACCGAGCGTCGTGGCGAGGCGCTTGGCCTGCTCGCGTTCCGCGCAGGTCAGCACCAGCACCGTCGCGCAATCACCCGCTTCGTCGTTCAATCGGCGCGGCTGAATCGGGCAGTCGCCCGGCAGCGCGAGCCGGCTCAGCAGCGCCGATTTCGCGCGGCGCGTCGCGGCGAGCACCCGGTCGAGCTTCGCGATCTGCGCAACCGCCACCGCGCCGGCAAGCTCCGCCATGCGCAGATTGAGTCCGAACAGGATGTCGCCCTCGCCCGTGTCGCGACGCAGCGGGAACCAGCCCTGATCCTGAAACGCGTATGCACGCTGGTACAGATGCGGATCGTCGGTGATGACGAGCCCGCCTTCGCCCGACGTGATCACCTTGAACGGATTCAGCGAGAACGCGCCGATATCGCCATGCGCGCCCAGCCGCCGCCCCTGAAAACTGCCGCCGCACGCCTGCGCGACATCCTCGACGATCTTCAGCCCGTGACGCCGCGCGAGCGCGCCTAGCGCATGCATGTCGCATGCCGCGCCGAGCATGTGAACCGGCATGATCGCCTTCGTCCTGCTCGTGATCTTGCGTTCGACGTCGGCCGGATCGATCGTCAGCGTATCGTCGATTTCCGCGAGCACGGGCGTCGCGCCGCTCAGCACGATGCTGCCGATCGATGCGACGAACGTGTACCCCGGCACGATCACTTCGTCTCCCGGTCCGACGCCGAGCGCGGCGAGACTCGTGATCAACGCGGACGTCCCGCTGTTGACGGCGATCGCATGCCGCACGCCGGCAAGCGACGCGAATGCCTCTTCAGTCTGCCTGACGAACGACGTGAAGTTCGGCACGTCGTATGCGAAACGCGTCAGGCCCCACGTATCGAGCACTCGGTTGACGTTGTCCCGCTCTTCGTCGCCCAAAAAAGAATATCCCGGTCCCGCCATATCGTTAGCTCCTCTAAGGATGAAATGGACTTCAGCCGCCGGCCAGCGAATCGGCCGCGAGCATCGCGAGCGCCATGATCGGCGCACACGTGTTCGCCCTCGTGATCGACGGAATCACCGATCCGTCGACGATCCTGACGTTGTCCAGGCCGATGACCTTGAAGTCCGGCGCGACCACCGCGTCGCCGCCGTGCCCCGCCTTGCAGGTGCCGACCGGATGAAATTGCGTATGCGCGTGCGAGCGGCAGAACCGCCGGATCGCGTCGCGCTCCCGCAACCGGTCGAAATCCCTGCCCGTCGTGCCGGCAAGTGCGGACAACCGCGGATGACCGACGATCTCGCGGCAGATCGACACGCCGTGGGCAAGCACGGCGAGATCGCGCTCGTCGCTCAGATAAGCGGGATCGATACTGATTCGCAGCCGGCCCGCCACACGCCGAATACCAACCCGGCCTCGGCTCGCCGGTAAGCCGACCGACGGCCCGAGCGAAAATCCGCCGCCGATGTCGCCGCCGCGGCTCAAGCCGATGATCGGCGCGAACGCAAGCTGCGTCGACGACTGCTCGGCCGATGCCGGCGTATTCAGAAAACCGCCGACTTCACCGAGATTCGACGTGCGCGCAACGGGCATGCTGGTGAACGACCGGACGGACAACGTCACCTGCGCGTGATCGTGCAAATTCGCGCCGACGCCTTCGAGCGCATGCGCGATCGGAATGTCCGCCGCGCGCAGCGCGCGGGCAGGACCGACGCCCGAGCGCAGCAGAATGGCTGGCGAGCCGATCGTGCCCGCGCACAAAATCGCCTCGCGTTCAACGCGGATCGGCTGCGTGCCGTCCACGCACTCGACGATCACTTGCCGCGCGTGGCGGCCATCGAATCCCAGCCGCTCGACCCGGCAATGCGTGAGCATCGTGAAATTCGGCCGCGCCAACGCTCTCGCCAGGCAAGTCCGCGCGGGAAACGAACGCAGGCCGTCGCGCTGCATCACGTGGTATCGGCCAACTCCCGGGTGCGCGCATACGTCGACCATCTCGCGGCACGGCAAGCCGAGCGTCTGCGCGACGTCGAGAAACGCTTCGCAGAAAGGATGCAGCGACGTCGGCCGCTCGACCGACACGATCTCACCGCTCCCTTGCTCGAACCGCTCGAAAAAGCGTTGCAGGCTCGCCCAGCCCCACGAAGGCGCAACCTCGTCCGCCCAGCGCGCGAAATCGTCCGGATGGCCGCGAACGTATACCATCGCATGCATGGCCGCCGAGCCGCCGACCATCTTGCCGCGCGGCCAAGCGACCGCGCGATTCCCGAGTGCCGGCTGCGGTTCGGTTCGATGCGCCCAATCGTGCGCCGAATCGATCAGCACCGGCCAGCGGCTCGGCGTGAGCACGTCTTCGCGGGCCGACAGATCGTCGCCCGCCTCCAGCAACAGCACGCTCACCGAAGGATCGCGTGACAGGCGCTCGGCGACGATGCAGCCGGCCGGCCCTGCACCGACAATCACGTAATCGTAGACCGGCGCCACGGCATCGTTCAGTAGCACGATGCACCTCCGTCTATGCCGACGATCTGGCCATTGATGAACGACGCGCCGGACGAAAACAGGAACATCACCGTCTGCGCGACCTCGTCCTCCGTACCGATGCGCGCGAGCGGAATGCGCGACGGCCACGTGTTCGCGTCGGCGCTGTCGACGAGGCTGCGGCGGTACATGTCCGTATCGATCGGCCCCGGCGCGATGCCGTTCACCCTGACACCCGCCGGCCCGGCCTCGAGTGCGGCTGCCTTGGTCAGCGCCGCCCCCGCCGCCTTCGATGCCGCATAGACGCCGACGCCAGGAAACATCGTGCGGACCGCATGAATCGAATGATTATTGACGATGACGCCCTGCCCCGCGCCCACCATGCCGGCCAATTGGAACCGCAAGTTCGCCCACAGGCCGAACACGTTCGTATCGAAGCAGCGTCGCACCGCGTCGGCGTCGATCGCCGCGAGCGAGCCGGCGGCGGCAATGCCGGCATTGTTGAATGCATACGCAATGCGGTGCGGGCCTGCGAGCCGCTCGTACTCGCGCTTCAGCGCCGCGAAATCCGAAACGTCGACCTGACGGTAGTAGCACTCGCCCGGGCCTTCGGAGAGCGCATGCACGAGCGCCTCGCCCGCACGCGCGTCCCGCCCCCACGCATGAACGATCCAGCCGGCACGCACCGCATGACGGGCGACAGCGGCGCCGATCCCCCGCGTCCCCCCTGTAATCAGCAGAATCGGCGCCGTCATGTCGGGTATGTCTCCATGAGAAAACCCACGCTGCGGCTCGCTGACGAAAACCGTGACAACGCCTCGGATGCAGTGCGCATCTCGGCAGGCGTCAGATCGTTGACGAATACCGCATCGCCAAGGCCGCGCATCAGAGGCAAATTCTGATGGCCGTCGCGATGAATCGTCGTGTCACGTAACGCATCGGCAACGAGTTGCCCATCGCCGAAGCCGCGATGATACAGAGGAAGACGAAGCTTTTTCGCAATATCGAAAATCCGATCGACATCGGCTTCGTCCAACATGCCGCGCTGCTTCGACAGCAACGCCGAATATAGACAGTCGAGCGCGACGGCTTCGCCGTGCAGCAGCTCGTCGATATAGGTCATCTCGATCAACGGACTGAACGAATGCCCATAGTCGACGATGCGGCGCAGATCGCGCTCCCACAGGTTCGGCTCCAGCTCTTCGGCCATCGCTATCGCCGCCAGATGAATGATTTCGTTGACGAACGGATTCGTTTCGACACCCGGCTCGAAGAATGCATGCCCATGCTCGTCAAGCAGATCGAGCAGGCGGCGGCTTTTGATCAGCGCGACCTTGAATACCTCGGCCAAGCCGTTTGCGATATGCCGGCCGGGCAGCGTATCGAGAAAGCCGGGATACAAATAAGTGGCGGCAGCCGGATGAAATGAACCGAGCCTGTTTCGGTAACCGAAATGATTGACCGCCGTCTTCGCGGCAACACTCACGTCGACCATGCCGAGCAGCGTGGTCGGCACGCGAATGAACGGAATACCGCGACGATAGAGACTGCATGCAAATCCCACCAGGTCGCAGACCACCCCGCCGCCGATCACGACCGGCGGCGAGGACCGGCGCTTCGTGCCGGACTGATTCAATATCTCCGCAATCCGCAGCGCATTACCGAGCGTCTTTTGATCTTCCTCTGCGTTGACGCAATGGCAGCGCACGTTGATCCCGGCAAAGCGAAGCGCGGCCACGAGCGAGTCGGCATGCGCGCGCGGCAAACCCTGGTCGATGAAAACGCTCATCGCACCGCCATCGGCGAAAGACGCGACACCCGCCGCCATTTTCTCCAGAGAATCGTGCGATTCGATGCTGTACTCGATCTCCTGCGCCGCGCAGATTCTGATTTTCCTCATCGAAATCCCCTGCATTTTCAAACACCGTCATTCCGTTGAAATTCAAAATAAACCGGCATTCAGGATGAGATAAAACACCCATAAAAAATCATTGTTTTCCCCACAAAAATGAAAAAATAGTTATGAATTTTTTATTTAATACTCAAACCACGATATGCATCGCATGCCCCATCGTCATGCTCAACACACTCCACTGCATTATTGGCGACAAGCGCCCGATAGCACTCACGAACCTGCACGCCCACTCTTTAATTGACCAAATAAATCAATTAAAAATGCAAGCAGAGTCTAAACACGGTTAAGAAAAAATCAAGAAAATATCATCATCAACCTATAAAACTTGGTAGGTTCACTCATCCATTTTGTTTAAAATTCATCAACGCTTATACAATTTAAATTATTTAATTAAATTAAACGTCGAAATGTGCGAATCGCTAACGGACTGCTGGCGCAGCCCGCTCCGGCGGATGACGGCGGTCGATTCCCGGTTGCACACGAGCGAGCAGCTCGAACACCGGGATCGCGCCAGTGCCGGGAAGACCGCCGCGATGCGGCCCCGTGGCCCGAGCAGCGTCGAAACTCTTTATCATACGAAACGCAGTGAGTTGACGATGCGCGCCACTCGGGAGACGACGATGATCCGGATTGCCATCGATATGGACGAAGTGATTGCCGACGCGTTCTCGGCGGAACTCGCCTGGTATCGAACCACTCACCATTACGCGCTGTCGCGCACGGCTTGCATCGGCAAACCGCTTTCGGCGTTCGTCTCGCCCGAGCACGCGGCGATGATGGAAGCGCTGCTCGCCGACGGACGTTTTTTCGAAACGCTGCCCGTCATGCCGGGAGCGCAACGCGCATTGCGCACGCTGTCGAGCCGATTCGAACTCTTCGTGACCACTGCGGCGATGGAATATCCGAATTCGTGCGAATACAAATTCCGCTGGCTACGCCGGCATCTGCCGTTCATTGAGCCATCGAACATCGTGTTCTGCGGCGACAAAAGCATCGTCCATGCCGATTATCTGATCGACGACAACACTCGTCACTTTCACCGTTTCAGCGGCCAGGGCCTGCTCTTCACCGCGCCTCACAATGCCAGCCTAGACTGGCAGCCGCGCGTCGACGATTGGGATGCCGTCTTGCGCTATTTCAGCGAGCACGGCTGATACGCGGCGGCGGGAAGAGCCGCGTCAGCCAAAACGGCGGTAGCGACTGCCGTCCGATGGGGCATGCTAATGCGCAACCGCTTGCCTTTTATGCACCGCCTCCTTCCCCATCCGCGCGAGCACATGCTCGGTCATCCCGCGCGCCAACTCCGCCTCACCGACGAACACCTCGCCCATCCCTTCGCTCGCGAGCAGCGCCGCTTCGTCGTCGCTGTTCGTGCATAGCGCGATTTCAAGCGGTGGATTGAGTGTGCGGGCAATCTCGACGATCTGCCGCACGTCGAACACATCCGGCAGCGTGACGACGAGCATCGCCGCCCGCGCGACGTGCGCCTGCACAAGCACGACAGGCTCTATCGCGTCGCCCGACACGGCCGCGACGCCGTCGTTGCGCAGCTTCTCGACGATCTCGCGATTCTGCTCGACGACGACATATGCGATGCCCCTGCTATCGAGCGCCTGCGCGATACGCATGCCGACCCGCCCATAGCCGACGATCACCACCTGCCCCGTCAAATGCGCCTGCGGCGTGGACATCGGCAACGCCGCGAGCGGATCGTCGCGCGCCTCCAGACGGCGCGCGAGCGCCGAGCGTTCGCGAATCCATGCTAGCGCCGGATCGATCGCCGCGAACAGCAGCGTGTTGAGCGCGATCGACAGCAGCGCGACTGCAAGAATCAGGCTTTGCCCTTGCATCGACAACAGGCCCAGCGCACGCCCAAGCCCCGCGAGAATGAACGAGAACTCGCCGATCTGCGCGAGCCCCGCGCCGACCGTCAGCGCGGTATTGAGCGGATAGCGGAATGCGAGCACGAGCGCCGCCGCGGCAATTGTCTTGCCGACCACGACGATCGCCGCGACTTCGAGCACGTGCAGCGGCTCGTCGATCAGCACGCGCGGATCGAACAGCATGCCCACGGAGATGAAGAACAGCACCGAGAATGCGTCGCGCAGCGGCAGCGTCTCGTCGGCCGCGCGGCGGCTGAATTCCGATTCGCGCATCATCATGCCGGCGAAAAACGCGCCGAGCGCGAACGACACGTCGAACAGCTTCGCCGCGCCGAACGCAACGCCCACCGCTGCCGCGATCATGCACAGCGTAAACAACTCGCGCGAGCCGGTACGCGCAACGAGCCACAGCACACGAGGGAATACGCGCTTGCCGACCACAAGCATCAGCGAGACGAACGCGGCGACTTTCATCAACGTGACGCCAAGCGCGCGCCACAGATTGCCGTCCGCCGATGCGCCACCGTGCGCATCGTGAGCGGCTTGCGTGCCGGCCGTGCCCACGTCCGCGCCGCCGAGCAGCCCGGCCAGCGGCGGCAGCAGCACCAGCACGAGCACCATCACCAGATCCTCGACGACAAGCCAGCCGATCGCGATGCGCCCGTTGACCGATTCGACGAGCCCGCGCCCTTCGAGCGCGCGCAACAGCACCACCGTACTCGCAACCGATAGCGCAAGACCGAACACGAGCGCCCCGCCTACGCTCCACCCCCACAACAGCGCAAGCCCCGCGCCGAGCGCCGTCGCAACGGTGATCTGCACGATCGCGCCAGGCAGCGCGATCTTGCGGACCGCCAATAGATCACCGAGCGAGAAATGCAAGCCGACCCCGAACATCAGCAGCATCACGCCGATTTCGGCGAGCTGCTGCGCGAGCGCGATGTCGCCGACGAAACCGGGGGTGCCTGGGCCGATTACGATGCCGGCGAGCAAATAGCCGACGAGCGGTGGCATTTTTAGCAGCGACGCGAGGTAACCGAAGATCATCGCGAGACCGAAACCGGCCGCGAGCAGCGCAATCAGGCTGACGTCATGAGGCATCCTGGCATCCTTGCATGTAAATCATTCGTAAGGTTCAAGGATAAGGGATTGCGATGAACAACGGGTGAATTGAATCAGCGGCCGCGCTGCGGCGCACAAAAACGCGCGGCCCCGCACACGAACAACCGTGCGCGGGGCCGCGAAACGCCGAACCGGGCCCGGGACGAGCGGGCCGCGTTGTTCGAAACGCGTTACATCTCGACCTGATCGAGGAAGGTCTTCTTGCCGTCCTTATAGTTGTACAGCGAGATCACGCCATGCGTGAGATCGCCCTTCGAATCGAAGGTCGTCTCGCCGATCACGCCCTTGTACTTCGTCGTCGGAATCGCCGACAGAATCTTCGCCGGGTCCGTCGAATTCGTGCGCTTCATCGCATCGACGATGATGTAGACAGCGTCATACGCGAACGGCGCATCGAACCGGATCGGCTGGTTGAAACGCTTCTCGTATTTCGCCTTGAACGCGGGGCCGCCGGGCATCTTTTCGACCGCCGCGCCCGCCTGCGAGCAGATGATGTTGCCCACCGCATCGCCCGCCAGGCTCGCGAGCCCGTCGGTGCACACGCCGTCGCCCGAAAGAATCTTCGCGCGCAGGCCGAGCTGCTTGGCCTGCTTCGCGAACGGGCCACCCGTCGCGTCCATCCCGCCGTACATGATCGCGTCCGGGTTTTCCCCCTTGATCTTCGTCAGAATCGCGCGGAAATCGACCGCCTTGTCGTTCGTCGCGTCGTGCGACAACACTTTCAGACCGAGCGATTTCGCCTTTTTCTCGAATTCGTTCGCGAGGCCTTGGCCATACGCGGTCGAATCGTCAACGACGGCCACCGTCTTCACACCCTTCGACGACGCATAGTTGGCCAGCGCCGGGCCCTGCTGCGCATCGGTCGCGACGACGCGGAAGGTGGTCTTGAAGCCTTGCTGCGTATAGGCCGGATTGGTCGCCGACGGCGAAATTTGCACGATGCCGGCGTCGCTGTAGATCTTCGAGGCCGGAATCGACGTACCCGAGTTCAGGTGGCCGACCACGGCGACGACCTTGTCGTCGACCAGCTTCTGCGCGACCTGCGTGGCCGTGCGCGGGTCGGCCGCGTCGTCCTGCGCGTCGAGCTGGAGCGTGATTTTCTGGCCGCCGATCGTGAGGCCCTTCGCGTTGATCTCCTCGATGGCCAGACGCGCGCCGTTTTCATTGTCCTTGCCGAGGTGTGCGATGCCTCCCGTCAGCGGCTCGACGCTGCCAATCTTCACGACCTGATCCGCGGCCGCATTCGACGCGGCGGCCGCCAGCAACATTGCCGCCGCGCTGAGCGGCATTATTTTTTGCAGCTTGACATTCATGGGAGTCCCCTGTTTCCGATTCGTGTTGACCCAGGCCGCCCGACAACGGTGCGTGCGCGGCTCATGTCAGCGTGCAATCGTGCCGAAAAATATTTGTTTGAGCAAGGTAGATATCGACGCATGTGATGGCTGCGGGAAAACCATGTCGCCCGGCATCGCCGCGCCGCAAAAATGAGGGGCGCCTTTTGCCGCGCAGCCGAGTGCCTTCGCCCCCGGCTGCAAGCCAATGCAGCCTCGGGCCGGACCGGTGCGCGTGATGCCGGCTTCCCCGGCATCGCACCAGGTCAAGCAAGACCGGGCAATCCATGATGTGCCGGATCAGGCTATTCGTTCGACAAACGGCTTGTGCAGCGTTGCACTCGCCACATCCGGCAAAATATCTTCATGCTAGTCGACTGATGAATAAAATTGCCGTGCCCAACGTTGAAATACCGCATATGGACTGTTTCCGGCCCCGGGCCGGCCGTAACCGGCGTAATCGCGGTTGCTCCAAACCATGATGTCTTCATTGAAGACCGGCACAAGCCATAAACGATGCAGTATGCGCGCGAGTATCGCGTAGATCGGATGCTGTAGCCACGACGGCCAGTTCGATAGCCATGAGAAACGAAACGAGATGCCATCGCGAAAGGTCCATCGCAACGGCGCGATCTGCACGCCGCATGCAAATATCTTCGCTTCAAGTCCGAGCGCCTTCATCTGATGGTCGGACGACACACAGCCAAGTCCATGCACACCGATGACCGTGCTCCATTTCACGCTCCGCCACTTCATGTCGACCCGCATCGAAATCCTCGGTCCATCGACCACCGGCGGATGCGGCACCATGTCCCTCCATCGATGCAATGCGCCGAAATGCTCGAGGTCGTAGCCGTTCTCCGGCAAGTTCTGCATCACGCCGCGCAATGTATACGCACGGCCGATGGGCTTCGAAAAACCTTCCATATCGACCTCGGGTAACGCCCACGTCGGCTCGAGCCCGCGTGCGTGCTGCCAGACGAATACGAAACCGTTCCATTCGCATACGCGCAGGGTCCGCAGCGCGAGTGCCCGGCCGCGCTCGCACGCGACACCGGCACGCCGACCGTCTGTTCCATAGGCATAACCATGAAACGGGCAAACCAGATTCTCTCCCTCGACGGTGCCACCGCGCCCTAGATGCGCACCTTGATGCGGGCAATACGCGTCGACCGCACATGCAACGCCGAGTGCGGTTCGATACAATACGACGTCGCGCCCCATGAACGGCGTCGTCAATACTGCTCCCGGCTTCAGCTCGTCGCTGAAGCACAGTGCGAACCATCCGTCCGGATAGGGCAGCGGCGGAACGTCGACAGCGCACGCGGCGTCATTCATTTCGATCTCCTACCAACAGTCGGGGAAATCAACGCGCAAAGCGGCGGTTCGAGTTGCTGCTGATGTCTCGTGCATAATCTGGCGCGCACGAATAGAACTGCGATGCCCAGCGACGAAAGATCATGATCGCCATTTCTCCCGCCATCAGCGTCGGGCGTATATCGTAATTCCGGTGATGCCAGATTAGCAGATCACGTTTGAATTGCGGTACGAACCATAAACGGTATGCGGCAGTCGCGAGTACTTCGTGCGCGACGCGTCTTATGGTGGCCGGCCATGACGACAAACGCTCGACGCGCAATGCCACCAGCTCAATGCAGGTCCATCGATCGGGCTCGATCTGCGTTGGGAATAACACGACACGCGCATGCAGCCCCAGGCGCGGCAGTTCCATGCGCGCCGCCATGCAGCCAAGACCGTGCATCGTGATATCGAGTCGCAGCGGCTGGCCAAGCAACACAAGCGTCGAGCGCATCGTCATCATGTGGCCATCCGCTTGCGGCGGCTGCAACACCGGGTTGGACCAACCATGCACCGGGCCGAAATGATTGACATCGACACCGTTCTCCGCCGGATTCTGCAAATTGCCGTTGAGCGTATGGCAACGCCCGCGCGGGACCGAATAGCCGCTCAGATCGAGGTCCGGCAACGCCCATTGCGGGGCATCGCCAACACCGCTGTACCATGCAACGATGATGCCGTTCCACTCGCGCACGTGCCGCTGCCGCAGCATCGCCGCCGGCGGCTTCAGCGCACCCGGTGCGTGCGCACAAGTTCCCTCCGGACCGAATGCAAGATGATGAAACGGGCAGACGAGATTTTCCCCATCGACCACGCCGCCGTGTCCCAGATGTGCGCCGAGATGCGGACAGTGCGGTTCGATCACGCGCAGCAGCCCGGATCGCGTTCGATACATCACGACGTCGTCCCCCGCGAAGCGCTTGACTACGACCGCGCCGCGCTTCACGTCCCGGCTGTAACCGAGCGCAAACCAGCCGTCCGGATAGCGGCCCAATGGCGTATTCCGACATTCGTTGCGAGCCCTCATCGATTTTTCCCTTACCGTCAAAACGCGATCTGTGCTTGCCTACCTGGCCTGCCGTCAACGTGATCTGCTGTCTACCCGCACGTCACCCGCTATCGCGCTCCTCTGCGTGGTAGCGCGTGCTGAATCGATGGAACTCCGCGTTTCCGGCGCTCATGTGGCCCAGCTCGGCAATATAGGCACGCACGTCGGCCCGCTGGCCGAGCGCGCTCACGGCAACCGAGTTCTGCGCATCGATCAGCCGACGTTCGTTTAGCTCGCATAGCTCGGCGAGCCGGCATATCGCAGCCTGGGTATCGAGTTGCTCGACGCGCATCAAAATCCAAACTGCATTCAGTGTCTCCGCCGCCGACGATTCCTTGCGGAACGAAAAAAGGTCGTTGACGAGAATCACCGAGTCGATCACCGCATCGCGCATGCCGATCAATGACTCGTCCAGTAAATCTCCCATGTCGACGTCAAGCGCGTATTCGGTCGTTAGCGTGATCCAATGGCCAAATCCCTCGACATGTCTGAGCTGGAGATATTCGTTGAATGACAGGTGCGCAGCATCGATGGCTGACGGATTCGCCTGCATATCGATCTGCTCGCCGATGCAGCCGATGAATCGTCGCCAGAAACGGGGGCGCGACGTGCGCACGCCATCCATCAATCGCAGCGTCTCGTACAACAGCTGGGCGGACGGCGTATTCGGAGAAGAACATTTGCCACCAATGGCGGCAATGAAATCGTCGCGCAGCGCATCGAGCCCCGGTTGATTGCCGTCCCGCGCGAATGCGGTAAACGCGTCGTCCATCAAGGTCATCACATTCATCAACTGCTCGACCGCATAGATCCGCTCGTTCAGGGCGTTCGGGTAACACAGGCCACCATATGCCGGAATGCGTTGCGACAGATAACGGCGTGCGGCCTGTTCGTTGCCGCAGTGACGCAGTAGATATGAATAGTTGTCGACAGCCAGTTGCTGCTCGATCGCGTCGTGCAGCGGATGCCATGCGGCCTTCAATTCAAGTCGCGGCGACGGAAAAAACAATTCATCCGATACAGCCGCTCGTTCCGTTGCGGTTGCTACGCTGGATTCAGTCATACGACGCTCCGTATATCGAACCAACAGCCGGTGTGCACATGGGATCAGCCGATCTGCCGAGTGGCGATTACGCTGTATGTCGAAACCTTGTTCTTGATCAGTGCGACGGACCAGTTCTCGGCCAGTACGCGCAATTCCTCGAGCGTACCCGTCGCCCCATGCGGAAAATGTTTCTCAATATTCGCTTTCGACTCCATCAACCAACGGGCAACGTCGATATTCGACGGCAATACGCGCATGTCGAGTATCTTGAAGCCGGCATCGGTCAACACCTGCGAAAAATACTTGGGTGTTTTACGGTGCTTACATGCGATACGATCCACTTCGTCCGGCGTATCCGATGTGTATTCATCGAGATTCACGTTGTAAAGATTGTCTGAAATCACCACCATACCGCCGGGCCGTACTCTTCCATGCAAAGTTTTCATCGATTTTTCATATAATTCGTTCGGAAAGTGCGAAATCACACCTCGGATGATGACGAGGTCATATGGGGCCGCATGGTCCGGCAGAAGATGAACATCTTGAGCATTGCATTGATACAGATTGATCCGATCCGCCAGCCCATGTTTTGCATGGAAACGGGCGCAATATTCAAGCTGTTCCCGGCTCACGTTGATGCCATCGAGTCGCATGCAGTTAGGAAAGCGTTCAGCCAGATATTTAAGTATGTAGCCCCACCCACACCCGATATCGAGAATCCGTTCTACATCGGGATGGTCAGGATCGTCAAAACCCGCGAGGTTTAGCTGACGCTCGAAATACCGGATGCCGGCCTCATCCAGCGAGATCGGCGGCGTCGAGCGGGGATCGTCATAGACGCCGAACTGAAATAACAAACAGTCGCCAATTGCCTTACGCCATTCTTCCGGATCGCCTTGATAAGTCGTTTCGATCTTACTTTCGTAATCGTTGACAGCATCGCCGCGTAAGAATCTGATCGGCAACATTCGGGAATTCATTGAGTGATGGGCAGACGCCCCCCTTTGAGCATTGGCATGTTCCATATTTCACCTTTCCGCATGAAAAATCAGGATTTATTACTTCACGAAATATATCCACAAAAAATCACATGCAGCAAGACTTTATTAGATCTTAAATCAAAAAATCTTCATTCCTTGAAAATTACAAAGCACCGACACGAATCCATTCATTCGTAATCGAAAAATTCATGATGTACTTATTTAAATTAATTTTCACGACAAAAGATTAAATTTTTGGAATTAACCAAATTTATCAAACAATATCCAACCTGGAGTTTTTTAATTTTTAATACTACGATCCTCAAAAAAGGGGATGTTATTTTTATATGAAACAGTTTTTTATTTTTCAAGGACTTCATCAACCAGGGAACACCAACGCAGAAATTATTGTTTTAAATCGCTTAATAAAACGGGATGTAATTGGCACTATTATTACTACGGGAAAGCCATCATGCATAACCTCCTCCAACACATCCGCCTACCCTGCGACCTCCGCACGCTCGAGCGTGCGACGCTCCCTCAACTCGCCAACGAGTTGCGCGCTTTTGTGCTCGACAGCGTATCGAAGACCGGCGGCCATCTCGCCTCAAACCTCGGCAGTGTCGAACTCGCGATTGCTTTGCATTACGTATTTGACACCCCGCACGACCGCATCGTCTGGGATGTCGGCCATCAGTCATATCCACATAAAATCCTTACCGGCCGCCGCGATGCGATGCCGACCATCCGTCAGCTCGGCGGGATTTCCGGTTTCCCCCACCGCAGCGAATCGCAATACGATGCGTTCGGCACCGCGCACTCGAGCACGTCGATCTCAGCCGCCCTCGGGATGGCACACGCGGCCCGGCTTCAATGCACCGCACGCCATTGCGTCGCCGTCATCGGCGACGGTGCACTATCCGCCGGCATCGCTTACGAAGCCCTGAACAACGCCGGCATTGTCGACGCATTGCCGTTCATCGTTGTCCTAAACGACAATGACATGTCGATCTCTCCATCGGTGGGCGCGCTCAGGCACGCGCTCGGCAGGCTGATTGCGGGCCGATCGCGGATGCACGCCAAGCGGCATGCTCAGGATCTGCTGAATCTCGCGCCACCGACACGCCAGCCCGTCAACCGGCTCGAAACACCGGTCCAAGGCCCGGCCGCCCCCGTGGCATGGTTCGAAGAGTTCGGCTTCAACTACGCCGGCCCGATCGACGGCCACGACGTCAATCAGTTGATTGACGCGCTGGCCGGCCTGAAACGCGCGCCGGGTCCGCATCTGCTGCATGTCGTCACGCAGAAGGGCCACGGCTATCCGCAGGCCGAAGCTGATCCGATCCGATATCACGGGCCCGGCAAATTCGATACGGCCGTGGGCATCGTACCGGGTCAATCCAAGCGAAAAACCTATGCGCAAGTCTTTTGCGAATGGCTATGCGACGAAGCCATGCGCGATGAGCGCGTCGTCGCGATCACACCGGCGATGCGCGAGGGCTCTGGCCTCGTCGAATTCGAGCGGCGCTTTCCGGCCCGCTATTTCGACGTCGCAATCGCCGAGCAGCATGCGGTTACGTTTGCGGCCGGGCTAGCAGCGGACGGCATGCGCCCCGTCGTCGCGATCTATTCAACGTTCCTGCAACGCGGCTACGATCAGTTGATCCACGACGTCGCGATCCAGAACTTGCCCGTCACGTTCGCGATCGACCGCGCGGGCATCGTCGGCGCGGATGGCGCCACACACATGGGCGCATTCGATCTCGCGTATCTGCGCTGCATCCCCAATCTGATCGTGATGGCACCATCGAACGAGAACGAGTGCCGGCAAATGCTGCATACCGCGCTACGGCAGCCCGGACCTTGCGCGGTTCGTTATCCGCGCGGCGGCGGACCGGGCGCGGTAATCGAAGCGGAGATGACGGTGCTGCCGATCGGCGTCTCGGCGCTGCTGCGCTCGAGCAATGCGCCGAACGGGCGACGCATTGCACTGCTTGCGTTCGGGACGATGGTGGCACCGTCGTTGAGCGCGGCCGAAGCACTCGACGCAACGGTGGTCGACATGCGCTTCGTCAAACCGCTGGACACCACGCGGCTGCGCGAGATCGCATCGACCCACGACGTTCTCGTCACGATCGAGGAAGGCTGCCTGCATGCAGGTGCGGGATCGGCTTGCATCGAGACGCTGGCCGACATGCTGATTTACCGTCCAGTGCTGCGCATCGGCTTGCCGGATGCGTTCGTCGAACACGGCGAGCCGGACGAATTATTGACATTGAATGGGCTCGACGCTGCCGGCATTCGAGCGTCGGTCGAGCGTTTTATCGCCCGGCTCGATAGATGGCCCGCAGCGACCACTGTAACCATCCTGCCTTTCGACGCAATGCTCGACAACGCTCCGCACCCGTATTCGCTGTAATGTTTGCACTGCTATCGTTACTCGGCAAAAGAAGCGGCATTCCGATCAATCGGCAAGCACAACGGTCCGTGCCGACCACTGCATCCGCGCGCGGACACAGCGGCGCGGAAATATCAGGAGACCAGATGGAAGAGCGCTTGATCCTCGTCGATGCCGATGACCGCGCCCTCGGCGTATGCGGCAAACTGCACGCCCATCGCGAAGGGCTGCTGCATCGCGCATTCTCGATTTTCGTGTTCGATTACGCAGGCCGAGTACTGTTACAGCAGCGGGCGCATGGCAAATATCACTCGGGCGGACTGTGGACCAACACTTGCTGCGGGCATCCGCGCCCCGGCGAAACGTTACTCGATGCCACACGCCGCCGTCTGCACGAGGAAATGGGTTTCGCCTGCGAACTGAGGGAAGTCGACACGCTGTTGTATCGCGCGCCGCTCGACAACGGGCTCGTCGAACACGAGTTTCTACATATCCACACCGGCGCGGCTCAGGATGTGCCCGCTCCGGACCCGGCCGAAGTTGCCGCGTGGCGATGGATCGATCTGCCGACGCTGCTCACATGGATCGCGGCAGACCCCGATGCATTCACTATCTGGTTCCGGCACATCGTCGCGCGAACGGGCAAAGACGGCTTGTCGGCATGGGCCGCCAACGCGGGCCGGTTGAGCGCCGTTCGCAGCGCCTCTGCCACGCGCTGACGCACGGCTCGCCCGACAAACGTCCATCAATCGCGGCATGAACCGATCGTCGTCCATAGGAATTCGTACACCGTCGCATACGCGCGCGCGACGGCTTCCAGCTCGACACCGGGCCCATGCCCACCGTCGCGCTGCTCCCAATACCACACCTGTTCATGCCCGAGCGCCTGCATCTTCGCGACCATCTTACGCGCATGCCCCGGATGCACCCGGTCGTCCGTTGCCGACGTCGTGAATAGAACGGGAGGATAGGCAACGCCCGCTTTCACGTTCTGGTATGGCGAGTACGCCATCAATGCGCGCAGTGCGTCGGCATCGTCGGGATCGCCATATTCGTCGATCCATGCCGCGCCTTGCAGCAAAACATGAAAACGCGCCATGTCGAGCACGGGCATCTCGGACACGACCGCGCCAAACAAATCCGGGCGCTGTATCATGCAGGCCGCCGTCAGCAAGCCGCCATTGCTTGCGCCTCGAATAGCCAGTTGCTTCGGCGTGGTTGTCGCGGCATCGACCAGCGACTGCGCGACGGCGATGAAATCGTCGAATGCTGTCTGACGCTTATCGCGCAGTGCGGCGCGGTGCCACGAAGGCCCGAATTCGCCGCCGCCGCGGATGCCGGCAATCGCCAGCACGCCGCCCGCTTCGAGCCATGCGTAGCCGTCGACGTTCAGATAAAACGGCGTATCGAATTCGACTTCGAAACCGCCATAGCCGAACAGCACGCACGGCTGCGGATTGCCGCGCAGATCGCTCTCGCGGCCTATGATCCAATAAGGAATCCGAACCCCATCGGGTGCGGCTGCATAGCAACGCTCGACGGCCAGCCCCGCTGCATCGAACTGCGCAGGCAGCCGGGCAATCAGCTGCCAGGGCGACTCATCCGCGAGATCGGCCCAATACAATGACGGCGGCGTCAGGAAATGCTCGGTGTGAATCAAGACCGTGTCGTCGCGAATTTCATCGATTGCGCTCAACGACACTTCGCACCCCTGCGGCAATGCCCATTCGCGGTCTTGCCACGCGCTTTCGGCGGCAACGGGCGGCCGCCATAGCGTCACCTGCGTCATCCCGTCCTGTTTATGTTTGATGATCAGCCAGTTTCGCGTGTAACTCACGTCCGACAGGATATGCCGCTCGCCCGGTGCGAAAAGCACGGTGACATCACGCACCCCTTCGACAAATGCGGACCGTCGGAACGCCAGCAACGTACCGCCCGCCTGCGTCGTGCCGCCAACGGTCCAATCCGAGCGAATCGTGACAAGCAGCCATCCGTTCCATTCGAACACGCTTGCGTCGCGTGGCACGTCGTAGCGTTGCCACGTGCCGTCCTGATCGAGCCAGAATCCCTCTGACTCGAAGAACGTGACGTCGCGCCACGCCAAATGCCGTTTATTCACATCGTCATAGGTCGCCACCACGGACACGTCATCCCGTCTGCCTTCGAAAACGACTGGCGCCGCTGCCACGTCGGTGCCTCGCCGCCATTTGCGCACTTGGCGCGGGAAACCCGACGCAGTGAGTTGCGGCGCGTCGTTAAGCGCGCTGTCGTCCCAGCCGACATAGATCGTGTCGCGATCGATCCACGACACGCAGTGCCGCCCCGCTTGGGCAAGCTCGAAGCCGCCTTTCACAAACATGCGTGAATTCACATCGTATTCACGCACGATGCACGCGTCCGCGCCGCCCGGCGAAAGCATCACGAGCGCGCGGTCGTAGGTGGGATGAACGAGGGTGAAATCCACCAACACCCAGCGCGGGCCGTCGCCGTCGCGATTGTTTAAATCGATCGTACCGACATCCAGTACATCCTCCCACTGCGGCCGGCCGTCGAGCCATGCCTGCCAGGGCGTGCGCCGAACCAGGCCAAGCGGATGCGTGTCGTCGATCCACGTGTTGTAGCCCCATGCGTCGAAACGCGAACACTGTGCGATACGTTCGCTCGACGTGAGAATTTGAGCAATGCGCCGGGCACGTGCCTGCGAACGCGCGGTATCGCCGAATGCACGCATCGTGCGCGTGTTCTGCTCGCCGATCCAGGTCTCGACATCGGAATCCTGCGCCGCCTCGAGCGCAAGATAGGGATCCGACGTGTGCGCCGACGGCGACTGAGTGGTGTGAGGTTTCGATAACAATGTAATGCTCTTCCGATTGATCGACGCGATCCGAGCCCATCGCATGCATTATTTCGGATCGTCTCAAGAACACTTCCTGACGGGCTCGCGCCGGAAATGCTTGAAGCCTCTTTCATGAAGGCTCCAGGTGTTTAGTCCATCATATGTCATCCGTTGAATTGAGTAGCATGACTAAGTTGGCGGCGGCTCTGTCCAGGAGCGGCCATGAACGCGGTGAGTCCACTTGAGTGCATAGCCCGTCTTATTCACTTCGTCGCGTACGCAAGCAGAACTGGAAAATCCGGATCTCACGAAACAGTGAGCGCCTCCGTGCATTCGCACTGCACGACGAGACGGACATGTGATACGCAAAACCGCCGTGATGCCGCAATCGAATGTATGCGTATATATGCGAATACAAATTCAGTACGCTACCCATATTGCGAAGTCACCGCTGTTCGCGTCAACCAACATGTTGCTTCAGCAACAAAAATCAACAATGCTTCGTTACCGGGTAATCGGTATCCGTGACATGTCGCATTCGTGCAAGTTAGCAGGGGAAGAACTACGGCTATTCGCCAGACTCTCGCGCACGCCGGTCAACATCGACAGCGGTATCGTTCCAGAGGTGCATGCACTGCGCTTTTTTCGAACCCGATACCGATGACCATGAGGCCAGGGTGACCAATAAAAAGCGATCGACCCAAATCGCCCGTTACCGGCAAATCGTGCGGACATTCGTCGGTACCTCGTGAGCCGTTGACGACAGGGTCTCTACACTGTCACGAGCGCTCGCCCGTTGTTCCCGAAAACGCTCGTTCATTTTTGCAACGGGCGTTTATAGCCTGATTTTTGTTGATTTTTATAGTCGAATTTTACATCTGGAATTTCATCATTCAATTCATCAACGGCTGCGCAAATAGATTCCGACGAGATCCTCGCAATAGAAGATTTACTTTAACAAGCATTCATCACACCATATTGAAACACGGCGAAATTGATTTAAATTTTACGAAATCAGACTGCGCTCACGTCCGCTCAGACCGTTAAGGCTGGCATGCGTACTCGCTCGCGCTTTTTTTCCACTGAAACATGAGCGCTTGCCCAGGTTTGCATGAGCAACACGCGCAACGGCCACTGAAGGGCCGCCCCGGCGACGCAACCGCGACGTGCTGCATCGCCGCAATCGGGGACGTAGCCATCCCGATGCGCGCCGTGCCTTGTCGATTCGATGCGATCGAATTGCAACAGGCCGCCGTTACGCCGAGCGTCGCGATGTAAATTTTTTGAAAGTATTTGTCCTCACGATGCGCTGCGTACCTGCGTGGCCAATCAAGCGCCCTTCTGTGCACGCCATTGCGACGGTACGTCACCGAATAGCAAAAATTCTCCAATGCCGCTAAAAAATTTAGCGTAACTAAAGTATATTGATCGGGCTGGGTCTGCGGCGTCTCACTCGCTTGCGACGCACAAACTCGGGCGGGCTTCACCGCACGGCGCGCGGCCCGCAATCTCGCAAGATCACAAGAGCCATTCCAAACCCATTCAGAACACAAGGGACGAGAGATGGAAGAAATACGAGACGAAGCCAGGTTCGTGCTGAAGCGGGCTGCCCGGCATGCAGGGGGAACTTTGCTGGCATGCATGGTGCTGGCATCGATTGCCGGGTGTGGCGATGACATCGACACCCAGCCGCTGCCGCCCGACCGGCCCTTTACCGACACCATCGCCTACTCGACCAAGTCCGGCGACAGCCTCCCTGCCGCACAGGTCACCGAACAAGCGGCTGTCATGCATCACCAGTGGAAGTCCGGCGGCACGATCGTCAACTATACGACGACGACGGGCCACTTGACCGCCACGGACCCGAACGGCAATCCGCAGGCGTCGATGTCGTATGTCGCTTATACCGCGCCCAGCCTGGACGGCTCACCTCGGCCGGTCACGTTTTTTTATAACGGCGGCCCCGGCTCGTCTTCGATCTGGCTGCGGCTGGGTTCGTTCGCGCCGACACGGGTTGCGACGCCCGATCCGTTGATGACGAACTGGCCGAATTTCCCGCTCGTCGACAACAAGGAAAGCCTGATCGCGACGACCGACATGGTGTTCATCGATCCGCCCGGCACCGGCCTGTCCGAGGCAATCCAGCCGAACACGAACAAGACGTTCTGGGGCGCGGATGCGGATGTGAAAGTGATGCGCGACTTCATCCGGCGTTATCTTGCGGTGAACAATCGCTCAAGCTCGCCGATTTATCTGTATGGCGAATCATACGGCACGCCGCGCACGAACATGCTCGCGCTGTCGCTCGAATCCGCCGGCGTGAAGCTGACCGGAATCGTGCTGCAATCATCGATTCTCAATTACTTCGCCGATCCGGGCGAAACCTACGCGATCACGAACGGCGATCCGAGCGCGAACGCGGTGGAACTGAAGCTCGCGAGCGACGGCATGATCGGCTACTTTCCGAGCTATGCGCAGGTTGCCGCTTACTTCAACCAGGTGTCGCCGACGCCAACGGATCTCGGCGCGTATGCAACGCAGATCCTGAACTTCGTCACCGCACAGTACACGTCGCTGTCTCAATACGGTCCGACGTTCTTCTTCGCCGGCACGCCGCTGGTGCCCACACCAGTGTTCCCGGACAACAATACGCTCGCGTCGTGGTCCACGCAGACGAAGATGACGGTATCGTCGCTAAACGCGTACTTCGGCAATAGCTATTACGGCACGGCGCTCGTGCCCGGCTCCACGATCGGCCGCTATGATGGCCGCGTATCGCTGCCGAGTTCGGACCCTCGCCTGCAAAACGACTCCGATCCGTCGGATATCCTGATTTCCCAGCCGTTTACGAATGCGCTCGCGACGCAACTGCCGAATTATCTCGGCTATCAGGCGCCGAACGCAACTTACGCGCCGCTCAACAACGACATCATCGGCGTATGGGATTTCAGCCACGCAGGCCAGGCCGTGCCGGACACGATTCCGGATCTGCTCGCTGCGCTGCAGCTCAATCCGAAACTGAAGGTTTTGTCGTCGAATGGCTATCACGATCTGGCGACGCCGTACTTTTTGACCGAAAACCAGCTCGCGCGCCTGCAATCCGTATCGGGGCTCAATCCGAATCTGCAGGTTACGTTCTACCAGGGCGGTCACATGATCTACCTGGACGACGTGGCGCGGCCGAAGATGCGGGATGATCTCGTCGCCTATTATCAAAGCAAGCCGATCTCGACCGCGCTGTCGCTCGCGCAATTGCCGCCGCCGTGGCCGGACGAAAATCCGGCCGGCACGCCAACGGTGAAGACGGCGATCGCAGCGGCCCGCTAACGTAGCAATGCAGTACGGCGCCGCCCGCTGGCGGCGCGTGCGCTCAACCATTTTGATACGAGAAACGTCATGTTCAAGACTCTGTCATTGCGACGCATCACGCCGGTCCTGATGCTGGCCGCAATTGCCAGCGGCGCGTGCGCCGCATCACTGCAAGCCGTTGCACCCGCGACGCCGCCGAAAGGCGGCGGCGTTGACGGCCCGTTCTTCCCGCGCACGGCGATCGCCGCGCCTGCATCGGCCACGACCGGCACCGCGTTGCAACAACAAGCGCAAAGCCGCCTCGCCGCTAGCCTCGGCGCCAACAGCACGCTCGCGAATGGCGGTGCGATCTCCAAGGCCGATGCGCAAGCCAGCGGACTGGGCTTCGTTGCTCAGCATTTCGAAGAAATCGATACCGCTCACACCGGTAAGGTCACGCTCAAGCAAGTGCAGCAGTTCCTCCAGCAACGGCAATAACCGACCCATAAAAGAACAGGTGGGCACTCGAAAGCCCACCTGCCAATCGTAGAATCAACGCCGAAGCCGGCGGCAATCAGTATTGATTCGACGTCGTCACAAAAACCGGTTGGATGCCTTAGCCATCCCCGTGAATAATCGCCGCACCGAATGGCAATGCGACACGCCCGAGCCCACTATTCGTGGGCTCGGGCGTGCGTTACCGCGCTTCAGAGAGAGTTAATGCTGGTTGGACGTGGTCACAAAGCCCGGCGTGTTGGTGATGAAAGTGCTCATGCCGGAGATGTCGAAGCTGCCCCAGCCCGAAGCGTTATCCCAACTGGCGCCTGCCGTATAGAGGCCGTTGCTGCCGCTCGTCACGTCGTGTACCGGCATGGTGGTGCCATACGCGTAAAGCGCCGGCGCTGCAAAGCCCATCGAGTTGCCGTGCGCGCTTTCCAAGCGGGCCCAGGAGCCGACGAACAGCGGCGAAGCCAAGCTCGTGCCACCGTTGTCGTAATAGCCGGATTGCGTGATACCGCTGCCTTTGCTCGTCGAGCTATCCGGCACATAGGCCATGTAATAGCGGATCGGCGAATTGTTCCAGTCCGCATCGAACACCATGTCGGGCACCGCGCGATAGTTGCCCGAAACCGTGGTCTGCCATGCCGGCTTCGCTTCGATCTTGCTCAGTCCGCCGCCGCTGTACGGCCAGACGGTTTCGGAAATGTAGCTGTCGGTAGTCGTCGTGTTCAAAGTCGTGCCGCCGACTGAAACCACATACGGCGAAGTGGCCGGATAGCTCACGGTAGGCTGAGTTTTGTCGCCATAAGTGCCGTTCTTCGGCGCGTTGCACGGATATGCGCCGTTGTCGCCCGAGGAGACCGAGAACGTCTGCCCTTGCGCGACACCCAGCTTGAAGTACGAATCGAGCCAGGCCGTATCGCTTGGCGTGCCGGAGCATACTTCGCTGTTGCCATCGCCCCACGACATATTGATGACCTTGGCGACGTTGTCGCTGACAGCGCCGTTGATCGCCGCAGCAATTCCGGCGTTGGTCGCCGAGCCTTTCGGATGCCGTGAATCGATGTTGCTATACGCGGTATAGAACGTCAGGCTTTTCACGCCACCGCTGACTCCAGCAATCGCTTGGGCATCCATCGACCACTCGCCGCGGCCACTGTCGTCATTGCCCGTCGCGCCCGCCGTCGGACCGCCATAGCCCTTGATCGTCGTCGGGATGCTGGGCAGGCCCTGGTCCTTGGTCATATAGGCCAGATCGGCCGCGCTGTTGGTCATCGTTCCCCAACCGACGATGGCCACATTAGTCCCCGTGGCCGCCGGCACCGATCCGGCGTTGTAGACCGTCGCAAACTCCTTCGGATAGTACGCATGGCCGCCCGAGCTGTTAACCGTATAGGCAGGCTTCGGCGTGCGCGAGAAAACCTGTGGGCGATGCAGCGTCTGCAGGCCAAGCACGCGATCGACCGTGCCACTCAGTGCCGCCGGCACCTCCACCTGCGCCGTATTCGCAATCGCATCGTGCCCATGCACGTTGAAGTGACTGATCGACGTGTGGAACGCGGCACGCGCGGCGCCGACCGTGCCTTGCGCCGTGACGGCCATCCGATTCGGCGCGATCTGGACATTGGTGAAGCCTGCGCGAGTCAGGTGATCCGCAACGGCTTGGGCTTCTTGCTGGGTCGGTGCGTAGTCCGCCGTGCTTTCGCTCGCGCTCAGGAACTTGTGAAACGATGCACTTCCCGGACGATGTACTTCCTTGATGAATTGATCGAGCTTGCTTTCGTTGCGAAGCTTCATCGTGACGGTGATCGACACCGGCTCGGAATCATTCGCAGTTCCAACCAATTGTGCGTTGGTTACGTTCGCGTGCACTTGATTGTGCGTCGGCACCCAGTTGCTCGCATCGGTTGCCGGCGTCGCGTCGGCAAGCGCTGCTCCGCTTGTTGCAAATGCGATAGCCAAGGCAGCCGCCAAGCGGCCTTGCTTGAACACTCGTGACGTGGTCTTGTTCATGTTGGGTCTCGTCTCATTAATCATTTTGCATTCCTATCTATTGATGGTGTATTTCATCATTGGAAAGCAACGCCATTCATCGATGCGGGGCGTTGGATATCAAGCGTGCTTCGTCTGCGTGATTTAGCGGCGCCTCACACGTCAAAGGAAAAAGCACCGAGCATCCAACTCGTCGACATCAGGCTTGCCGAGTTCTCTGCATGGTTAGCTCTAGGGGTAACTAGCACTGTTGCAGCACCAACGCCCATGGATAACGGGACGATTGGATGCGAACGGATTCGTGACCCAACGAACAAACACGATTCACGGTGACATAAAATCCCTCCCCTCCTTCCAGCAACCAATCAAAACTGGATCAGGGGATCAGCCCGGCGCTCACACGAGCGCCGAGCCGAAACACCCCCCCTGTTTCCGGTACCGCCATGATTTTTGCATGCATCCGCATAGAGTTCTTTCGCGTTTTAATCAGCGCGGCAATGCAATTGCAAAAAAATATTAAATGGACATTCTCTCGATATTTAATCTCTATAACTGCGATCGATCCTAGTAACACAAAATGCGCATGTCAATAACTTTGTTTGATCATAATCTATGGTTTGTCAATCAATGAAGATTTGTTATTTTAAACCTTAAAAAATTAACAATCCATGACAAAACAACGGAAAGGTTTGTAATTATAGATAGGGGATCTTGATTTCATTCTTTTCAGGAATGAATTGAAGGCAGGAGAAGGAACCCTTGGCGGGCTTGGCGCACCGGCGAATCGAATCAAATATGGGACATTTATTTCATTTTTTGGATTATAAAACGGCTAAATGTCAGAGTAATATATTTGAAAAGTTTTATTCCTCCGCTCCTCTTACCGGGCAATGCGATTCAATTCGAGCGTGTAAGCCGGCGCGTGCAAACTACCGATATCTTTGCTATCGCTCAGCAGCAGGGCCCCGAGTATTTCCCGATAGCGGTGGAAATCGTAGCTGAGCCGCTCGCGCGGCCTGGGCAGCGCGATATCGATAACCTGTCCGATTCGCCCCGGCCTGGGCCGCATCACGACGACGCGATCGGCAAGGTACGCCGCTTCGTCGACATCATGCGTGACGAGCAGCGTCGTGATTCGCTCGTGCGCCCGAACGCGTAGCAACTCGTCCTGCAATTGCTGCCGGGTAAGCGCATCGAGTGCGCCGAACGGCTCGTCGAGCATGAGTATCCGCGGGTTTGCAACCAGCCCGCGCGCAATCGCTACACGCTGCGCCATGCCGCCCGAAAGCTGGTGCGGCAATGCGCGCTCGAACCCGCCGAGTCCGACCAGCCGGATCGCATCCGCCACGCGCTGCGCGACCGCATGTGCCGGCAACGCTTGGGCGGCGATGCCGAGCGCGACGTTGCGCTCGACCGATAACCACGGAAACAGCCGATGCTCCTGAAACACGATGCCGCGCTCCGCGCCGACGCCGTCGATCGGCTCGCCGTCGACGCGAATGTCACCGTCGAACGCGGTGTCGAGTCCGACGAGCAAGCGCAACAGCGTCGACTTGCCACAGCCGCTCGCGCCCACGATCGCGACGAACTCCCCTGCCGCGATGTCGAGCGAAAAATCGCGAATCGCTTCGTAGGGGCGTCCGCCGACGTCGAAAGTCTTGCCCACGCGATGAAATGCAATGGCGGGTGCCGATCGATTCATGATCGTGCTCCGTTTGAATAGAGAAAGAATGCGTTCAAGCCGCGTCGCCGCGGCAATAGCGGTCGGCAAGTCGATCGCGACACCTGGCATGCGGCTGACGCGGCTCGCGCTCGACGCACGGACCGGTCAATCTTTCTGTTGCTGTTGTGGCAACGTCTCGAATATGCGCTGCGCACCGGACTGCACGCCGTTTTCGATCACATAACGTTCCCAATGCGTGAGCAACGCGTCGAGACGCTCGGGCTCGGCGTCGGCAAGATCGCGGGTTTCACCGGGATCGTCGGCGAGATCGTAGAGTTGCCACGCGCCCGGGCCCACGGGCTGCGGAATGAACACGGCCTTCCAGTCGCCCTGCCGCACCGCACGCATGCCGAACAGCTCCCATCCCGTCACGTGTTCGGCGTCATGCACGTGCGATGTCGTTCGCTGAAGATAGCTTACGAGCGATGCGCCCTTCAGCGGCGCGATTTCGCGTCCGCGATATTGCGTCACTGGATGCGCGATGCCTGCGAGTTCAAGCACCGTCGGCGCGACATCCATCACGGTCGCGAACGCATCGCCGATCTCGCGCTTGCGTGCGAGTGCCGGATAGTGCGCGAACGCGACGACGCGAATCCCGCCTTGCGTCGTGAATGCCTTGTACAACCGCGACGGCGCAGTCGCCGCCTGTGCCCAGCGTGGGCCGTACCACACATAGGAATTCGCACGGCCGATATTGTCGAGGCTGTTGTCGTAGTATTCGCTCAGGAACTGCTGCAGGTTTGGGCCGAACACCGGCAATGCCTCGAGCAAAGCGCCCTCCGCACCGTTGTCGGATAAAAACAGCACGAACGTATTATCGAATTCGCCCGTCGCCTTCAGATAATCGATCACGCGGCCCACGTTCCAGTCGAGCCGCTCGACCATCGCCGCATAGACTTCCATCGTCCGCGCAGAAATGGCCTGCTCGCCGGACGTAAGCTGCGCCCATTGCGGGTTTTGCGCCACGACCGGATGAGCTTCGACGCCGGCCTCGAGCAAGCCCAGCTCGCGCTGGCGCGCAAGCCGCGCTTCGCGCAGCGCATCCGGCCCGTGTGCGTAGCGGCCTCGATATTTCGCGACGATCTCGGCCGGCGCCTGCAACGGCCAGTGCGGTGCGGAAAACGGCAGATACGCGAAGAACGGACGGCCATCGTCAGGGCGCTCGCCGAGGTAATGCAGCAGTTTGGCCGTGAACGTATCGGACGAATAGAAATGCTCGGGCAGCGCGTCGACGAAGTGATCGTCTTCGACATACAGCGAGCGCGTCGTTCGCATCAGCCTCGGCTGCTCGGTGTCGGCCGAGACCGGCTCGAAGCCGTAATGGTTCGCCGCGCCCGGCAACAGCGCGAACGATCGCGTGAAGCCTCGTGCCGCTGGCGCGCGATCAAGCGTGAGTCCGAGATGCCATTTGCCTGCCATCGTCGTGAAATAACCCGCGTCGCGCAGCAACTCGGGCAAGGCGACGACACGATCGTTCAGATATCCTTCATAACCCGGTTTCTCCTGCAACGCCGGTGTCAGCGCCTCGGCCATCGTGCCGATGCCGGCGATATGGTGATCGGTGCCGCTCAGCAGCATCGAGCGGGTTGGGGAGCAGGCGGAAGCCGCATGAAAATCCGTGAAGCGCACGCCCGCGTAGGCGAGCGCATCGAGATTCGGCGTAGCGATTTCGCCGCCGAACGCGCCGAGATCGGAAAAGCCCAGATCATCGGCAACGATGATCAAAAAGTTCGGCCGCTCGGCCGGCCGGCGACGCGGGATGACGGAAGTCGACATGATGGTCCTGGTTTGGAGTGCGATAAAAATCGGAAACGGAAATGCACGCTCAAGCCGCAAGCACGGCTCAACTCGGGCCGCGCCAGCGCGTTGCCATGGTTTCAAGCCGACCACCGAGCCAGCCGAGCGCCGCGCCGAGCGCGCCGACGATCACCGCTGCGCTCAGCAATCGATCCATTCGAAACAATTGCTGCGCATCGAGCATGAAGCTGCCGATGCCGACACCCGACGGCATGAAGTATTCGGCACCGATCGCGCCAAGCCACGCGTAGATGAGCGCGAGACGCAGCCCCGCGAACAGGCCCGGCGCGATCGACGGCAGCACGAATGCAACAAGACGCTGCCGCGTCGACAGCCGCAGCGTGTGCGCCACTTCGGTCAGCTGAGGCGACAGGTTCTCGACTGCGCGCTGCGCGGCGACCGACATCGGAAAGAACGCGGCGAGCGCGACGAAAATCACTTTGCCAAGCTCGTCGATGCCAGCCCATGCAGTCAATAAAGGAATCCATGCGAAGATCGCCACTTGGCGCAACGCCGCGAGCGTCGGAGCGACAGCACGGCCCAGCCAGCGCACGAGCCCAAGCGCGACCCCCACGCCGGTTCCGGCCAGCGCACCGAGCGCAAGCCCTTCGAGCGCACGCAGCAACGTATGCGCAAGCGGCACCGGCAGCGCGCCGCTCGTCAGATCGCGCCAGGTGCCCGCGAACACAGCCGACGGCGCGGGCAGCAAACGCGCATCAACCCATTGCCAATGCGCGCAGACAGCCCAAACGGCGACGAGTACAGCGGGCAGGATCGCACCATTGAGTCTGGCGAGCGCACCGCGCGGCGCGCCTGACGCATGCTCGGCCAGCGCGGTGCGGGGCCAGCGAACGATCCGTGCATCGAGCCGGCGCAGCACATCGTCCAGCGCAAAGCCGGTAACGCCGATCGTTGCAATGCAGACGAACACGATATCGAGCTGAAACATCTGCCGGCCCCATACCATCAGGTAGCCGATCCCCTCGGACGACGCGAGCAATTCGACCGCGATCAACGTCAGCCAGCCTTGCGCGAGCGCGATTCTCAGCCCCGTCATTATCGGCGGCAATGCGGCTGGGGCGATGAGCAGGCGCCATGTCGTGTGGCGCGGCAGCCGGGCAACGGCGGCGATCTCCGCGAGCCGCGGCGGCACCGTGCGTATGCCGAACTGTGTGTGGACCGCCACCGGCACGAGCACGGCCTTGACGATCAGCGCGATCTTCAGCGCTTCGCCAATGCCTAGCACGACCATCAAAAGTGGCAGCCATGCAAGCGTCGGGATTTGCGCGAACGCGTAAAACAGCGGCGACACCAGCTCGTGCGCGAGCCGCGATCGCCCCATCAACGCACCGAGCGCGATGCCCGCGACAACGCCTGCCGCAAACCCGATCGCAAGCCGCATGAGGCTCACCGCGAGTTGAGCAAACAGGTTGTCCGACGCGAGTTCGATCGCGGTGTGCCAAACCAGCTCGGGGGTAGGCAGGATTTGCGGCGACATCCAATGCCGATGCGCCGCATGCCACCACAATGCAATCCATAGCACCGGCAGCGCCGCGCCGCTCAGCGCGCGCCACCCGGCCAGGGCCCGCGCGACGCGGCCGGCCGCACGGCTTTGCGTTTGCGGCGTATAAACGCGCGCCGCGCCGGCGAGCCGAAGCGGCACGGCGCGCATCGATACGATCGGCTCGCTCGATCTCGCCATCGTCAGGCTCCTGGGTCGTCACGCATCAATAGTCATAGCGCAGCGTCGCGCCGATCATCCGTTCGTCGCCCACCGATGCCGTGTACGCCCCGTTGTAGGTCGCGAACGACGCGAGGTAATAGCGCTTGTCGAACACGTTGCGCGCCCATATCGACAAGTCCCATTGATGCCGGCCCGTCGCGAGGCGCCAGCCGGTCGTCAAGTTCAGCACGCCGTAGCCCGGCAGACGCCCGTACTGCGAATCGTCGAGCGTGCCGTACTGGCTGGAGCGCAGCGAATATTGCGCGGCGATGTATTGGTCGATCTCGTGACGGAGCCGGAACTGATATTGCGCATTCAGATTGACGATCCAGCGCGGTGCGCCGGCCACCAGCCGCCCGCTCA
The DNA here is from genome assembly GCF_900176645.1 of Burkholderia singularis. GTDB lineage: Bacteria > Pseudomonadota > Gammaproteobacteria > Burkholderiales > Burkholderiaceae > Burkholderia > Burkholderia singularis. The sequence continues at coordinate 123,099 of NZ_FXAN01000061.1, forward strand.
GGCTGCACGTCGCTTTCGGATTCGGGATCGATACCTCCGACGGGCACGGCGCATTTTTATACGACGTATAAGTCGCGTTCACGTACGACGCGTTGACGCCCAACACGAGATCGCGGATCGGTATCGCGCGCAAATCGAGTTCCGCGCCGCGGCTTCTCACGTCGGCCGCGTTCGACAGCACGGAGACGACGCCAGTGGGTGTTGCGACGAAGCTGGTCGCTTGATAGCCGCTCACCTGTGTCCAAAAAAGATTCGCGTTCACGATCAATCGGCGTGCGAACCATTCGCTCTTCACCCCGAGTTCCGCGTTGTTCGCGCGTTCGGGGCCAACCACGAGCGATTGCGCGCCCTGGGTGGGCGCGGACGACACCGACATGTTCACGCCGCCCGATTTCTCGCCGTGCGACAGCGTCGCATAGGCGAGCACGTCCGGCGCGAGCTTATAGCCGACATTCAGCAGCGCGGACGGGCTCAGGTTATACAGATTCAGATCCCCCGATGCGTACTGTCCGATTACGCCGTTACGCACCGCCTGCAGCGCGGCGGGCAACGGCGCGCCGCCGACCGGTGCGTTGCGGGTGACGCTCGCGGCCTTGGTTTCATAGGTGCCGCGGATGCCGGCCGTCACGTCCGCGCGCGGCGTCGCGTGCCACGTGCCTTGCGCGAACAGCGCGAAACTGTCGGTCGTCATCGTCGCGGGCGCGCTCGATGCCGTGTTCGCGAGCGCGCCGCTATGGTTGCCGAGAATCATCGCATCCGCAAACGGGCCGTAGAATGCGAACGTGTTGTTGCTCAACCGCTGATGAAAATAATACGCGCCGAGCAGGTAATCGATGCGGCCGCCCGTCGGCGACGCGAACCGGAGTTCCTGAGAAAGCTGATGATCGTTGACCGCGACGCCCGTGTTGTAGATCACGGGTCTGTTGAGGTTATCGTCGTTGGCGGGCTCGAAATTCCAAAAACGTGCGGCGCTGATCGACGTCAGCGTGTGACCGCCTGGCAGCGTGTAGTTCACTTCGGCCGACACCCCGCCCTGATGAACACTCACGTGTTGCCGCGAATCCAGATTGACTTGATACAGCGCGGGATTGGTTACCGGCGTCGCACCGATCGACGCCGCGCGGCTCAGAAACGGGTTATAGCCGTTGATCGTCGGCCCGAAGCCGTACAGGACCGTCGTGCCGTAGCTCGAATCCTCGCGATGATAATCGGCGATCACGCGCGCGCTCAGGTTCGCCGACGGCTTGAACAGCAGTTCGCCGCGCACGCCTTCGCGCGTACCGCCGTTCAGCCGGCTGCCGTTGAACAGGTTCGTCACGTCGCCGTCCTCGTGCGTGCGATATAGCACCAGCCGGCCAGCGAGCGTTGTCGACAGGGGCCCCGAGAGCACTGCTTTCGATTGCACGTAGCCATGCAGACCAAGCGACTGCTCGAGCGACGCCTCGGTGCGCATCGTCGGCTTGCGCGTGGTGATATTGAGGATGCCGGCCGTGCTGTTCTTGCCGAACAGCGTGCCTTGCGGACCGCGCAGCAGTTCGATCTGCTCGACGTCGAGCGAATCGACCACCGCCATGCCGGGACGCCCGAGATATACGTTGTCCAGATAGACGCCTGCGCTGCCTTCCAGGCCGTCATTGGCCGGATTGTTGCCGAGGCCGCGCACCGAAACGCTCGATTGCCGGGCGTGGATGAACGCGACATTCGTACTCGGCAGCACGGTCTGCAGATCCTGCACGCGATAGTTGCGCAACAGTTCGAGATCGTCGCCGCTCACGGTCGAGATCGGCGCAGGCACCCGCTGCGCGCTTTCCTTGCGACGGCGCGCAGTGACGACGACGTCCTTCAGCACGACGGCAGGCGGTGCGATTACATCGCTGTTCGGCACGGCGGCCCGACTGCCGGGCGGTGTCGCGTCGCCGGGCGCGTCTGCACGGGGAGTCGTTGTCTGCGCCGCCGTTGCCAGTGCCGCTTGAGCGGCGTGCGCTCGTTTCGCGGCGGCATATCCGGCGCCCGGCGCGCGCTTGCCGTTGATCGGGCCCGATGCTCGCGACGCCGCCGGCACCCGGGTCGCATCGGCCGCCCGGGCCGCAGTGTCCGCCTGCGCCCAAGCCGCAATCGTCGGCATCCACGCCGCCGCAAGCGCCGTCCATTTCAACCGTGCCGTATTGCGTTTAGTCATCCTGGCCATCACAACGCATTCCCCGGCTTGCCGAACGATTCGTATGCCTGCCAGTGCGCGCCGAGATTCAGCTCGCGCAGCGCGGCCTCGACGTAGCTGCGGTCGATCCACGCATCGACGTCAAACGGCCGGCGAATCAAACCCGCCTCCTTCGCCGTGCGCACGTCCTGCTTGAATGCATCGACGTAGTAGCGGTCGAGCAGCGGCGAGAATACGACGCTCAGATCGTCGGCGGTCAGCTCGTTGCGCCAGATGGACGGCGCAATGTTGCCCTGCTGCGACTCGAGCGCGATGAAGGCGTCGAAATTGCGTTTGTCCGACAGCCATTGCGACGCCTCGACCACCGTCTTCACGACGGTTCGCGCCAGTTCCGGATGCGCGCGCAAAAACGCGGACGACGCCACCAGCCCGGCCTTCAGCGTGCCGACGCCCCGGCGGCCCTTCGTGCTGACCGGCACATCCGCGAGCCCCTTGTCGCGCAGCACGAACACGCTGGCGGAACCCCATACGGCATCGATCCGGCGCGCGGCAAGCGCGGCCGCCGCCGCGTTCGGATCGAGGTTTACGACACGCAAGTCGCGCTCGGCAAGCCCCTCGGCACGCAGCACGCTGTCGAACGACAATTGCAGCGCCGTGCCGCGAAACACCGCCACCTGCTTGCCTTTCAACGCACGCAAATCGGCGATTCCCGAGCCAGGCGTGACGGCGAGAAAGCCGTTGACGTTGCGCGCGAGCGCAGCGATCAGGCGCGTGTCGAGCCCGTTCGCGCGGCCGATCACCGCAGCGAGATCGCCGAGAAACGCGAGATCGACCTGCCCGTTCGCAAACGCTTCGTTGATCGCCGGGCCGGCGCCCTTGAAAAACGTCCAACGCAGTTCGACGCCCTGCTTCGCAAACGCCTTGTCGAGCAGCTTGTTCGCGTAGATCACGTCGACGATACCGCCGCCCGCAGGCTTCGGGCCCGCGCTCGTGTCGGGCACGGCGATGCGGATGACAGTCTGCGCAGGCGCCGCACCCGGCACCGCAAGCGCGAACGCGAGCATCGGCAGCCACAGTGGTTTCAGCCATCGAATGAGTGATTTCATAGTTGTCCTGAAAGACATGGAAAGACAGTGCGGCGCGGTGCACGGCCTGCTTATGCAGCGTGAGTGGCGGCCCCGGCATGCGGATTCGGCTCGCGCACGCGCGTGACGCTACGGCGGCCGTCGACGCTGACCGGCACGTCGCCCGCCAGCGTCACGCGGCGCACAACACGGTGCGCGTCGCCGTAATCGTTGACGGCGTAATGCTGCGTCGCGCGGTTGTCCCAGATCGCGACATCGCCTTCGCGCCAGCGCCAGCGCACGATGTTCTCCGGACGCGTCACATAGCTTTGCAGCAGCTCGAACAGGTGCGCGGAACCCGACGGCGACACACCGGTGAAATTCTTGAGGAAATGGCCGAGAATCAGCGTTTTCTCGCCCGTGTGCGGATGCACGCGCACGACCGGATGCTCGGTTTCGTAGCGCGTCGACACGAACACTTCCCGATAGCGCTTGAGTGCCTGCTCGTCATGCGCCGAATGGCCGTTACCGACGCGATGGGCCGCGTAGTCGTAATCATTGCTGTGCACGGCCCACAATTGATCGGCGAGCAACTTCAGCGGCGCGGGCAGATCCTCATAGGCGGCGGCCGTGTTGGCCCAGACCGTGTCGCCGCCGACCTCGGGAATCGTCACGCCACGCAGGATCGACGCTTGCGGATACGCGTCGACGAAGGTCACGTCGGTATGCCACGAATTCGCCCGCCCGCCGCGATGCGAATCAAGTTCGAGCAAGTATTCAGTACCGTCGACGGCGGGCACCGTCGGATGTGCGACCGGGTCGCCAAGCCGTTTCGCGAACGCCTCGTGCGCGGCGTCGTCTAGGTGTGTCTGGTCGCGAAAGAAAATCACCTTGTGCGTGAACAGCGCGGCGCGGATCGCGCCGACAGTTGCCGCGTCGAGCGCGGCCGACAGCTTCAAGCCATGAACTTGCGCACCGATGCGGCCGGTGACGGGACGGATGTCGAGCAAATTCGACGTGGCGAGACTCAGATTGGTCATGACGGCACTCCGGATATGAAATGAGCAGGACGAAACAGCGCACCGGCGCAATGCGCGCGGCAGCTGGCGATAACACATGGGAAAACGACGCGCCGCGGCCGTTGCCGCGTAGTCGCGATCAGCCGCCTCAGCGGCGGCGACAGTGGCATTGACGCCGGCAGCGTGGCGCAAAGCGTGCGCGGCGGTTCAAGCGGTGGTCTGCGGGGGCAACGCAAGGGTTCGGCACGTCAAGGGTCCAGTCGGAAAGATTTGACGGGAATCATTATTGGCAGGGGCGCAGCGCGGAATCTATCGCGCGTTGGACATTTGACAGACGAAGTTGGCATGCCGATATGCGCGCGGCGGTGAAATGCTTAGCGTTCGTGCATATGAAGCGTGACGTTTCCGCCAAGCATGTCGTGCGAGATACGGCGCCCATCGCAAGCGGCGCCGGCGCGTAATCAGCGACGCGGCGCGTGGTCCGCACGCGGCGAAGTGACGCGCCATAATGCCGGCCGTCGCCGCGATGCATGTGGTGGGCGAGAGACCTGACATACTCGGAATGCTAGTAGCGCTTGCGCCGTTTGCTTCGCTCACGCTCCGCCAGACCTTCGGAGCCCGGCACGCGAATGGCTCGACGCCCCGCCTTGCCCCCTTCACTCCCTCGTCCCCTCTGCGTCGCAAAACCGGCAGCAGCGGCGCGATGCGCGCGACGTGGGCTACGCCCGCGCCCGACCGCACCCCAAACGCCCCGCACGGTCACTCGTCGCCGTCGCTGATCTCGCGCAGACGCTCGATATCGAGAATCGTCAGCCGGCTGTATTGCGCGTCGATGACGCGTTCCCGCACGAGCCGGCGCAGTTCCTTGTTCACGCTCTGCCGCGACGCGACGAGCAGCGAAGCAAGATCTTCCTGCGACAGCCGGATCGTCAGCTCGATGCCGCGCTGCGCCGACTGCCCGTGCCATTCGGCGAGGCTCAGCAACTGATCGGCGAGCCGCGCGCGAAACCCCGACAGCGCGCTCCTGCCGATGCGCCGATGCAACGCACGGCTGCGTGCGCAGATCAAGTCGAGCACGCCGCGCAGCAGCGACGGCTCGCGCTCGAATTGCGCGAACAGCGCATCACGCGAGATATGGAACAGCGTCGTCAGCCCATGCGCGCGCTGGTCGTGCATCGAGCCGCCGCCGTCGATCACCGGAATGAAATTGATGACCTCGTTCGGCCACATGTAAATCGCAACCGCGCGCGTGCCGGCCGCGTTCGTCCAGCTCATCTCGATCGCACCGGACAGCACGACCTGGATATCGTCGCACGGCCCGTTGCGCGCAAAGATCAGTTCGCCGCTCGTCCAGGTGCGCAAGTGGCCGGCATCGCACAATGCGTCGATCGACGCAGCAGGCCAGTTGCGCAGGCACGGATTCGCGGTGAATGCCGCATGGATCGCGCGGCGCGTGCGCGCATCGAGCGCGCGGCCCGCCCGGTATGGCTGGAACGGCAAATCGGCTCGTGGCGCGCTCGGGCGGCGGATCTCGATCGCTTCGCTGATATCGCTCATGGTGGCGGTGTGGATCGCGCGGAAAGAATCGGAACGAACTATGTAAGCATTGATCCGGGAGTGCCGCCAAAGACTTCTTTTTTATGTGCTTATCACCCGCGCCCGGCGCGAAGGAAGTGCCGCAATCGATCAGATATGCGAAGCTTCCGGATTGCCGCGCCGCTCCTGCGTGCGCGGCCTCTTTCAACATCGCCGGCCCGACGAGGCTTGCGAGCCCGCATCCGGGCACGTACCACGCCGGCATGTAAAAGCTGCCCGATGCGTGCCACAACGCGCTGACGATCAATTGCGCGAAGCCGCCGAAAATCGTCACGCAGAATGCATAGATCACGCCGGGCGATGTCGTCCACACCTGTGGATGCAGCGTTTCGAGAATCAGCACGAAACCGGCCGGGCTCGACAGCGTCATCAGGCCGATCAGCACGCAGACGACCGCGAGCGCCGTGACGACCGACGGCCATGCGTGCATCGCGGCGAACGCGGGCAGCACGATCACGCACGACGCGATGCACGATGCGCCAATCAACGGCTTGCGGCGCGTCCACCTGTCGGGGAACCGGCCGGCGAACGGCGAACCGGCAAGCGGCACGCCGCCCGCTGCGCCGCCCGCGAGCAGCGCGGCCGACGGCGGCATCCCGGAGGTCATGAGCAGGAGCACAGGCAGGAAAAGGCGATCGTATACATCGTCGACGTGCCGCCGATCACGAGCAGCGTGGCCGCCACGCATGCCGCTGCGGCTGGCGGCACGGCCGCCTCGGCGCTGCTAGCCGCAGCCGCCGACTTCTTCGCCGCTGTGCCACACGCATCCGCGGCGGCCACCGTCTGGTGCAACGTATCGTCGAGATGCCGTCGCAGATAAAATCCGAACGGCCCGATCAACAAACCGAATACGAACGGCACGCGCCAGCCCCGGCTCATCAGCGTGCGTGCGGCAACAGCGGCGGCAGCGCCGCCGCCATGAACACCGCCGGGCCTGCAGCCGAACCGTCCGGCATCGAGTTTTCTTGAATGCTTGCGCGATGCGTTTTCGTCGAAGGCGCAGCCGCCGCACCGACGGCCATCGGTGGCCTTTCAATATCGGTCAAGCGCCGATGAAAAATGCGGCCAGACCGCGAAGCGATCCGGCCGCAAAAGGCCAAGCATGATCTGAGTTGCCAGTTGCTCAGCGTTGGTTGAAAATCGTGACGAAACCCGGCGCGCCGCTGACGGCGTTTTATCGACGAGCGGCTTTCATCGCCGCAAAGCGATTTCCGTCTAATCGACGGCGTGCGTCACGTCATTTTTACTCGCAATACGATGGTTATGGGCACCGCCGGTTGAGATAATGCGGAGCACTCGGCCAGCCGACGTCCGGTTCACCGATTTTTTGTAAATCGAGACAATCGAAAGACCAACGGCTGCGGCAATTCCGGCACTCGCAGACAGCGCCGGCAAGAGAAAAGCGGATTCAGGGCCCATGATAATCGGCATAACTTACGGCAGCCTAGCTGCCCGTCTCCTCCGGCAAATGATCCAAATAGTTTTTTCTGTTATCACGGCCTTCCTCTCACCATGCCAAGCGGCCTCGATATCGTCTGAAAATATTGCATCTGAAATTACCGGCTTACCAACCAGTTAATTCGCTCCTTAATACATTCGATCGTAGTAAGGCAAAGCAGGCATGTCAATCAGTTTATAAAGAAAACGACTCTAAAAAAATATTCCCCCCATAACATTCCTCATTAAACTTAGCAAGGTTTAGATAAACAAAAAAACACAAAATCATAATGCGTTAATCAAAACACATAATGTCAAATTAAATCCGATTAGGAATGAATTAACACGAAAAGTCAGACGAAATTCCCAGCTCGGCAAACGTCGCATGTGGAAAATTCTGCCATCCTGCTGCTGCGACACGGCAAAAATTACGCACGCCAATCAATATCAATATTTGGGACGAGCAAAAAGTATCAACGATGTACCACTTTTGACGTAGCGTGTTGCCGCTTCACGTCACTACAGTTCGGCACATCGCCGGACGCCGTGATAACGTTGGAATTCGACGAGCGCGGCGTGCGCATGCCTCACGCTAAAAAACAAAATGCCGCGCAGCGGCTTTCGCAAAGCGAGACATGAACCCTGATCTTGAGATCGTCCCCACTCGTCACGATGAATCGTTTCGCGCGTGGACCCACGACTATCCGCACCCGGTCGCGAAATGGCATTTTCATCCGGAGTACGAAATCCATTTGGTTCGGGCCTCGCGCGGCAAGTTTTTCGTCGGCGATCATATCGGCGATTTCGCGCCCGGCAATCTGGTCATTACGGGGCCGAATCTGCCGCACAACTGGATCAGCGAGCTTGGCCCCGGCGAGCGCGTGCCGTCGCGCGACGCCGTGTTGCAATTCTCGCGTGCGGCGGCCGAGAAGATGGTCGCCGCGTTCGCCGAGTTGCAGCCGGTGCTCGATCTGATCGACGCCGCTTCGCGCGGCATCCAGTTTCCCGATACGCTCGGCCTCGCGCTCGCGCCGCTGATGGCCGAGCTGTCGAGCGCGCGCGGCTGCCGGCGCGTCGAGATCCTGATGGCGCTGTTCGGCCGGCTGTCGTCATGCGACGAGCGCCGGCTGCTCGCCGGCCCGCGCTACCGGATCGACGCGCAGCACTACATGTCTTCGACGATCAATCAGGTGCTCGCCTATCTGCGGCAGAACTTGTCGGGCGCGCTGGCGGAAACCGACGTCGCCGCGTTCGCCGGCATGAGCGTCAGCACGTTCACACGCTTTTTCCGCCGCCATACCGGCACGACGTTCGTCCAGCATCTGAACCGGCTGCGCATCGATCAAGCCTGTGAACTACTGATGGGCTCGGCGCTTAGCGTGACCGATATCTGCTATCGGGTCGGCTTCAACAATCTGTCGAATTTCAACCGGCAATTCCTCGCGACAAAAGGCATGCCGCCGTCGCGATTCCGCGCGCTGCATCAATTGAACGAACAGCGCGAGCGGCTGTCCGGCGATTCGAGCGATTCGAGCGATTCGAGCGATTCGAGCGATTCGAGCGATTCGAGCGATTCGAGCGATTCGAGCGATTCGAGCTCGCGCAACGCGGCCGCCCGCCCCACCGAGCCGCCGTCGCGGGCATCCCCGCGCGCGGCGTGCCAACCGAACCGGAGCCTCCACCCGTGACTTTTCTCGGCATCGATCTCGGCACATCCGAAGTCAAGGCGATTCTCACCGACGCCGATTCCACGCCGCTCGCAACCGGCAGCGCACCGCTATCGGTCGAGCGCCCGCATCCGCACTGGTCTGAACAAAGTCCTCAAGCGTGGTGGCACGCCACGCTCGACGCGATCGCCGCCGTGCGCGCGGCGCATGCGCGCGGCTTCGCCGCGTTGCGCGGCATCGGCCTGTCGGGCCAGATGCACGGTGCGACGCTGCTCGACCGCACGGGCCAGGTGCTGCGCCCCGCGATTCTGTGGAACGACACGCGCGCGGCCGCCGAATGCGTCGAACTCGAGGCGCTCGTGCCCGAATCGCGCGCGATCACCGGCAACATGGCCATGCCGGGCTTCACCGCGCCGAAGCTGCTGTGGCTCGCCAAATACGAGCCGGCGGTATTTCGCGCCGCCGCCAAGGTGTTGCTGCCGAAGGATTACGTCGCATGGCGACTGTCGGGCGAATTCGTGTCGGATTTATCGGATGCGTCCGGCACACTGTGGGTGGACGTCGGCCGGCGCGACTGGTCCGAGCGGATGCTCGCCGCAACCGAGCTGTCGCGCGAGCAGATGCCGCGCCTCGTCGAAGGCAACGCGGCGGCGGCATCGTTGCGCGATACGTTGCGGCGCGACTGGGGCATCGCCGGCCCGGTGACGATCGCGGGCGGCGCTGGCGACAACGCGGCCAGCGCGATCGGCATGGGCATCGCGAACGCGGGCAGCGGTTTCCTGTCGCTTGGCACCTCCGGCGTGCTGTTCGCCGGCAACGACCGCTTTGCGCCGAATCCCGATGCCGGCGTGCATGCGTTCTGTCATTGCCTGCCGGCGCGCTGGCATCAGATGAGCGTGATTCTGTCGGCGGCGGCGAGCCTCGACTGGTTCGCCAAGACGACCGGCATCGCGATCGACGCGCTGCCCGCACTTGCCGAGCAAGCCGACGCGGCGCGCGCGCCGCTCTTTCTACCGTACCTGAGCGGCGAGCGCACGCCGCACAACGATGCGAACGCACGCGGCGTGTTTTTCGGCGTCGCGAGCGAACACCGGGCGGGCGATCTGGCGTATGCGGTGATGGAAGGCGTCGCGTTCGCGATGGCCGACGGCTACGCGGCGCTGCGCGAAGCCGGCACGACGCTCGACGCGGCGTCGTTCATCGGCGGCGGCTCGAAAAGCGCGCTGTGGGCTCGGCTTTGCGCGGACGCGACGGGAATAGCGATGCACCGGCACGAGGGCGGCGCGCTCGGCGCAGCGCTCGGTGCGGCGCGGCTCGCCCGGTTGGCGGCGACGCAGGACACGATCGACGAGGTCTGCGTGACGCCCGCGATCGTCGAGACGATCGCGCCCGATCCCGCCCGCTCGGCGCTGCTGGCTGGACGACTCGCGCGGTATCGTCGGCTGTATCGCGCGTTGAAGGACGAATTCGCGGCGTAGCGGCGTGACGAGCGGACCGCTCGGCACATTTCGTTCGGTACACTCGGGGCGGGCCGCCGGATTGACTCGTTGCCGCCGGCACGCGGAAATCCGCGCGTTCGCAAGAGCCGCCTCGAGCGCGGGCCAGATCGGACGCCGCCGGCCGCGCGACGCGACACCGCATGGCGAAGCACCGCACCATATGGCGAAACTCGTCCGGCTCGACGAAGCGTCGCGCGACACAGCACCGCCCTGCAACGCAAACGCGGCCGCACCCACCGTACCTTCTACCGCTCGCGCTTGCGAGGCGCGACGCCGCCGCCCGCCCCGGAGCGGCGCCGCGTTCCCGGCATTCCCACCCCCGCGTCGATTCCCTCAATACACGTCGCGCGCATACCGCTTGTCCTTCGCGAGCCGCGCGACGTACTCCGCCGCGCGTTCGTCGGTCATTCCTCCATGCCGGGCGACCACCGTGCGCAACGCCGCGTCGACGTCCTTCGCCATCCGCGCGGCGTCGCCGCACACGTAGAAATGCGCGCCTTCGTCCAGCCACGCCCATAGCTGCTTGCCGTGCTCGATCATCCGGTCCTGCACGTAGATCTTCTGCGCCTGGTCGCGCGAGAACGCGAGATCGAGCCGCGTCAAAAAACCGTCGTCACGCATCTGCGTGAGTTCGTCGCTGTAGTAGAAATCCGTGTCCGCGTGCCGCTCGCCGAAAAACAGCCAGTTGCGCCCTGTCGCGCCGCGCGCGCGCCGCTCGTGCAGGAAGCCGCGAAACGGCGCGACGCCGGTGCCGGGCCCGACCATCACGATCGGCACGTCGCCGCTCGCGGGCGGCCGGAAGTGCGCGGACTTTTGCACGAACACCGGCACGTTCGCATCGGCCGCGCGATCCGCGAGGAACGTCGACGCGACGCCCTTGCGCTGCCGCCGCCCGTTGTTGTAGCGAACCGCCGACACGGTCAGGTGGATCTCGCCACGGTGAGCGCTCGGTGCAGACGCGATCGAATACAGCCGGGGCTGCAGCCGCTTGAGCATGCCGATCAGCTCGGCCGCCGATAGCTCGACGGGAAACTCGTGCAGCACGTCGGCAAGTTGCTGCCCCCATAGCCAGTGCTTGAGATCGGCACGGCGATCGTCGCGCAGCAGGCTTTTCAGCGCATCGCCCGCCGGGCTGCGCGCCGCGATGAACGCGAGCGTGTCCGGATGCGTGCGCGTGATGTCGAAGTGCCTGGCAAGCGCGTCCGCCGCGCGCAGCTCGCCCAGCCCCGCGACCGTCACCGGCGCGTCCGGCTCGACGTGCGCGAGCGTCAGCAACTCGTCGACGAGCGCCGGGCAGTTGGTCGGCCACACGCCGAGCGCATCGCCCGTTTCGTATTCGAGCGCCGTGCCGTCCGTCGACAGCGACACGTAACGCGTGTCCTTGGCCGCGCCCGCGCGGTTGAGCCGCCGGTTCGCGATCAGCCGCGACGCGGCCGGGCGCGCTTTCGTCGGCACCGCGCCGGCCGCAATCATGCCGTCGGCGGGCACCGCGTGCAGCGCGGCATCGTCCTCCTTGATCCGCGCGATCACGCGCTCGAGCCACGCATCGGCACCCGGCTGGTATTCGGCATCGCAATCGACGCGCTCGATCACGCGCGCCGCGCCGAGCGCGGCCAGCCGCTCGTCGAGCCGGCGGCCGTGGCCGCAAAACTGATCGTAGTTGCGATCGCCGAACGCGAGCACCGCATAGCGCACGCCGTCGATGCGAGGCGCGTCGTTCGCGCTCAGCGCGGCCCAGAAATCCTGGCCGTTATCGGGCGCGTCGCCATCGCCGAACGTGCTCGTCATCAACAGCACGTATTGCGCCTTCGGCAGCGCGTCGACCGGATAGTCGGCCATGCAGGCCACGCGGATCTCGAAACCGGAATCCATCAACTGGGTCGCGTAGCGCTCGGTCAGCGATTCGACATTGCCCGTCTGCGACGCCCACAGCAGCGTGACCTTCGGCCGCGTGCGCAGAATCCGCACGCCGTTCGCCGCATTCGCCACCTGCGCAACACGGGCCGGCGCGCCGGCCGGCAAACGCGCGTGCTCTTCCGGTCCGCCGCCGGGGCCGGGCGCGCGGCTGAACAGCCCGGCGAGCAGGCCGTCGAGCCATAGCCGGGTGTCGGCCGCAAGCGGCGCGCCGTCGGGCATGACCGGCACGCCCGCGAGCCGCGCCTGCGCGGCGGCCGCGCGCAAGCCGCCGATGAAGCCCTCGACGTAGACGCGCTCGGCGTCGGTGAGCCGTCGCGCGCCCGCCTGGGCGGGGATGCCGAGCAAATCGGCGAAAGTGTCGATATCGGCCATGTTCGATTCCTCGAAGGCGGCAACGGATGCGCAGCCGGACGGCGTGGTGCGCGCGCTGCCGGACGCCGTGCCGGCCGACGCCGCGCGCGCGTCGCCGGGCATCGCGGCGGCGGCGGCGGCAGCTTCAGCGGCGACGGCGTCGGCGGCGGCGCAATGCGGCTGGGCGGCGGCAGCCGTATCGCCGTCGGCGTCGGCGCGCGCGCCGCTGGCTACGTCGACGCGCGCGAGCGACACCGCGCAGAATTTAAGTTCGGGCTGTAACGACACCGGATCGACCGCGTCGCTCGTCACCGCGTTCACGCACAGCTCGTCGCCGTACACGTCGTTCCAGTGAATCGGCGCAAAGCACGCGCCCGGGCGCACGCGCTTCGTCACGACGGCTGGCAGGACCGCGCGGCCGCGCGGCGAGCGGATCTCGACGCTGTCGTTCGCGCCGATCGCGAGCGTCGCCGCGTCGTCCGGATGAACCTCGACGAACGGGCGCGGATTGAGCTTGTTCAGCATCGCGACCTTGCCCGTCTTCGTCATCGTATGCCACTGATGCTGCAGCCGGCCGGTGTTCAGCACGATCGGGAACTCGCGCGTCGGCGCTTCGGCCGGCGCGACGTGCGGCCGCGCGAAGAAGCGCGCGCGGCCGGAGGGTGTCGGAAACACGGGCCGCGGCGGCGCGGCAGCGCCCTCGCCGGTTCCCAGGGCCGCGCCGCCCGTCAGATAGCGGATTGGATGGCGGCTTTCGCCGTCGCCGGGCGGGCACGGCCATTGAATCGGCGCCGCACGCAGCGCCGCGTGGTTTGTGCCGCGCAGATCGTAGCCCGTTCTCGGATTCGCGAAGCGCGTGATCTCGTCGAATATTTCGGCAGCCGAACGATAATCGAATGCGTCGCCAAAGCCCATCGCGGCGGCAACCTGCGCGATGATCCGCCAGTCGGGCAGCGCGTCGCCGGGCGGCTCGACGGCCTGCTGCATCAGCGTCAGATTGCGCTCGGAGTTGATCATCACGCCTTCGGCCTCCGCCCAAAGCGCGCCCGGCAGCAGGATGTCCGCATAGCGGTTGGTTTCGGTATCGAGAAACGCGTCCTGCACGATCACCAGCTCGGCTGCCTTCAACGCCGCGATCACGCTGCTGCGGTTCGCGACCGTCGCGGCCGGATTCGTGCAAATGATCCAGCACGCCTTGATATCGCCCGCGGCCATCTTGCGGAACAGCTCGACCGTGCCGCCGCCCGCGTCCTGCCTGAGCGTGCCGGCGGGCAAGTTCCACACGGTCTCGACGAAGCGGCGCTCGTCGCCGTCAAGCGCGCTGCGCTGGCCCGGCAGCCCTGGCCCCATGTAGCCCATCTCGCGCCCGCCCATCGCGTTGGGCTGGCCGGTCAACGAAAACGGGCCGCTGCCGGGCCGGCAGATCTTGCCCGTCGCGAGATGCAGATTGCAGATCGCGTTCGTGCTCGCGGTGCCGTGCGTGCTCTGGTTGAGGCCCATCGTCCAGCAGCTCGTCCATTCGCCCGCCTCGCCAATCCACTGCGCGGCGAGCCGGATGTCGGCCTCGGCCAGCCCGGTAAGCTCGGCCACACGCGCGGGCGTGTAGTCGGCAAGAAACGCCGGCATCGCGTCCCAGCCTTCGGTGTGCGCGGCGATGAAATCCGCATCGGTCTGACCGTTTTCGTGCAGCAGATGGAGCAACCCGTTGAGCAGCGCGAGATCGGTGCCCGGCCGGATCTGCAGGAACAGCCCGGCCTTGTCGGCAGTCGCGGTGCGGCGCGGATCGACGACGATCAGCTTCGCGCCCGCCTTCACGCGGTCCATCATCCGCAGGAACAGAATCGGATGGCAGTCGGCCATGTTCGAGCCGATCACGAAGAACAGATCCGCGCGATCGAAATCCTGATACGAACCGGGCGGCCCATCCGCGCCGAGCGAAAGCTTGTAGCCGCTGCCCGCGCTCGCCATGCACAGCCGCGAGTTCGACTCGACGTGCCGCGTGCGGACATAGCCCTTCGCCAGCTTGTTGACGAGATACTGCGCTTCGAGCGAAAGCTGGCCCGACACGTAGAACGCGATCGCGTCGGGGCCATGGGCGTCGAGCACCGCGCGCAGCCGGTGCGCGGTCTCGGCAATCGCGTCGGACATCGGCACGGGCGCCGGATCGTGATCGCGCGTGTCGCGCACGAACGCATGTTCGAGACGGCCGGCGTTACGCAACGCGACGTGCGCGGACGAGCCCTTCGTGCACAAACGGCCGTAATTGCTCGGGTGCTCGGCGTCGCCGGACACTTTGACCACCTCGCCGTCCTCCACATGCAGCACCATCCCGCAGCCGACGCCGCAATACGGACACACGCTCTTCACGCTCGCCATCGTCATTCGCCTCGGGTTCGTTCGGTCACGCGGCGCGCCGTGCGCACGCACGCGCGCGCATCACGCGGCCACCCAGACGTCGCCGTCCTCGACGCGCGACGCATACGCGGCCACCGATTTGTCCGGTGCTTCGAGACATTCGCCGGTGCGCAGGTCGAAGTGCTGCTTGTACAACGGCGACGCCACGACGATCCGCTCGCCGATGCTGCCGATCAGCCCTCGCGAGAGCACCGCGGCGCGCGAATGCGGATCGATGTTGTCGATCGCGAATACCTGCGCGCGGGTGGCGTCGGCGGCATCGATATGGAACACGGCGATCTGCTCGCCGTTGACGAGCGCGCAGATGCCGGTGTTCGGCACGATGTCGTCGAGCGCGCAGATGCGGGTCCAGCCGGAAGCGGTTTGATGGCGGTTCATGTCGATCTCCTGGCACACAAAGGCTTCAAAGGTCTTCAGCGGGTTCGTTCAAAAAGGCTTCAACGAAGCTCACGCCGTTTCGGTTTGCGCTTCGGTTTCGAACGCGGGCCGCGCCTCCTGCGCGAGCGCATCGCGCTCGCCGGGCATCGCGGGCCGGATCTGGCCGCGCTCCTTCACGAACGCGATCGTCGAATCGGGCGCGTCGCTGTTGATGAAATGGCGGAAGCGCCGGCGCGTGGCCGGATCGTCGACGGCCTTCTTCCATTCGCATTCGTAGGTATCGACGATGCGCTGCATGTCGGCCTCCAGCTCGGCGGCAATCCCCAGCTTGTCGTGCACCACGACGTCGATCAGGTAATCGAGCCCGCCTTCGAGGCTGTCGCGCCAGACGCTGGTGCGCTGCAACCGGTCGGCGGTGCGGATGTAGAACATCAGGAAGCGGTCGATGTAGCGCACGAGCGCGTGGCGATCGAGATCGGCGGCGAGCAGCTCCGCATGGCGCGGCTTCATTCCGCCATTGCCGCACACGTACAGGTTCCAGCCCTTCTCGGTGGCGATCACGCCGATGTCCTTGCCTTGCGCCTCCGCGCATTCGCGAGTGCAGCCGGACACGCCGAACTTCAGTTTGTGCGGCGCGCGCAGCCCCTTGTAGCGGTTCTCGAGCGCGACCGCGAGGCCGACCGAATCGCCGACGCCGTAACGGCACCACGTCGAGCCGACGCACGATTTCACGGTGCGCAGCGCCTTGCCGTAGGCATGCCCGGATTCGAAGCCGGCTGCGATCAGCTCCTCCCAGATCAGCGGCAGTTGCTCGACGCGCGCGCCGAACAGATCGACGCGCTGGCCGCCCGTGATCTTCGTATAAAGCCCGTACTTCTGCGCGATCTGGCCGACCGCGATCAGCCCTTGCGGCGTGACCTCGCCGCCCGGCATCCGCGGCACGACCGAATACGTGCCGTCGCGCTGGATGTTCGCGAGGAAGTAGTCATTCGAATCCTGCAAGCCCGCGTGCTCGTGCTTCAGCACGAATTCGTTCCAGCACGACGCGAGAATGCTCGCGGCGACCGGCTTGCAAATGTCGCAGCCGAGCCCGCGCCCGTGCCGCTTGAGCAGCTCGCCGAACGTTTCGATCCGGCCGACGCGCACCAGATGAAAAAGCTCCTGCCGCGAATACGGGAAGTGCTCGCACAGATGATTGTTCACCGCGAGCCCCTGCCGCCTCATCTCGGCTTTCATGATCTGCGTGACGAGCGGCACGCAGCCGCCGCACGAGGTGCCCGCGCCGGTGCAGCTCTTCAGCGCGCCGATGCTGGTCGCGCCGCCGGCGAGCGCATCGCAAAGCTGCCCCTTGGTCACGTTGTTGCACGAGCAGATCGGCGCGGCGTCGGGCAGCGCGTCGACGCCGAGCGCCGGCTTCGCGCCGCCGTCCGGCTGCGGCAGGATCAGGAATTCGGGCGCGTCCGGCAACGCGATCCGGTTCAGCATCATCTGCAACAGCGTGCCGTACTCGGCCGCGTCGCCCACCATCACCGCGCCGAGCAGATGCGTGCCGCACTCCGATACGACGAGCTTCTTGTAGATCTGCTTGCGCTCGTCCGCGAACTGGTAGACACGGCTGCCGGGCGTTTTGCCGTGCGCATCGCCGATGCTCGCGACATCGACGCCCATCAGCTTGAGCTTGGTGCTCAGATCGGCGCCGGCGAACGCCGCGTCGCCGCCCATGAGCCGCCGCGCGACGACGCGCGCCATCTCGTAGCCCGGCGCGACCAGGCCGAATGTCTGGCCGCGCCACGCCGCGCATTCGCCGATGGCGTAGATATCGGCGTCGCTCGTCATGCAGTGTTCGTCGATCGCCACGCCGCCGCGCGGCCCGATCACCAGCCCGCATTGCCCCGCGATCTCGTCGCGCGGCCGAATGCCGGCGGAGAACACGATCATGTCGGCGTCCAGATGCGTGCCATCGGCGAATTGCATCCGGTGCGCGGCCATGCCGCCGTCGGTGATCGCGAGCGTGTTCTTGTCCGTATGCACGCGCACGCCGAGCGCCTCGATGCGCCCGCGTAGCATCCGGCCGCCGCCTTCGTCAACCTGCACCGCCATCAGCCGCGGCGCGAATTCGACGACATGCGTGTCGAGCCCCATGTCGAGCAGCGCCTTCGCGCATTCGAGGCCGAGCAGCCCGCCGCCGACCACCACGCCGCTCCTCGCGCGCGCGCCACACGCCTGCATCGCCTCCAGATCCTCGATCGTCCGGTAGACGAAGCAGCCGGCGCGCTCGCGCCCCGGCACCGGCGGCACGAACGGCGTCGAACCGGTCGCGAGCACGAGCTTGTCGTAGCCGAGCGTGTCGCCGCTGGACAGCGTGACGGTATGCGCGCCGCGGTCGACCGCGTTCGCCTTCGTGTTCAACCACAGCCGAATGTTCGGATGGCGCTCAAAAAAGCCTGGTTCGACGAGCGACAGATCGTCGGCCGAGCGGCCGGAGAAGAACGCCGACAGGTGGACGCGATCGTAAGCGGGGCGCGGCTCTTCGCAGATCACGTCGATCTGCGGCGCATGGCGCGCCTCGTCCGGGCCCATGGCCGCCACGATACATTCGAGCAGCTTATGGCCGACCATTCCGTGACCGATGACGACGATTTTCATGGTGAGGCTCCCTGTCAATTCGAAACGCTGTTGATGGTGAGCGCCTGCGCGCGCAGCGCCGCTTCGCTTGCCTTGTGCTCGGCGCTGAAGCGCACGGCGAGCGCGCAAAACGCCGCGCCGGTAACCGCCGCGCCGAGCAGCATCAGCGTCGGCTGGATCGCGCCGACGCCCTTCATCAGGTATCCGGCCGCGACCGCGCCGACATTGCCGCCCGCGCCGACGATGCCCGCCACGCCGCCCAGCGCGTGGCGATCGACGAACGGCACGAGCGCGTAGGTCGCGCCACATGCCATGTGCGTGAACAGGCCGAACGCGACCATCGCGACGACGGCCGGTGAGACGCTGCCCGCCTGCGCGAAGGCAAGCAGCCCGACGCCCTCGCCGACGATCAGCGCGAACAGCAGCGTCGCGCGCGCGTCGAGCCCGCGCCGCTCGGCCACGCGATCCGACAGCCAGCCGCCGAGGCCGCGCGCGAACAACGCGAGCAGCCCGAAGACGCCCGCGGCCAGCCCCGCATCCTTCAGCGACAAATGAAAACGATCGACGTAGTACAGCGCCGCGACGTTGTGCATGAACACTTCGACGCCGAAGCACGCGCCGTAGGTGACGAACAGCATCCACACGCGGTAATTCGCGCATGCGGCGGCGAAGCTCGCGAAGCCGCCTTTCTTGCCGCCGCCGACGGCGGCGCCGCGCGCGCGCAAGTCGGCGAAATCGCCTTGCGGGCAATCCTGCGTCGCACGCCAGTAGACGCACGCCATCGCCAGCATCGCGACGCCCGGCACGGCGAGCGCGGCGCGCCATGCGGACGCGTCGCTCAAGCCCAGCAGCAGCGCGGCGGCCAGCAACAGCGGCATCAGCGCCTGCGCGGCGCCCGCGCCGGCGTTGCCCCAGCCCGCCGCGGCCGCATTCGCGGTGCCGACCACGTTCGGCGCGAACATCATCGACGTGTGGTACTGGGTGATCACGAAGCTCGCGCCCACCGCCCCGATGCCAAGGCGGCACAGCAGGAACGTGGTGTAGTCATGGCTGAACGACGCGGCGAACACCGGAATCGCGCCGAGCGACAGCAGCGCCGCATAAACGCGCCGCGGGCCGTAACGGTCGCAAAGCGGGCCGACCACAAGCCGCACGGCGATCGTCGCCGCGACAGCCGCGATGTTGATGTTCGCGACCTGCGCGGCGCTCAGCTTGAATTCGTGCGCGATGACGGGCATCAGCGGCGCGCACGCGAACCATGCGAAAAAACAAATGAAGAACGCCATCCACGCCAGGTGGAAAGCGCGCATCGGCGCAGTGCGCCAGTTCAGCAAATCGATGCGGGTAGCCTTGTCGGACATTGCGTGTTGTCTCACCAAACGAAAACGGCGCCCTGCGAATCCCGTCGGATGACCGGATGCGTAGGACGCCGTTGCCCAAAACGCGCCCGTTGCCGGGCGAATCGATAGTCGGTGCCGCGAAGCGGATCGCCGTTGATCCGCCCGCCGAACGTTATGCAAGCGCCATGCCAAGCGTGCGGAAACGAGATGGGCCGTGCATCGCGCGATAAAAGACGAGCGCGGCGTCGCCGCGCCGACGATACGCCGTGAGGCAGCAGGCACAGCTGTAGTGCAATGCAGCACTGTCGGCGTGCGGCAAATGGGCGCGCAAATCGTGCGCTGACGCGCCGGGGCATGGGGAGCTTGTGCGGCGATCGCCATTGGCCCGGTTATTGCTCCGCGCTTATTGCATGCTGATTGTTCGCTGATCGGTCGATTGAGGAACACCGCCGGCAACGACGCCAGCGGCATATCGGGCGCTCGCTGGAATCAACGGCGGCGTGCAGCAGCACACGCGCCGAGCGGCAGCGGCAGATTCGCGATGCGGCAGCGGCATCCGCCGTGCGGCCACGCGTCACGTCCGTGGCCTGCGAGCAGCGGCCAACTGAAGCGCGAGCAGGTTGCGCGTATTCGTCGCGCGCTGCGCTCGGGACGGGACAACGGTGTCCCGCGCATCCGCCCGGCCAGCCCGGCCAGGTGCGCGGGACGCCGTTTTCGTTTCGGCCAGACAGTGCTCAGACAGCAGCGCAGCAGCATGCGCGAGCAATGCGCCGCGCCGCCGGGCGCGGCCGCACAGGAGCCAAACAGGAAACGACAGGAAACGAATGATGATGAAGATTGGCAACGTGACGCTGCTGGGCGCCGGCCCGGGCGAGCTCGACCTGTTGACGATCCGCGCCGCGAAAGCACTGGCGGCGGCCGACGTGCTGCTGCTCGACGATCTCGTCGCGCCGGAAATCGCCGCGCTCGCGCCGCGCGCGCGCGTCATTCGCGTCGGCAAGCGCGGCGGCTGCCACTCGACCCCGCAGGCATTCATCGAGCGCCTGATGTGCCGCCATGCGCTGCGCGGCGAGCGCGTGGTGCGCGTAAAAGGCGGCGACGCGCTGCTGTTCGGCCGCGCAGGCGAGGAGCTTGCCGCGCTGCGCGCGGCCGGCGTGCCGGTCGATATCGTCAACGGCATCTCGGCGGGCTTTGCCGCCGCCGCGAGCTTGCAAGTGCCGCTCACGCACCGCGAACATTGCCAGGGCGTCACGTTCGTCACCGCACACAAGCAGGATCACGGCGAACCCGATTGGCGCTCGCTCGCCGCGGCCGGCACGACGCTCGTGATCTACATGGGCATGAGCCGCCTCGATACAGTCGCGGCGGGCTTGCTCGCGGCGCTCGACGCGTCGATGCCCGCCGCGATCGTCCAATGGGCGGGCACACCGGCCGAGCGGCGCTGGACCGGCACGCTCGGCCGGCTGGCCGCCGCCGCGGCCGAAACCGGGCTGGGCAGCCCGGCGGTGATCCTCGTCGGGCGTGCGATCGGTGACGCGGTGGATGAAGCGATCGGTGGAGTGCTCGATGAAGCAGCCGGTAAAGCGATCGGCAGAGCGCTCGACGACGCAGCCAACAAAGCGGTCAGTGAAGCGCTCGACGAGGCAGTCAGTAAAACAGTCGGCGGAGCACTCGACGAAGCAGCCCATAAAGCGTTCGGTAAGACACGCGACGAAGCGTTCCCCGCTCCGGCCCGCGACGCGGGTCCGCACGGCGAGGCCGCCGGACGCGCGTCCTCCGGCACGGCCGCCCGCCTGACCGTGCGTGACCCCGCGTCCGCGCGCGCGCCGGTCCCGGCCACGGCATGATCCGCCCGGCGCAGCGCATGGCCCGCATTGCCGGCACCGGCTCGCCCGCGTGTGCGCACGCCACGGCGGCCCGCGCGCCGGCCGTTCTTCGATGCGCGCGCGCCGCGACGCCGCGCCCGTCTGTTGCGCCCGCCCAATGGAATTGACCGATTCGACCGACCACTGCGCCCGGTTGCGCGTGCTGCTCGTCACCGACACCGACAAGCCGCTCGGCGAGCTGCGCGACGCGCTCGCGCGCATCGGCTACGAGATGCTCGACGAAGTCGCCACGCCCGCGCGGCTGCCCGCCGCCATCGAAAAGGAACGCCCGGACGTCGTGATCATCGATACCGAATCGCCGTCGCGCGACACGCTGGAGCAGCTCGCGGTCATGCACGCCACCGCGCCGCGGCCCGTGCTGATGTTCAGCCACGACGCCGACCAGCAACTGATCCGCGCGGCGGTCGGCGCGGGAGTCAGCGCGTATCTGGTCGAAGGCTTGTCGGCCGAGCGGCTCGCACCGATTCTCGAAGTCGCGCTCGCGCGCTTCTCGCATGACGCGCGCTTGCGCCAGCGGCTCACGGAGGTCGAACGCGAGCTTGCCGATCGCAAGCTCATCGACCGCGCCAAGCGCATGCTGATGGAGCACCGCCGGCTGTCCGAGCAGCAAGCTTACGCGACGCTTCGGCGCAGCGCGATGAACCAAGGCATCCGGATCGTCGACGCGGCGCGCCTGCTGCTTGCCGACCACCCGCCCTCTTGAAGGTGTGACCCGCATGAATACCCGCCATTTCGATGCCCCGGAGCGACGCCATCTGCGCATCGGTTTCGTCGCGCTCTGCGACGCGGCGCCGCTTGTCGCCGCGCGGCATCTGGCGCTCGGCGAGCGCTACGGCATCACGCTGGAGCTGTGCCGGCAGCCTTCGTGGGCGAGCATCCGCGATAAGCTGCTGTCGGGAGAACTCGACGCCGCACACACGCTGTACGGCCTCGTATACGGCGTGCAGCTCGGCATCGGCGGGCCGCGCGCCGACATGGCCGTGCTGATGGTGCTCAACCGCAACGGCCAGGCAATCACGTTCTCGAACCGGCTGGCCGACGCGTATCAGTCACCGCACGTCGCGCCCGGCCCTGGGCCGCATCATCCGGACAAGCTGCGCGCCGCGCTCGCCACGCTCGGGCGCAAGCCCGTGTTCGCGCAAACCTTCCCGACCGGCACGCATGCGATGTGGCTGTATCACTGGCTCGCGGCGCACGGCGTCGATCCGATGCGCGATATCCGCAGCATCGTGATTCCGCCACCGGAGATGGTCGATGCGCTCGCGTCCGGCGAGCTGGACGGGCTGTGCGTCGGCGAGCCATGGAACGCGGTTGCCGACGCATGCGGCGTGGGCCGCACCGTCGCGGCAACCAGCGAGGTCTGGCTCGATCACCCGGAAAAGGCGCTCGCGTGCCGGCGCGAGTTCGCATCGCTGTATCCGAACACGGCGCGCGCGCTCGTGCGCGCGCTGCTCGACGCATGCGCATGGCTCGACGAGCCCAGTCATCGCGCACTTGCGGCCGAATGGCTCGCCGCGCCGGACGCAATCGGCGTGCCGGTTGCGCAAATCGCGCCCCGGCTGCTCGGCGATTACGGCCCTGGGCCGTTCGCGCAACCGCCCGCGCCGATCCGCTTTCACGGCCACGGCACGGTGAACCGGCCGCTCGCGAGCGACGGGCTGTGGTTTCTGTCGCAATACCGGCGCTGGCGGATGCTGGACGGGCCGGCCGACGACGCCGCCATCGCGGCGGGCGTCGCGCACACTGCGCTGTACGACGAAGCCGCCACCGCGTGGCGCGCGACGCCGCCCTCATGACGCCACTGCCGCGCCGTCGAGCGGAATCGTCCAGCAGCCATTCGAAGCGATACTCAAATTCCGCTATTCCACAATACCGCGCTGCTTATTTCGATTTTTAATTGCGCCAGCGCTTAATTAAGCACAATCAACCATGACGTAAAACGTTTGACATGAAAAACGGACTCGATCCGGGCAAACGTTTTACGTCGATTCACCGTTGAACGTTTAACGGTCTTTGAAGTTAAATGACGAGATATTTCGGCATAGTTTCACCCGCATAAACGCAGCGCGGCTTGGTTTCGGCTCGAAGCCACGCAGAATCACCGGGTACTCGGGATATCGCTATCCGAGTGCGCCGTCAAAAATAAATCGGTACTCGTGCCGGACCGACGCGATACGGCAATACACGCGCCGGCCTGGCATCGACCACACGCCAAAAAAATCAAGATTGATCGACGAGGAATTTCGGGGATGTTTGAAAATAGCTTGCTCGCGCTTCGCATCGGAAATCAAAATGCCGGTTTAGCATCGGCCGCTCGCCCATTGACTGTCGCGTTGTCTGTCGAATCCGATTATCCCGGTTTGCATTCGGCCGCCGGATTGACCGAACTGGGCACTCCGCACCGGCACGTCACCGATTTCGTCCGCCACCGTCGGCGATGACGCCGCTGCATCGTTTTCGCTAAATCGTATCGAGGCCAGATTCACCGGGCTTGCTCGTCCGGCACGGCATCGAATTGCGAATTCGTTTCCCTCGAACATCCCAACGCTCGCCCATGACGGGCGCATCCGGTTCGTCCGATGACGGCGCAACCGTGCGCGCGCATGCCGGGCTGGAAGCCTGTTATGTCGACATTCACTTTGCCCTGCCGCGCCGGCGCCGCGCGGCGGCGTCTTGCATCGCTCATCGGGCTGACGCTCGCGTGCGTGATGCCAAGTGCGCACGCGAGCGCATCCGCCGATGCCGGCACGCGCGCGCAACAACTCGCCGATGCGCAAAGCCGGCTCGCCGCGCATCGGCGCGTCGAAGCGCTCGCGCTTTGCGAAGACATCCTGCAACGTTGGCCGGATGATCCGGACGCGCTGCGCCTGCGCGTGCGCGCGCTATCCGAGCTGGGCGCTGCCGGGCAAGCGCTGTATTGGGCGCAACAACTGCGTGCGCCGCTGCCAGACGCGGAACTCGCCGCGCTGCACGCCGATCTGGCGGCGCACCAGACCCGCTGGGCGCGCACGATACCGGCCGATCCGAATCGGCCTTACGTGCAAAGCGATCGCGCCGTCGCCACGCTCGACGATGCGCGCGAACGCTACCGCACTTACGCCGGGCTTCGCCGCCGCCTCGACGCCGATCGCCTGGTTTCGACGAGCGAAGCGGCACGCGGCGCCGAGACCCTGGCAACCTACCGGGCGATGCAACAGGCCGGCGAGCCGTTGCCGCCCTATGCCGAGGTCGCCGTGGCCGACGCGTTGATGCAGCAGCGGCAGCCGGAACAGGCGATCCCGCTGTACGAGGCCGGCATCGCCGGGCACCCTGGCCCGTATGCGGACGACGAGAGCGATCCGCACATCTCGCTAGCATACGCGTACCTCGAAGCGTGGCGCGCACGCGATGCGCTGGCGCTCGCGGATCGCACGGCCGCAGACGCGCCGGCGTGGCTGCCGCCGGCGGCCGGCCTCGAACCGCGCCCGAACCCGCACAAGACCAGCGCCGACATCGCCGCCGCCGTGCTGCGCGACAACGTCTGGCTGCACCGCGACGCCTGGGAGCGCCTGCAAGCGCTGCGCGCCCAGGCGCCCGCCAACGTGGCGCTGTGGCGCAACCTCGCATACGTCGAGCGCATGCGCGGCTGGCCGCGCCGCTCCGAGGCAACCGCCGTCGGCGCGGCCGGGCTCGATCCGGAGGACACCGGCACGCGGCTCGAGGCAATCGACGACTGGCGCGAACTCAACGATTTCGCGCGCGTCGAGCCTGCGCTGCGCGATCTGGAGCAGATCATCCCGCGCGAGCAGCGCGTGCAACTCACGCGTCAAGCGTGGGATAGGCAGCGCGGCTGGCAGTTCGACATCGATCGCTACAACGGCAAGGGCGGCAAATCGACCTACGGCGACTACGACAACGAAACCGAGGCCGTGCTGCAAAGCCCGCTGCTGTACAACCATTGGCGCGTGGCCGGCATCGCGCGGCTCGCCGGCGGCTCGCTCGAAGAAGGCGGCCGCGCCCAGCGCTACCGGCTCGGCGCGGGCGTGCGCGGCTACGCGCGCGGCTTCGAAGCCTACCTGCAAGCGCTGCCCGGCATCGGCCAGACCCGCGGCATCGCGCTCGAATCGGGCTTCAAATGGTCGCCGAACGATCACTGGACTTTCGGCGCCGACTGGAGCACCAAGGGCGACGCGCACGTGCCGCTGCGCGCAAGCGCGTTCGGCATCACGGCCCACAGCTACGGCGCGAGCGCGCAATGGCGCGCGAGCGAATTGACGCGCGCGGGCATCGCCGCATCGTATGAGCGCTTCAGCGACGGCAACCGCCGCTACGGCTGGCAAGCCGATCTGACGCAGCGGCTCTACACCGCGCGCTACTTCACGGTGGACGGCGGCGCGCAGCTTGGCCTGTCGCACAACCGCCTGACCGACGTTCCCTATTACAGCCCCGCGCAAGCGCGCTGGGCCATGCTGACCGGACGGATCGACCATATGCTCTATCAACGCAACGAACGCGACTGGCGGCACAGCCTCGATGCCGCCATCGGCCCCTACAACGAACGCGGCCACGGCACCGGCTGGGCGGCCAGCGTGCGCTACGGGCAGATCTTTCAGCCGCGCGGCGGGCTGAGCTTCGGCTGGGGCGTGGGCTGGACCAGCCAGCCTTACGACGGCAAGCGCGAATCGCGCGTGATGCTCGACCTCACCCTGCACTGGGGGCAATGAGCGATGCGCCGACTGCTTTCGCTGATTCTGTTGCTGGGGCTCGCCGCAAGCGCCGCGCGCGCGGCCGACCGCCTCGACGCGTTAAGCGGCGCGCTGCGCACGCGCGCCGCGCCCCCGCCACTCATCGTGCTGACCTATCACGACGTGCTCGACGACGTGCGCGACGCGCCGCGCAAGGACGAGATCCCGGTCAGCACCGATCACCTGATCGCCCACTTCGAATGGCTGCGCGCAAACGGCTTTCACATGGTCAGCCTCGACGACGTGCTCGCCGCCGGGCGCGGCGAACGCCCGCTGCCGGACAAAGCCGTGCTGCTGAGCTTCGACGACGGCCTCGCCAGCGCGTACAGCCGTGTGTACCCGCTGCTGCGCGCGTACCGCTACCCGGCGCTGTTCGCGCTCGAAGGCTCGTGGATCGACCTGCCGCCCGGCAAGACCTTCGACTACAACGGCAAATCATGCGGCCGCGAATGCTTCGTGACCTGGAGCCAGGTGCGCGAGATGCAGGCGTCGGGCCTGATCGAATTCGCGTCGCACACCTACGATCTGCATCGCGGCATCGTCGGCAATCCGCAACGCAATCTGCTGCCGGCCGCGGTGCATCTGCTCTACGATCCCGCACGCGGCTACGAAACGCCCGGCGCGTACCGCGAGCGCATCCGCGCCGACCTCGCGCGCAGCGCCGACGAGATCGCGCGCGAGACCGGCCGCCGGCCGCGCGCGATCGTCTGGCCATACGGCGACTACAACCAGATCGCCGAAGAAGAGGCGGCCAGGCTCGGCATGACCGTCTCGCTGAGCCTGGACGACGCCCGCGCCCAACTCAAGCCCGGCGTCACCGTGCCGCGCCTGCTGATCGCCGGCAACATGGGCGTCGACGGGCTCGCGACGCTGATCTACGAGCAACGCAAAGTGCAGCCGCAACGCATCGTGCAGGTCGATCTCGACTACGTGTACGATCCCGATCCCGCGCAGCAGGAGCAAAACCTGTCGGCGCTGCTCGAGCGCATCAAACGGATGAAGCCGAGCCAGGTGTGGCTGCAGGCTTATGCCGATCCGGACGGCGACGGCGTTGCCGATGCGCTGTATTTCCCGAACCGCCATCTGCCGATGCGCGCCGATCTGTTCTCGCGCGTCGCATGGCAGTTGAGCACGCGCTGCAACGTGCAGGTGTATGCGTGGATGCCGGTGCTCGCGCTGCGCTTGGCGCACGCGCAACATCTGCCGACGCTCGGCCGCCCGGGCGATCCGAACGACCGCGATCACTACCGGCTCGCGCCGTGGTCGCCCGACGTGCGCCGCATGATCGGCGACGTCTACGAGGATCTCGCGATGCACGCGTTTTTCGACGGCCTGCTGTTCTCCGACGATGCGTACCTGCGCGACACCGATTCGCTCGGCCCGCTTGCCGGCAGCACGCCCGCGCAGCGCACGCAATATCTGATCGACTTCACGAAGGAGTTGACCGCGCGCGCGTCGCGCTGGCGCTCGCCGCTGAAGACCGCGCGCAATCTCTACGCGCGGCCGGTGCTCGAGCCGCGCGCCGAGGCTTGGTTCGCGCAGAGCCTGCCGGCCTTCAACGCCGCCTACGACTACACCGCGCTGATGGCGATGCCGCAACTCGACGGCGAGCCGACGGCCGACAGCTGGTTGCGCCGCCTCGTCGACGCGGTGGCCGCGCACCCCGGCGGCCTCGAGCGCACGCTGTTCGAGCTGGCCGCGGTGGACTGGCGCCACGGCCACCAGCCGGTGCCGGCCGCGGCGCTCGGCGCACGCATGCGCGTGCTGCAGGAGCAAGGCGCGCGGCACGTCGGCTACTACCCCGACGATTTCATTCGAAACCAGCCGCCGCTGGAGGCGATCCGGCCGTTCGTCTCGAGCGCCGAGCACCCGTATCCGGAACGCTGAGGAGACTCCATGGACGAACTGATCCCGTTGATGCTCGGGTATGCATTTTACTATCCGCTCGTGATGTCGCTCGTCTGGCTGAGCGGCAGCCTCATCTACTACTTCCGCTGGGAGCGCAACGAACCGCCGCGCGTCGCACCGCCGCCGCTCGACGACTATCCGTTCGTGACGCTCGTGGTGCCTTGCCACAACGAAGGCGAGCAGGTGCGCGAAACCATCGCGTATCTCGACGCGCAGCGCTATCCGGATTTCGAAATCGTCGCCGTCAACGACGGCTCCACCGACGACACCGGCACGCAGCTCGACGCGCTGCTCGCCGCCTACCCGCGCCTGCGCGTGATCCACTTCGCCGCCAACCAGGGCAAGGCGATGGGCTTGCGCATGGCCGCGATGGCCGCGCGCGGCGAGTATCTGGTCTGCGTCGACGGCGACGCGCTGCTCGACGAATACGCGACACACTGGCTGATGCGCCACATGACGAGCGGACCGCGGGTGGGCGCGGTCACCGGCAATCCGCGCATCCGCAACCGCTCGACGCTGCTCGGCAAGCTGCAGGTTGGCGAATTCTCGTCGATTATCGGCCTCATCAAGCGCGCGCAGCGCGTCTACGGACGGCTCTTTACCGTCTCCGGCGTGATCGCGTGCTTTCGCAAGAGCGCGCTGCACGACGTGGGCTACTGGAGCACCGACATGGTCACCGAGGACATCGACATCAGTTGGCGTCTGCAAATGCGCCATTGGGACATCCGTTACGAGCCGAACGCGCTGTGCTGGATCCTGATGCCGGAAACGCTGCGCGGCCTGTGGCGGCAGCGGCTGCGCTGGGCGCAAGGCGGCGTCGAGGTGATCCTGCGCTACACGGCGGGCCTCTGCCGCTGGCGCGCGCGCCGCAAGTGGCCGGTCGCGATCGAATACATGCTCAGCCTGATCTGGGCCTACGTGATGTTCGGCATCATCGTGCTGTGGCTGCTCGGCCTCGTGCTGCCCGTGCCCGACGCGCTGTACGTGCGCACGCTGCTGCCGCAATGGCATGGCGTCGTGCTGGGGCTCGTGTGCCTGCTCCAGTTCGGCGTCAGCGCGCTGATCGACCGGCGCTACGAAACGCGCATGGGCCGCAACTACTACTGGATGATCTGGTATCCGCTCGCGTACTGGCTGCTCAATACGCTGACCACCGTGGTCGCGCTGCCGAAGGCGCTGATCAAGCGCAAAGGCACGCGCGCGATATGGGTCAGCCCGGACCGGGGGGTGCGATGAAAGCCGATGTCATCGTGATCCAGCGGCCGGAGCGGCAACCGAAAGCCCAGCGCTATCTGTTCGCGTTCGCCACGGCGTTCGCGTGGATCGCGTGGAGCTGGCTGTGGCTGCCGCTCGTCACGCTGGTTGCGTGGGGCGTCGGCCTGCGCAACGGCTACGTGCAGCTCGTGGTGCTCAAGCACGGCATGGGCGCGCGCGATCTGCTGATCGTCGTGGCGATCGGCCTCGCATGCGTGATGCTGTCGCTCGCCTGGTCCGGCTACAACCTGTTGCGTTACGGCAAGCTCGATCGGCGCCGCAACCGGCCCGTCGCCGATCGGCTCGCGATGGCCGGCGCGTTGAACGTGCTGCCGCCGACCGCCATCGAAATGCACCGCTCGCAACGGATCGTGCTGGAGTTCCGGCACGACGGCAGTGTGTCGCATCGGCGGGAGCGTCTACCGAGCGCCGCGCTCGTGCAATCCGCGCGGTAGACGCGGCGGGACAACGCGCCGGAACCATGCCGCGCGCATCCGATGCATCCGCACGCATCGGATGCGCGCGGCGCCCGCCGCCGAAATGCATAGCGCAATGATCGACAAGCCCGGCCGCGTTGCGCCGGATGCCTCGCCTTCCCGCTCATACCCGTCGATGGGGCCGCCGCACCCAGGCTGCCTCACGCCCCGCCACGCCCCACCTCACGCCCGCTTCGCAGACTGACCGACACGATCGCCATGCTGGTGACAGCGCGAGCGCCGGCGGTCCGCACCCACCCGCCGGGCCCGCGCGCCCGCCTTCCCATGGCGTCGGAATTTGCCAACGCGGGGACAGCCGAACTTCAAATGCGTTCTTTTAAACATCCTGCTTCCAGATAATCATTTCTTATTGCGCGAGACAGTTATCTCTCGCAATCATTTCCAATATCAAACGTTTTACCTCTCAAAATAAAACTTTTACCGCAAACGTTTAACCGGATTTTCCCGACACTCGTTTGACAGTTTTTAAAATTCGCTTTTACATTTTTTCGGCATAGTTGCACCTGCATAAAAACAGCTCGACGACGCCGCGAAAGCCGCTTGAAACGGCCGGACGCTCGGCCGATTCACGACATCGGCTCGAATCGGTCCATCAATAAAACGGCGCAATGTCAGTCAAGCGCAGTGTTCACGCAAGCGCGCGACCACGCAGGCCGCGCAGGTGAAAACACAGACCAATTCGTTACGGGGAAACATCGAGAATGTCGCGGAAAATCTTATCCGTATTCGGCACTCGGCCAGAGGCCATCAAAATGGCGCCGGTCGTCAACGCAATCGCAGCCATGCCGGAACTCGAATCTGTCGTTTGCGTGAGCGGCCAGCATCGTTCGATGTTGTCGCAAGTGCTCGATCTGTTCGACATCGCGCCACGGCACGATCTCGCTCTGATGACCGACAATCAGACGCTCAACGGCCTCGCCGCGCGGCTCATCGCCGCGTTCGACGACGTGCTCGCCCGCGAGCAGCCCGACCACGTGCTCGTGCACGGCGACACGACTACCGCCTGCGCGGCCGCGCTCGCCGCGTTTCATCGCCGCATTCCGGTCGGCCACGTCGAGGCCGGGCTGCGCACTGGCGATCTTGCACGGCCGTGGCCCGAGGAAATGAACCGGCGCGTCGTCGACGTCGTCAGCGATCTGATGTTCGCGCCGACGCAGCGCTCGAAAATGAACCTGCAGGCCGAAGCGCTGCGCGGCCGCGTGATCGTCACCGGCAACACGGTGATCGACGCGCTCCATCAAACGACCGCCCGCCTCGACGCGGACGCGGCGCTGCGCGCCGAACTCGACGCCAGCCTGCCGCCGCTCGACGACATGCAGCCGATCCTGCTCGTGACCGGCCACCGCCGCGAGAGCTTCGGCGCGGGCTTCGCGTCGATCTGCCGCGCGCTCGACACGCTCGCGCACAGCCAGGCCGTGCAGATCGTCTATCCGGTGCATCTGAATCCGAATGTGCGCGGCCCGGTGCATGCGCTGGTCGGCGCGACGCCAAACGTGCATCTGATCGAGCCGCTCGACTATCTGCGCTTCGTGCGGCTGATGCAGCGCGCGTCGATCGTACTGACCGATTCGGGCGGCGTGCAGGAAGAAGCGCCCGCGCTCGGCAAGCCGGTGCTCGTGATGCGCGACGTCACCGAACGGCCGGAGGCGGTCGCGGCCGGCGCGGTCGAACTGGTCGGCACGCAGCATCAAACGATCGTCGACGCCGTGCGCGAACGGCTCGCGGCGCTGCGCGCGGGCGGTGCGCCGCGTGCGCCGATCAGCCCTTACGGGGATGGGCGCGCGGCGCAGCGGATCGCCGCCGCGATCGCCGGGCGGCCGTTCACCGAGTTCGCGCACGCCGCGCCGCAGCACGGCCACGCGCACGCGAGCCCGCAGCCCGCTTAGGCGCGCCGCAACGGCCGCGCAACCGCGCGTGGCCTCGTCGTCCGGCCACGCGCGAACCCGCCGCGGCATGCGCCGCCCGTCTGCCCGCGCGGCAGAGATTGGGCGATGCGCGCCGCCGATTCGCGTGGCGCGATGCGTCGCACGTGGCCGTCCATCGCGTTGCTTGCCGTTCGGTATCCCGACTCATCCGTTGATCCGCATCCTGACTCGCGCTTTTCACCTGAGAGAACCCGTGACCTGTCCTCTGCCCATGCGCCGCCGCGCACGCCTTCACTTCCTCGCGATCGTCGCGCCCGCCGCGCTGCTCGCGCACGCACCGCTTGCCTTTGCCACGCCCGGCGGCATCGCCGATGCGCTTGCCCGTCTCGGCGAGCATCGCGCCGTCACCCGCAGCGTGTCGCTCGACGCGCTCGGCATGCACGAGCCACTCGTGCTGCCCGCGCCCGACACCCGCCACGAACTCTATCTGCCGGTGCCGGCTGGCGTGCCCCTCGATGCGGCGACGCTACAGCTCGACGGTGCGTATCTGCACGCCGACGGCGGCCGCACGACGATGCTCGTCTCGCTTGACGGCGCACCGGTGCTCGCGCGCGGCTTCACGCTGACGCAGGGCGACGCCGCGACGAGCATCGGCGTCGACGGCACGGCGCGGCCGGGCGGCTTTGTGCGCGTCGGGCTGCAATGGTCGTCGGTGATCGACGAGCGGCTGTGCACGGATCAGACCGCGATCGGCAACGTGCTGCGTATCGCGCCAAGCACGCGCCTGACCTACCGCTTCGATCCCGCCGCGATTACCGACGTGCGCACCGCGTGGAGCGCATTGCCGGTCGCGCCGGTCGTGGCGATCGCCGCGCCGCGTGTCGCGCCGGCGGCGTTCGACGCGGCGTGGCGCATCGGCACGCTCGCGGAGCGTGAAGGCCGCAGGCCGGTCGTGCGCGCATGGCCCGCCGTCGGCGACACCGTCGATTTGACCGGCATGGACGTGCCGGCCGCATTGCGTGCCGTGCCGGCCTTCGCCGCGCTGGCCGCGGGCGGCACGGGCGAATCGAAGTCGCCTGACGGAGCGGGATTGCCTGCGTCGGCGGCGGCCGGTGGGCCGGGCGCGCTGAATGGACCCAATGCGGGACCGAATGCGGCAACGGTGGCGGACGCATCGAGCGCAGCAGGCCAGGCAGACGCAAGCGCATCGGACGCCCGGCCGTCGCCGGCCGCGTCCGCCGCCGCGACGCGCGGCGGCGTCAAGCTCGCCGACGCCGCGCAGCTCGGCGCGCTGCTCGCGCTCGCGCCGCGCGCCGCGTTCGCGCCTGACGTCATCGTCGCCGACGACACGCTGCGCCGCGCCACGCGCGACGCGTTGAACGCATTGCGCACGCAGGTCGCGGCGGCGTCGCCGCCGAGCGCCGCCGCGTTCGATGCATGGCGCGAGCGCACGTTCGGTCCGATCGAGCGCCCGCTCGCCGCCGGTGAAGTGCGCATCGCGCATCTGGCGGGCCAGACGGCGATCGTGGTCGGCGACAACGCAGGCGTCGCCGCGCTCGCCCGCGCGTGGCGGCCGATCGGTGTCGCGCAGCGCTATGTCGCGCACCGCCTCGACGATACGCCCTACGCGCACGCCGAGCGGATTTCGCTCGCCGCGCTCGGCGGCGAGCCGCGCACGCTCGACGTGCTCGGCCGCGCGATGTGGGAAGCGAGCTTTGAGCTGGCGGCGCTCGCCGGCGACGGCAAGCTGCCCGACCAAGTCGTGCTCGACGTCGCCGCCGCGCCGACGCCGCGCGCCGAAGGCGAAATTGCGTCGATCTATCTGAACGGCGTGCTGATCGCGTCGCAACTGCTCACGCAGAACGGCAAACCCGAGCAGATCGCCGCGCACATTCCGCGCTACGCGCTTGCGCCCACCAACGCGCTGCGCGTCGTGTTCCAGCGCCGCCTCGACGGCGGCTGCGAAGCGCGCTCGCAAGGCTATCCGGTCGCCGTACTGCCGACGAGCCACATCACGCTGGCCAACGCGCATCCCGACGACGATTTCACCGGCCTGCTCGCGCGCTTTTCGCACGCGGCCGAGGTGATCGTGCCGGCCGCGTATCTCGACGACGCGCCCGCGTCGCTCGCGCGTCTGGCCCGACTCGCGAGCATCGCCGGGCTCGCGCCGACGCGCGCGACGCTGTCGGTCGCCGCCAACGGCACGGCCGCCGCGCCGAGCGGCCCGTTCCTCGCCGCCGACGTCGTGCTGCCGCACGAGACGAGCCGCGCCGCGCTGTCGAAAAACCGCCTGACGCTCACCGATCCGGCGGGGCGTGTCTATGCGGACGTCTCCGATCTGCGGCATCTCGCCGTGATTCAGGTTGCGCAATCGGGCAGCACGCCCGGCATCGTCTATCGCTCGCTCGACGCGGCGCCGCCGCAGTTGCCCGCCGCGCTGCGCCTGTCGCGCGGCGACGTCGCGCTCGTGTCGTCGAACGGCGTGGCGAGCCTGTTCGACTCGCGTCATCCGGGCGAGCCTGTGTCCGATCGCGACACCGGCGTGCGCCGCACGGCGCGCGGCCTGCCGTGGCGGATCGCGGCCGGCGCGGTGGCCGCGCTTGCGGTGCTGCTCGCCGCCGCCGCGATCGCACGCCGCCGCCATCGCAACCGGAGCGGCGCGTGATGAGCGCCGACGCGCTGCACTGGTACGGAGCCTATGCGCTCGACCGCTATTACAGCGGCCTCGAGGCGCTTGCCGTGTTCGTCGCGATCGTGATCTTCGTGTCGAGCCTGGACGATCTGTTCATCGACGCGTGGTTCTGGGCCCGCACGCTGTACCGCCGCTTCACGATCGAGCGCCGCCATCGGCCGCTCACCGCCGCGCAGTTGCACGCGCGCGCCGAGCAGCCGATCGCGATCATGGTGCCCGCGTGGCTCGAATACGACGTGATCGCCGCGATGCTCGAAGACATGATCCGCGTGCTCGACTACCGCCGCTACGTCGTATTCGTCGGCACTTATCGCAACGATGCGCGCACGATCGCCGAAGTCGAGCGGATGCGGCGGCGCTACCGCCAGTTGCGCCGCGTCGAGGTGCCGCACGACGGCCCCACCTGCAAGGCCGACTGCCTGAACTGGGTGATCCAGGCGATCTTCAAGCACGAGCGCGACGCGGGCATCGAGTTCGCGGGCGTCGTGCTGCACGACAGCGAGGACGTGCTGCATCCGCTCGAGCTGAAATTCTTCAACTACCTGCTGCCGCGCAAGGACATGATCCAGCTTCCGGTCACGTCGCTCGAGCGGCACTGGTTCGAGCTGGTCGCGGGCACCTACATGGACGAGTTCGCCGAATGGCACGCGAAGGATCTCGTCGTGCGCGAGAGCCTGGCAGGCGTCGTGCCGTCGGCCGGCGTGGGCACCTGCTTTTCGCGCCGCGCGCTGCTCGCGCTGATCGACGAATCGCACAACCAGCCGTTCAACACCGACAGCCTCACCGAAGACTACGACGTCGGCGCGCGGCTCGGCAAACTGGGCATGCAATCGATCTTCGCGCGCTTTCCGGTGACGTTCGCCACGCGCCGCAAATCGTGGTTCGGCCTCGGCCCCGAGCGCGAGTTCACGCTGACGATGCCGCTGTGCGTGCGCGAGTTCTTCCCCGATACGTTTCGCACCGCGTATCGGCAGCGCGCGCGCTGGACGCTCGGCATCGGTCTGCAAGGCTGGCGGCAAACCGGGTTTTCCGGCTCGCTCGCGAACCGCTATCTGCTGCTGCGCGACCGCAAGGGCATCGTCACCGCGTTCGTCGGCATCCTCGGCTACGTGCTCGTCGCGCAATTCCTGCTGTTCGCGCTTGCCGACGCGCTCGGCGTCGCGCCGCCGTTCACCGTGTCGCCGCTGTCCGATTCGCGCTGGTTCAGCACGCTGTTATGGCTCAACGCGTGCGCGCTGACGCTGCGCGCCGTGCAGCGCGCGTATTTCGTCACGCGCCTGTACGGCTGGGAGCACGGGCTGCTGTCGGTGCCGCGGATGGTGATCGGCAACTTCGTGAACTTCATGGCCGTGTCGCGCGCGTGGCGGCTGTTCGTCTCGCATCTCGTCACCGGCAAGCGGCTCGCGTGGGACAAGACCATGCACGACTTCCCGTCCGCCGACGGCCTGACCGAGCGCCGCCAGCGGCTAGGCGAGCTGCTCGTGTCGTGGCAGGCGATCGACGCCGCCCAGCTCGAAAGCGCGCTGCACGACGATCATGCGCGCGAGGCGCCGCTCGGGCGCGTGCTGATGGCCAAGGGCTGGCTGGACGATGAAACGCTGGCCGAGGCGATCGCGTTCCAGGCCGACCTCGAACGCGGCCGGCTCGACGTGCGCGCGCTCGCGCGGCACGACGCCGCGCTGCCGCTCGAGACGATCGTGCGCCATCGGGTGCTGCCGCAAGGCGGCGACGACGCGGGCAATGCGATCGTGCTGAGCGCCAATCCGCTCGATGCGGCGACGCTCGCCGAGCTGGCGCGCGGGCTCGGCACCAGCGTTGTTCAGCGCATCGTGCGCGAAGGCGAGATCGCCGACGGATTGCGGCTGCTGTGCGGGCGAAGCGCCGCGTCGGCTGTTCCGGCCGCCGGCAACGCCGGCGCTCGACGCGATTCGGCACACCATCACGACGACGTCGCGGCAGCCCGCACGAGTCGCGATCGAACCGACGCCACGCCGGACGGCATCGCCGCCTCGACATCGTGCGATGCATGCGACGAAGCCGAGTCGATCGCGGCTGTCGCAACCGTCGCGGCGGCCGGCAATGCACACGCTCACGCCGACGCGAACGCGGCGGCAAATGGCTCGCCGCGCGGTATCTCCAAAGCGCAACCGAATCACGCAGGCACGGCGGCAGCGGACCACGCCCGCAGCGCCCGCGGCCCGAACGGCACAGCGGCGATCGGCAACGCTTGCCCGCCACCCGGGCGCAGCGTCCCGCTGCTCGGCGATCTGCTGATCGAGCTTGGCCATGTGCGGCGCAGCGCGTTCGACGCGGCGCTCGGCCGCTATCGCCCCGAGCACGACGGCCGCATCGGTGAGTACATGGTCGAGCACGGCGTGATCTCGCGCGCGTCGCTCGACGACGTCATTGAACAACAGCGCCGCCTGCGAGCGGCGCTGCCCGCCACGACATGAACGGACTCTTTCCCCCACCCCCGCGGCCCAGCCGCACCCTGCCGCGATTGCGCGGCCGCGCGGCGCTCGCCTGCGCATGCGCCGCGCTGCTCGGCTGCGGCACTCCCGCCCGCGCCGCCACGCCCGACGCGCTGCCGCTCGCGGGCGCCGCATACCGCGTCGCGCAACACGCATACGACGCCTATGACCGGCGCGACTACGCACGCGCGGTCACGCTCGCGCAAGAAGCCATCCGCCAGCGGCCCGATGTGGTCCAGCTGCGGCTGCTGCTCGCGAATTCGCTCGCCGCGCGCCGGCAGTACGCCCCGGCACGCCGCGCGCTCGACGACGCGATCCGCACGCTCGGCCCGCGCCATGCACTGCTTCAGCGTCGCGCGCAAATCGATGCGCTGCTCGGCGCGATCGCACAGGCCGAGCGCGTATCCGGCACGGCGGGCGACAACCTGGCAGGCCCGGCGTTCGAAACCGCGAAAACCGCTTATGCCGCGTATGCCGACAAGCGCTACGCCGATGCCGCGCGGCTCGCCGCGCAGGCGATCGCGCTGCGCGACGACGTATTGCGCTGGCATTTGCTGCTGATCGACGCCGCCAATGCCGACGGCCAGTACGCGCTCGCGTGGCGCACGGCCGCCGATGCGACACGCCGCTTCGGCGAAAACGAGGATCTGCGGTTGCGGCGCTTTTTCATCGGCAGTCATCTCGCGCCTGCCGCATCGACCGACGCGTGGCACGCGCTCGAACGCGGCGATCTGTCGCGCGCGCGCGACGCCGCGCGCGACGCCGTCGCGTATGCGCCCGATGCGATCGATTACCGGGTCGAGCTGTTCGACGCGCTGTCGGCGTTGGGCGACTGGCCCGCGCTCGAGGCCGCGGCAACCGACGCGATCGCGTATGACAACACCGAACCGATGCCATACGTCTATCGCGCCTACGCGCGCGCGGCCCAGCAGCGGTTCGACGCATCCGACGCCGATCTCGGCCACGTGTTCGGCGAATCGGATGCGGCGCGCTCCACCCGCAACATCGCGCGCGCGATCGCGGCGAACATCTGGATCGAAACAGGGCGGCCGCAGCGCGCGCTTGACGCACTCACGCCGCTGCGCCCCAGCGGCGACGACACCGACGCGCTGATCACCGAGCGCATCGCAACCGCGCGCCGGCGGCTCAGCCTGCCGGCGGACCGCGCGGCAAGCGCGGGCCATGCGAACGAACGGGCCACGGACCCAGCGCGCGCGGCGCTTGCCGACGACAGGCGGCAAGCGCATCAGGCGGGCCCCGGCCAGCCAGCCGAAATCGTGCGGCGGCAAGCGCTGGAGCCGCTCGCCGCGCACGCCACGCCGGCCCCCGCGCTGCCGCCGCCGGCCGCGCCCGCGCCGGCCGCTTTGCTGCTCACGCGCGCCCGTCCGATCATCGATTGCGAAATCGACGAATTCGGCGCCGGCTGCGACGTGTCGCCCGCGGACCCCGGTTTCGCGGCCGCTCGCGCATCGGCCCGCGCGGCCGCACGCGGCGACAGGCAGGCCGCGCTGCGTCATGCACGCGACGCCGTCGCCGCCGCGCCGGCCAGCGCCGCGCATCGCGTCGAGCTGATCGACGCGCTCGACGAGGCCGGCGACGCCACCAGCGCGCGCGCGGCGGCACGCACGATGCTCCGCGACGGCACGCTCGACGCGCTGCCGCCGCTCGAAGCCGCCTACGTCGCGCTGCGCGCGGGCGACGAGCGGCGCGCGCTGCGCGAATTCCGGCGCGCCGACGCCGCCGGCGCCAAACTGCCCGCCGATGCGCTCGCGGACGCTGGCTACGCGAGCGCGGGCGCGTGGCGCGACGCCGACGCCGCCCGTTATTTCGAGCGCGCGATCGACACCAAACTCGCCGCGAACGACAAGCGCCCCGCCGCCGCGCAACAGCTCGACGAGCTGCGCGCGGCTCACG
The DNA here is from genome assembly GCF_900176645.1 of Burkholderia singularis. Taxonomy (GTDB): domain Bacteria; phylum Pseudomonadota; class Gammaproteobacteria; order Burkholderiales; family Burkholderiaceae; genus Burkholderia; species Burkholderia singularis. The sequence goes on from NZ_FXAN01000061.1 coordinate 161,776, forward strand.
CCGAAGCCACGCGCCGCTGGGGCTGGCAGGCCTCGCTCGACTATCGCGGCATGGGTCTGCATCCCGGTTACGGCGGCGCGCCGTCGGCGATCGACAACGGCTGGCAGGCAGGTATCGAAGCGTACTGGCGGCCGCTCGGCAGCCTCGGAGACCGGCTGTTCGAGGTCTACGCACGCGGCTATGGAAGCTTCGGCGGCGACGGCCGCGGCGGCGCAAGCACGCTCGAAGCCGCGCTCGGCGCGCGCGTGAAGCCGTTCGCGGATCTCGACGCCATCGTCGCGTTCGAGCGCCTCGTGCCGATCGGCTCGCAGGCGCGCGGCGACTGGCTGGTGCGGCTCGGCTACGCGGGCGGCATCGGCACCGAGTGGCGCCGCGACGTGCCGTCGTGGTGGACCGTGCGCGGCTACGGGGAAGCGGGCCACTACGTCCATCAGTCGACCCACTACGCGACGGGCAGCATCGAAGCAGGCCGCACGTTGCGCGTCGAGCGCGTCACGCCGTACTGGACCGTGTTCCCGCATGCGGTGATCGGCGCTGACTACGACTCGAGCATGGGCGGCGGCGTGCCGCTCGGCGCGGGCGTCGGCGTCTCGACGCGCTATGCGTTTCGCGACGGCCGCTACGACGCGCGCCGCTCGTTCGTCGACCTGTCGCTGCAATACCGCTGGAAGCTCGCCGGCGACGATCGCGCGCGCGGCGTGTTCTTCTCCGCGATTTTTTCCTACTGAGC
>NZ_FXAN01000062.1 GCF_900176645.1 Burkholderia singularis
GGCTTGCGGCTTCCATTATCGATCGTCAAGCGCCGAGCGCAAGCGGCACGGTCCCCGCGTTACCCCTCGCCGGCACTTACCGTCATCCCGGCTCGCCCGCCCGCACGAGTTTCGCGGACAGCGCGCCGCGCAGCGCATTCGCGAGCATCAGCGCTTCCGCTTGCAGCAGGTCGTCGAGTGTCAGGATTCGTTCAGCGGCCGCGAGCCGCTCATCGTCGAGCAGCGCGCCGCGCATCACGCCCGGCAGCAGCCCCGATGACAATGGCGGCGTAAACCAGCGCCCCGCGAGCTTCACAAACACGTTCGAGCGCCCGCCTTCCGTCAGTTCGCCGCGCTCGTTGAAGAACAGCATGTCGAACGCGCGTTGCGCGTCGGCGGCCTGCCACGCACGGTCGAAATCGACGCGGCGCGTCGTCTTGTGCGCGAGCAACGGATCGTCCGAGCGCACCGGCGCGAAGCCGTGCTCGCACGCGAGCAGCACGTCGAGTGTCTCGCCCGCGAGCGGCGCGAGCGGCGCGAGCGGCGCGGTGACGATATCGAGCGCGCCGTCCTTCGCCAGCGCGATCCGCATACGGTGCTCGCCATCGGCAAGCTGCGCACAGCGCTCGCCGATACGATGTCGGACGAGCGCTTCGTCGAACACGAAATCGAACGCGCCGGCGCTCGCGCGCAAGCGCGCAAGATGGCGTTCGAAATGACGCACGCCGGCGTCGCGCGTCGCATACGTGGTCTCGAACAACCGGAAGCCGGGATCGACGCCCGTCAGGAAACGCGCCTTCACCGCGCATTCCGTATATTCGTCTGCCGCTATGCTGTCGAGCACGATCCCGCCGCCGACGCCCATCGTGCCCCGCCGCCCGCCGCCTGCCGCCGGCTCGAGCGTCAGCGTGCGGATCGCGACCGACAAACAAAAATCGCCGCACGCATCGCGTAATGCGTCCTCGGTGCGGAAAGTCGTTTGAGCGCTTTGAGCGTCGACGGCGGCTCGCGAACCGGGCCACACCTCGGACCGCAAATCGGCCGCAGCCGCGCTCGAAGCCGCGCCGGCGCTCGACGGCACCTCGCCCCGTATCGCAACACGCGGCCGCCCACCGGCCGAGCGAGCGTCATCCTGCGCCGGCGAGTCCCCCGGCGGGCATTCGCGCGGCACGTCTGCCGAAACATTCTGCGCGGCGCCGGCGCCCGCTGAGGCAAACGCGTGCGAAGCGTGCGCCGGCAACGCTTCCCGCGGCGCATCCAACCAACCGAGCAAGCCCGTATAGAGCCCGCGCGGCGTCGTCTCGAGCGCATCGATCAACTGCATCGTCTTGTGCTTCGGCGCGCCCGTGATCGAGCCGCACGGAAAAAGCGCGCGCAACACGTCGGCAAATGTCGCGCGCTCGACCAACTCCGCTTCGACCGTCGACGTCATCTGCCACACCGACGCATAGGGCTCGATCGAAAAACGCCGGGGCACCGTCACCGATCCGGTACGCGCAATGCGCGCCAGATCGTTGCGCAACAGATCGACGATCATCAGATTCTCAGCGCGATTCTTGGCGTCGCTCGCCAAAAACTCGGCCGCCGCCGCGTCCAGACGGGAATCGGACGAACGCGGCGCAGTGCCTTTCATGGGCCGCGCGCGCAGCCGCGTCCCCGTCTTCTCGACAAAAAGCTCCGGCGAGCACGACACGATCCACGCGCCGCCCGGCAACGCGATCAGCGCACCGTGGCGCACCGGCTGACGCGCGCGCAAGCGGCGGTATAGCGCGAGCGGCGCGCCGAACGTGTCGAAATGAAGCCGATAGGTGTAATTGACCTGATACGAATCGCCCGCGCGCAGCGCCTCGTGGATCGCGGCGATCGCCGCATCGAATGCCTCGCGCGTCACGCTTGCGCGCATACGCGCGATACCCGCGACCGACGGCTCGGCGAGCCCGCCGTCGCGCTCGGCAAGCCATGCGTCGACTTCGCCGCGCGACAGCTTCGTGCAAGTGGAGAACAGCAGAAACCGCAGCGCGCCGCCGCCCTTTGCCGCGGATGTCGCTGCGAATTTCGGCCCAAGCTGCAGATCGCGTCCGAACTCGTAATCGCCGATCACGACCGGGTGCAGTCCCCGCCGCGCATCGGCGGCGACCGCCGCGCACAGTGCGTCGAGCTGGGCCGGATCGGTCGCGACGCGCTGATGCGAAAAGCCGGCATACAAACGACTCGACCGCGCTGCCGCGGTCGAGTCGCAATCGTCGAAGAGCGCGAAAACCGCGCCCGCTTGGTCAGTCATCCTGTGCTGCCTGAAACCTGAAAACCAGCTGCGCCGTGCCGGGCGTCACTCGAAGAAGCTCTTCACGCGGTCGAACCAGCTCTTGCTTTGCGGGCTGTGACGCGAGCCGCCCTCCGCGAGCGACTTCTCGAACTGCTTGAGCAGATCGCGCTGCTGATCGGTCAGCTTCACGGGCGTCTCAACCTGCACGTGCACATACAGATCGCCCGCGATGCTCGAGCGCAGCCCCTTGATGCCCTTGCCCCGCAGACGGAACGTCTTGCCCGACTGCGTGCCTTCCGGCACCGTGAAGCTCGCGCGGCCGGCAAGCGTCGGCACTTCGATCTCGCCGCCAAGCGCCGCCGTCGTGAACGGAATCGGCATCTGGCAATGCAGATCGTCGCCGTCGCGCTCGAACACCGAATGCGGCTTGATGTGGATTTCGACGTACAGGTCGCCCGACGGCCCCCCGTTGATGCCCGGCTCGCCATTGCCGGCCGAGCGGATCCGCATCCCATCGTCGATGCCCGGCGGAATCTTCACTTCGAGCGTCTTGGTTTCCTTCACCTTGCCCGAGCCGTGGCAGTTCGTGCACGGCTCCGGAATGTAGGTGCCGGTGCCGTGGCACTTCGGGCAGGTCTGCTGGATGCTGAAAAAGCCTTGCGACATGCGCACCGTGCCCTGCCCGTGACAGGTCGGGCAGGTTTCGGGCTTCGTGCCGGGCTTCGCACCCGAGCCATGACAAACGCCGCACGACGTCCAGTTCGGCACGCGGATCTGCGTATCGTAGCCGTGCGCCGCCTGCTCGAGCGTGATCTCCATGCTGTAGCGCAAATCCGCGCCGCGATACACCTGCGGGCCGCCGCGGCTGCGTGCGCCGCCCGCCGCTTGGCCGAAGATGTCGCCGAAAATATCGCCGAACGCATCGGCGAAACCGCCGAACCCTTGCGCGCCGGCTCCCCCCATGTTCGGATCGACGCCCGCGTGGCCATACTGATCATACGCCGCGCGTTTCTGGCCGTCCGACAGCATTTCATAGGCTTCCTTCGCCTCCTTGAAACGCTCTTCCGCATCCTTGCTGTCAGGATTGCGGTCGGGGTGGTACTTCATCGCGAGCTTGCGATATGCCTTCTTGATTTCGTCGTCGCTCGCATTCTTCGCGACGCCCAGAACCTCGTAGTAATCCCGTTTCGCCATATCGGTTCGCCATAAAACAAATGTGCCCGGAGAGCCGCGAGGCTCGCCAGGCGCAAGAATGATCCGCCTATCCGGAGCGAAGAAACGGACCCGGGAAGGCTGCGCCGCGCATCGATGATACGCGGCGCAGCCCGATCTCGGCCCGGCCTCAGTCCTTCTTCACTTCCTTGAAGTCGGCGTCGACAACGTCGTCGGCCGCCTGCGCGCCGCTGTCGGCCGCCGCTGTCCCCGATGCCCCCGATGCGCCAGCCGCGCCCGCCTGCGCTTGCATGTCGGCGTACATCTTTTCGCCGAGCTTCTGCGAAGCCGTCGCAACCGCCTCGATCTTCGCATCGATCGCCGCCTTGTCACTCGACGTGTTCTTCAGCACGTCCTCGAGCTCCTTGAGCGCCGCCTCGATCTTCTCCTTCTCGCCCGCCTCCAGCTTGTCGCCGTACTCGGTGAGCGCCTTCTTCGTGCTGTGGACGAGCGCGTCGCCCTGGTTGCGCGCATCGGCAAGCTCACGCAGCTTGTGATCCTCCGCCGCGTTCGCCTCCGCGTCCTTGATCATCTGGTCGATCTCGGCTTCGGACAGACCCGAGTTCGCCTTGATCGTGATCTTGTTTTCCTTGCCGGTGGCCTTGTCCTTCGCGCCGACATGCAAAATGCCGTTCGCGTCGATGTCGAAGGTCACTTCGATCTGCGGCACGCCGCGCGGAGCGGGCGGAATGCCTTCCAGGTTGAACTCGCCGAGCAGCTTGTTGCCGGCCGCCATTTCGCGCTCACCCTGGTACACCTTGATCGTCACCGCGCTCTGGTTGTCGTCCGCGGTCGAATACACTTGCGCGTGCTTGGTCGGGATCGTGGTGTTCTTGTTGATCATCTTGGTCATCACGCCACCCAGCGTCTCGATGCCGAGCGACAGCGGAGTCACGTCGAGCAGCAGCACATCCTTACGATCGCCCGACAGCACCTGACCCTGGATCGCCGCACCGACGGCGACGGCTTCGTCCGGGTTCACGTCACGGCGCGGCTCCTTGCCGAAAAACTCCTTGACCTTTTCCATCACCTTCGGCATGCGGGTTTGGCCGCCGACCAGGATCACATCGTCGATATCCGACACCTTGACGCCCGCATCCTTGATCGCGGTCCGGCACGGCTCGATCGTGCGCTCGACCAGATCCTCGACGAGCGCCTCGAGCTTCGCACGCGTGATCTTCAGGTTCAGGTGCTTCGGACCCGACGCGTCGGCCGTGATGTACGGCAGGTTGATTTCGGTCTGCTGGCCCGAAGACAGCTCGATCTTCGCCTTCTCGGCCGCTTCCTTCAGACGTTGCAGCGCGAGCACGTCCTTCGACAGATCGACGCCCTGCTCCTTCTTGAACTCGCCGATGATGTAGTCGATGATGCGCTGGTCGAAATCCTCGCCGCCCAGGAACGTATCGCCGTTGGTCGACAACACTTCGAACTGCTTTTCACCGTCGACGTCCGCGATCTCGATGATCGACACATCGAACGTGCCGCCGCCGAGGTCGTACACCGCGATCTTGCGGTCGCCCTTCTCGGCCTTGTCAAGGCCGAATGCGAGCGCGGCGGCGGTCGGTTCGTTGATGATCCGCTTGACCTCGAGGCCGGCAATGCGGCCGGCGTCCTTGGTCGCCTGGCGCTGACTATCGTTGAAGTACGCGGGCACCGTGATCACGGCTTCCGTGACGGGTTCGCCCAGGTAATCCTCGGCCGTCTTCTTCATCTTGCGCAGCACTTCGGCCGACACTTGCGGCGGCGCGAGCTTCTGGCCGTGCGCCTCGACCCACGCGTCGCCGTTGTCGGCCTTGATGATCGAGTAGGGCATCAGGCCGATGTCCTTCTGCACTTCCTTCTCTTCGAAACGGCGGCCGATCAGGCGCTTCACCGCGAACAGCGTGTTCTTCGGGTTCGTCACCGACTGACGCTTGGCCGGCGCGCCGACGAGCACTTCGTTGTCGTCCATGTATGCAATGATCGACGGCGTGGTGCGCGCGCCTTCCGAGTTCTCGATGACCTTGACCTGGTTGCCTTCCATGATCGCGACGCACGAGTTCGTGGTGCCGAGGTCAATACCGATGATCTTTCCCATTTTTCCTAATCTCCAATAATCTCTGTTTGCTGCGGCGCGCCGGTTTTCCACCCGTTGCGCCGCGCTCAATTCGGCTCTGCACCCGAAATAGGTGCGGCTGTGTCGTTTTCAAGACCCCAAAACAGACGTGGCCATTAAATTTTTTCAATCGGCGCCGCGGCCGGTTTGCGCAGCGGCAGCCTTCGCGCGCGCGGCGGCCACGGCCGCCTCGAACTGCGCGAGCCCGTGCCAGCCGGTCGCCCGGCCAAGCCGCCTGCCGCGGTAAAAGAAAAACCACGTCGGCACGCCGTGCAATCCGAAGCGCCGCCCAAGTTCGCGGTGCTCATAGATGTTGCAGTGAAACCACTTGAGGCCGAGCGCGCGGATCGCGTCCGGGTTCGCGAGCATCGCCTTTTTCGCGATTTCGCAGTTGAAGCAGTCAACACCCCAGAAGAACACCACGGCAAGCCGGTCACCCGCGGCCGCGAGCCCCGCGTCGAAGTGCCCGGCGTCGAGCGCCTGCATGTCGAATGCCGCGAAAGCCGCCGAATCGATGCCGATCTGCGCCAATGCCGTGCCGCCTCGCCGTTACTTCGGCTGCGCTACCGTCACGAGCGCGGGGCGCAACACCCGCTCAGCGATCGTGTAGCCCTTTTGCAACACGGCGACGACCGTGTTCGGCTCCTGGTCGGCCGGCACCATCGAAATCGCCTGGTGCAGATGCGGATCGAACTTCTCGCCAACCGGATTGAGCGCAACCACACGCCCTTTCTCGAGCGCGCTTTGCAACTGGCGCAGCGTCAACTCGACGCCTTCGCGAACCTTCGCCAGATCGCCGGAGGTATCGTTGAGCGCCGCCTCGAGGCTGTCGAGCACCGGCAGCAGGTTTTCCGCAAAGCCCTCTATCGCGAACTTGTGCGCTTTCGCAACATCCTCCTGCGAACGGCGGCGCACGTTTTCGGTTTCCGCCTTCGCGCGCAAAAAACTCTCCTGCAGCTCAGCGAGCTTCGCTTGCGCATCGGCAAGCGCCGCGCCGTCGCCCGAAGTGCCTGCCGAGGAGGCTGCCTTCGACGCGTCGGCCGGGGCGGCGGCCTGCTCAGCCGGCGCCGCGGCCTGTCCAGCTTGGGCCGCCGGCTCCGCGGCCCGGGCCTCGCGACCGTTTTCGTCAATCGTTTGGCCAGTCGGATTGTCTTGCGTGTTTTCCATGTCGCTTCGAAAGTCGGTTAGAGGTTAAATCCCAAGCGGCGCACCGACCTCGCGCGAAACCGCGCTGTCGGCCGAGATACCGCACTATCCCGGTGCGAAATGGGGCTCCACCCGGCGATTTCAAGAGGCGATCCGTAAGAATCGCGTCCCGCCCGACGGACTTGCGCCACGCCGGCAGCGCGCGCCCCGGGCGCCGCCTTCCCGGCTGGCGCAGATCGAAACGTGCTGTAACAACCCTTACCGGCCGCCCTCTGGATCGCGCGGGTGCGCTGAACTACACTTCGAACAGGCGTTTCGATGCGCGATTTCGACGTGTGCATCCCCCGCTCTGACAAACGCCTGCGCCCATTCCCAGGCCCTTTCACCCGTCTTCTCGAGGGGGAGTACCGTGAAGCTGACCTTCGCTATCTCGGCAGTCGCGCTGGTACTCGTCGCCGGCACGACGACCATTTGCCTTTCGGGAGCCGTCACCGAGCACACGACCGAATACGGCGGCGCGCTCGCGACATTCGAGCAGCTTCTCAGCTCTCACTCGAAAGTTTGTCGATGATCCGGCGGTCCCGCTTCGTCGGCCGCCCATGCAGTTCCGCCGCCGGTTCGCGGAAATGCCTGCGCCGGTCGAGTTCCGCCAGCCGCTTTTCCCGCCCCGCGTCGGTTTCCGCATAGAGCGACTGCGCGACGCTCGCCGGCCCGCGCACATCGCATACCCCGAGCACGTCGACCTGCCAGATAACGCTTTCGATCGTCACATCGACCCGGTCGCCTACGCGCACCTCCTTCGCGGGTTTGACGGGCAAACCGCCGATCTTCACGCGCCCTTTATCGACTGCGTCGGCCGCGAGCGACCGGGTCTTGAAAAAGCGCGCGGCCCACAACCATTTGTCGATACGCAGCCGCGCGCCGGGTTCGGTCGAAATCTTGAAATTCATCGCGTGTATCCGGCGATCAGGCGATGGCTTCCGGCACCGCCACGCGCACCGGCCAACCTTGCAGGTTTTCAGCCGCGATCTCGCCGAGCGCGGCAATCCAAGCGGGCGACGTATTCAGGCACGGAATCCGATGAAATTCGTGGCCGCCGCCATGCAGAAACTCATCGCGCCCTTCTATCCCGATCTCCTCGATCGTCTCGAGGCAATCGGCGGTAAATCCGGGGCAGAACACGTCCGCGCGACGCACGCCGGCCGCGCCCAGTTCCTTGAGCGTCGGCGCCGTGTACGGCTGCAGCCATTCCGCATTGCCGAAACGGGACTGAAACGTGACCCGGCACTCGAACGTCGTCAGCCCAAGTGCGGCCATCAGCAGCGCGGCCGTCTGCTGGCACTGGTCGTGGTACGGATCGCCGAGATCGAGCGTGCGCTTGGGCACGCCATGGAAGCTCAGCACGAGTTTGTCGCCTGAATCGAACGCCGGCCGCCCATGCGCCGCCCAATACTGGCGGACCTGTTCGGCAAGCGCGTGAATATACGCTGGATGGTCCGCGTAGTGGCGTACCGTGCGCACTTCCGGCTGGTTGCGCATCCTCCTAAACGCGGCGAATGCGGCGTCGAACGCGGTCGCCGTCGTCGATGCCGAATATTGCGGATACATCGGCATCAGCAGCACCCGCTCGACACCGGCGCGCTTCAATTGCCCGAGCACATCGGCAATACCGGGCGCGCCGTAGCGCATCGCGTAATCGACCCTCACCCGGTAGCCGTTGGCCGCAAAAAGGGGCCGCACGGCATCGACCTGGCGCTCGGTATAGACGCGCAGCGGCGAACCCTCGGGCAGCCAGACGGCTGCATACTTCTTCGCCGACGAGCGGCCGCGCAGCGGCAGAATCAGCGCGCGCAGGACAATCTGCCAGAGCGCCTGCGGAATCTCGACGACCCGCGGATCGGACAGGAACTGCGCGAGGTAGCGGCGCACCGCGCGCGGCGTCGGCTCGTCCGGCGTGCCGAGATTGATCAGCAACACCGCGACGCGCTGCGCGGCCGCGGCATGCGACGGTGGTTCGAGGTCAAAACGCATGAATGAGCGTGCCAGGGGCACCGAATCGAACGTCATTCATTATAACGGGACGCTCCACCCGGGCCAGCCGGCCGTTTGGCCGATTGCGCGGCAACCGGCGCGCCGGCACGATTAACCGGCAGGCGCGGCATTCGGGCGCGCGCCGCAGGCAAAGAAAGCCGGGGAAATAAATGAATGACGGACGAAATGCCGGACGAAACCGGTTACTGCTGGCTGAGCGTCATCGACAGCAGGCGGGCCGTGATGTCGACGATCGGAATCACGCGGTTGTAGGCCATCCGTGTGGGTCCGATCACGCCGAGCGTGCCGACGATCTTGCCGTTCACCTCGTATGGCGCGGTCACGACACTCATCTCGTCGATCGGCACGAGCGTCGATTCGCCGCCGATGAAGATCTGCACGCCTTGCGCATGGCTCGACACATCGAGCAACTGCAGCAAGCTCGTCTTCTGGTCGAACACGTCGAACAACTTGCGCAGCCGCGCCATGTCGGAAGACAGATCGGCGACTTCGAGCAGGTTGCGCTCGCCGGAAATCAGCACGGCGTCCTCGTCGTCGGACGCCTCCGTGCCCGCCGTGACGGCTGCGTGCATCAGCGCCGTCATGTCGCCGCGCAGCTCGTCGATTTCCTCGCGCAACCGGACGCGCACCTCGTCGAACGACAGCCCGGCAAAGTGCGTATTGATGTAGTTCGACGCCTCGGTGAGCTGCGATGGCGCGTAATCGCGCTGCGTCGCCATGATCCGGTTCTGCACGTCGCCTTCAGGCGTCACGATGATCAGAAGAATCCGCTTGTCGGACAGCCGCAGGAACTCGATCTGCTTGAACACGTGGCTGCGGCGCGGCGTCAGCACGACGCCGGCGAACTGCGACAGGCTCGACAGCACGCTCGCCGCCGCCGCGACCACCCGCTGCTGCGGCTCGCCCGCCTGCAGCGTCGTCTGCACGTGCCGCGTGACGGCCTCCGCGTCGATCGTCGATTCGACCGTGAGCATCGTATCGACGAACAGGCGATAGCCGCGCGGCGTCGGCACACGGCCCGCCGACGTGTGGGGGCTGGACACGAGGCCGAGTTCCTCCAGGTCGGACATCACGTTGCGGATCGTCGCCGGGCTCAGCTCGAGCCCGGAATAACGAGACAACGTGCGTGACCCGACCGGCTGACCGTCGGCGATATACCGTTCGATCAGGGTCTTGAGGAGGGTTCGGGCGCGCGGATCTAACATGATGGAAAATTCTAGCGCAACCGGGCGATAACGGCGAGTCTGCGGCGCTTGCCGCGCGCCGGGCGCAGCAGCCGTTTTGCCGCGCCCGGCGCGCCGGGCGGTTCTTTTCGTCATCGAGCTATGGTGTAATGCCGGCATGAAAATCGGCCATCAATTCCACACCGTCGCGCTCGTCGGGCGCAGCAACACGCCGGGCATCGTCGAGCCGCTGACGACGCTTGCCGCGTGCATCGCCAAGCGCGGCTTCGAAGTCGTGTTCGAGGCGGACACCGCGCAGGCGATCGGCGCCGCCGGCCATGCGGCCGGCTACCCGGCGCTCACGCCCGCCGAGATCGGCGCGCGCGCCGACGTCGCGGTGGTGCTCGGCGGCGACGGCACGATGCTCGGCATCGGCCGCCAGCTCGCGCCGTATAAAACGCCGCTCATCGGCATCAACCACGGCCGCCTCGGCTTCATCACCGATATCCCGGCGTCCGACATGAAGGACGTCGTGCCGGCCATGCTCGCTGGCAGCTACGAACGTGAGGAGCGCACGCTGCTCGAAGCGCGGATCGTGCGCGACGGCGAGCCGATCTACCACGCGCTCGCGTTCAACGACGTGGTCGTCAATCGCAGCGGCTTTTCCGGGATGGCCGAGCTGCGCGTGTCGGTCGACGGCCGCTTCATGTACAACCAGCGCTCCGACGGCTTGATCGTCGCCACCCCGACCGGCTCGACCGCGTATGCGCTGTCGTCGTCGGGGCCGATCCTGCATCCGCAATTGCAAGGCATCGTGCTCGTGCCGATCGCGCCGCACGCGCTGTCGAACCGGCCGATCGTGCTGCCGGACGATTCGAAGATCGCCATCCGGATCGTCAGCGGCCGCGACGTGAACGTGAACTTCGACATGCAATCGTTCACCGCGCTCGAGCTGAACGACACGATCGAGGTGCGCCGCTCCAAATACATGGTGCCGTTCCTGCACCCGGTCGGCTACAGCTACTATGCGACGCTGCGTAAGAAGCTGCACTGGAACGAACATCCGTCGACCGAAGCAGACGACGATCCCGCTTCCTGACGTTCTCCTTCGCCGCCCAACACCCATGCTCCGCCATCTCTCGATCCGCGACTTCGTCATCGTCGCCGCGCTCGACCTCGAATTCGACACCGGCTTCACCGTCTTCTCAGGCGAAACGGGCGCCGGCAAATCCATCCTGATCGATGCGCTCGCACTCGCGCTCGGCGAGCGCGCCGACGCGAGCGTCGTGCGCACCGGCAGCAGCCGCGCCGACATCAGCGCGGAATTCACGCCGCACGAGCGCGTCGCGCGCTGGCTCGACGAACACGCGTTCGACGCCGACGACACGGTGATGCTGCGGCGCGTGATCGACGCGAACGGCCGCTCGCGCGCGTTCATCAACGGCACGAGCGCGACGCTCGCGCAACTGCGCGAAGTGGGCGAAATGCTCGTCGACATTCATGGCCAGCATGCGCACCAATTGCTGATGCGCGCGGACGCGCAGCGCGAATTGTTCGACACGCATGCGGGGCTCGCCGACGACGCGGCGGCCGTCGCGCGCCGTTTTCGCGCGTGGCGCGACGCGAGCGCCGCGATCGAAGCCGCGCTGTCGCACGAGCGCGAGCGTCAGCTCGAACGCGAAAAGCTCGCGTGGCAGCTCGCCGAACTCGACAAGCTCGCGCCGTTGCCGGGCGAATGGGACGAGATCAGCGCCGAGCACAAGCGGCTCACGCATTCGGCGAACCTGATCGACGGCGTGCAGGGCGCGCTCGCCGCGATTTCCGAATCCGACGGCGCGATGCTCACGCAACTGCGCGCGATCGTATCGAAGCTCAGAAGCCTCGCCGAATACGATCCGGCGCTCAACGACGTGCTTGCGTCGCTCGAACCGGCCGAAATCCAGTTGCAGGAAGCGTCGTATTCGCTGTCGCATTGCGCGCAGCGGCTCGATCTCGATCCGGACAGGCTCGCGCAAGTCGAAACGCGTCTGGACGCGTTGCACTCCACCGCCCGCAAATTCCGGCTGCCACCCGAGACACTGCACGACGAGCATGCCGCGCGCCGCGCGCAACTCGCCGAACTCGACGCCGCCGCCGACCTCACCGCGCTGCACGCGGCCGCCGAGCGCGCGAAGGACGCATACCTCGTCGACGCGAAGCGGCTGTCGAAAGCGCGCAAGGCGGCCGCCAAGGCGCTCGGCGCGGCAGTGACGGCGGGGATGCAGGAACTGTCGATGGCCGGCGGCAGCTTCGAGGTCGCGCTGGTGCCGCTCGAACAAGGCGGCGCGCACGGCCTCGAGCAGATCGAATTCCGTGTCGCGGGCCATCCGGGCGTGCCGCTGCGGCCGCTCGCGAAGGTCGCATCGGGCGGCGAACTCGCGCGCATCAGCCTCGCGCTCGCGGTGATCGCGAGCGCGGCAAGCCCGACGCCGACACTGATCTTCGACGAAGTCGACACGGGCATCGGCGGCGGCGTCGCCGAGGTGGTCGGGCGGCTTTTGCACCAGCTCGGGCGCATGCGGCAAGTGCTGTGCGTCACGCATCTGCCGCAGGTCGCCGCGCGCGGCGATCAGCACTTCCAGGTCGCGAAGGCACAGGATGCGCGGGGCGGCACCGTCTCGAGCGTCGTCGCGCTCGATAAAGCAAGCCGGATCGAGGAAGTCGCGCGAATGCTGGGCGGCCTCGAAATCACCGCAACCACGCGCCGGCACGCGAAGGAAATGCTGACCGCGTGATACGGGGCTGGTGGCGGCCAACCGGCAGCGCCCGCCGCCGCGCCAGCGCTTGCGGACCGCCGCGCGTTCGAGCCGCCGCGCGTCGCGCGCCCTACCCGAACACCCGCGCCCACAGCGCGGCCACCGCCGCGCACTCGTCGGCAACCCGCTGCGGCTCGACCCGCGCCTTCTCCATCCCGTCGAGCCGCAGCCGGTGTTGCAGCCGCCGGTAAGTCCGGTACGCGGCGCCGACCGTCTCGGCCTCCGCCTCGCTCATCAGCCCGAAGCGCGCGACCTCGCGCAGCAGCGCGATATTGCCGGTATTGCGGATCATCCCCGGGTGCCGCGCCGCGTGCAGCAGCACCCAATACTGGACGATGAACTCGACGTCGACCATCCCGCCTCGATCGTGCTTCAGATCGAATAGCGCGCTGGTGTTCGGGTGCCCGGCGAGCACCTTGTCGCGCATTCCGACAATCTCCCGCGCGAGCACCGCCGCATCGCGCGGCATCGTCAGCACCTGCACGCGGATCGCCTCGAACGCCGCGCCGATCGCGGCGTCGCCCGCGCTGTGGCGCGCGCGCGTGAGCGCCTGATGCTCCCATACCCATGCAGTGTTCGCCGCGTCGCCCTCGCGCAATTGATAGCGCCGGAACGCGTCCAGATCGGTGACGAGCAGGCCCGCCTCGCCGTTCGGCCGCAACCGCAGATCGATGTCGAACAGCGTGCCCGCGCCCGTCGCGGTGGTGAGCCACGTAATCAGACGCCGCGCGAACGTCGTGTAGACGTCGGCCGCGCGCTCGTCCGGGTCGTCATACAGGAAAATCAGGTCGAGATCCGACGCGTAGCCCAGCTCCTTGCCGCCGAGCTTGCCGTATGCGATCGCCGCGAAGCGCGGCGTATCGCGGTGGCGCTTCGCGAGTTGCGACCAGACGACTTCGATCGTCACGTCGAGCACCGCATCGGCAAGCTCCGACAGGCGGTCGCTCACATGCTCGACCGACAGCTTGCCCGCCAGGTCGATCAGCAGAATCCGGAACACTTCGGCATGCTGAGCGTGACGCAGCAGGTCCATCTGCTGCTCCGCGCCGTCGGCGGCGGCAAGCCGCGCGCGCAGCGCGCCCTTGAACGCCTGCCAGTCGAACGGGCTGTCGATCGCCTCGTCGTCGAGCAGCTCGTCGAGCAGTTGCGGATGGCGGATCAGGTAGCTGCCGCCCCAGCGCGTCGCGCCGAGCACCGACAGCACGCGTTCGAGCGCCGCCGGGTACTCGGTCAGCAGCGCGAGATACGCGCCGCGGCGGCCGACCGTCTCGAGCAGGTCGAAAAAGCGCGCGACGGTTTCGTCGCGGTGCGCGGCGTCGATGCGCGGCGCGGCTTCGAGCGCGCGCTGCGCGACGCGCTCGAAGCGCACCCGGCTCGTCTCCGGCAGGCCGGCATAGCGCGACGAGCGCCAGATTGCCTTGAGCCGCGCGAGCATCGCCGCCGGATCGGCGAAACCGAGCCCGCCCAGGCGCGCGGCGAGCGCGTCGTCGGCGCTGTCGTCGCCGAGCGCGGCGCTCCAGATTCGGCCCGCTTCGCCGGCGCCGGCGCGGCCTCGGCCGTCGGCCGCCTTGTCGGCGAACACCTGATCGAACTGAGCCTCGACGAATGCGCGGTGGCGCTCGAGCGCCGCCGTGAGCGCCGCGTAATCGGCAAACCCGAGCGACGCGGCCAGCGCCGCGCGCTCGTCGGGATCGACGGGCATCGCGTGAGTCTGCGCGTCGTTGCGGTATTGCAGCCGGTGCTCGAGCGTGCGCAGAAACAGATACGCGTCGGTGAGCCCGGCGCGCACGTCGTCGCCGATCAGCCCGCGCGCGCTCGCGTGACGCAGCACCGCGAGCGTCGGTCGCACCCGGAAGCCGGCGTCCTGCCCGCCGCGTATCAACTGGAACACCTGCGCGCTGAATTCGATCTCGCGGATGCCGCCGCGGCCGAGCTTGATGTCGTCGGCCTTGTCCGGGCGCATCGTCGCGCGCCGCCGCGCCTCGTCGCGGATCTGCTCGTGCAGCGAGCGGATCGCGCCGATCACGCCGAAATCGAGATAGCGCCGATAGACGAACGGCTTGACGATCGCGTCGAGCTGCCGCGCGAGACGTTGCGCCGCGTCGCTGTGCTGCTCGGACACGAGCCGGCCCTTGATCCACGCATAGCGTTCCCACTCGCGGCCCTGCACATAAAAATATTCCTCGAGCATGCCGAGGCTGCATACGAGCGGGCCGGAATCGCCGTTCGGGCGCAACCGCATATCGACGCGAAACACGTAGCCGTCGGCGGTCACCTCGGACAGCACGCCGATCAGCCGCCGGCCGAGCCGCGTGAAAAACTCGTGCGTGGAAATCGGCGCGCGGCTGCCGCCCGCCGTCTCGCCGTCGTCCTCGTAGATGAAGATCAGGTCGATGTCGGACGACACGTTGAGTTCGCGGCCGCCGAGCTTGCCCATCCCGACCACGCCGAGCACGAGCGGCTCGCCCGCCGGGCCGCGAGGCTCGCCGAACAGTGCGCCGAGTTCCGTGGACAGCAGCGCGAGCGAACGCTGGATCGCCAGTTCGGCCAGATCGGTCATCGTGCCAGTCACTTCGGCAACGTCGGCGCGGCCGGCCAGATCGCGCTCGGCGAGCGCGCCGAACGCCTCGATGCGCAGCTGCCGCAGCGCGCGCCTCAACGATTCCTCGGCCGGCGGCGCGCCGCCTTCGGCGAGCAGCTCGGCAAAGCGCGCGTCGAGCGCCGCGCGCGTGACGGGCGCGGCCGCCCATGCGGCGATCCGCTCGGCGAGCGCGGGCCGCGCCGCTGCCGCGCGCGCCAGATAATGCGAATACGAAAGGGACAGCAAAGCGGAGGCGTCGGTCATCGTCGGGCGCGCATTGCGCTGAGAAAGGCTGGACAGCCCACACAGGCGGCCGTCGAGGCCCGCCCGGGGGTAACCCGTGTGATACAGTTGGACGTTAGTCAGCAAGCGACCTAAAGCTACCACATCGCCCCTCCTTCGCCGCATGTCCGACCGCCAGGATTCCGCCTCAACGCCCGTAGCCGGACCTCCGCAGCACGATCACCCGGTCCTGCGTCGCGTGTTCAAGGGCGTGCTGGCGATCGCGATCGCGGTCTACTTCATCGCGGCCGCACTGTTTCTCGGGCTGCGCTACCTGCTGCTGCCGCGCATCGACGAGTTCCGTCCGCGGATTGAAAGCTTCGTATCGGAAAAGCTGCATGCCGAACTCAGGATAGGCCGGCTCGCGCCGCACTGGTCGGGAATGCAACCCGGCGTCGACATCACCAGCCTGACGATTCGCGACCGGCACGGCAAGCTCGCGCTGTCGGTGCCGCACGCAAGCGCGGCGCTGTCGTGGCGCTCGCTTGCGCAACTCGCGCCGACGCTGTCGAGCCTCGTCGTTGACGCGCCCGATCTGCTCGCAGAGCGCTCGGCCGACGGCACGCTGTTCATCGCGGGCGTCGCCGTTCCGACGACGACGAAAACCCATGCCGACGATACGTTCAGCGCGTGGCTGCTCAAGCAGGAGGCGATCGTGCTGCGCGGCGGCACGCTGCGCTGGCGCGACGCGCAGCACGACGCGCCGGAGCTTGCGCTCAACGGCATTCGCATCGCAGTGCTCAACGACGGACTCATCCACCGGCTCGCATTGCAGGCCCCCGCGAACGGCACGCTGCTGCGCGGCCCGCTGGATTTTCGCGCGCGCTTCACGCACAAGCCGCTTGCGCCGGTCGGCAAGCCGTCGAACTGGACGGGCGACGCCTATCTGTCGACGGGCCCGGTCGATCTGCCCACGCTTTCCCGCTATGCGGACATCCGGCTCACCGCCTACGCGGGCCTGATCGACAACAAGATCTGGGCGCGCTTCGGCAACGGCCACCTGCAAACCGCGAGCGGCGAATTGCACGGCTACGACGTCGCGCTGCGCGTGCGCCCGACCCAGCCGCGCCTGGACATCCCGATCGCGCGCTTCGGCTGGGATCTCGCGATCGACCCGAAGCGCGACTACACGCTGCATCTGTCGCGGCTTCACGCCGAACTCAGCCAGCCTGCGCTGCCGGACGGCACGCCGCTGTCGCGCGCGCTCTCGCTGCACACGCTGAGCGCGCGCTATCGCGTGCCGAACGTCGACGAGGGCCAGTTGCTGTCAGTGTCGGGCGATCGCGTGGACTTCGGCATCCTGTCCGAGTTCGTCCGCGGGCTGCCGCTGCCCGCGCGGCTGCGCAACGAACTCGTGCGCTTCGATCCGCGCGGGCTCGTCGCCAACTACGCGCTGGAAGTCGAGCGCGCCAAGCCCGAGACCGCCGCGCTCGTCGATCAGGAGCGGCAAAGCGGCACCGCGCCGATCATCCGCTACCGGTTCCAGGGAGATCTGCAGGGCATCAGCATCGAGGCGCAGGAGCCGCCGCCGGGGTTGTCGGCGCACGGCCATCCGCGCGTCGGGATTCCGGGCGTCGAGAATCTGTGGGGGCATGTCGACGCCAACGAGCAAGGCGGCTCGGTCAGCGTGGATTGCGTGGACGCGGCCGTCACCGTGCCGGGAGTGTTCGACGATCCGCGCCTGACGTTCGACCGGCTGCGCGGCCGCGCAAGCTGGACCGTCACGCCGGCGGCCGCCGGCGGGCAACATGCGCAAGTCGACGTCGCGGTGCCCGAATTGCGCGTCGAGAACGCCGACGCCGCGATCTCGGTCGCCGGCCGCTACGCGAACCCCGGTCACGGCCGCGGCTCGCTCGATCTGACGGCGAACTTCGAGCGCGCGGCCATCGCGCACATTGCGCGCTACCTGCCGACGAGCCTGTCCGAAAATCTGCGCCAGTACCTCGGCCATGCGTTGCAGGCCGGGCAGATCAACAAAGGCGCGACGATCGTCGCCAAGGGCCCGCTCGACGAATTTCCCTATGAGCACGACCCGAACGCGGGCGTATTCCATATCGTCGCGCCATTTTCGGGCGGCCGCTTCGAGCCGACCCCTCAGCCGCCGCGGGTGCTCCAAAACGGCACGCCGAACGTCTGGCCGGCATTCGACGGCATCGACGGCCGGTTCGAACTCAAGCAGAACAAGCTGCGCGTTGACATCGCCCGCGCGCGCTACAAAGGATTCGCGCTCACCGGCGCGACCGGCCGCATCGACGATCTGGGCAATCCGGCCCGCTCGCCGCTCGTCATTGAAGGGCGCGGGCGCGGCCCGCTCGCCGATCTGCTCGATTACGCGAATCACAGCGCGCTTGCCGGCATCACCGGACACCTCGGCGAGCGGGTGCGCGCGCAAGGCCCGGCGACGCTCGCGCTCAAGCTCGACATTCCGCAGCACGTATCGCATCCGCACGTGGGCGTCGAGGGCACGCTCGGCTTCGACGGCAACACGCTCGAAGCCGACGGCGTGCCGAGCCTCTCGCAACTGCGCGGCAACGTGCGCTTCACGCAGCGCACCGCGTCGGTCGACGGGCTCACCGCGCGCTTTGCGGGCGGCGAGCTGCGCGCGCGCGGCTCGCTCGCGGAAAACGGCCGCTATGCGTTCGACATCGACGGCCGCGCGTCGGTGGATACCGCGCGCGGCATGAACCTGAACCTACGCGGCGCGGCCGCCGCCGCGCTCGAACGCGTCGTGGGCGAAGCGCCTTACCGGCTCGCGGTGCGCGGCGCGAAGGGCGGGCTGCCCGAAATCGACGCGCGCTCGGACTTGACGGGCATCGCGCTGAATTTTCCCGCGCCGCTCGCCAAGCCGGCCGGCACACCGATGCCGCTGCACTTCACGTTCGCGCCCGAGCCGCAGCCGGGCGGCCAAACGCTCGAGCGCGCGAGCTTCACGCTCGGCCCGATCGCCGCGGCCTATCTGCTCGACGTGAAGCCCGGCTCGGCCATACGCGCGGTACGCGGCACGCTCGGGATGAACCGGATGCCCGACATGCCGCAGGAAGGCGTGAGCGCCGCGCTCGACATGCGCGAACTCGACGCCGACGCGTGGCTCGCGTTCGCGCAGTCGCTGCGCGCGCCGGCGGCCGCGCCAGAGCCGGCAATGCAGGCGCGGCCGCCCGCCATCGATCTCGCGAGCTTCGCGCCGAAGCGCTTCGCGTTCCACCTCGATACGCTGAAGCTGCTCAAGCGCAATTGGGAAAACGTGATCGTCGGCGCATCGCACGTCGATGAGCTATGGCAGGCCAATATCGCATCGAATCAGGTATCCGGCTATCTGTCGTGGGCGCCGGGCGGCGGCCCGACGGGCGCGGGCGTGCTGAGCGCGCGGCTCGCGAAACTCGTGATCCCGGATAGCGCCGAGCACGATCTCGTCGGCCGCGCGATTGACCTGCCCACGCCGGCGAACCGCGCGATGCCCGCGATCGACGTCATCGTCGACCAGGTGGTGGCGCACGGCCACGACATTGGACGGCTCGAAGTCGACGCGCGCAACGTCGACGAAAACGGCATCCCGGTCTGGCAGCTCGACAAGCTCGAACTCAAGAACCCGGCCGCGAAGCTCACCGCAACGGCGAACTGGCGCACGTCGCGCCGCTCGCTCGCGCGCGGCGTGGACGAAGACGACGCGCCACGCCGCACGGTGTTCGACTTCACGCTCGCGATCGACGACGCGGGCGAGCTGCTCGAGCGCGTCGGCCTGCCGCGCACCGTGAAGAACGGGCGCGGCACGCTGTCGGGCAAAGTCGGCTGGCGCGGCGGCCCCACGTCGATCGACTATCCGACGCTCGGCGGCCACCTGTCGCTCGATCTCGAGCACGGCCAGATCCTGAAGGTCGATCCGGGCGCGGCGAAGCTGCTCGGCGTGCTGAGCCTGCAAGGCCTCGCGCGCTTCCTGACGCTCGACTTTCGCGACGTCATCGGCAAGGGGCTGCCGTTCGAGAAAATCACCGGCACCGGGCAGATCGCCAACGGCATCGCGCGCACGCAGGATTTCCAGATGACGGCGGCACCCGCGAAGGTCACGGTGAAAGGCTCGGTCGATCTCGCGAACGAAACGCAGCAACTCGACGCGCACGTCGCGCCGAAGATCAGCGCGAGCGCGGCGGCGATCGGCGCGGCCATCGTCAACCCGCTGCTCGGCCTCGGCGTGCTGGCCGCGAACCTCGCGCTGTCGGAGACGCTCGCGCACGCGTTCGCGATCGACTATGCGATCACCGGCTCGTGGGCGCATCCGCACATCGAGCGCACGCGCGGCGAACGGGTTAAGATGGACGACACGCCCGAAGCCCGCCGTTGATGTACGCGATAGGCGCGCTGGCGTCCCGGCTCGCACCCTATTTTGTGCCGCTGAATTCACCATGACCGACAGCCATTCGTCCAACAAGCCGTTTCGCGTCGCCGCGCTGCAGATGGTCAGCACGCCCGATCCGGCGCGCAATCAGGCCGACGCCGGCCGGCTGATCGCCAGTGCGGCCGCGGCGGGCGCGCAGCTCGTGCTGCTGCCCGAATATTTCTGCCTGATGGGCATGCGCGACACCGACAAGCTCGCGCATGCCGAGCCTTACGGCGACGGCCCGTTGCAGCGCTTTCTCGCCGATGCCGCGCGCGAACACGGCGTCTGGGTGATCGGCGGCACGCTGCCGCTGAAAGCGCCCGAGCCCGCGCGCGTGCTGAACACGACGCTCGTGTTCGATCCGCAGGGCCGCGAAACGGCCCGCTACGACAAGATCCATCTGTTCAGTTTCGACAAAGGCAACGAATCGTTCGACGAAGCGCGCACGATCCGCCCCGGCAGCGCGGTGCGCACATTCGATGCGCCGTTTGGCCGGGTCGGGCTGTCGGTCTGTTACGATCTGCGCTTCCCGGAGCTTTACCGGCAAATGGGCGATTGCGCGCTGATCGTCGTGCCGTCGGCATTCACGTACACCACGGGCCGCGCGCACTGGGAGACGCTGCTGCGCGCCCGCGCGGTCGAGAACCAATGCTATGTGCTTGCCGCCGCGCAAGGCGGCGTGCATGAAAATGGCCGCCGCACATGGGGCCATAGCATGCTGATCGATCCATGGGGCGAGATCGTCGCGGTGCGCGACGAAGGCGCGGGCGTCGTCGCGGGCGACGTCGATCCGGCGCGGATCGCCGAGGTGCGGCAAAGCCTGCCCGCGTGGCGGCACCGGGTGCTTGCGTAAGCGGCTGCAACCGGTGAAAAGCCGCCGCGCCCGCTCATTCATAACCGAAAACGTCCGACAACCGTTTCAGATTCCGACAATCCCCGAATCCGCATGAACATCATCGAACCTGGCATCCGCAATCTCGCGCTCGCGAAGGACACCCTGCTCACGCCGTATGGCCTCGACGAAGCGCTGCTCACGCGCACGCTCGCCGATATCTTCACGCACCGTGTCGACTATGCGGACCTGTATTTTCAGGCGACCCGCAGCGAAGCGTGGAGCCTCGAGGAAGGCATCGTCAAATCGGGCAGCTTCAGTATCGACCAGGGCGTCGGCGTGCGCGCGGTCGCGGGCGAGCGCACCGCGTTCGCCTACTCGGACGACCTGTCGCCGGACGCGATCGGCCAGGCGGCCGCCGCGACGAAGGCAATCGCCGCGGCAGGCGGCGGCAAGCGCAAGATTCGCGCGGCCGCGTCGCTCACGGGTGTCTCGGGCCGCGACCTGTATCTGCCCGCCGACCCGCTCGCGTCGCTCGACGCGACCGCGAAAGTGAAGCTGCTCGAGCGTGTCGAGCAAATGGCGCGCAGCCGCGACCCGCGCATCAAGCAGGTAATGGCGGGCCTCGCGGGCGAATACGACGTCGTGCTCGTCGCGCGCAGCGACGGCGCGCTTGCCGCCGACATCCGCCCGCTCGTGCGGGTGTCCGTCACCGTGATCGCCGAGCACAACGGCCGCCGCGAGATCGGCACGGGCGGCGGCGGCGGCCGCTTCGACTACGGCTATTTCACCGACGACGTGCTCGCCCGCTACGTCGACGATGCGGTGCACGCCGCACTTGTGAATCTCGACGCGCGCCCCGCGCCCGCCGGCGCGATGACCGTCGTGCTCGGCCCCGGCTGGCCCGGCGTGCTGCTGCACGAGGCGATCGGCCACGGCCTGGAGGGCGACTTCAACCGCAAGGGTTCGTCGGCGTTCGCCGGCCGCATCGGCGAGCAGGTCGCGGCGAAGGGCGTGACGGTCGTCGACGACGGCACGCTGCCGAACCGCCGCGGCTCGCTGAACATCGACGACGAAGGCAACCCCACGCAGTGCACGACGCTGATCGAGGACGGCATCCTGAAGGGCTACATCCAGGACACGCTGAACGCGCGCCTAATGAAAATGCCCGTCACCGGCAATGCGCGGCGCGAATCGTATGCGGCGCTGCCGATGCCGCGCATGACGAACACCTACATGCTCAACGGCGACAAAGATCCGCAGGAGATCATCGCGTCGGTCAAGCATGGGCTGTACGCGGTGAATTTCGGCGGCGGCCAGGTCGACATCACGAACGGCAAGTTCGTGTTCTCCGCATCCGAGGCGTACATGATCGAGAACGGCAAGATCACGTATCCGGTAAAAGGCGCGACGCTGATCGGCAGCGGCCCGGAATCGCTGAAATACGTGAGCATGATCGGCAACGACATGAAGCTCGATACCGGCGTGGGCGTCTGCGGCAAGGAAGGCCAGAGCGTGCCCGTCGGCGTCGGCCAGCCGACGCTGCGTCTCGATAACATGACGGTGGGCGGCACCGCGTCGTAATGCGGCGTTGCCGCATCGGCGCGCGGACAATTCGCACGAATGCAGGGCAGCGCGCGGATTGTCCGCATTTTTGACGGCGCGGGATTGCCAGTCGCGTTGCGACCGGGTATAAATCGTCTATCGCTTATTTCGCGCTTGTCTCGTTACAGCACCGCACATTCGCCATGTCCGCCAAGTTTTATTTTTACTTTTTTTGGTATCTCAGGCCGCTGGCGGATCGAGAGGGGTGATGGCGCACGAAGCGCAACCGAAATTCCGAAAAACCGCCGGCGAACCCGGCGGTTTTTTTTCGCCCCGCCGCTTTCCCGTATCCGATTTGACGCATTGATTTGACTCGCGAGCCGCACCAGCCTGCACCGGGCGGCGCCTAGAACTGGAGAACCCAAGCATGCCCCCGCACAATACCGACGACGTCCGCATCCGAGAGCTGAAAGAGCTGATTCCGCCCGCGCACCTGATCCGCGAATTCGCACTCGGGGAAGCCGTGTCGGAACTCATCTACAACGCTCGCCAAGCGATGCACCGGATTCTGCACGGAATGGACGATCGCCTGATCGTCGTCATCGGCCCGTGTTCGATCCACGATACGAAAGCGGCGCTCGAATACGCGAACCGGCTCGTCGGCGAGCGCGAACGCTTCAAGAACGAACTCGAGATCGTGATGCGCGTGTACTTCGAGAAGCCGCGCACGACGGTCGGCTGGAAGGGGCTCATCAACGATCCGCATCTCGACAACAGCTTCAAGATCAACGACGGCCTGCGTATCGCGCGCGAGCTGCTGCTTCAGATCAACGCACTCGGCCTGCCGGCCGGCACCGAATACCTCGACATGATCAGTCCGCAATACATCGCCGATCTGGTCTCGTGGGGCGCGATCGGCGCGCGCACGACCGAGTCGCAGGTGCACCGCGAACTCGCATCGGGACTGTCGTGCCCGGTGGGCTTCAAGAACGGCACCGACGGCAACGTGAAGATCGCGGTCGACGCGATCAAGGCCGCGTCGCAGCCGCACCATTTCCTGTCGGTGACGAAGGGCGGCCATTCGGCGATCGTGTCGACGGCCGGCAACGAGGACTGCCACGTGATCCTGCGCGGCGGCAAAACGCCGAACTACGACGCCGACAGCGTGAACGCCGCGTGCACGGACATCGGCCGCGCCGGTCTCGCCGCGCGCCTGATGATCGATGCGAGCCATGCGAACAGTTCGAAGAAGCACGAGAATCAGATTCCGGTATGCGCGGACATCGGCCGCCAGCTCGCCGCGGGTGACGAGCGGATCGTCGGCGTGATGGTCGAATCGCACCTCGTCGAGGGGCGGCAGGATCTGAAGGAAGGCTGCGCGCTCACCTACGGCCAAAGCATCACCGATGCATGCATCAACTGGGACGACAGCGTGAAGGTGCTCGAAGGGCTCGCCGCGGCGGTAAAGGCGCGGCGAGTGGCGCGCGGCAGTGGAAACTGACCGCGCCGCGAGCCGGCCCGGCGCGCACGACGCCGGGCTTGTCCTGCCCGGCTCAGGGCAAGCCGGGCTTTTGCGGCTTGGCGTTGACCGGCAATCGGCCGTCAGCGTGTCACGAAAGCACGCCTGAGCCGAAGATTTCCGTATGCACGCGCTGCGGCGCGACGCCGAGCGCGACGAGCGCGTCGCACTGCGCCTTCATGAACGCCACCGGGCCGCATACGTAGTAGTCGGCATCCGGCGCGAGCGCATATTGCGCAATGCGCTCCGGCGTGAGCCGCCCCTGCACATCATGATCGACGCCCGCGCGATCGTCAGGGCCGACCTGCTCGTAGAGCACCGTGCGCTTGACGTTCGCATGCTCACGCGCCACGTCGTTCAGCCAATCGCGGAACGCATGCACCGCGCCCGAGCGGCATGCGTGAATGAAGCGGATGTCGCGCGGGCTGCCATCGGCAATCAACGTCGACGCCATCGACACCATCGGCGTGATGCCGACGCCGCCCGAGATCAGCACGACCGGCGTGCCGGCCTCGCGCTTGAGCGTGAAATCGCCCATCGGCGCGGTGACCTCGACGGTCGCGCCCTCCTCGACGCCGTCATGCAGCAGCGTCGAGACCTTGCCGGCCGGCACGGCATCTGCGTGGCCGGCCTCGCGCTTGACCGAGATGCGCAGCCATTTGCCGTGCGGCGCATCGGACAAGCTGTACTGGCGCGGCTGATCCACCCCGAGATCGCCGACGAAACGCTTCACCGTCACGTACTGGCCCGGCTCGAACGACGGCGCCGCGCCGCCGTCGGCGGGCGTCAGATAGAACGACGTGATCTCGTCGCTTTCGCGCACCTTGCGCACCACCCGGAACGGCCGAAAGCCGCTCCACGCCGCGCCCGCGTACAGATTCGCCTCCGCGCCGATCAGGATCTGCGCGAGCTGGCCGTATGCGACGCGCCATGCTTCGAGCGTGTCAGCATCGACCGCGTCGCCGAGCACTTCGACGATCGACGCGAGCAGGTTCTCGCCGACGATCGGATACTGCTCCGGCCGGATGTTCAGGCTCGCGTGCTTGTTCGCGATCCGCGACACCGCGCCGCTCAGC
The DNA here is from genome assembly GCF_900176645.1 of Burkholderia singularis. Taxonomy (GTDB): domain Bacteria; phylum Pseudomonadota; class Gammaproteobacteria; order Burkholderiales; family Burkholderiaceae; genus Burkholderia; species Burkholderia singularis. Next base: position 24,913 of record NZ_FXAN01000062.1, read on the forward strand.
GCGCCGAGATCGTCGATGTGCGCCGCATACGCGTAGACCGCTTTCGCGAGCGTCTCGGGCTGGTTGCCGGTTTTCTGATGAGTCTGGTTGAACACATGCTTCAACTCCGGATGGCGCCCGAACATCCGGCTGTAGAAGTGTTTGGTGATCGTCACGCCGTGTTGCGCGAGAACCGGAGCGGTCGCTTTCACACGCGCCATTTGATCAGCGGTGAGTTGTGTCATCGAAGTGTTCTCCCTAAAAAGATGCTTTAAATTTACATTTTTAAAGGCGCGACATCGACGGTCAAATTGTCGCACTGCAATATAACACCATTGATCGGAAGATTGAGCGATGCTCGCGGCGGCTTCGTGCCGCCGCGCTCACTGGGCGCGCGTGCGGTCCCACAACACGTCGGCGCCGCCCGCCGCGCGGTTCAGCACGCGCGCCAGCACGAACAGCAGATCCGACAAGCGGTTCACGTAACGGCACGGCGCGGCGCCAAGCGCCTCATGCGCGCCGAGTGCGACGATGGAGCGCTCCGCGCGCCGGCACACCGTCCGGCACACGTGCGCGAGCGCCGCGCTGCGCGCGCCGCCCGGCAGGATGAACTCCTTGAGCGGCGGCAGTTGCGCGTTGTAATGCGCAAGCCACGCGTCGATGCGCGCGAGATGCACATCGGTGATCGCCGTGTGCCCAGGTATGCACAGCTCGCCGCCCAGATCGAACAGATCGTGCTGGATCGACGCGAGCGCCGCGCGGATCTCATCCGGCAGCGGCTCGGCAAGCAGCATGCCCAGGTGCGAGTTCAATTCGTCGACGTCGCCGATCGCCGCGATCCGCGCGCCGTCCTTGCGCACGCGGCTGCCGTCGCCGAGGCCCGTCGTGCCGTCGTCGCCCGTGCGCGTCGCGATCTTGCTCAAGCGGTTACCCATGCATATCTCCATGATCCGCGGCGGTCCGCGCCGCGTCGGTGAAATCCCTATTATCGCAGCCGCGCTCGCGGCGGGACGCGCGCTTTCGAGCGTAGAATGATCCGGCCGCCCCAACCTGCCTCACCGCGGACTCGACGAAACGTCGATACAACAAACAACTCGCACCGGAGACGCATGTGAACCACCTCGAGCCGCCTCAACGCGCGCTGCCGGCCGGCTTCATCGACGCGCTCGCCGCGCGCTTCGGCACGCGGATGTCGACGGGCGCCGCGGTGCGCGCCCACCACGGCCGCGACGAATCGCCATTCGATCCGCAATGGCCCGACGCCGTGGTATTCGCGCAAACGCTCGACGACGTGCGCGACGCCGTGCTGCTCTGCGCGCGCCATGACGTACCGCTGATTCCCTACGGCGCCGGCTCGTCGCTCGAAGGCCATCTGCTTGCCGTGCGCGGCGGCGTGTCGGTCGATTTGTCCGGGATGAACCGTGTGCTGTCGATTGACGCGGAAGACCTCACCGCGACCGTCGAGCCCGGCGTCACGCGCAATGCGCTGAATGCCGCGCTGCGCGATACGGGCCTGTTCTTCCCGATCGATCCCGGTGCGGATGCCAGCCTCGGCGGCATGACCGCGACGCGCGCATCCGGCACGAACGCCGTGCGCTACGGCACGATGCGCGAGAACGTGTTGGGCTTGAGCGCGGTGCTCGCGGACGGCCGTGTCGTGAAAACCGGCACGCGCGCGCGCAAATCGGCGGCGGGCTACGATCTGACGCGGCTGTTCGTCGGCTCGGAGGGCACGCTCGGCGTCATCGTCGACGTCACGGTGCGGCTGCATCCGCAGCCCGAAGCGATTTCGGCGGCAGTCTGCGCGTTCCCGTCGATGGGCGCGGCGGTGCGCACCGTGATCGAAACGATCCAGATCGGCGTGCCGATCGCGCGCGTCGAGTTCGTCGACGCGCTCGCGATCCGCGCGATCAATCGTGCCGCGCATCTCACGCTGGCCGAAGCGCCGACGCTCTTCTTCGAATTCCACGGCACCGAGGCGGGCGTGCGCGAGCAGGCGCAGCAAGTCGAGGCGCTCGCCGCGCAGCATGCCGGCTCGGACTTCGAATGGGCAACGCGCCCCGAGGACCGCACGCGCCTCTGGTCCGCGCGTCACCACGCCTACTTCTCGATGCTGCAACTCAAGCCCGGCTGCCGCGCGGTGACGACCGACGTGTGCGTGCCGATCTCGCAACTTGCCGCGTGCGTCGAGCAAATCGAGGCCGATCTGAACGCTTCGTCGCTGCTGTGCCCGATCGTCGGCCATGTCGGCGACGGCAACTTCCACGTGCTGATGCTCACCGATCCGGACAAGCCCGAAGAGTTCGCCGAGGCGGAGGCGCTGAACGACAGGCTCGTCGCGCGCGCGCTGCGCTTGGGGGGCACCTGTACGGGCGAGCACGGCGTCGGGCTGCACAAGATGCGGTTTCTTGCCGCCGAGCATGGCGAATGTGCGCTCGATGCGATGCGCGCGATCAAGCGCGCACTCGATCCGCGCAACCTGATGAATCCCGGCAAGATCTTCACGATGGACGACGCATGACGACAACGAACGCAAGCCGCCGCCCGATGCCGTCGTCCGATACCAAGGAGCAGACATGAACGCCCCCGACGCGCTGTCGGCCGAGTTGCGCACGCAGCGCCAGCGCGAAGTCGTGCAGGCGCTGATGGCCGTGCTGCCGACCCATTGCCTGCTGTACCGCGACGAGGACACCGCCGCATACGAATGCGACGGCATGTCCGCCTACCGGCGGCTGCCGCTCGCCGTCGCGCTGCCGGAAACCGAATCGCAGGTGCAGCGCATCGTGCAGATCTGCCACCGGCTCGACGTGCCGATCGTGCCGCGCGGCGCGGGCACCAGCCTGTCCGGCGGCGCGCTGCCGATCACGCTCGGCGTCGTGCTGTCGCTCGCGCGGCTCACGAAGATTATCGAAGTCGATTCGTATGCGCGCACGGCAACCGTGCAGCCCGGCGTGCGCAATCTCGCGATCTCCGAGGCCGCCGCGCAATATGGGCTTTATTACGCGCCCGATCCGTCGTCGCAGATCGCCTGCACGATCGGCGGCAATGTCGCGGAGAATTCGGGCGGCGTCCATTGTCTGAAGTACGGGCTCACCGTGCATAACGTGATGCGCGTGCGCGGCGTGACGATCGACGGCGAAATCGTCGAATTCGGCTCGCTCGCGCTCGACACGCCAGGGTTCGATCTGCTCGCCGTGACCATCGGCAGCGAAGGCATGTTCGTCATCGTCACCGAGGTCACGGTCAAGCTGATCCCGAAACCTCAAACCGCGCAGCTCGTGATGGCGAGCTTCGACGACGTCGTCAAGGGCGGCGACGCGGTGGCGGCGATCATCGCGTCCGGCATCGTGCCGGCCGGCCTCGAAATGATGGACAAGCCCGCGACGCAGGCAGTCGAGGCGTTCACGCAAGCCGGCTACGATCTGGACGCCGCCGCGATCCTGCTATGCGAATCGGACGGCACGCCCGAGGAAGTGGCCGAGGAAATCATGCAAATGACCGCCGTGCTGCGCGAGCACGGCGCGACGCGCATCCAGGTGTCGCGTGGCGAGCGCGAGCGGCTGCGCTTCTGGTCCGGCCGCAAAAACGCGTTTCCGGCCGCGGGCCGCATCTCGCCCGACTATTACTGCATGGACGGCACGGTGCCGCGCCGCGCGATCGGGCCGCTGCTCGCGCGCATCGAGCAGATGGAAGCGCGCTACGGGCTGCGTTGCATCAACGTGTTCCACGCGGGCGACGGCAACATGCATCCGCTGATTCTGTTCAACGCGAACGACCCCGGCGAGCTGCACCGCGCGGAGGCGTTCGGCGCGGACATCCTGGAGACCTGCGTCGAGCTGGGCGGCACGGTGACGGGCGAGCACGGCGTCGGCGTCGAGAAACTGAACGCGATGTGCGTGCAGTTCTCGCAAGCGGAACGCGACGCGTTCTTCGCGGTCAAGCGCGCGTTCGATCCACCCGGCCTGCTCAATCCCGACAAAGGCATTCCGATCCGCGCGCGCTGCGCGGAATACGGGCGGCAGCACGTGCGCGGCGGGCTGTTGCCGCATCCCGAGCTGCCGCGCTTTTGACGGCGCGCGCGCGTGGCTGCCGGTCTTGCGTGGCTGGCCCGGCTTCCCGGCTTGCCGCTTGCCCGGCTTCCCGGCTTGCCGCTTGCCCGGCTTCCCGGCTTCCCGGCTTGCCGCTTGCCCGGCTTCCCGGCTTCCCGGCTTGCCGCTTGCCGCTTGCCCGGCCGGCAGTCGGCCGGCAGCCGGCTGGCCGCCGCAAGCCTTTGCGCCGGATGCAACGGGGAAGTTTCTAAGGGGTTCGCCCAACTGTACGATCGCAACAGCCCGGTAGAATCGACCGAACGATCAACGCACCGATACGCGATGGAACAGGACGATATCGTCGCCGACTGGGCGGCGCGCATCCGCGAGGCCGCGGCAAACCGCCAGGCGCTGCGAATCCGCGGCGGCGGCACGAAGGATTGGTATGGCCAGGCGCTCGACGGCGAGATTCTCGACACCCGCGCATACCAAGGCATCGTGTCGTATGACCCCGCCGAACTTGTCGTCACCGCGCGCACGGGCACGCCGCTTTGCGAGATCGAAGCGGCGCTCGGCGAATGCGGCCAAATGCTGCCGTTCGAGCCGCCCCACTTCGGCCGCGGCGCGACGATCGGCGGCGCGATCGCGACGGGCCTCGCCGGCCCGCGCCGCGCGAGCACCGGCGCGCCGCGCGATTTCATGCTCGGCGTCACGCTGCTCGACGGGCGCGGCGACGTGCTGCGATTCGGCGGGCAAGTGGTGAAGAACGTCGCGGGCTATGACGTATCGCGGCTGATGGCGGGCGCGCTCGGCACGCTCGGCCTGATGCTCGAGGTGTCGATCAAGGTGTTGCCGCTGCCCGCCACCGAAGTCACGCTGAAGTTCGACATGAACGCGACCGACGCGGTTCGTAAGCTCAACGAATGGGCTGGCCGCCCGTTTCCGCTGTCCGCGAGCGCGTGGCGCTACGACACGCTGGTGCTGCGTCTGTCCGGCGCGCAAGCCGCGGTCAAGAGTGCGAAAACCGCGCTTGGCGGCGAAGCGGTGGACGCGGTCGAGGCCGAGCGTTTCTGGGAAGGGGTGCGCGAGCAGAGCGATCCGTTCTTCGCGTCGCTCGCGCCCGGCCATGCGCTATGGCGCTTGTCGCTGCCGTCGATCACCGAGCCGCTGCACCTGCCCGGCTTGCAAATGATGGAATGGGGCGGCGCGCAGCGCTGGTGGATCACCGACGCCGACGCGCAGACGGTGCGCATGAGCGCGAAACAGGCAGGCGGCCACGCGACGCTGTTCCGCTCGAGCGGCAGCTACGACCGCAGCGCGGGCACCTTTACGCCGCTGCCCGCGCCGCTGATGAAAATCCATCGCGGCCTGAAGGCTGCATTCGATCCGGCGCGCGTATTCAACCGCGGCCGGCTCTATTCCGATCTCTGAGGCCGGCATGCAGACGAATCTCGCCGAGTTCATCCGCGACACGCCCGATGGCGACGATGCCGATGCGATACTGCGCAAATGCGTGCACTGCGGCTTCTGCACCGCAACCTGCCCGACCTATCAAATGCTCGGCGACGAACTCGACGGCCCGCGCGGACGCATCTACCTGATCAAGCAGATGCTCGAAGGCGCGAGCGTCACGCGCAGCACGCAGCAGCACCTGGACCGCTGCCTCACGTGCCGCAGCTGCGAGACGACCTGCCCGTCGGGCGTGCAGTACGGCCGGCTCGTCGAGATCGGCCGCAAGATCGTCGAGACGAAGGTGCCCCGCACGCTGTCGCAACGGCTGCTGCGGCGCGCGCTCGCGAGCTTCGTGCCGAACGCGGCAGTGTTCGCGCCGATGATGCGGCTCGGCCAGCACGTGCGGCCGCTGCTGCCCAGGCGGCTGCGCGACAAGGTGCCGCCGCGCGCACGCCTGCTCGCGTGGCCGAGCGCGCCGCACGCGCGCAAGGTGTTGATGCTCGCCGGCTGCGTACAGCCGTCGATGATGCCGAACATCAATATCGCGACCGCGCGCGTGCTCGACGCGCTCGGCATTGAAACCGTCATCGCGCCCGAGGCTGGCTGCTGCGGCGCGATCCGGCTGCATCTGGGCTTTCACGACGAAGCGCTGCACGACGCGCGCCGCAATATCGACGCATGGTGGCCGCACGTCGAGCGCGGCGTCGAGGCGATCGTCATGAACGCGTCGGGGTGCGGCGCGACGGTGCTCGAATACGCGCACCTGCTGCGCGGCGACCCGGCGTATGCCGACAAGGCGCGCCGCATCGTCGAGCTGACGAAGGATCTTTCCGAGCTGCTCGGCAACTTCGAGCCCGAACTGGCCGCGCTCGCGCGGCGGCGCGGCATCCACACCGTCGCCTACCATCCGCCCTGCACGTTGCAGCATGGCCAGCAATTGCGCGGGCACGTCGAACGTCTGCTCGAGTCCCTGGGCATCGAAGTCCATTTGCCCGCCGACAGTCATCTATGCTGCGGCTCGGCCGGCACCTACTCGCTCACGCAACCGTCGCTCGCTTACAAGCTGCGCAAACAGAAAATCGCGAAGCTGCAGGCAACCGAGCCGCAAATGATCGTATCGGCGAACATCGGCTGTATCGCGCATTTGCAAAGCGGTACGCAGGTGCCTGTCGTGCATTGGGTGCAACTCGTGGATACGCTGCTGCATGAATGAGCGCGGGCGGAAACTCGTCATTCGTCATTCGTCATTCGTCATTCGTCATTCGTCATTCGTCATTCGTCATTCGTCATTCGTCATTCGTCATTCGCACGCAGTATCGATCATCTGATCGCCGCCGACATGCGCATCCGGCAATCGCCGCCGCGCGTCGGCCCGCTGCGCCCGCATGTCCGTATAATTCCCGCATTCCCCGCGCGCCTCGGCACGCTGCCCGGCGCGCGCCACGTTCCGTTCGTTCTGCCATGTCCGATCTCGCCTCCCGTCTCGCCTCCGTTCATCGCCGCATCGACAGCGCCGCGCGCGCGGCCGGCCGTGAGCCGGATTCGGTCACGCTCGTCGCCGTGTCGAAGACATTCCCCGCCGACGCCGTGCGCGCCGCGCATGCCGCCGGCCAGCGCGCATTCGGCGAGAACTACGTGCAGGAATCGATCGACAAGATCGACGCGCTCGCCGATTTGCGCGCCGCGCTCGAATGGCATTTCATCGGGCCGCTGCAATCGAACAAGACGCGCGCCGTCGCCGAGCGCTTCGACTGGGTGCATACGATCGACCGGCTGAAGATCGCCCAGCGCCTCGCGGAGCAGCGGCCCGCGCACCTGCCGCCGCTCAACGTGTGCGTGCAGGTGAATATCAGCGGCGAGGCGTCGAAAAGCGGCGTGCCGCCCGACGATGCGGCCGCGCTCGCGCGCGCGGTCACCACGCTGCCCGCGCTGCGGCTGCGCGGCCTGATGGCGATTCCCGAGCCCGCCGGCGATTCCGACGCGCAGCGCGCGCCGCATCGCGCGCTGCGTGCGCTGTTCGAGCGGCTGCGCGCGGACGGGTTCGCACTCGATACGCTGTCGATGGGCATGTCGGCCGATCTCGAAGCCGCGGTCGCCGAAGGCGCGACGATCGTGCGGATCGGCACGGCGATCTTCGGTACGCGCGACTACTCGCACTGAATCCGCCGCCTTTTTTTCTTTCTGTTACCGGCTCCATCATCATGAAAATTGCATTCATCGGCGGCGGCAATATGGCTGCTGCGCTGATCGGCGGACTCGTCAAACGCGGCGCCGTGGCGCCCGACCTGCTTGCAGTGGACGTCAACGAAGACGCGCGCCAGCGCGCGCAAGCCCAATTCGGCGTGCGCACGGCCGCCGCAATCGACGCCGCGCTCGCCGGCTACGACGCGATCGTGCTCGCGGTCAAGCCGCAAGTGCTCAAGGACGTCGCGGCCGCGCTCGCGCCGCACCTGTCGACGCAGTTGGTCATCAGCATCGCGGCCGGCATTCGCGGCGCGGACCTGTCGCGCTGGCTGGGCGGCTATGCGCGCGTGGTGCGCACGATGCCGAATACGCCGGCGCTCGTCGGCATGGGCGTGACGGGACTCGCCGCGCTACCGGGCGTCGACGCGGCGGGGCGCGAACTCGCCTCGAAGGTGCTCGGCGCGGTCGGCGAGACGATATGGTTCGACGACGAAGCGCGACTCGACGCGGTCACCGCGATTTCGGGCAGCGGCCCGGCCTACGTGTTCTACTTCATCGAAGCGCTGCAGGAAGCGGCGCGCCAGCTCGGAATGAACGACGAGCAAGGCCGCGCACTCGCCGTCGCGACGTTCACGGGCGCGGCGCAGCTTGCCGCGCAGTCCGGCGAGCCGGCGAGCGTGTTGCGTGAACGCGTGACCTCGAAGGGCGGCACGACGGCCGCCGCACTCGCATCGTTCGACGCGCAGGACGTCAAGCAGGCGATCGTGCGCGGCGTGCTCGCCGCGAATGCGCGCGCAAAGGAGATGGGAGACGAACTCGGCGGCGCGTGATGCGTCGGCAGCGCCGGCGGGATGCGATGCGCATGCCGCGAGCCGCGCGCTCAGACGCTTGGCTCGCGGCGCCCCCCCGCAGTTCACCGGTGCGACACGTAATCGCCGCTCCGTTACTCATCCAGTACGGGCCAAGACCGTCGATACGCGTCGCGCGCCGGCGCTGAAGGCGATTGCCCGCCACATTCGATGCGTGTGACAGCCGTTTATCAAAGCTTTCCGCCGGCTTTGAGCCTATACGACTTGTTTTCTTCGGATTCGGTATCCGGAAACGGCACGAATTTGATTTCGATCGGATGCCTTCCCCGGTTCCTGACGGAATGGGTTTTTCTGCTGTTCGTCATCTGGGTGTCGGGGTGCATCTCCGGGAACGCCCGGATCAACATGTGCTCGTAATCGTACGGATGGCCGTCGAGAAAAATGGTGGTGCGGTTGCCGTTATAGCGCTGCTCGTATTCCCATGCCGTCGCCCCGTGATTGTGGTATCGCACTGATCCGATATAAACCTGCGCGCCCCGGAGCGCGTCGCGCGGAATACACAGCTCGAAACAAGCGCCCTGCCGCTGCTGAAACCGTTTCCTGACGTCTTTCGACACGCCGACGTAAGCCTCATTCCCGTTTATCACCACGTAGATGCCGGGCTCACTCACGATTTCGTCTGGAATGCTGGTCGATTCGCCCGCGCGCTCCGGAATCATGCTTTCAAGCAGGGCGTAATAGTCCAGCACGTATTCGATAACGGCCATCTTGTGTCCTCCGTCCGATAGTCACATAGAGCTACCGTAGAAGGACGCGCATACTCGCCGGTTGTGAAAGCGCGCTCACCGGCGGCGCGGGATAATGTGGCGCGACGCCGCACAACCCCCCGTGGCGCGGGCACGGCGCGACGCGCACGCGGCCGTTCGCGCGTAGGCACGGCTAACAGGCCGTCATCAACGACGCGTGTGCCACGCCGCGCGCAAAGCGTGAACAGCAAGCCGCGCCGCGCGGAACCGGGCCAGTGGCGCGACGGAGCCGCGTCGGGTTTCCTGTCCCATGCGCGTGCGCAGCCATATCCGACGCCGAACCCGCCCGCGCTCATGCCACCCGCTGCCCGGCGACATACGTGGCGCGAGGCACCGGCAACGTGCGCTGCATCGCGACGCGCACGAAATCCGCGCGCAGCCCCGGCGCGATCTCGCCGCGATCGGTCAGCCCCGTCTTGCGCGCCGGCTCGAGCGACACCGTCGCGATCGCGCGCGGCAAGCTCCAGCCGGCCTTGTACGTGAGGTCGAACGCCGCGCTCAACAGGCTCGACGGCACGTAATCCGACGACAGGATGTCGAGCAGCCCGGCCTGCGCGAGCGCCAGCGCCGACACGTTGCCCGAGTGCGAGCCGCCGCGCACCAGATTCGGCGCGCCCATGATCGTCGCGATGCCCCGCGCGCGCGCCGCCTCGGCCGCGGCGAACGTGGTCGGAAACTCGGCAAGCGCGATCCCTTCGGCCGCGGCCTGCTCGACATGCTCAACGAGCGTGTCGTCGTGACTCGCGACGGGCACGCCGAGCGCCTGACAACGCGCGACGATCGCGCGCCGGTGAGCGTCGGCGTAACGCTGCTGCTCGTCGGCAAGCTCGGCGAGCGCCGTCGCGGCTTCCTCGTCCGTCCACGTCTTGTGCCGCTCCTGATAGCGGCGCCATTGCTGCGGGTCCTGCCACTGTCGCTGCCCCGGCGTGTGATCCATCACCGATGCGAGCCGCAGGCGCGGGTGCTGCGCCAACGCGTCGAACACGTCGACGACATCGCCGGTCGCCACTTCGCAACGCAAATGCAGGAAGTGCTCGGCGCGCAGCAGAGCGTCGCTCGCAAAACGCTCGATCGCTTCCGCGCAGCGCGTTTGCACGTCGCGGCCGCGCACGCCGACGTTCAACCGCGTGCCGATCGCGAGCGCGTCGAATACGGTCGTGATTCCCGCCGCCGCGATCTGCGCGTCGTGCGTGACGAAGGCCGCATCGATATCCCAATACACGCCCGGGCGCGGCGCGAGATGTTTTTCGAGATTGTCCGTGTGCATCTCGACGAGCCCCGGCAACAGATAATCGCCGCCCCAGTCTTGCGCGTCGCGCGCGGCGGTCGTACCGCGCGACACCGCGCGAATCGCGCCGCCCGCGAGCTGCACGGTGCCGACGAAGACGTCGTCGCGCGTGACGACACGCGCATTGGTAATCAACATCGCTCGCTCCGATGGAAGCATCGTTTGATGACGGAACATCACGCCGCGCGCCGCGACGGCGCACGCAATTCGAAACAACGCGTCGCGACCCGCTCGCGCATCGCGTCGTCGTGGAAGATGCCGACGATCGCGGTGCCGCGCCGCCGCGCGTCGACGATCAGCTCGGCGACGACGTCGCGATTGTCGGCATCGAGCGACGCGGTGGGTTCGTCGAGCAACAGGATCGGCTGCTCGGCAATCAGCCCGCGCGCGATGTTCACGCGCTGCTGCTCGCCGCCGGAGAACGTCGCGGGCGCAAGCGGCCATAGACGCTCGGGCACGTTCAGGCGCGCGAGCACGCTCGCCGCGCGCTCGGCCGCGTCGCGCTCGGCCACGCCGCGCGCAATGAGCGGCGCGGCCACCAGCGCGAGCGCGGGCACGCGCGGAATCGCCCGCAGGAATTGGCTGACGTAGCCGATCACGTCGCGCCGCAAGCGGATCACGTCGTGCGCGCCAACGTGAGTCAGCACCACATGATCGCCCGCGCGCGGCCCCGTGCGCACCGCGATCGCCCCGGCGCTCGCCAGATAATTGCCGTACATGCATCGCAGCAGCGTGCTCTTGCCCGCGCCGGACGGCCCCGTCAGCGCGACGCATTCGCCTGCGCAGACGTCGATCGACACTTGTGACAGCGCGTCGATCGTCATGCCGCCCTGCCCGTGCAGCGTAAAAATCTTGGACACGCCGTGTGCGTGCAACATCAGCGCGGCATTGCCGGCGAATGCGCGCGCGGGCGCAAACGATTCGATCATTGGCATGGCGAACCTCATACCGGTAACACGGACGAGACGAGCATCTGCGTATAAGGATGTTGCGGATCGTCGAGCACCTGATCGGTCAGCCCCGCTTCGACGATCTCGCCGCGCTGCATCACCATCAGCCGATGCGCGAGCAGCCGCGCGACGCCGATGTCGTGCGTGACGATCAGCATCGACAGCGACAATGTCGACGTCAGCGTGCGCAGCAAGTCGAGCAGCCTCGCCTGCACCGATACGTCCAGGCCCGCCGTCGGCTCGTCCATGAACACGAGGCGCGGCTGCGTCACGAGATTGCGTGCGATCTGCAAACGCTGCTGCATGCCGCCCGAGAACGTCGACGGCAGATCGTCGAGGCGCTGCGCTTGCAGCTCGACGCGCGCCATCCAATCGGCGGCGCTCGCGCGCAGCCGCCCGTAATGGCGTGCGCCGAGCGCCATCAGCGGCTCGCCGATGTTCGCGCCGGCCGAGACGTCGGCGCGCAGCCCGTCGCGCGGATTCTGCGTGACGAAGCCCCACTCGGTGCGCATCAGATGCCGCCGCTGCGGCTCGGCGAGCGCGAACAGATCGACGCGCGCACCGTCGCGGCCCGTGTAATGCAGCGTGCCCGCATCCGCGGCGGTTCGCAGCGACAGCACGTTCAGCAGCGTCGTCTTGCCCGATCCCGATTCGCCGACGATGCACAGCACCTCGCCCGGACACAGTTCGAAGCTCGCGTTCACGAAACCGTTGCGTCCACCAAAACGTTTCGTCAGACCGCGCGCGCTCAATAGCGGCGTCATGCTGTATCTCCGGCCGGCTGCCCGATGCCGGCGCGCGGCGGCGGCCGCTTATCGGCACCGCCGATGCCGCCAGCGCCGGCGTCGACGGATTGCGCCGCATCGCCGCCACGCCGGCTTTCGCAGTAGTCGCTGTCCGAGCAGACGAAACGGCGCGTGCCGTGATCGTCGACGATCATTTCGTCGAGAAAGCTTTCGCGCGAGCCGCACAGCGCGCATGCGGCGTCCCAGCGTTGGATTTCGAACGGATGATCGTCGAAATCGAGACTCACGACTTTCGTATACGGCGCGATCGCGTAGATGCGCCGCTCGCGCCCCGCGCCGAACAGTTGCAGCGCAGGGTTCATGTGCAGCTTGGGGTTGTCGAATTTCGGAATCGGCGACGGCGACATCAGATAGCGGTCGTTGACGATCACCGGATAGTTGTATGTCGTCGCGATGCGGCCGTGGCGCACGAGGTCTTCGTACAGCCGCACATGCATCAGCCCGTAATCGGCGAACGCGTGCAGCTTCGCGCACTCGGTCGTGCGCGGCTCGAGCCTGAAGAGCGGCTCGGGCATCGGCACTTGGTAGACCAGGATCTGCCGCTCGGTCAACGGCGTTTCCGGTATGCGGTGACGCGTCTGGATGATCGACGCGTCGGCCGTTCTGGTTGTCGTCGCCACGCCCGCGCAGCGCGCGAAGAAGCGGCGGATGTTGACCGCGTTCGTCGTCGCGTCGCAGCCCTGATCGATGACTTTCAGTGTATCGCCCGTGCCGATCAGCGCGGCCGTCACCTGGATGCCGCCCGTGCCCCAGCCGAACGGCAGCGGCATCTCGCGCGATGCGAACGGCACTTGATAACCGGGCACCGCGACGGCCTTGAGCAGCGCGCGGCGGATCATTCGCTTGGTCTGTTCGTCGAGGTACGCGAAGTTGTAGCCGGAGGCGGCGTCCGCGCCTGCGTCGTGTGCCGCGTTCATCGTGTTCGACATGCCCGTGCAAGCCGGATCAGGTGCGTTCATCGCGATGAGTCCTCCTGCGCCGCACGCGGCGCGGCGGCGTGCGGTTCATTTCCGTTCGCACGCGCCGCATGCGTCGCATGTTGCGCACGCATCCGGCGCACGAGCTCCAGCTCGGACTGAAAATCGACATAGTGCGGCAGCTTCAGATGCTGGACGAAGCCGGACGCTTCGACGTTATCGCTATGCGCCAGCACGAACTCCTGATCCTGCGGCGGCTGCGTCACGCCTTCGCCAAGCTCGGGCGCGCGCAGCGCGCGATCGATCAGCGCCATCGCGATCGCCTTGCGCTCGGCGTGACCGAACGCGAGGCCGTAGCCCTGCGTGAAGCGCGGCGGTTCGCCGTCGCCGCCTGCGAATTGATTGATCATCTGGCATTCGGTCACGTCGATCTCGCCGATTTCGATCGCCTCGCCACCCAATTCGTCGAGCGGCATCTCGACGGCGACTGTCCCATAGCGCAGCTCGCCCGCAAACGGATGCGTGTTGCCATAGCCTCGCTGCGTCGCATAGCCCATCGCCAGCAGGAAGCCTTCGTCGCCACGCGCGAGATTCTGCAACCGCGTGGCGCGATCCGCGGGAAACGCGAGCGGCTCGCGCGACAGATCGCCCGGCTCCGGCGCGCCGGGCGTCGGCCGCTCCTGCTCGATCAGCCCCTCGTCGTTCAGCAGCGTGACGATGCGCGGCGCCGGCTGCGTGACGCCGAGCGACTGCGGGGTTTCAGCGCATGCCGTTCGTGCGCCGGGCGCGGGCGTCTCGGCGTGTTCGGCGTGTTCGGCGTGTTCGGCGTGTTCGGCGTGTTCGGCGTGTTCGGCGTGTTCGGCGTGTTCGGCGTGTTCGGCGTGTTCGGCGTATTCGGCGTATTCGGCGTATTCGGCGAGCAGCGCGAAGTCGAGCAAGCGTTGCGTGTAGTCATAAGTCGGGCCGAGCAGCTGTCCGCCCGGCACGTCCTTGAACGTGGCGGAAATCCGTCGGTCGAGCCGCATCGCGCCCGTATCGATCGGCAACGTATAGCCGAAGCGCGGCAGCGTCGTGCGGTACGCGCGCAGCAGAAATATCGCCTCGACGAGATCGCCCGCCGCCTGCTTGATCGCGAGCGCCGCCAGCGTTTCGTCGTACAGCGCGCCTTCCGTCATCACGCGCGCGACCGCAAGACGCTGCTGCTCGCGAATCTGCGTGACGCTCAGCTCCGGCACCGCCGGATCGCCGCGCCGCGCTTTGTCCAGCAAACGCCACGATGCCTCGATCGCACGTTCGCCGCCTTTCACCGCGACATACATCAGTGCGCCTCCACGTGCGTCGTGCGCGGCAGGCCGATGCACGTGTCGCCGCACACGAGATAACAATCGATGCCACAAGGAAAATGCGGCGCGAATTCGGCGCGCTCGCGCCAGAACGCGGCAGGCAGGCCTGCGGGCGCGATCGTGCACGCATGCCGGATGCCTGGTCCGCGCAGCGTCAGCGGCGTGCCGCCCGTCAGCGACGCAGCGCGCACGAACAGGGTGACCGCCTGCTCGGGCGCCTGCGCGACACCGCTCGAAAAGCGATGCAGCGGCAGCAGCGCGGCGGGATCGTCGATATACGCGAACTGCGCGGCGTATGGATCGTCGATGATCGGCGCGCCGGTATGAAAGCGCAGGGCCGACGCGAGTGCGGCGTCCGGCGTGCCGAGAAAAACCGGCGTCGAGTAATCGCACAGTGCGAGCAATGCCGCGAATGCCGCAGGCGCCGCGCGTACCGGCCGCGACGCATCGGCGCGCGCGGGCGCGATGCGGCCCGTCGTACCTGGTCGCGCGAGCGCGTCGAGCAGCGCACGGAACGCACGCTGCGTGTCGTGCACCGGATCGGCGAAACCCGGCGCAACGTCGGTCAGGGAAATCGGCATATCGGCCATCTTCAATCGCCCCGCACCATCGTGAAAAATTCGACGCGCGTGGCCGCGGCGTCGCGCGCGCGGGCTGCGCGCCGTTGAGCCAGCCGCGCGCGATATGGCGCAATCACCTGCGCTTCGACGCGCGCGCGGTACGCCGGCAATTGCAGCAGCGCATCGGCAAGCGCGGCCAGTTCCGCGCGGCGCTTGTCGCGGCCCAACTGATACGCGATGCCGAGCACCATGGGCGCGCCGTCGTGCGCGAGCCGCAGCACCGCGCGCGTGACGCTCGCCTCGCCGAGATTGAACGGATCGCCCGTGCCACCGATGCGGCCGCGCACCATCGCAAGCCCGGTCTCGGGCGGGCGCAGCCAGTCGTATCCAGGCGCCGGCGCACCGGCAAGCGCCTGCTCGAGCGAGCGCTCGAGTTCGTCGCGGGGCATGCCCGCCAGCAACGCGAGCCAATCGCGCCGCGCGGCGAACGAAGGAGAAGCGGAGGATGTCGTCATCGAAGCTCCGTCGTGATCGGCTGCTCAATGCATCAATGCTTGATGTCGGCGAATCGGTTGCCTGATTTAACCATCTATTTGTCTAAACGTCTAGACGTCTTGATGTAAAACGAGGCGATGCAAATTAGCCGGCATGATTCATCGAATTGCCGTCGGCCGCGCACTACAATGCGGCGAAGACAGTAATTGGAACGCAAAGGAATGACAGCACCATGACATCCGCCGACCCTTCCGTCCAGGATTCGCCGCTCGAGCGCGGCAGCGGCGTCTCGGTCTGGCGGCAGATCGAGCAGATTCTCGCCGCGGAAATCGCCGCGAACGGCTTCGGCGAAAACGGACGGCTGCCGAGCGAGGGCGAGCTTGCGAAGCGTTTCGACGTCAACCGGCATACGGTGCGGCGCGCGATGCTCGGCCTGGCCGCATCCGGGCTCGTCAGCGTCGAACAGGGCCGCGGCACGTTCGTCCAGCCGGGTGCGATCGATTACACGATCGGCCGCCGCACGCGCTTTACCGAGAACCTGAACCGCCATCACCAATCGGCAACCGGCCGCATGCTGTCGGCCGAGCGCGTGAAGGCCGATCCAGCGGCCGCGCGCGCGCTCGGCCTGCGCGCGGCCGCTTACGTGTACCGGATCGAGTCGATACACGAAGCGGATGGCGTCGCGCTCACCTACGCGAAAAGCGTCTACCCGGCCGCCCGCTTCGCGGAGCTGCCCGCCGTGCTCGATCGGCACGAGCGCATCACCGACGCGCTCGCCGAATACGGCGTCACCGACTATCTGCGCAAATGGAGCCGCATCGGCAGCGTGCTGCCCGACGCGTCGATCGCGCGGCGTCTGAACGTCAACAAGCAGCAGCCCGTGCTGTGGGTCGAAAACGTCGACGTCGATCTCGACGGCACGCCGATCAAATACGGCACGACCTATTTCGCCGCGGACCGCGTGCAATTGCTGGTCGAAAACGACACGGCGCCCGGCCATGCGCGTTGAGCCCGCCGGCCATGCGCACGCTCGCGCATGGTCCGAACACGCGCGCTTTGCGATCTACTATGCGCCGCCGCGCACATCCGCATGGTGGCAAGCAGGCTGCGCATGGCTCGGCCGCGACCCCGAGGACGGCACGGCGCTCACGCCGCCGCAACCGACCGCGCTCGCGCGGCGCGTCGAGGCGCTGACGCTCGCGCCGCGCCGCTATGGCTGGCACGCAACGCTCGTCGCGCCATTCGCGTTGCGAACCGGCGTCACGCCCGACGGTCTCGTCGCCGCGGCCGCCCGCTGGGCGCGCGACTGCGCGCCGTTCTGCGTCGCAGTCGACATCGCGGCGCTCGGCTCGTTCGTCGCGCTGCGGCCCGCGACCGAACACGGCGACGCGAAGCTGCGAGCACTCGCGGCGAGCGCGCTCCATGCGTTCGCGCCGCTGCGCCGCCCGCCATCCGATGCGGAGCGCGAAAAACGCCGCGCCGCGCCGCTGAGCGCGCGCCAGCGCGCGCTGCTGGACGCCTGGGGATATCCTTACGTGCTCGACGAATACCGGTTTCATATGACCCTGTCCGATTCGCTCGCCGACCCCGCCGAGCGCGACGCGCTGATCGACTGGTGGCGCGCGGCGGCCGCGCCGCTCGGGCCGTTGCCCGTCGATCACGCCGCGCTGTTCGTCGAGCCTGAGCCGGGCGCGCCGTTCGTGCTGTACAAGCGCGTGCCGTTCGGCGGGCAGCCCGAACCGGCTGCCGGTCGCGACGAGACACAAGCATGAGCGAACGGCCGACGAGATCGACGCGCGGCTCGCGCGCAGCGTCGAATGGACGGTGCCGGCCGGCACCGCGCTCACGGCGATCGACAATTCCGGCCCGCTCGAGGCTGCCGGCACCGCGCTGATCGAGCTGTTGCGCAGCCTAGCCTGACGCGCCGCGCGGCGCCGGCGAGTGCGTCAGACGAGGCCGGCCGTCACAGCGCGGCCGCCGCGTAATGCGCGGCAATCCCGGCGAACAGCGCGCCGCCCAGCCAGTTGTTGTGCCTGAACGCCGCGAAGCACGACATCCGCTCGCGGTCCTTGATCAGCGTGTAGTGATAGGCCGCGCAGCCGGCCGCCGCCGCCCACCCCGCCCAGTAGAACGCCCCCAGGCGCAGCGCAGCGCCGAGCCACGCGTAGATGCCGAGCATCGCCGCATAGCACAGCATGATCGCCAGCACGTCGAAGCGGCCGAACGTGATCGCCGACGTGCGCATGCCGATCTTGATGTCGTCGTCGCGATCGACCATCGCGTAAGCCGTGTCATATGCGACCGCCCAGAACACGTTCGCGGCCAGCATCACCCACGCGATGGCCGGCACCTCGTCCAGCACGGCCGCGAACGCCATCGGAATACCGAAGCCGAACGCGATGCCGAGATAAGCCTGCGGAATCGCGAAGAAACGCTTCATGAACGGATAGGTCGCCGCCACGAACACGGCCACGACCGATAGCTCTTTCGTCAGCGCATTGAGCGGCAGGATCAGCAGGAACGATACGAGTGCCAGGCCCACGGCGATCGCCACGGCTTCCCATGCATGGATCTTGCCCGACGTGAGCGGCCGCTCGGCGGTGCGCTTCACGTGGCGATCGAAATCGCGGTCAGCATAATCGTTGATCGCGCAGCCGGCCGAGCGCATCAGGATCGTACCGATCACGAAGATCACGACGAGCGATGGCGACGGGCGGCCGTCCGACGCGATCCACAGCGCGTTGAGCGTCGGCCACAGCAGCAACAGGCTGCCGATCGGCTTGTCCATCCGGATCAGCCGCAAATAAAGGGGAAAACGGGCAAGCATCGGGCAAGCGCGCGGGGCGCTGTCGAACATAACTCCGGCATTGTAGAACCGGGCGGGATTTGCCGCAAAAACGCGGCTGCCGGCGCAGCCGGATGGACGCGCCAGGATAGGCGAAGCTCAAAAGCGAACCCGCGCGTGGCGGCTGACGCTCGGCGGCACGCGCGAAACCGCCCCGCCGGCTAACGCGCCGCCGCCTCGTGATCGACGATCGCATCCTCCGGCCGCAGCACGCGGCCGCCTTGCGTGCGTGGCGTCATCACCGCGACCGGCCGGCCGCTGCGCCGGTCGACAAGCTGCGAATGCGTCTCATGGGCCCCGTACAGATGCGATTCGCCCCATTGCCGCAATGCGACAACCACCGGAAAAAGCGCCCGCCCCTTGTCCGTCAGCACGTATTCCTGATACGCGGAGCCGTCGGACGCAGGCGCCGATTCGAGCACGCCCTCGTCGACCAGCATCTTCAGCCGGTCGGCCAGCATGTTGCGGGCGATGCCGAGATTGCGCTGGAATTCGCCGAAGCGGCGCATGCCGTCGAACGCGTCACGCACGATCATCAGCGACCAACGGTCGCCGATCGCGTCCACCGCGCGCGCGACGGGGCACGCGTCGGCACTCATATCTTTACGTCGGGCCATGCTGTCGAAGAAATGGGGACCGAAATACGCGGCACCGGGCCGCGCGCATCGTGATCGATGTGTTGCATTCTAAAACTTTGCCGGGCAACGACCGCACCGAATCGATCGAAAGCGGGCTCGCGCACTCAACCCCGGCCGGCTGTCACGCAAGCAGCGAACGCAGCATCCACGCGGTCTTTTCATGCGTCTGCAGGCGTTGAGTCAGCAGATCGGCGGTCGGCTCGTCGCTCGCGGCCTCGGCGGCCGGGAAGATTGCACGCGCGGTGCGCACCACGGCCTCATGCCCTTCGACGAGCTGGCGGATCATCTCGTCGGCGGCCGGCACTCCGTCAGCCTCCGGAATCGACGACAGCTTCGCGAACTCGCGATACGTGCCGGGCGCGACGACGCCGAGCGTGCGAATCCGCTCGGCGACGAGATCGACGGCAAGCCATAGTTCGTTGTACTGCTCCTCGAACATCAGATGCAGCGTGTTGAACATCGGGCCGGTTACGTTCCAGTGGAAATTGTGCGTCTTCAGATACAGCGTGTAGGTATCGGCGAGCAGGCGCGAGAGCCCTTCCGCGATCTTCTTGCGATCCTTGTCGCTGATGCCGATGTTGATCTGGGTAGCGTTTCCTTTCTTGACCATATCGCTGACTCCTTGTCGATGTGAATGGAACCGGCACGGCACGCGGCAGCGGCGGCTCGAGCGCGCCGCGCGCCTGAAGCACGCTGTCCCGCCGAGTTTAACGTAGAACCGGTCCCGCGCCATTGCGCAAAACCGGCGTGGCGGGCGTCAGCCGAAATGCCGGGCGAGCTGCGCGATCAATGCGGCCGCGCCGCTGCCCGCAATCGCGAAACCGATCAGGCGGCGCACCACGGCGGCGGCAAGCGCACGGGATTGAATCGCAGGCGGGCGACGGACTACTGCCCGCCAGTCGAGCGTCGATGGGTTCATATTCATCTCCTTCGCATACGGAACGATGTCCCGCGTTGGCGCATGCCGGCGCGCATCGTTCGATCCGGCTGCCTGCGCCGCCGCGGCGAGTCGCGAGAGCGGCAAATCCGACCTCGGCCGCGCCGGTGTGTCGGCAACGGCCTAAGCGCATGCCGAGCGGCTTCGGCCGCGGCGCGTCAGCGCCCGTCGGCCCGGACAGCCTACGGACTGATTTTATATTTATCTATCGATTTTTTGTTTTGATTAAATTTATCTATTTAATAGACAAAACTAAACCGGGGCACGCCCCGGTTCGCCGGCCGCTATAACGGCGCTCAGTTGACCGTCGCCGGAATGTCGAGCTTTGCCACGCCGGGCAACGCGCACGCGCTGATCGCATCGCTGATCGCGTCGATCGCCGGCATCCGCGTGAAACTCTTGCGCCACGCGAGCACGACGCGCCGGTCAGGAACCGGTTCGTCGAACGGCACATAGGACAACAGATCGGCGTCCGCGCCGCTGCCATGAGGGCCGAGCTGCGCGACCGACATCCGCGGCAACACCGTGATCCCCACGCCGCTTGCCACCATGTGGCGGATCGTTTCGAGCGACGAGCCCTCGAAGGTCTTCTGGATACCGTCGGCCGTCTGCGAGAAGTGCATCAGCTCCGGACACACGCCGAGCACGTGGTCGCGAAAGCAATGGCCGCTGCCGAGCAGCAGCATCGTCTCCTGCTTCAGATCGGCCGGGTCGATCTTGCGGCGCTTCTCCCACGGGTGCCCCGCCGGCAGCGCGACGACGAACGGCTCGTCGTACAACGGCCGCACCGTCAGGCCCGTCTCGGGAAACGGCAACGCCATGATCGCCGCATCGATCTCGCCCTGCTTCAACAGTTCGAGCAGCTTCAGCGTGTAGTTCTCCTGCAGCATCAGCGGCATCTGCGGGACGCTGCGGATCATCTGCTTGACGAGCGTCGGCAGCAGGTACGGCCCGATCGTATAGATCACGCCGAGCCTGAACGGCCCGACGAGCGGGTCTTTGCCCTGCTTGGCGATTTCCTTGATCGCGAACGTCTGTTCGAGCACGCGCTGCGCCTGCGTGACGATCTGGTCGCCAACCGGCGTCACGCTCACTTCGCTCGCGCCGCGCTCGAAGATTTGCACGTTCAATTCGTCCTCGAGCTTCTTGATCGCCACCGACAACGTCGGCTGGCTGACAAAGCACGCTTCGGCAGCCCGGCCAAAATGCCGTTCGCGGGCGACCGCGACGATGTATTTCAATTCGGTAAGCGTCATCGTGAGTTAATCAATTGTTTCGTGACGATAGATTAAATTTATACACCGATTGGGCCGATTCGCCAACCTCTGTGCATAAGACACGCTGCCGCATCGCGCCGCTTCGCCCGCGCGCTCAGGCTTTCAGATACTGCTCGCGCGCGCCGAGCCAGCGCGCGAGATGCTGCGCGACGACGTCCGGATAGCCCGCGATGAGCCGCGCCGCCACTTCCCGCGCCGGTTCGATCAGCCAGCCGTCGTGCTCCAGATCGGCAAAGCGCAGCATCGCCGCGCCCGACTGGCGCGCGCCGAGAAACTCGCCAGGCCCGCGGATCTCGAGATCGCGGCGGGCGATCTCGAAGCCGTCGGTCGTCTCGCGCATCGTCTTGAGCCGCGCGCGGCCCGCGATCGACAGCGGCCCGCTGTACATCAGCACGCACACCGAAGCCGCCGTGCCGCGCCCGACCCGCCCGCGCAACTGATGCAACTGCGCAAGCCCGAAGCGCTCCGCGTGCTCGATGACCATGAGCGACGCGTTCGGCACGTCGACGCCGACCTCGATCACCGTGGTCGCGACGAGCAGCTGCACGTCGTTGCGCGAGAACGCGTCCATCACGGCCGCCTTGTCGGCGGGCGGCAGACGGCCGTGGACCAGGCCCACCTTCAACTCGGGCAGCGCGGCGGCGAGCGTTTCGTAGGTTTCGACTGCCGTTTGCAACTGCAGCGTCTCGCTCTCCTCGATCAGCGGACACACCCAGTACACCTGCCGCCCCGCGAGCGCCGCCTCGCGCACGCGGCCGATCACTTCGTCGCGCCGCGCATCGGAGACGAGCCGCGTGAGAACGGGCGTGCGCCCGGGCGGCAGTTCGTCGATCGTCGACACGTCGAGATCCGCGTAATACGTCATCGCGAGCGTGCGCGGAATCGGCGTGGCCGACATCATCAGCTGATGCGGCTGGAAGCCCGTCGCGCCGTCTGCCGCATTGGCCGCCTTCGCACGCAGCGCGAGCCGCTGCTCGACGCCGAAGCGATGCTGTTCGTCGACGATCACGAGGCCGAGCCGCGCGAACTCGACCGTATCCTGGATAATCGCGTGCGTGCCGATCACGAGCTGCGCAGTGCCGAGCGCGGCCGCCTCGATCGCCGCGCGTTTGTCCTTCGCCTTCAGGCTGCCCGCGAGCCACGCGACCGACACGCCGAGCGGCTCGAGCCAGCCGCGCAGCTTGCGCGCGTGCTGCTCGGCGAGAATCTCGGTCGGCGCCATCAGCGCGGCTTGATAGCCGGCGTCGATCGCCTGCGCGGCGGCAAGCGCCGCGACCACCGTCTTGCCGCTGCCGACATCGCCTTGCAGCAGCCGCTGCATCGGGTGCGGCTCGGTCAGATCGCGCGCGATCTCGGCGACGACGCGCTCCTGCGCCGCCGTCAGCGCGAACGGCAGCGTCGCGTACAGACGCGCGGACAGCGACGCCGCATCCGGGGTCGAAGCGTCGCGCGCGCGACGCGGCATCGAGGGTGCGGCGCGCGTGCGGCGCTCCTCGTGCGCGCGCTTGAGCGACAACTGCTGCGCGAGCAGTTCGTCGAACTTGATGCGGGTCCACGCGGGATGCGAGCCGTCCATCAGCGCGGCTTCGTCCGAATCGGCGCGCGGATGATGCAGGATTTTCACGGCGTTCGCGAGCGACGGCACGCCAAGCGGCCTCAGATACTCGCGCTCGATCTCGGGCGGCAAGATTTCCGGCAACGGCGTGCGCTCGAGCGCGTTGTCGATCGCCTTGCGCAGATACGCCTGCGACACGCCTGCCGTGCTCGGATAAACGGGTGTCAGCGCCTGCGGCAGCGGCGTGTCGGCATCGACGACCTTCACCGCCGGATGCACCATCTCCAGGCCGAAGAAGCCGCCGCGCACGTCGCCGCGCACGCGCAGCCGGCGCCCGGTCGCCATCTGGCTCGCCTGCGAGCCGTAAAAGTTCAGAAAGCGCAGCACGAGCTGCGCGCCGTCGTCGTCGCGCAGCTTCACGACGAGTTGGCGGCGCGGCCGGTAAGTGACTTCGTTGTCGAACACGACGCCTTCGGTCTGCGCGGTTTCTCCAGGCAACAACTCGCCGATCGGCGTGAGGGCCGTTTCGTCCTCGTAGCGCATCGGCAGATGCAGCACGAGGTCGATCGAGCGCGTGAGGCCGAGCTTCGCGAGCTTGTCGGCGGTCTTGAGCGGTTTCGATGCGGTTTTGGCGGCCGCTTTCGCGGTGGACGCGGTGGACGCGGTGGACGCGTCAGTGGCGGTGGTGGCAGCGGTGACGCCAACGGTGGTGCTGGCGACGCCGTCGTCGGTGACGCCAGCAGCGGCGACGGGTAAAGCCGAAGCCGGCGATGCCGCGGCCGGCTTCGATGCGGATTGGGCCGCCCGCCTGCGGCCCGGCGTCGCGGGCGAGTCTGCCGCGCCGCCCTGCCCGCC
>NZ_FXAN01000023.1 GCF_900176645.1 Burkholderia singularis
ATGCTTTATCCGGAGCTTTACAAGTCGCTCGAAGCGGTCCGCTGGGACATGGAGAAGGACATTCCGTGGGATCAGTTCGACGCGTCGCTATTGACCGACGAGCAGGCGGAGACGATCAAGATGAACGCGATCACGGAGTGGTCGGCACTGCCCGCGACGGAGATGTTCCTGCGCGACAACCACCACGACAGTGATTTTTCGGCGTTCATGAGCGTGTGGTTCTTCGAGGAGCAGAAGCATTCGCTGGTGTTGATGGAGTATCTGCGGCGCTTTCGCCCGGAGCTGATGCCGACGGAGGAGGAACTGCACGCGGTGCGTTTCGAATTCGATCCGGCGCCGCCGCTGGAGACGCTGATGCTGCATTTTTGCGGCGAGATCCGTCTGAATCACTGGTATCGGCGGGCGGCGGAGTGGCACACGGAGCCGGTGATCAAGCACATCTACGAGACGATCTCGCGCGACGAGGCGCGCCACGGGGGCGCGTATCTTCGTTACATGAAGAAGGCGATGAACAACTGCGGGGACGTGGCGCGCGCGGCGTTCGCGAAGATCGGGGTGCTGATGGCGTCGGCGCGGCGCACGGAAAAGCCGCTGCACCCGACGAACCTGCACGTGAACCAGGCGCTGTTTCCGCGCGACACGGTGCAGTCGCGGCTGCCGGACCCGGAATGGCTGGAGCGTTGGCTCGACGAGCAGATCCGTTTCGACGGCGAGTGGGAGAAGAAGGTGGTCGAACGGATTTTGCACAATCTGTCGGTGCTGTTCGAGCGCACGTTCGCGACCGCGCAGGAGCTTAACCGCTACCGTAAGGAAGTGA
>NZ_FXAN01000065.1 GCF_900176645.1 Burkholderia singularis
AACGCCAAGGATTGGCAAACGCTGTTCGCCCCGGCCGGCTGGCCGGGGCGAACAGCGTTTGCCAATCCTTGGCGTTGGCGAGCATCGGCAGCAGATGCGCAGCGGCGGCGATGACGAGCCCGGCGCCCGCGGCGCGCATCAACGCAAGCACGGCAGCGGGGTTGTCGCGCGCGACGAGCCAGAGCGAGAGCGCGAGGCCGGCGAGCGCCGCGATACGCCCGGCGTGCTTGAGCGCACGCCGGCGCGGCGCGTGCGGCTGTATCGGCGTTTGTTGCGGAATCGATTCGTTTGGCATGACGAAGTAATGCGACGGGCCGGCGGCGCTATGCGTTCGAACGTTTTTCGGGGGCGGGGCACAAGCGGCCCTCGCGATCGACATCGAAACTCAAGCCGCGCCAGATCACGCGTGACGACGAGAAACTCGTGACGAAGACGCCGAATGCGACCAGATCGGCAAGCGGCAGCAGCCACAGGTCGCGCACCGGCTGCCGCACGGCGCGATCGGTTGCGTATTTGGCGGCCAGGCGTGCGGCAAGCGCGATCGGCACGAGCGGCCAGGACCACCACGCGCCGTCGGACAGCACGGCGCTCAACAGGGCGAGCGCGAACGGATGCGTGACGATCAGGCCGAGATGGCCGCGCGGATCGACGGCGCGAATCGTGCGGCTCCAGCGCAGTTCGTGCGTGGCGAGCCGTCTCGCGCTCGTTTCGACGCAGCCGTGCTCGATGACGAACGGCGGCACCGATACGCGCTCGCCGTGCGCGCGCACCGCTTCACCGATCGCATGATCCTCCGCGAGATGGTGTGCGAATTGCGTGAGACCACCGATTGCATCGAGCGTGGCGCGGCGCATCGCGATGGTCTGCCCAAAGCACGGACGCGCGAGCTTGAGCGCGAGGCCCGTGACGACGCCGGGCAGGAAATGATGATTGGTCACGAGCGACTCGATGCGCGGCCAGAAGCCCGGATCGGGCCGGCCGCGGTACGCGCAGGTCACGAGCCCGACGCCGGGCTGTTCGAGTTCACCGACGACGTGGCGCACGTAATCGGGGCCGACGCTCACGTCGCTGTCCGCGAAGATCAGCAGATCGTGCATGGCGGCGGGCAGCATGTTGACGAGGTTGGCGATCTTGCGGTTCGGGCCGTATAGGCGCGCGTCGGCGATCGTCGTCACGCGCGCGTGCGGAAAGGCGTGGCATAACGCTTCGACGGCGCGCAGCGCGGGGTCGTTGCGGTCGTGCACGCCGAACAGGAACTGGATCGGACCGTCATAGCGCTGCTCGCAGAAGCTCGCGAGATTCGCGAACAGCGCTTGCTCGGTGCCATGCAGCGGCTTGACGATCGTCACCGGTGGACAATGCCGCGGCTCGTGTGGCGCGCGCGCAAAGAAGTGCCGCGTGAGCGCACCCGCCAGCAACGTGTAGACGCAGCCGAGCAGCGCGCTCAGCGCGCAGAGCGCCGCGAGCATCGCCGCGAGCTGCGAGGCGATGCTCGCGGCGGTGTGCCGGATATCGCCGAACGAGAACAACTCAACCGCAAGCAGCGCGGCAATTGCAACGGTGAGCCAAGCGCGCGTCCTCATCGTGCAATCCCCCGTGCGAATGGGCGCGCGTGGGCGGTGGCATGCGTGTCTGGGCGGCTGGAACGGCGAACGGCGAGGGCGACGGGGACCAAGCTGATAGCTCCGCGTGAATGCGACTCTCATCGGCAGGGGCCGGGCAGAACGGCCGAGCGTATCGAGCGTTCGTTCCAGCATGCCGTATCCGGCCATGCGAGGCAAGGGCGACGTCTCGCTGCGATGGCGCGCTTTGTTTGCACGAGGCCGAAGGGGCCACGATAAAGCGCGAAGCCGACTTTCCGATGACGCGTGAATGACAAATTGCTTCGGATTGCCTGACAAATCGTCGATGGCGTGCTGCGTTGGCCGCGCTTGTTCATGCCGCGGCGTGGCGAGTTTGCCGGCATGCCGAGGGGCAGTTCGGCGGATTGGCGCGCATAGGAGAGGGCCAGCCGGGGACCAGCGCCAGGCCGCATGTCTCATCTTCCGATCGCGACAAACGGTGGCCTGCCGTGACATACGCGACGCGCGCGGACCCACGTAGCTGCCGCAGTCGAACAGTTTGCCGTTTTACTTCGCTTGCAAAGTTCTTTTTCGGAACCTACGATATCAACCGTGTCATTGAAGAATGATTCGTTTTTTGATGGTTTTGTCGGTTTAGCCGGAGAATCGCAACATGCCAGATCCAGACCCGAATATGAGCGCAGTGCTGTCGCAACCGCTCACGTTGCCCAACGGCACGGTGTTGAAAAATCGTCTCGCGAAATCGGCGCTCACCGAGACGCTCGCCAATGCCGACGGCTGCGTGACATCGGAGTTGATCACGCTGTATCGGCGCTGGTCGTCTTCGGGAGCGGGGATGCTGTTGACCGGCAACGTGATGATCGATCGCCGTGCGCTCGGCGAGCCGGGCAACGTCGTGATCGAGGACGAGCGTGATCTGCCGCACCTGCGCGAGTGGGCGGCGGCCGGCACCGCGCATGGCAGCGAATTGTGGATGCAGCTCAATCACCCCGGCAAGCAGGCGATGCGCGGGCTCAACCGCGAAACTGTCGCGCCTTCGGCGATCGGTTTCGGACCGAAGCTCGCGCCGTACTTCCCGGTGCCGCGCGCGCTGACGACCGCGCAGATCGACGACATCATCACGCGCTTCGGCGCGGCCGCCGCGATCGCCAAGCAAGCGGGCTTTACCGGCGTGCAACTGCACGGCGCGCATGGTTATCTGATCAGCCAGTTTTTGTCGCCGCATCACAATCAGCGCGATGACGATTGGGGCGGCAACGTCGAGAAGCGCCGCCGCTTCGTGCTTGCCGTGTATCACGAAGTGCGCCGCCGCGTCGGCCCGGATTTTCCGGTCTCGATCAAGCTGAATTCGGCTGATTTCCAGCGCGGCGGGTTCACCGAGGAAGAGTCGCTCGACGTGATCCGCGCGCTCGCGCAGGCCGGTATCGATCTCGTGGAAATCTCCGGCGGCACTTATGAGGAACCGGTGATGCAGGTCGGCCAACGCAAGGCGTCGACGCTCGCGCGCGAAGCGTATTTTTTGGAGTTCGCGGAGAAGGTGCGCGCCGAGGTTAGCGTGCCGCTGATGGTCACGGGCGGATTTCGTAGCCTTGCCGGGATGACGGCGCCATTGCGCGCCGGTGCACTCGATTTGATCGGCCTCGGCCGTATTTTCACGATCGAGCCGGATGCGCCGGCGCGGCTGCTGCGCGGCGAGGAAACGCTTCATCGCATCAAGCCGCTCACCACGGGCATCAAATATTTCGACAGTCTCGGCTCGCTCGAAGTCACGTGGTATTCGCGACAAATGCATCGGATTGCCAAAGGCCGCCGTCCGATTCCGGACGAAAGCGGATTGAAGTCTTTTCTGATCGAGCTTGCGGCGAGGGGGTTCCAGATCTGGAAGACGCAGCGGTTGCGCGCGTCGTCGGAGGGGGACGGCGTAAAAGGGCCGTGTAAAGGAGCGGCGTAAAAGGGAGGGCGCGGGCACGGTGGCCGTGCCCAGCGTGTGCGGTGCGCTGATTGTCGAGGCAGGCTCAAGCGCACGCCGCTCGAGTGCAAGGTGCGCGGCCATTCTGGCAAATGACCGGCCGCGCGGTTTGACCTACGCCCGGCTTGGCGCGTCGAGGTGAAGGGCGGCCCGGCATGGCTTGTGCGGCCGCTGCGCGCGTTGGCCGATGCCAGGTTTGCGCGGGGTTGGCGGCGGTGCTATCCGCTTACGCTGTTGATCCGGCGTCGGTGCGGAGCTTCGCCCTCGGCCAAGCCATCGTCGTCAACCGGAACCGGCGCCGCGTCACCGCTGTGCATACCCAACCGCTCCACGGCGAGCGTCCCGCCGTCGGATCAGAACACAATCGTCGTGCGCAGCCCGATGATCGCCTCGTTGCCGATCCGTGCGCCCGGTTCGTTCGGATTCGGGATGCCGCCGCCCGGCCGGAATACATACTGAAAGTCCGCCTGCAATTGCCACCACGGCGTTACCTGATATTGGTAAGTCGCTTCGAGCAGGGTCTCGGCGCGGCGCACGGGATAGCCGGGCGTCGTGTAGACGCCGGTATCGCCGTCGAATCCGCGTGCGCGCGAGCCGAGCTTCGCGTAGCCGATCGCAACGCCGGCCGTGTCGTTGTCGCGGCCCGCGAACGGCGCCTTCAGCGTGACGCCGGCATTGAACGCGAAATCGACCTGATTGCGATCGCCCGGCGCGCCCATGACGCGCGCGAACACGTTCAGCGAGCGTGGGCTGTCCGCGCTCGGCCGCCACACCATCTGATCGGCGAGTGCATAGAAACCGTAATTGCCGCGATGCGTCGCGGGCGCGCCGTTGCTTGCCGGACTCGCGAGCGGCACGCCGTTCGTGTCGTAGCGCGGATCGTCGAAACGCTCGGTGTTGTACCAGAAGCCGAGCTTGTACATGCCCGGCAGGCCGGCGGGCGGCGGCGCTTTCGAGTCGGCGGGCGGCGCGTTGAGCGCGTACTGCAACTCGCCGATGAAGAGCGCGCCATTGCCCAGATTGAAGTTCGTGCCGTGACGGTTGAGTTGCTGGGGATCGCCCGGACCGCCTGCCGGATTGCCGTCGAACACGCCCGCCATCACCGTCCATGCATCAGACGCCTTCACGCGCAGCCGCACGCCGAGCGACGACAGCGGATAGGCGGGGCCGCCCGCCGGCATGTCGGTGGACGGCAGCACCGGCCAGCCGAAGGTCGCGTTGATGAAGGTGCTGGCGTACTGGCTCACCATGAATTCCTGGTCGAGACTCTGCTGGCCGATCTTCACGTCCGCGCGGCCGCCCGCGAACGCTTGCTGATACCACAGCTCCCAGAGGCGCGTCGTCGATTCCGCCTCGATGCCGGTTGCTGTCTGCAGCAATTGCAAGTTGCGCTGCGTCAGGTTCGTGCCGTGGATCTGCAGCGCGGAGACGTTGAACGTGCCGCCCGGCAGGCCGAATGCCTTGTCGGTATCGACGCTGAAACCGAATTGCGTGAGGCCGTCGTAGGCGCCGCCGCGTTTGGTGCCGCCCGACAGGTTGGTCAGATATTCGCTGGTTTCCTGCAAGTTGAGCGTGATGCCGTGATCGCCGAGCTTACTGCGCAGGCCCCCCATATCGCCGAGCAGATTCGAGCGTTCCCAGAAGCCGGTTGGCGCAGGCGCTTCGGCGGGCGGATCGCCCGGCGCGGGGGCGGGGTGCGCATCGGGCGCGGCTTGCGCGCGTTGCGCGGCGGATGAGCCGTCAGCGGCCCCGGCCGTTGCAGCCTGAGCCTGGTCCGCTGCGGCCGGCGTAGGCGCGGCGTGGCCGGCTGATGCCGGCGCGGCGTTGTCGGGCGTTGCCGGCGTGGCGTTTGCCGTTTGCGCGAGCGCCGGCTGCGCGACGCCGAGCGACAGCAGCAACGGCAGGCCGGTGACGACGCCGGATTTTGCGAGCAGGTGATGAATGGTTTTCTTCATGACGAATCGTTGCTTGTTGAACTGAAGCGCCCGGGCATGGCGGCCGCCTGCCGCTCGGAGAAGCCCGCCGGCCGCGGCAAACCGGTGGCTGGCTGGCGGCCTAGGAGAACCACCAGCTTATGCGAATCGATTGATGCAGGCCGATGCGAAAGCTTGCTTGAATCAACAGCGCCGCGAACGCGATTGCGAATGCGGCGGCCGCGACGATTGCCCACGCCGCGGGCCACGCGCGATGATCGGCGCGTGGCGGCAAGTCGTGGCCTGCGGGTTGCGCAAGCGGCGGGATGGCCGAAATGCCGCGCCGGCGGATAGGCGGATCGGCATATCGCCTGAGTTTGGCGATAACGAATGGAACAAGCATGACTGCGCTCCCGTGCGCAGCGGCGCACGTTGGACGATACGTGACGTCGCCCGCCCGGCGGGACGGCTGACGACGAAACAGAGCAAGCGTGCTGCGTGCGGCCGGACAGGCGAAAGCCGTCGGCGATGAAGCGCGCTAACCCGACTGGTGCGAGTTAGCGGCGAAGGAAACCCAAGCGGCTATCTCGCGATGACGCGGCCGGCATGAACCGGCTTCAGATTTTCACTACTAGGGCACGTGTCCACGTGGGACGCTCCTTCGGTAAAGAATTGCGGCGGATTGTATGCGGCCTATCGATACGCATGCAAGTAAAAAACGAATAAAAATGCCGAGCCGGCCGGCATACGTTCGCGGTGCCTGCGTTTTTGGCCGGGTTTGCATGCGACACGGCGCGCGCGGCATTGAAAGCATCGGGCTCGATTTCATTGCCTCAAAACTTACAGCCGACGCGCGGCGCGAAATTTTTTTGCGATACCAATCATTGGCGATTGACTTTCGATCTGCCGCCTACCTAGAATCCGGCCATCTCCACAGATGGGGCCGATGCCTTGGACACTTGCAGTAGTCGACCTTCGAGCAATTTCTCCGCCTGAACGGCAAGACGTCCGCGCCTTCTTTCCGCCGCCGTCCTGCCGATCATGCAGACGGTGCGCGCCGTAGTACTCCAGTTTCCCTCGTCCGTGCACCCTTGATTCGCGCCGCATGAGCGCTGCGCTTTCGCACGCGCGCATTCGGCAACGCCGCGAGCCGCTGGCTGGCGGCGCGCGCGCTCGACGCCGCTCACGCCGCGTCGGGCGCCGTGCATGCGCGCGGCTGGCGTATTCGTATCGCGCGTATGCGCTGGACGATGACCTTTTGAATACAAGGAGCCGATATGCCGGACAGTGACAGCTATCCCATACGCCCCATCCTGAATCGTTTCGATTTCGATCATTAAGGGAAGCGCGTGGGGCTCGACCGATCGCGCCTCGCGCATGCACCGGGCGCCTAGCTTCCCTCGACGCGAGAACACTCGCCCGGAGCCTCGTCATGCAATTCGGTCTGCTTCTGTCGCAACTGCCGCACGTTGAAGAATCGCGCCTTCACTACGACGCGATGCTGTCGCTCGATGCCGCGGGCAAGCCGGCACACGCCACATTCTGGCAGCGCCTGAAAACATTGATTTTCTGAACCCGCTGCGCGTTTCGACATAGGCAAGCGTTGCCGTCCGGCGGCGCGCGTTTGCCTATGTCGGCTCAATGCGCCGCTTAACGACTACACACTTATCGGAGTAACAGCATGTCCACGCCAACCGACCTCTCTCCACCGATTGCGCGGGAGCGCAGCGCCGTTCTCGATCACGCGCATCTGGGCGACATCAAGGGCGCGCTCGGCACGATCGCGCACCACGACACCGCGCCGCGCAACGGCTGGTGGGCGCGTTTTCGCACGCTGCTCGCCATTCTCGGGCCGGGTCTCATCGTGATGGTCGGCGATAACGACGCCGGCGCGTTCGGCACTTATACGCAGGCGGGCCAGAACTACGGCACGTCGCTGCTCTGGACGCTGCTGCTGCTCGTGCCGGTGCTGTTCGTCAATCAGGAAATGGTGCTGCGTCTTGGCGCAGTCACGGGCGTCGGCCACGCGCGGTTGATTTTCGAGCGCTTCGGCAAGTTCTGGGGCGCGTTCAGCGTGATCGACCTGTTCATCCTGAACGCGCTGACGATCGTTACCGAATTCATCGGCATTACGTTCGTGCTCGATTTCTTCGGCGTATCGAAGATCGCAGGCGTGTGCATCGCGGCGGCGCTTACGATGGCGGCCGTCAGCACCGGCGATTTCCGCCGGTTCGAGCGCTTCGCGATCGGGCTGTGCGTGGTGAGCCTGCTGCTCGTGCCCGTGCTCGTCACGATTCACCCGCCCGTGCATCAAATCGCGCGCGATCTGGTCGTGCCGAGCTGGCCCGCGCACGCGAAACTTTCCGATGTGATGTTGCTGGTGATCGGCATCGTCGGCACAACGATCGCGCCGTGGCAGCTCTTCTTTCAGCAGAGCTACGTGATCGACAAGCGGATCACGCCGCGCTTCATGAAATACGAGAAGGCGGACTTGTGGATCGGCATCGTATTCGTGATGATCGGCGCGGTCGCGATGATCTCGTTTTGCGCGGCGCTTTACGCGGGCAAGCCGGAATACGGCAACTTCAGCGATGCAGGCGGCGTGATCGCGGGCCTGGCGAAGTACGCCGGCCACACGAGCGCGACGTTGTTCGCGATCGCGCTGCTCGACGCGTCGATCATCGGCGCCGCGGCAGTCTCGCTCGCGACGGCCTATGCGATCGGCGACGTGTTCAAGATCCATCATTCGTTGCATCGCAGCGTGTCGGATGCGAAGGGGTTCTATTTCGTCTATTTCGGCATCGTTGCCGCGGCGGCCGTGCTCGTGCTGATTCCGGGCAGCCCGCTCGGCCTGCTGACCGAGGCGGTGCAGACGCTCGCGGGCGTGCTGCTGCCGAGCGCGACGGTGTTCCTGCTGCTGTTGTGCAACGATCGCGCGGTGCTCGGGCCGTGGGTCAACTCGACGAGGTTGAACCTGTTCACCGGCGCGGTGATCTGGGTGCTCGTGATGCTGTCGATCATTTTGACGGCATCGGTGCTGTATCCGGACATCAGCGGCGAGACGATGCTCGAAGTGCTCGCGTTCGGCACGCTGCTCGCGGTGCTCGGCTATGGCGCGACGCTCGCGCTGCGCAAGCGCGGCGGCGCGCAGCCGGCCGCACCCATGGAGCGCAGCCTGCGCGACACGTGGCGGATGCCACCGCTCGACACGTTGCCTGCGCCGCGGATCACGCTGTCGACGCGCATCTGGATGGGCGTGCTGCGCGGCTATCTGGTGCTTGCGGTCGGGCTCGTGATCGTCAAGGTCGTGCAGATGACGTTCTTCAAATAACGTATCGGCTGAATGCCGATGCCGTTTCGACGGCGCCTTTCGAAGGGAGTGACGCAATGAAGCGATACGCATGCGCCGCAGCGGCGATCACCGCACTGCTGCTATCCGGATGCACGAAGCCGGACGACGACGATGCCGTGAGCAGCAACGCAAGCCATCCGGCATCCGCGCCGGCGTCCGCGTCCGGCGGCGGTGTGGCGGCAAGCGTGGCGGCGCCTGCGTCCGGCGCGAGTGAGTGACCGGCGTGCCGCTAACCGTCCGTGCCTGACCGGCCGTGCCTGACCGGCCGTGCCCATCGTGCCAAACGCGCGAATGCAGAGGATGCCTGTCGAGTGAAAGCCCGTCGAAAAGTATTCGACATAGTTTGACAGTCATGCGGCGGCGAGTGGACTAAGCTTGGCTCGCGGCATCGTGATCGTCGTCGATCGCGCGCCGGCTCGCGGGAGGTCGTGCCGGACGTAACGGGCGCTACCGAATGTTACAACCGTGGCGTGGCATCGATGCCGGTGCGATCATGCACGCTCACGTTCAACCATAAACGGTGATGGCGATGGGAATCTTGAATACGGTGGGCGAGATTGCGGGTGCGGTTGCGGCGGTCGAGGCGGCCGAGAAGGTCGATTCGGATGCTGGTTTGTTGACGAAGGCCGCGGCTGCGGTTGCGGGTTTCAAGGGCGCCGAGGCGCTTGAGAATCTCGTCGAGAAGAAGGAAGGCGAAGCGGCCGAAGGGGGCGACAATACGGCCGCGCCGGACAGCGGCGCATCGCAGGCGTAACGCACGGCAGACGGGCATGGCGGGCGCGCGGCGCGCCCGCACGACGCGGGAGGCAAGCGAAAGCTTGGCCTCCCGTTTTCTTTGCGCGCGGGCCGTGTGCCGATCGGCCGTGCGCGCGCTCCGCAAGAAAGTCGAAATCTTGCTATCGTCCGGTCATCCGGACTTCGATGGAGCGATGCGATGGAATTCGACTACGACCTGTTTGTGATCGGCGCGGGCTCGGGCGGGGTGCGCCTTGCGCGGATCGCCGCATCGTACGGCGTGCGCGTCGGCATCGCCGAGTCGGAGCAGATTGGCGGTACCTGCGTGCTGCGCGGCTGTATTCCGAAGAAACTGCTCGTCTACGCGTCGCATTACAGCCACGAAGTCGAGGACGCGGCCGGCTTCGGCTGGACCTTCGATCGCGGCGCGTTCTCGTGGCCCGCGCTCATTGCCGCGAAGGATCGTGAGATCGCGCGGCTGAGCCGCATTTATGTCGATCTGCTGACGAAAGCCGGCGTCGATATTCGTGAAGGGCGCGCGACGCTTGCCGACGCCCACACGGTCGAACTCGCCGGGCGCCGCCTCACCGCGCGGCACATCGGCATCGCGACGGGCTCGCGGCCGACGCTGCCGGCGATTCCCGGCATCGAGCACGCGATCACGTCGCGCGAGGCGTTGAGCCTGCCTGAGCTGCCCGGCCGGATCGCGATCGTCGGTGGCGGTTATATCGCGGTCGAGTTCGCGGGCATTTTCAACGGGCTGGGGGCGCACGTCGAGCTGTTTTATCGCGGCGACGAAATCCTGCGCGGCTTCGACGACGACGTGCGGCGTTTCCTGCACGACGAGATGGCCAAACAGGGCATCGCGATTCATACGCGCGCGAGCATCGGCGCGATCGAGCGCGGCGCGCACGGCGCACTGACGCTGCAGCTTGCGCACGGCGCGAGCGGCCCTTACGACGCCGTGCTGTATGCGACAGGCCGCGCCGCGAACTGCGACGGGCTCGGCCTGGAAGCGCTTGGCGTCACACGCGATGCGAACGGGGCGATCGAGGTCGATGCGTATTCGGCAACGCGCGTGCCGTCGATCCACGCGATCGGCGACGTGACCGCCCGGCCGCAACTGACGCCTGTCGCGACGCGCGACGGCACGCTGCTCGCGGCGAATCTGTTCGGCGGCAAGCGGATCGCGGCCGATCATCACTACATTCCGTCCGCCGTGTTCAGCCAGCCCGAGGTGGCGACGGTCGGGCTGACCGAGGCGCGCGCCCGCGCCGAGCACGGCGGGATCGACATCTACAAGACTGCGTTCAAGGCGCTGCGGCATACGCTGTCCGGACGCGACGAAAGGACGTTCATGAAGCTCGTCGTCGCGCGCGACAGCCAACGTGTCGTGGGCGCGCACATGGTGGGGCGCGATGCGGCGGAGATCATTCAGGGCGTCGCGATCGCGATCCGCGCCGGCGCGACGAAGGCGCAGTTCGACGAGACGATCGGCATTCATCCGACCGCGGCCGAGGAGTTCGTCACGCTGCGGCAAAAGGAGCCGGACGGCGCGTGAAAGAGGTGCGCCGCTCGATTCGATCCCGCGCGGCCTGTGGCCGAAATTTCGTTTAAAGAGGCCTGCCCGATATACTCTTGAATTCCGCGAAATTCCCTGTCCACTTGATTGAACGGTTTTCCTCATGACCACGATTCTTGAAAGTCTCCCGGCCGGCCAGAAGGTCGGCATCGCGTTCTCCGGCGGTCTCGATACGAGCGCTGCGCTGCACTGGATGCGTATCAAGGGGGCCGTTCCTTATGCGTACACGGCGAACCTCGGTCAGCCCGACGAAGACGATTACGATTCGATCCCCAAGCGCGCGATCCAATACGGCGCCGAAGGCGCACGCCTGATCGATTGCCGCGCGCAGCTCGTCGCGGAGGGCATCGCGGCGCTCCAATGCGGCGCGTTCCATATCTCGACGGCTGGCGTCACCTATTTCAATACGACCCCGATTGGCCGCGCCGTGACGGGCACGATGCTCGTCGCCGCGATGAAGGAAGACGGCGTGAACATCTGGGGCGACGGCAGCACGTACAAGGGCAACGACATCGAGCGTTTCTACCGCTACGGCCTGCTCGTGAATCCGGATCTGAAGATCTACAAGCCTTGGCTCGATCAGCGCTTCATCGACGAGCTGGGCGGGCGCGCGGAAATGTCCGAATTCATGCGCAAGTCGGGCTTCGAGTACAAGATGTCGGCGGAGAAGGCCTATTCGACCGATTCGAATCTGCTCGGCGCGACGCATGAGGCCAAGGATCTGGAGAGCCTGGAAAGCGGCATCCGGATCGTGAATCCGATCATGGGCGTCGCGTTCTGGCGCGACGACGTGAAGATCGATCGGGAAGAAGTGACGGTGCGCTTCGACGAAGGCCGCCCGGTCGCGCTCAACGGCGTCGAGTTCAAGGACCAGGTCGAGCTGCTGCTCGAGGCAAACCGGATCGGCGGGCGTCACGGCCTTGGAATGAGCGATCAGATCGAGAACCGGATCATCGAGGCGAAGAGCCGCGGCATTTACGAAGCACCGGGGCTCGCGCTGCTGTATATCGCATACGAGCGGCTCGTCACCGGCATTCACAACGAGGATACGATCGAGCAGTACCGCGAGAACGGCCGCCGTCTCGGCCGCCTGCTGTATCAGGGCCGCTGGTTCGACCCGCAGGCGGTCATGCTGCGCGAGACCGCGCAACGCTGGGTCGCGCGCGCGATCACGGGCGAAGTGACGATCGAGCTGCGGCGCGGCAACGATTATTCGATCGTCCGCACGCGCTCGCCGAACCTCACGTATCAGCCGGAGCGGCTGTCGATGGAGAAGGTTGCATCGACGTTCTCGCCGCGCGACCGGATCGGGCAGTTGACGATGCGCAATCTCGACATCACCGATACGCGCGACAAGCTGCGGATTTATTCGCAAGTCGGCCTGTTGACGCCGGCCGACGCGTCGGCGCTGCCGCAACTGAAGGACGAAAAGAACGGCGGCGAGTAACGCCGCATGTCGGGCCGGATTCAATGCCTGAATTCAAGGCCCAAATTTTGGAACCCAGTTCGAGGTCCGATCGCACGGCGCGCGCTTGCGCCCGCCGTGCCCGCCGCACCGGCCGCCGCAACGGCGCTTTTCGGGGGGGGGGGCGCCGTCTTACGCATCAATCGTCGCGGGCCGCATCCGCGCCATCGTAGAATCGATAACAAGAATGGAGATTGATATGTTCGAGATGCTGCCGCCGATGGGGTTCGTTCGGCGCTTGTCGGTGTGGTGGTCCTGTTTTTGGCGCCAAATGGCGGCCACGCTGCCGATATGGCTGATCGACATCGCCGCGTTGGTTTTCTGGATGACTCGGATGCGCTCGGCCGCCGGCCATCCGCCGCTCGGGCTGACGATCGCATTCGGCTTGCTGGTGATCGTCAGTACCCTTTTATATTTGCCGATCAGCGGGTATATGACTCGCAAGGGTTTCGCGGCGCACGCGCTGAGCGTGCCGGTCGCGCAGACGCTCAAGCAGGCGACGATGCTCGCGTTGACCAGCACCGGCTGGGGGCTGCTGGTGTCGGTGCTGATCAGCATCGCCGTGCAATGGCCGTTGCGGCATGCAGGCCATCCGGTGCCCGGCCAGGCGCTCGGATTGGCGTTGAATGTTATCGGCGCACTGTACGTCGTGTTGCCGCGGCAGGCGCGGCGCTTGAGGCTGCAGGCGCAGGCGGCGGCCTGAGGGCGGCGGCGCGTGCGTCGCACGGCACTTCGCGTTTTCCATTTCCACTCCCACTTTCCCATACCGCGACGCAGCGACGAGGGCATATGAGCTTCGGAATCCGGATGATCCGCGCGGCGGCCGCCGCGAGTTTGTCGGTGGGCGTATGCGCGAGCGTGGCCGGCCCGGCCATCGAGCCGGGCCAATATGTGTATGTCGAAGGTGGCAGCGCGCACGGCGTGCTGAGCATCCATGCGAACCGCTTCACGCTGGAGACGATCGGCGGCAATTGCCACACCTGCTCGCTGAGCGGCACCGTCGACGGGCACACGGCCGTCGCGACGGACAGCGGCGGCGTGTGCCGCATCGCGCTGTCCGGTGACGGCCGGCGCGTGCTCAAGCTCGATTCGGCGGGTGCCGACGCTTGCCGTGACAATTGCGGCGCACGCGCCGGTTTCGACGGCGAGTATCGCCGCCCGCCGGCTGCCTGCACCGATCGGCAGCGCGCAGCGCGCATCGAGCAATCACACCGGCAATACGCGGTGAAGGATTACGACGCCGCGCGCGCGACGATGACCGCGCTGCTGTCGCAATGCGCGGCGTTCATGGATTGGATCGAGCGCGACAAGGCGAAGAGCGATCTCGCGCTGGCCGAGTATCACCGCGGCGACCGCGCGCGGTGTGCGGCGGTGCTGGCCGATACGGTCGCCGTACAACGGCAGAAGGACGATGCGTTCGGCTTGCCGCCGTGCGATGCCGAAAATTACCAATCGACCGGCAAGGCCATACTGCACAATCTCGCTTTGTGCCAGGCGGCCGCGAAGCCTTGACGGTGCCCCGTCATGCCGGGCCTCAAGCGGGCGCGGCACGGCGATTGACGCGTTCATCCGCGTGATTGCCGCGTATTGCGCCGGGTATCGTGGGCATCGCTCGTGTGCGTATCGCCGCAACGGAATCGAAAATCTGCTTGACCTTCCCACC
Source organism: Burkholderia singularis (assembly GCF_900176645.1). Taxonomy (GTDB): domain Bacteria; phylum Pseudomonadota; class Gammaproteobacteria; order Burkholderiales; family Burkholderiaceae; genus Burkholderia; species Burkholderia singularis. Next base: position 14,263 of record NZ_FXAN01000065.1, read on the forward strand.
GTGGGAAGATGCACGCTTCAGTCACGTTCACACACTCGGACAGGAGAAAGCAGATGAAACTCGAAGTGAAAGACATGTCGTGCGGCGGTTGCGCGAACGCGATCAAACAGGCGATCACGGCTGCGGACCCGGCCGCGACCGTCGCGGCGGACGTCGAATCGAAAATCGTCAGCGTCGGCTCGACGCTGGGTGCCGAGCGCGTGGTCGAGGTGGTCGAGGCGGCGGGGTTTCATCCGGTCGTCGTCGCGTCGTAAGCGGCGCGGGCGTGCGCGGGACGCACGCATGGCGCGGCGGATGCCGCGTGGCGGCGAGGCCGGCCCGCGGCGCGCGGTGCCGAATCGCCCGCACGAAGTCGGCGCGCCCGACGCCGCCGCCTATTCCACCGTCACCGATTTCGCCAGATTCCGCGGCTTGTCCACATCCGTGCCTCGCGCGCATGCCGTGTGATACGCGAGCAATTGCAGCGGCACGACGTGCAGGATCGGCGACAGCAGCCCGTAGTGCTCCGGCATCCGGATCACGTGCAGCCCTTCGCCATTGACGATATGCGTGTCCGCATCGGCGAATACGTACAGTTCGCCGCCGCGCGCGCGCACTTCCTGCATGTTCGATTTCAGCTTCTCGAGCAGCGTATCGTTCGGCGCGACGGTCACCACCGGCATCGCTTCGGTCACGAGCGCGAGCGGCCCGTGCTTGAGTTCGCCCGCCGGGTACGCTTCCGCGTGGATGTACGAGATTTCCTTGAGCTTCAGCGCACCTTCGAGCGAAATCGGGTAATGCAGCCCGCGGCCGAGGAACAGCGCGTTTTCCTTGCGCGCGAACTCTTCGGACCACGCGATGATCTGCGGCTCGAGCGCGAGCACGCTGTTGAGCGCGGCGGGCAGATGGCGCAGTTGCTTCAGGTAGTCGGCTTCGCGTGCGGCGTCGACATGCCCGCGCAGCTTGCCGAGCGTGGCCGCGAGCACGAAGAGCGCGACGAGCTGCGTGGTGAACGCCTTGGTCGACGCGACGCCGATCTCGGTGCCCGCGTGCGTCAGGAATTGCAGCCCGGTTTGCCGCACCATCGCACTCGTCGCGACATTGCAGATCGCGAGCGTGTGCGAGTGGCCGAGCGCCTGCGCGTGCTTGAGCGCGGCGAGCGTGTCCGCCGTCTCGCCCGATTGCGAGATGACGACGACCAGCGCACGCGGATTCGGCACCGATTCGCGGTAGCGGTATTCGCTCGCGATTTCGACTTGCGTCGGAATTTTCGCGATCGATTCGAGCCAGTATTTCGCGGTCACCCCCGAGTAGTAGCTCGTGCCGCACGCGAGGATCAGCAGACTGTCGATGTCGGCAAACACGCCGGCCGCGTGCTCGCCGAACAGCGACGGGCCGAACGCGTCGGTTTGCGGGATCGTGTCGGAGATCGCGCGCGGCTGCTCGAAGATCTCCTTTTGCATGAAGTGCCGGTACGGCCCAAGCTCGACCGCGCCGCCGTAGGCGGCCACCACGCGCACGTCGCGCTCGGCGCGCGCGCCGTCGCGATCGGCGATGCGCACACCGTCGAGCGTCAGCTCGCACACGTCGCCTTCCTCGAGGAACGTGAAGCGATCGGTGCTGCCCGCGAGCGCGAGCGCGTCGGACGCGAGAAAGTTCTCGCGCTCGCCGAAGCCGACCACGAGCGGCGAGCCCTGCCGCGCGCCCACCACGGTATGCGGTTCGTCACGGTGGATCACCGCGATCGCGTAGGCGCCGTGCAGTTGCCTGACGGCCTGCTGCACCGCGTCGAACAGGTTGCCTTGATAGAGGCTGTGGATCAGATGCGCGACGACTTCGGTGTCGGTCTGCGACACGAACTCGTAGCCCTTCGCACGCAACGCGTCGCGCAGCGGCTCGAAGTTCTCGATGATGCCGTTGTGCACGAGCGCGAGCGCGTTGGACGAGAAGATCGGATGCGCGTTTTGCGTGATGGGCGCGCCGTGCGTCGCCCAGCGCGTGTGCGCGATGCCCGTCACGCCCTCGAGGCGCGACTCGCGCACTTGGGCATCGAGATCGGCCACGCGCTCGACGCTGCGCGCGCGCTTCGGGGCACCCGGCGTAGGGGCACCCGGCGTAGGGGCGCCCGCGCCGGCTTCGAGCACCGCGACGCCGCACGAGTCGTAGCCGCGATATTCCAGACGGCGCAACCCCTCGATCAGCACCGGAACGATATTACGTTGCGCAACCGCGCCGACAATTCCGCACATGATTCTTGTCCTAAAAATGATGCGGGCGCATTCGGCGCGCCCGCGAAGCCCCGTTCTTCAACGCCCGTTTTCTAGCTCTTTTTCTTGACCGGCCGCACGTAGCCGCTCTTTTGTGTCTGCGTTTTGTCGTTCAGCGCGAGCATGCCTTCGGCGACGTCCTTCCAGATCGTCGTGCCGGCCGCGATCGTCACGCCGCGGCCGACGCGCACCGGCGCGACGAGCTGCGTATCGGAGCCGACGAACACGTCGTCCTCGATGATCGTGCGGAATTTGTTCGCGCCATCGTAATTGCAGGTGATCGTGCCCGCGCCGATGTTCACGCGCGCGCCGATGTCGGCATCGCCGATGTACGTGAGGTGGTTGGCCTTCGAGCCGTGGCCGATCACCGCGTTCTTCACCTCGACGAAGTTGCCGACGTGCGCGTCGTCGGCGAGCGCCGTGCCCGGGCGCAGCCGCGCATACGGGCCGACCACCGCATGCGCGCCGATCGCCGCGCCGTCGACGTGCGAGAACGCGTCGATGCGCGCGCCCGCGCCGATCGTCGCGTTGCGGATCACGCAGTGCGCGCCGATCGTCACGTCATCGGCGATCGTCACGTCGCCTTCGAACACGCAGTTCACGTCGATCGACACGTCGCGGCCGCACGCGAGCCTGCCGCGCACGTCGATGCGGGCGGGATCGGCGAGCGTGACGCCGTCGGCGAGCAGCGTATCGGCAAGCTGGCGCTGATGGATGCGTTCAAGCTCGGCAAGCTGCGCCTTGCTGTTGACGCCGAGCGTTTCCCATTCGTCGTCGGGCTGCGTCGTGACGATCTCGAAGCCCGCCTCGATCGCCTGCTCGACCACGTCGGTCAGGTAGTACTCGCCCTGCGCGTTGTCGTTGCCGAGCGCGCCGAGCCACATCGCGAGCTGCGCGGTCGGCGCCACGACGATGCCGGTGTTGATCTCGGCGATCTTCAGCTCGTCGGCGCTCGCGTCCTTCTGCTCGACGATGCGCACCACGCAGCCGGCCTGGTCGCGCACGATGCGCCCGTAACCGGTGGGGTCGTCGAGCGTGACGGTGAGCACGCCGTAGCGCGCATCGGTTGCGGCATCGACGAGACGCTTGAGCGTGGCGGTGCGCGTGAGCGGCACGTCGCCGTACAGCACGAGCGTCGGTTGCGCGGGGTCGAGCAGCGGCAGCGCCTGACGCACCGCATGGCCGGTGCCCAGCTGCTGCTCCTGCAGCGCGAACTGGACGTCCAGCGCGGCGACGGCGGCGCGCACCTGATCCGCGCCGTGGCCGATCACGACGACGAGCCGCGACGGCGCAAGCGCGCGGGCGGTATCAATCACGTGGGAGAGAAGCGGCCTGCCGGCCAGAGGATGAAGCACTTTAGGCAGCGCCGAACGCATGCGCTTGCCGGTGCCTGCCGCCAAAATCACGATATTCATGGCGCCAGCGTCGTAGGGAGAGTTCGAAGCTGGCCATTTTAGCATGCGGGCCCTTGCCGACGCGTGTGCGCGGCAGGGTCAAACCGGCGGCGCGGCGGGGTTGCGCCGTGCCGGGCAGCGATTTGCTGCGTGCGGTTTGCATGCATTCGGTTTGCAGCGGCGCCGGGCGAGCCGGCGGTTCGTCGAGGCGCACGGCACACTGCGGTCTCGAGCCTCGCCGGCTAGCGGCCGGCGCTCGCGTGCGCTGCCTGCGGCCGGCTCGCACGGGCGCCGCATGCTCGCGCGCGGGCCGTTCGGCGCTCCGTTACGCGGCGCTTTCGCCGCTCGACGCGCACGGCTATGCCGATTCGGGCGGTACCGGCATCACGAGATTGGCATCGCGCGCGAGCCGCCAGCGGCCGTCGGCCTCTTTGCGCAGGATCGTCAGCGTGCGGCCTTGCCGGCGCACCGGCGCCGCGCCGCCGGGGGCGCGTATCGTCATGTCGATGCGATTGCGCAGATAGGCCCAGTCGCCGAGCACGCAAATCTCCTCGATTTCGCTGCCGCCTTCGATATCGAGCCCGGCGCCTTTCATCGCGCCGGCCGATGCCTCGAATTCACGTTTGCCGAACGGCGCCTGGCCGGGGACCAGGAAAACCACGTCGTCCGTCATCAGGCTTAGCACCGTCGCGATATCGCCGCTTTGGCTGGCCGATATCCAAGTGTCGACCAGCTCGCGAATCGCCCGTTCGTCTTCGGTCATGCCGTTCTCCGTTTCGATCATGCGCGATCGATTCTGGCGCGTATGCGCCGCGTCATCATGAAACCGCCCGATCCGCTTGCGCTGCGTGTGGCCGGGCGAGGCCGAAGCGAGCCGCGCGGCGCCCGCCGCCGGATCGCCGCGCGCGGCGGCCATCCGCGGCCCGCGTGTTACAGGTCGTCGAACTGAACGATCGAGATCGGCTTGAGCGCGCCGCCTGACGGCGCGTCCGTATCGGCGCCGCACGGTTGCTCGTCGAACGCGATGTCGCCGCCGGGGTCGGCGCGGCCCGTCGCGCGCAGTCCGGCGAACGGGAACAGCGTCGCGTCCATCAAGTGCGACGGCACGACATTGGCGAGCGCGTTGAACATATTGTCGACGCGCCCTGGGAAGCGCTTGTCCCATTCGCGGATCAGCGCCTTCATCTCGGCGCGCTTCAGGTTCGGCTGGCTGCCGCACAGGTTGCACGGAATGATCGGGAATTCGCGCAGCTGCGCGTACTGTTCCAGATCGGTTTCCTTCACATACGCAAGCGGCCGGATCACGATGTTCCTGCCGTCGTCCGATTGCAGCTTCGGCGGCATGCCCTTCAGCTTGCCGCCATGGAACAGGTTCAGCAGCAGCGTTTGCAGAATGTCGTCGCGGTGGTGGCCGAGCGCGATCTTGGTCGCGCCGAGTTCGCCCGCGACGCGGTACAGAATGCCGCGGCGCAGCCGCGAGCACAGCGAGCAGGTGGTCTTGCCCTCGGGCACGAGGCGCTTGACGATGCTGTAGGTATCCTGGTTTTCGATATGGAACGGCACGCCGATTCGCGTCAGGTATTCGGGCAGCACGTGCTCGGGAAAACCCGGCTGCTTCTGGTCGAGGTTGACCGCGACGATGTCGAAATCGATCGGCGCGCGCTCGCGCAGCCGCAGCAGGATATCGAGCAGCGCGTAGCTGTCCTTGCCGCCCGACAGGCAGACCATCACCTTGTCGCCATGCTCGATCATGTTGTAATCGCCGATTGCCTGGCCGACCTGGCGCACGAGCCGCTTGAACAGCTTGTTGTTCTCGTAGGCCTCTTTTTGCTCGCGGCGCGTCAGTGCGCGGCGGCTGGGTTCGGCCACCGCGGCTTCGACGCCGGCGGCCGCGCCGGCCTCGTCCGGCGTGCCGGGGTGGGGCGTACCCGACGGGTACGTGCTTTGGCGCACATTCATGCTCGCTCCTCGTCCTTGATACGGAAAACCTCGACGCCGACGGCGTCGCAATCGGAATAAGCGTCCGGTTTTTCGGTGCAGACGCGCACCGCGCGCACGGCGCCGTGCGCGAGCAGATTCGCGGCGATCGCGTCGCACAGCGTTTCCTGCAAATGAATGTGGCCGCGCGCGACGCACTGCGCGACGCTTTGCTTCAGCAGGTCGTAATCGACCACTTCGCGCAGCCGGTCTTCGACGGGCGTCGTCAGCGCGAGCGGCACGAACACGTCGACATTGATGACGACACGCTGCTCGCCGCGCTTCTCGTGCTCGAACGCGCCGATATTGATATACACCTCGTAGTTGCGCAGATACAGCCGGCGGCAATCGGCGAGCCTGGGGTGCAGGAGGGCGGCAAACATGGTCGATCCAGTCACAAAGGGTGATGCACGTAAAGCGGCGCGGCCGCACGCGGCGTCGGAATGCCCGCGCGCGGCCGCGCCCGTCAATTTTTGCCGCCGGCCGTCGGCTCGAGATGCTCGCCGCCGTCGATGGTCAGCGTCGCGCCGGTCACGCCGGACGCCTCGGCAAGATAGCAGGCCGCATCGGCGATTTCGTCCACGCGCGGCGCGCGCCCGCGCACGAGGCCGACCACGCGCACCTTAGGCGCGAGCGCGAGCGCCTGCGCGGCAGTCGCGCGGTGCAGCGCGGCTTGCGCGAGCGAGTGCGACAAGCGCTCGGGCGCCGGATGGAACACGGTCTCGTCCAGCAGGTGAATCACGACGGCGCGTTCGCGCTCGTCGTCGCGCGCGGCCTCGGGCGTCGCGGCGGCGAGCGCGCGCGCGAGCACGAGCGGCGCGGCGACTTCGCGGGCGATCGTCTCGGCAAGCGATGCATAGCCGATGTCGCGCGCGTTGTCCGCGCGGCCTGCCGCCTGGACGATCACGCAGCTCGGGCGGCCAAGCGCCGCGCCGCACGCGTCGACGAGCCGCGCGACGTCGTGCTCGGCGGCGAAGTCGGCCGCCAGCGCCGCTGCGCGGCGGCCGAGCGATTCGACTTCGGCGGCGATCGACGCGGCCGCGCGGGCAGCGTCGTGCGCATCCGCGTTCGCGCCCGGCGGCTCCATGCTTGCGGCGATCGCCACATCCCAGCCGCGCTGCGCGAAGCCGAGCGCGAGCGCGCGGCCGATCGCGCCCGCATCGTCGGGCATGGTGAGCGCGATCAGCACGGCCCGCGTGCGTTGCGCCACGCGGACATCGGCGGAAGCGTCCCGGAGGTCGGCGGAAACGGTCATTTACAATGCCGGGATGAACCCGAAAGCTCACGAACCCGCTAGTTTACCCGTTCCCAGCCCGGACGCGCTCGCGCAGTCCGAATCGCTCGCAGCCGCGCTGCGCGCGCAGATCGCGTCGGCGGGCGGCTGGATTCCATTCTCGCGCTATATGGAGCACGCGCTGTACGCGCCGGGTGCCGGCTATTACAGCGGCGGCGCGCGCAAGTTCGGCCGGCGCGCGGACGACGGCAGCGATTTCGTTACCGCGCCCGAACTGTCGCCGCTTTTCGCACGCACGCTCGCGCGCCCGATCGCGCAGGCGCTCGAGCTGAGCGGCACGCGGCGCGTGATGGAGTTCGGCGCGGGCACGGGCAGGCTGGCCGCGGGCCTGTTGAGCGCGCTCGTGGCGCTTGGCGTCGAGCTTGACGAATACGCGATCGTCGATTTGTCCGGCGAATTGCGTGCGCGCCAGCGCGAGACGCTCGAAGCCGACGCGCGCGCGCTGGCCGCGCGCGTGCGCTGGCTCGACGCGCTGCCCGAGCGCTTCGACGGCGTGGTGATCGGCAACGAGGTGCTCGACGCGATGCCGGTGCGGCTTTTCGTCAAGCGCGCGCGCGGCTGGTGCGAGCGCGGCGTCGCGGTGAGCGGCGCGGGCGCGTTCGTGTTCGCCGAGCGGCCGCTCGCGCAGGCTGGCGATACCGCGCGTCTTGCCGGAATCGACGCCGATGACGGCTACGTGACGGAGACGCACGACGCGGCCGCGGCATTCGTCCGCACGGTCTGCACGATGCTCGCGCGCGGCGCGGCGTTTTTCATCGACTACGGCTTTCCGTTTCACGAGTACTACCACCGGCAGCGTGCGCAGGGTACGCTGATGTGCCATTACCGGCACCACGCGCACGACGATCCGTTCGTCTATCCGGGGTTGCAGGACATGACCGCGCACGTCGAGTTCAGCGCGATCTACGAGGCAGGCGTCGGCGCCGGTGCGGATCTGCTCGGCTACACGTCGCAGGCGCGCTTTCTGCTGAACGCGGGAATTACCGACGTGCTCGCCGAAATCGATCCGTCCGACGCGCAGCGTTTCCTGCCCGCCGCGAATGCGGTGCACAAGCTGATTTCGGAGGCGGAGATGGGCGAGCTTTTCAAGGTGATCGCGTTTTCGCGCGGCATCGACGGCACGCTCGAGGCGTTTGCGCGCGGCGACCGTTCACATACGCTGTAAGCGCCGACAAGGGGAATTGCGATGCTGCGCTGGCTGCTCACCACGTTCATCGCCGTGATGGTGCTCGCGCGCGCGTGGCCGTGGCTGTCGAAGCTCGGCGTCGGGCGCCTGCCCGGCGACGTGACGCTCAAGCTCGGCTCGCGCGTTTATCCGTTTCCGTTCATGTCGACGCTCGTGATCATGGCGATCGTGTCGGTGATTGCGCGGCTTTGGTGAGCATGACGCCCGCGCGGCACGCCGCGCCGCGCGCCGTCACAGCGCCAGTTCGCCGAGAATCCGGTGGGCGAGCGCCTTCGCTTCGTCGAACGCTTCCGATTCGCTGACGCTCGTTGCGCCGACTTCGTAGACGGTATTGTCAGGCGTTTCGCCATCGTCCCGGGAGAGGATCACGTATCCCTGATAGCGCCCGTCGTCCGTCTTGTGGGTGTGCGCCTTGGCCGTGTAGATGCCCTTCGTGTAGGTATTGCCGCCGTCCATGATGCTTCTCCCGTGTTGGCCGCAGAAGTGCACGAGCACTTACTTCGATTCGATGCAAAGCAGAAACGACGCTTCATCCTAACATCCCGATGCCGCGCTTTCAGCAGCTGCGCGACGATGTCGCGGCGGCAAAGTTGCGGCGCTGACGCGAGCCGGACGGGTGTATCGTGCGGGCCGTGGTTACGGCGCGACGAGCGCAAGCACCTCGTCGAGCGTCGGCGCGTGCGCGCCGGTGTGCTGGCAGGCCGCCGCGCCTGCCGCCAGCGCGAATGCGAGATGTTCGCGCCAGCCGCGGCTTTCCATCGTCATCAGGCTGAACAGTAAGCCGCCGATCGTCGCGTCGCCGGCACCGACCGTATCCATCACGTCGACGCGCGGCGGTTGCGCGTCGAACGTCCGGCCGCCGGAGTGGAGCGTCGCCGTGCGCGCGCCGCGCGTGACCAGCAGCGCCGCATGCGGATTGAGCGCGCGCAGCCGCGCGATCGCGCGCGGTTCGTCGTCGTCCGCGAACAGATGCCGCAGGTCTTCGTCGGAGACTTTGATCACGTCGGCGAGCTTCGCCATCGTCTCGAGCGTCGGCTTGAAGCTGTCCGTCATCAGATTGCGGTAGTTCGGATCGAAGCTGATCGACACGCCCGCTTCGCGCAACTCGGCCGCGAGCGTGACGAGCGTCGACGCGAGCGGCTCGCGCACGAGGCTGATGCAGCCGAAATGCGCCCATTTCACATGCTGGCGCCAGCCCTGCGGCAGGCTTGCCGGATCGAAGGCGAGATCGGCGCTGTTTTCGCCGATGAAGAAGTACGCGGGCGGATGCGTTTGATGAACAACCGCGAGAAGCGGCGCGCGCTCGACGCGCTGCAGGAAGCGCAGGTCGAGCCCCGCCGCTTCGCTTTCGCGCCAGAGTGCGTCGGAGAAACAGTCGCGGCCGAGCGCGCCCGCGCATGCGCTCGCCACCCCGAGCTTCGCGACCGCGCGTGCGACGTTCCAGCCGGCGCCGCCCGGACGCGACGCCCAGTTCGCGCTGTCGGTGCGGACCAGGTCGGTGAGGATGTCGCCGGCAGAGACGAATTGCGGAAACGTCGCGCTCATCGCAGGGTGCCTCCGTTGTGGCGGGGCGGCGCGCCGGCGGGGCTGCCGTGGCCGGCATGTTGTGCGTGCGTGCCGTTGCCTTGCGCAGGCGGCGTCGCGCGATCGGCCGCGGCGCCGTCGTTGCCGCCATCCGCTGCGTGCGGTGCCGGCAATGCGTTCAGGACTTCGTAGCAGGCGCCCATCGTGTGGTAGTCGGTTTTGCCGGCCGGGCTCTTCTCGTCGCTGTACTTGCGGTTGTCGCAGGTGAGGATTCGGTACCAGGCGCCGTAATGGTGATCGACGAAATGCGTCCAGCTATAGCGCCAGATCTCGTCGTACCAGTCCCAGAAGCGTTCGCTGCCGGTGCGCTGGCCGAGCAGCGCGGCGGCGGCGAGGCTTTCGGCTTGCACCCAGAAATACTTGTCGTGGTCGCACACTTTGTAGTCGGGGTCGAAGCCGTAGCAGAGACCGCCGTGATCGGCGTCCCACGCGTGCGCGAGCGCCGCGTCGAACAGCGCGATCGCGCGCGGCAGCAGCCAGTCGAGCGGGCGGTGCCGTTCGAGAATCAGCAGCAGCTTCGCCCATTCGGTCTGATGGCCCGGCTGGAACCCCCACGGGCGGAAGATGTTCGAGCTGTCTTCCTTGTTGTATTCCCAGTCGACCGACCAATCGGCCCGGAAATGCTCCCACACGAGATCGTTCGACAGCGCGGCTTGGCGCTGGACGATATGCGTGGCGACCTTTTCCGCGCGGTCGAGATATGTCAGATGGCCGGTCGCCTCGTAGGCGGCGAGGAGCGCCTCGGTCGCGTGCATGTTCGTGTTTTGGCCGCGATAGCTGGAGACGCTCCAGTCGGGCGTGGCGTCGTCCGCGTAGAGGCCCGCCGCGGCATCCCAGAAACGATGCTCCATCAGCTCGAAGGTCTGGGCAATCAGCGGCTTGGCTTCGTCGATGCCCGCCATCGCCGCGTGCGCGGCCGCAAGCAGAACGAACGCGAGCCCGTAGCAGTGGCGCGTGCCGTCGCGCGTCGCGCGTTTTACGCCGTCGCGCCACTCGATTTCCCAGTCGTAGCCTTCGTGCGCCGCGTCCCAGTGCGCGTCGCGCAGAAAGCGCAGCCCATGGCGTGCGTAATCGAGATCGCGCGGATTGCCGAAGTGGCGGTATGCCATCGCGTAGTTGAAGACGAAGCGGCAACTGCTGACGAGGTGGCGTGTCGTGCGGTCGTAGACGGTGCCGTCGTCGCGGAAGAAGTGGTAGAAGCCGCCCGACGGATCGAGCACGTTCGGCGCGTAAAAGCGCAGCGTGTGCTGCACGTGCGACAGCAGGAACTGCCGGTCACGGAAGTTTTCGACGCGCGGCACGGCAGGCTCGCCGCATCCGGCGTGCGCGCCGGACGCGGGGGAGGGCGGCCTGCTTGCTTGCGGTGTGCCGATGGCCGTGTGGGGCGCGGGCGTGGCTGAAGTCGTCATGATCCAAGTACCGAGGTGAGAGCGTGCGGCGCGTGCGTCGCGCCTGCGCTGCTGGCCCGCGCGACCAACTGCACGGGAACGCTGAGTTCGGTTTGCTCGGGCGCGTCCGCGAGCAGCAATTCGATGCCTTGCCGGCCGAGCGTTTCCTTGTCGATGGCCAGTGTCGTCAGCGGCGGGCTCGCGTGGGCGGCGGCGGGGATGTCGTCGAAGCCGACGAACGCGATGTCGTCCGGCACCCGCACGCCGCGCGCCAGGCACTCGCGCATCGCGGCGAGCGCGGCCGCATCGTTGTAGGCAAACACCGCGTCGGGGAGCGGCCCGTCCGCATCGAGCAATTGTCGCATGGCTTTGGCCGCGCCGACGTCGGGCCCGAGGTTCGGGTCGATCGACAGTTCGAGCGACGGGTCGAACAGCATCCCGGCATCGAAGAACGCGCGCCGATAGCCCAACGCCCGCTGCGCGATGCTGTAGTGCGCGAGCGAGCCGCCGATGAACGCAATGCGCCGGCGGCCGGTGTCGAACAGATGCCGCATCGCGAGTGCGGCGCCGCCGGCATTGTCGACGTTGATCGAGCGCAGCCCCGGCGCGCGGATATCGATGAGCACGAGTGGGCGGCCTGTCGCGGCGAGCGCTTCGAGCGTCTCCGGCTCCATGAAGCCCGCGACCGCGATCGCGTCGGGCGCGTGAGGGCGCATCTGGCGGAGCACGTCGTCGTTCGGCCCGGTCGTCAGCAGCGACGGCACGATGCCGCGCGCGCGGCACGCGTCCTCGACGCCGTGCAGCACGTGCGAGAAAAACGGCGTGGAGGCGAAGTGATTGTGCTGGCGGTGCAGCAGGAACGTGAGCCGCCTGATTCGCGGGCGTAGCTGCGCCGGGTCGTAATTCATCTGGCGCGCGATCTCGACCACGCGCGCGCGGGTGGCTTCGGACAGGCCGGGTTGATTCTTCAGCGCGCGGGACACCGTGCCGATCGACACGTTGGCAGCCTGCGCAACATCGCGAATGGTGGTGCTCATCGTTGGGCGTGACAGGTGTTTAGTGTGATTGTGATTTTATGGCATGATTTTTAGTAAAACGCTCAGGGATTATGCTAATGGCGCTTGATTTTTCTTGATTTAATTGGGATGGGTGACGATTATTTGTTTACTAAAAATAGTAAACTCGGCTCGAAATGCCGATGCTGCCCCCTGACTGATCACCACATCACGCCGCCACCCGGAAAATCGCCGCCGCTGCGCGCAACGCGGCCGCTTCGTCGGCGAGCGCGCCCGCCGCGCCGGCCGCCTTCTGCACGAGCAACGCATTGTGCTGAGTCATCTGATCCATTTGCGCGACCGCGCGGTTGATCTGGTCGATCCCAGAATGCTGCTCGTCGCACGCATGCGAAATCTCGTCGACGAGCGTTGCAACCTGGCGCACCGACGCGAGCATATCGACGATCGTGCCGCCCGCGGCCTTCACGGTGTCCGTGCCGCGTTCGACTTCGTCCGTCACGCTGGCGATCAGCGCCGAAATTTCCTTGGCCGCCTGCGCGCTGCGATGCGCGAGGCCGCGCACCTCCTGGGCGACTACCGCGAAGCCTCGGCCGGCGGGGCCCGCGCGCGCCGCCTCGACGGCCGCGTTGAGCGCGAGCAGGTTGGTCTGGAATGCAATGCCTTCGATCGTCGACGAAATGCTGCGGATTTGCTGCGAACGCACCGATAACGCTTCCATTCGCGTCATCGCGTCGCGCGCCGCCGCGCCACCGTGCTCGGCTTGCGCCGACGCCGCCGAGGCGAGCGAACTGGCCTGACGTGCATGGTCGGCGTTGGCGCGTAGGGTCGCGGCGAGCTGCTCCATGCTGCTGGCCGTCTGCTGAAGGCCGGCTGCGTGCTCGTCGGTGCGGCGCGACAGGTCGTGGTTGCCGTGCGCGATATCGGCCGTCGTGTGCGCAATCGCGTCGGCCGCGCGTTGCAGCGTGCCGATCGTCGCGGCAAGGCGTGCGCGCATCGTGTGCATCGCATGCAGCACGCTGCCGGGCGCGGCGTCGGCGGCGTGCACGTCGAGCGCGAGATTGCCGGCCGCTATGCCGCTGGCGACAGCTGCAGCGTCATGCGGTTCGCCGCCGAGCTGCCGCGCAAGCGCGCGCGCCATCGTCGCGCACAGCGCGGCGACGAGCGCGACGCCCGCCAATACGCAGCCTGCGACCGCCCATTGGACGAGCCGAGCCATGCCCCGCGCGCGGTCGTATGCGCGTTGCGCCGCGTCGAGCTGGACTTGCCGCAATTGCGCGCTCTCGGTCTTGACGCGCTGCGCGGCCGGCTCGAGCGTCTGCGTGACCACCCATTGCGCTTCGGACAGATTGTTCGCCTTCAGCAGGGCGATCACCGGCCGGATGCCCTGGTCGCGCAGCGTCGTCCAATCGGCGGCAAGACGCTCGGCCTGCGCGCGCTCGGCGTCGGCGAGCGGCATTGCGCGATGCTCGGTGAGCAGGCGGTCGATCGCCATGACGTCGCGCGCCGACGCGCTGGTGAGCGCATCGGTTTTGGCGGCGGACGGATCGAGCACGGCGTCGCCGATCGCGTAGCGGGTTTGCGTGACGATCTCGTCGAGCGACGAGATCCGCTGCAGGGCCTTCACGCGATCCTCGAAGACATGCGCGAGCGCGTCGCCGATGCGGGCAACGCCTGCAAGGCCGATGCCGCCAACTGCGGCAAGTACCAGGACGACGAGCGCGACAAGCAGGCGCAGCCGGGTTTTGACGGTGAGGCGGGTGGTGTTCATCGGGCGTGCTTTCCGAGGGCGGCGCGTCGCGCTCGTGACGTGGAGCGCAGTGACGAGAAGCAGGCTTAACGGCGCCGGTACGGGCAGATTGAATGAATTTTTTGTGAAGCGATGCCCGTTTTGGGCGCATCGGGCATTCCGCCTCGGGCGGGGGCGGTGATGGTGGAGGCGGGAAGTGGAAGATGCGGAGATGGGAAATGCGCAGACCCGGGCAAAACCGCGGGGCGCACCTGCACGGGGCGAGGGCGGGCGGCGAGCAAGACGCGCGCAAGCGTTCGGGCGCGGGGCGGAAAATGGCGCGGGGTAAGGCACGTCCGACAGACGCCCGATGCCGGGACGGGTGGCGTCTGTGCCGAGGTAAAGACGCGGGTGCCCGTATCCGGAATTTCGCGTTTGGAACGGAAAAAGCGGATTAAAAAGCAAAAAAATGGGCTAAAAAAGATTAACCCGCAGCTTTGCCTTAGCCGGTTGAGCCCGCAGCTTCATCGGCCGAGCCGCGCGGCGCAACCAACGCGAACGCGTCCTGGCGACGGCCTCTTCCGCGGCCGGCGGCTTATTCGACAGAAGATCCGCAGCGGGCGTCATTTCATCGACGCGGCGGCTCACAGTCGGCCTGCCGATTCAATTGCTCCGGATAAAACAGCGCCCCTGCGTCGCCGGGCGTTTTCCTTCGTGGCGGCAGCCGTGCGACTCGGCAATGAAGCGGTCCAGCGCCAGCACTGGACCGCCTCGAGCGGCCTGGCCGCGCGGGACGCACCCGTGCGGGAGCCGCTCGGCATTCAGCGAAACTCGATGAAACTCAACGTTTCGCGGCGATGCCCGCCTTCGCCGCGCCCATTGCGTCGTCGCGCGCGGCGGTTTGCCGCTCGCGGCTGGTGTCGCGAGCGCCCCAGCGCTGCGCGAGCGCCGCGCAGGTCATCAACTGGATCTGATGGAACAGCATCAGCGGCAGCACGACTGCTCCAACCGCATGCGCCGCGAAGATCACCTTCGCCATCGGCACGCCGGCCGCGAGGCTTTTTTTCGAGCCGCAAAAGATGATCGTGATCTGGTCCGCGCGATTGAAGCCGAGCCGCTTGCTCGTGAACGCGGTGATGCCGAGCGCGATCGCGAGCAGCACGACGTTGACGACGACGAGACCGCCGAGCGCGGTGGGTGGAATCTGATGCCAGAGCCCTTGATTGACCGCTTCGCTGAACGCGACGTAGACCACGAGCAGGATCGAACCCTGATCGACGAAGCGCAGCACGCCGCGATGGCGCTCGATCCAGGCGCCGATCACGGGCCGCAGCAGTTGACCGGCGACGAACGGCACGAGCAACTGCATGACGATCGCACCGATCGTGCTCCACGGCGACGCGGCCGCGCCGGTTCCGTGCGATGTGATCAACAGGCCGACGAGCGCGGGCGTGACGAAGATGCCGATGAGGCTCGATGCGGATGCCGAGCAGACAGCCGCCGGCACGTTGCCCTTCGCGATCGACGTGAACGCGATCGACGATTGCACGGTCGACGGCAGCGTGCAGAGGAACAGCACGCCCGCATAAAGCGCGGGGGTGACGAGCGGCGTGAGCACGGGCTTGAGCGCGAGGCCGACGAGCGGAAACAGCGCGAACGTGCTGACGAGCACGACCAAGTGCAGCCGCCAATGCGTCACACCGGCGATGATGGCCTCGCGCGAGAGCTTCGCGCCGTGCAGGAAGAACAGCAGCCCGACCGCGATGTCGGTGGCCCAGTTGAACGCGTGCGCGGCGGCGCCGCGGCAGGGCAGCACGCTTGCGAGCACGACGGTGCCGACAAGCGCGAGGGTGAAATTGTCGGGGATGAAGCGTGAACGCGCCATTTCGGATCTCGATTGAATGCAGGGTGAGCGGCACGGCGCTCAACGCGGACGCCGGCCGTTGTCGGTCCGGCTATTGTCACGGCTGACTATTGAATAGGCAAATTCATTCAGAGAATCGATTGATGATTCGAGCGCATTTCAACGAGTCATCGATTGCCCATTCGATGGTTTTTAATCCGGTTATCGAAATGTTAAAAATCAGTCTGACAAAATGGGCGGAATAGGTGAAAAACCTAGCAGTAACATGGTGTTACACCGATGCCTGAGGTCTAACACTTTTTGGCTCGACACGCTTTCGCGGCACCCATAAATTACTGTTGAAAGTCTCGGGCGATATACGTTTCGCGCGAACTTGAATGGACAAGGCATGTAGTGGGCCAGTGATGAAGACGGAACGGGTAAAACGGAGGATCGGGCAATGGGCCGTGAGCGCGTTCGGTGCGCTTGCGGCGTCGCTCGTCTTCGCGCAGCCGCCGCGCGGCGGCGGGCCCGGATTCGGCGGCGGCCCGCGCGGCGGCGCGCCGTCAGCCTACGCCGCGGAAGATAGCGGCGGCTGGCGCGGCGGCGCCGGCTATCTGCAAGCGGCGCCGCCGCATGGCCGGGATGCCAGGATCGGCGTCAGCGGTTACGGCCCCCGCTGGGGCTTGCGCCCGACGCCGTCCTACGGGCGCTACGCGGCACAAAGCCCATACCGGCCGATCAGTGCCGATGCGCGGCAGGTGCCGCACGCGCCCGGCTCGGTCAACCTGCCAATGCGCGCGGGCTCGATCCGTGCCGATGTCGCGCGCTACAACGAGGAACGCGGCGGGCGGACCGCTCCCGCGCCGCGCGGGCAAAACGGCGCGGCGCGCGAACCGTTTCTCGCGCCTTTTTCCCGCAACTGACACATTCGTCTAATGCGGCGGCACACGCCGCGTGCTGATGCAAATTCGCCACACTCGCGCGAAATCCCGCCGCGCATCTCATTGATTACGCTATCTTTCGCGCCTCATCGCGAGCGACGCGCGCGGCCCGGCGCGATGCATCGCGCCGGGAGCCGGCCTTTGGCCGCGGACGCCCGACAAATCGCCGGGAAATTAATGCAGACGGTATATCTGCAATAAGTCTCTTCTTTTTTGACCATAAAAATGGCCTTGGAAGATGGACCGCGTTCGAGCGCTCGCATTCCGTTGCCGCGCTCGTATGCGATGTGCGCCGCATCATTTCCCAAGACCGTTCGTCAAGACCGACAGATAGACAATTTGGAGATCTTATGAAATCAACCGCCAGCCGTGCGTTGAAAACCACTTGTATGTGCGCCGCCGCCGTGGCGCTCGCCGGGGGCGCGACGCTTGCCCGGGCGCAATCGAGCGTTCAACTGTACGGCCAGGTCGACGAGTGGATCGGCGCGCAGAAATTTCCCGGCGGCCAGCGGGCGTGGGGCGTGCAGGGCGGCGGGATGTCGACGTCTTACTGGGGGATTCGCGGCACCGAGGATCTCGGCGGCGGGTATCAGGCAATCTTCACGCTGGAGGATTTTTTCCGCGCGCAGACCGGCCGCTACGGCCGCTTCGACGGCGATACGTTCTTCGGGCGCAACGCGTATGTCGGGCTCGCGACGCCATACGGCACGGTGACGGCCGGGCGTCTGACGACCCATCTGTTCGTCTCGACGATCCTCTTCAACCCGTTCATCGATTCATACGTGTTCTCGCCGATGGTCTACCACGTGTTCCTCGGCCTCGGCACGTTCCCGACGTATACGACCGATCAGGGCGTCGTCGGCGATTCGGGCTGGAATAACGCGGTCGGTTATACGAGCCCGTCGTTCGGCGGATTAAGCGGGGGGGTAATGTATGCGTTCGGCAATTCGGCGGGGGAAAACCGCTCAAAAAAATGGAGCGGACAACTGAATTATGCAAACGGCCCGTTTGCAGCAACAGCGGTTTATCAGTACGTGAACTTCAACAACGATCCGGGCGATCTCGGCGCGCTCGTGTCGAGAATGAAGAGCCAAGGTGTCGCGCAAGTCGGCCTGTCCTACGACTTCAAACTCGTCAAGCTCTACGGACAATATATGTATACGCACAACGAGCAGGATGCCGGAAGCTGGCACGTGAATACCGTGCAAGGCGGCGTGGCGGTGCCGCTTGGCGCGGGCAGAGCGCTTGCATCGTATGCGTACTCGCACGGATCGGGCGGTCTCGAGCAGACCCACCGTACTTGGGCGGTCGGCTACGACTATCCGCTGTCCAAGCGCACGGATTTGTATGCCGCCTACATGAACGACCGTTTTTCGGGGATGGGCAGCGGCGATACGTTCGGCGCGGGAATTCGGGCGAAATTCTGACGGCGGCGCGTTGGCGCGGGCCATCCGTGTGTCGCGTATATGGATAGCTGCGAGATGAATATGGATAGCGGCTGGTCCGGCGAGGCGGCGCGGCTGCATTCGGGGTGGGCGTTTGCATGGGTTTGCGGCCCGTCAGCCGGCTGCGCCGGCCGTGTAAACGCTTCGGATCACGATGAAAAAGTGCGCTAGAACCCGCACTACCCGGCCGATCCCTTGAGATAAGTTAGCGGCGTTACATTACTCGCTGTCATTTTTCCTTTCTTGACGTTTCGGGCTCATTAGCTTTGTTACAGTTGCTTGCGACTAGACAAATTTTTAACAGTTGCGAGCACTATTTCGATGGACACCCTCGTCAGCATGAATGTGTTCCGGTACGTCGTCGAAGTCGGCAGCTTCGTCGGCGCGGCGGAACGCATGGAGATGTCGGCGGCGATGGCGAGCAAGCACGTGATGCATCTCGAGCATCAGCTCGGAGCACGGCTTTTGCATCGCACGACACGCCGCGTCGCGCCGACGGAGGCGGGGCGCGAATATTACGAACGGCTGGTGCAGGCGCTGACCGAACTCGACGAAGCCGGTCAGGCAGTCGGCGCGTCGAGCGTCGTGCCGCAAGGGCGTCTGCGCCTGACGTCGCTGTCGGCGTTCGGGTTGCGGTACGTGATGGACGCTGCGTCGTCGTATGCCGAGCGCTACCCCGATGTGACGGTCGAGATTACGTTGTCCGACCGGGTCGTCGAGTTGATCGACGAAGGGTACGACGTCGCGGTTCGCGCCGCGGCCACGGGCATGAAGTCGTCGTCGCTCGTCGCGCGGCAGATCGCCACTGCGCACATCGTGCTCGTCGCGTCGCCTGAATATCTCGAAAAGCGCGGCACGCCGACAACGGTTGCCGATCTCCAGCATCACAATTACATCCGCCGCGAGTCGAACGACACATTGTTCGACGCCGCGCTGACCGACGTCGCCACCGCTTCGCGCGCGCCGCTGTCGGGCAACATGATCGTCAACCACCTCGAAGGGTTGCGCGTCGCGGTGCTGGGCGGCGCGGGCATTGCGCTGCTCGGCACCGAAGTGGTCGGCGAGGACATCGAGGCCGGGCGTCTTGTGCCGCTGCTGCTCGACGTGCTGCCGCCGCGGGAGTTGCCGATCTACGCGGTGTACGCGAGCCGACGGCACGTGTCGGCGAAGGTGCGCACGTTCGTCGACTTCGTTGCCGATCGCTTCTCCGGGCAATCGCTGTGTCCGTCGATCGACGAGCGGCTGCGGCAGTATTCGATGCCGCGGATGAAGCGGCTCGGTTGACGGCGTGGCTTGCCGGTTCGGCGTGGCGGATGATTAGGCGTGCGCTGCGCGGTGGCGAGCGGGCCGCGCGTGCCGCCGCGGCTTCGGTGCGCCGCGCCCGAGCGCGACGCCGTTCGCGCGCCATGCTGCGCGGCGTTCGCCACGGCGCGCCGTATGGCGCAGCCGTGAATCTTCCGTCAGCGCGTTAAGCGCGAATTCCCAGGCGGGCTTTCGCTTCGTCGTACTCGCGCTTCAGGCGCCCGACCAGTTCCGCGACGCTCGGCACGTCGTCCATCAGGCCGACGCCTTGCCCCGCACCCCAGATGTCCTTCCACGCCTTCGACTTGTCGTTGCCGAAATTCATCTTCGATTTGTCGGCGACCGGCAGTGCTTCCGGATCGAGGCCCGCGTTCACGATGCTCTCGCGAATGTAGTTGCCGTGCACGCCGGTGAAGAGATTCGTGTAGATGATGTCGGCGGATTTCGCATCGACGATTGCGCGCTTGTAATCGTCCACCGCGTGCGCTTCCTGCGTCGCGATGAAGCGCGTGCCTATGTACGCGAGATCGGCGCCCATTGCCTGCGCGGCGAGGATCGAGCCGCCGTTGGCGATCGAGCCGGATAGCACGATCGGGCCGTCGAAGATCTTGCGCACTTCGCCGACGAGCGCGAACGGCGACGTCGTGCCCGCATGGCCGCCCGCGCCTGCCGCGACGAGGATGAGGCCGTCGACTCCCGCTTCGAGCGCTTTTTGGGCATGCCTCAGATTGATGACGTCGTGCAGCACGATGCCGCCGTAGCTGTGGACGGCGTCGACGATTTCGCGTGCGGGTGCGCGCAGGCTGGTGATGAAGATCGGCACCTTGTGATCGACGCAGACGCGGATATCGTGCTCGAGCCGCACGTTCGACTGGTGGACGATCTGGTTGACGGCGATCGGCCCGATCACTGCGTCGGGGTGCGCGGCTTTGTGCTCGGCGAGCTGCGCTTGCAATTGCGTGAGCCATTCGTCGAGCAATTCGGCGGGCCGTGCGTTGAGGGCGGGAAACGAGCCGACGATGCCCGCCTTGCATTGTGCCAGCACGAGTTCAGGATAGCTGACGATGAACATCGGCGAAGCGATCACGGGCAGCGCGAGTTGTTGCAGAACGGCAGGCAGGGCCATATGTGTCTCCGGTGTCGACCAGAGTTAGCGCTTTAGCGCTTACTCTGGTCCCATGCCGCGGATAGCGGGAGTAGGCGCTTTAGCGCCTTACACCCGCCCCGCAGCGGTCGACCAGAGTTAGCGCTTTAGCGCTTACTCTGGTCCCATGCCGCGGATAGCGGGAGTAGGCGCTTTAGCGCCTTACACCCGCCCCGCAGCGGTCGACCAGAGTTAGCGCTTTAGCATTGACTCTGGTCCCATGCCGCGGATAGCGGGAGTAGGCGCTTCAGCGCCTTACACCCGCCCCGCGGCGGTCGACCAGAGTTAGCGCTTTAGCGTTGACTCCGGCTCCATGCCACGAGCCGAAGGTAGCGCTTCGGCACTCACTTGTGGCCCGTGGCGGTTGTTGTTGCGCGCGCGATGACAAAGCGCATCGTATCGTTCGTGGCGCACGGGCATTCCGGCAGGATCGGACGGATCGAATGCGGTCGGGCCGGATACGCATTAGTGGCAAATTAACACGAACGGTCGTGCCATTATAGGCATGCTTAACAAAATGCGCTGCGGCCGGGGCCCTGTCGAATGAGTGCTCAGTTTCTATGTTTTGCGCACCGGCGCGCGCGATGCGCGACAACCGCACTTCTACAATATCAAGCACAACGATTCTAGAGAACAAGACCATGTCGTTTGAGGCGTTCGCACCGTTTCGCGTGACGGTGCAAGATGTCGATATTTTCGGCGTCAAAGGAGGCACGGGGCCGCCCCTTTTGTTGCTTCACGGGCACCCGCAGACGCACATGATTTGGCATCGTGTCGCCGTGACGCTCGCCAGGCATTTCACCGTGATCGCCACGGATCTGCGCGGCTACGGCGCCTCGAGTAAGCCGGCGGGCGATGCGCGGCATGCGTGTTACTCGAAGCGCACGATGGCGGCTGATCAGGTGGCCGTGATGCGTCACTTCGGCTTTCCCCGCTTCTACGTGTGCGCGCACGATCGCGGCGCGCGCGTTGCGCACCGGATGGCGCTCGATCATCGCGATGCGGTCGAGCGCATGCTGCTGCTCGACATCGCGCCGACGCTGGCGATGTACGAGCGCACCGACCGCGCGTTTGCGACCGCTTATTTTCACTGGTTCTTTCTGATACAGCCCGAGCCGTTGCCCGAGACGCTGATCGGCGGTCATACCGATGCGTATATCGACGCGGTGATGGCGCATCGCTCGGCCGGGCTCGCGCCGTTCTCGCCGCAGGCGCTGCAGGCGTATCGCGACGCATTGCGCCAGCCGGGCGCGGTGCATGCGATGTGCGAGGACTACCGGGCGTCCGCGACGATCGATCTCGAGCACGACCGCGCGGATCTCGAGCGCGGCAACAAGCTTGTATGCCCGCTGCGCGTGCTGTGGGGCGAGGAAGGCGTAGTCGGACGTTTGTTCGATCCGCTCGACGAATGGCGGCGCGTGGCGCGTGACGTGAGCGGCCGCGCGATCGCATGCGGCCACTACATTCCGGAAGAAGCGCCCGTCGCGTTGATCGATGAGGCGTTGGCGTTCTTCGAGGCAAGCGAGCCCGTGTGACAGGGCGCGGCAAACGTCAGTCGCCGTCGGTCGACAGCGGCGGCAGGCGCCGCGCAACGGGTGTCGACTTGACGATCGCGGTGCTCGTTTCCGCCCGCTCGGTCACCTTCGCGAGTATTTCGTCGAGCTGCTCGATCGAGCGCAGATAGAGACGGCAGACGAAGCAGTCGTCGCCCGTGACCTTGTCGCATTCGACGAACTCGGGAATGCGGCGCAGCAATTCCTCGACCAGATGAAGCTGGCCGGGCAGCGGTTTGACGCGCACGATCGCTTGCAGCGTGTAGCCGAGCGCGCGCGGATCGAGTTCGACCGTGAAGCGCGTGATCACCCCTTGCGCGTCGAGCCGGCGCAGACGTTCGGCCGTGCTCGGCGCGGACAGCCCGATGCGCCGCGCAAGCTCGCTGACGCTCAGGCGCGCGTCGTCGGCGAGTGCGCGCAGCAACTCGCGGTCGAGCGCGTCGAGCGGGCTCGCCGGATGCGTGGTCGATGAAAGGCGTTTTTGCATATTGACCTTCGTTTCAAAGGTGCAGCGGCGTCTTTTTCTCAGTTTAGCGATAGAGATGCGCGATGCAAGTCTCTAAAATCGAAGCCAGACCTTTGCATTGGGTGAATTCAAATGGCTTCGAACGAAATGCGCCGCGGTGCGCTGGAGATGGTGCTTGCGATGCTGATGTCCGGGACGATCGGCTGGCTGGTCGTGTCGTCGCAGCAGCATTTGATGAACGTGGTGTTTTTCCGTTGCCTGTTCGGCGGGGCGACGATGCTCGTCGTCTGCGCGGCGCTGGGTCTGTTGCGCCGCGACCTGTTTCGCGCGCGCACGGTCGCGCTCGCTGCGCTCAGCAGCGTCACGATTGTCGCGAACTGGGTGCTGCTGTTCGCCGCGTATTCACGCGCGTCCATTTCGATGGCCACGGCGGTCTACAACACGCAGCCGTTCATGCTCGTCGCGCTCGGCGCGCTGATCTTCCGCGAGCGTCTCACCGTATCGACCATCGCGTGGCTTGCGATCGCATTTGCGGGCCTGGTGTGCGTCGTGCGGGTCGAGCCCGCGGTGCTCGCGCTGCCCGGCCAGTATCTGGAAGGCGTTGCGCTCGCGCTCGGCGCGGCGTTTCTCTACGCGGTGTCGTCGATCGTCACGAAGCGTCTGAAGGGCACGCCGCCGCATCTGCTCGCGCTGTTCCAGACGGGTGTCGGCATGCTGCTGCTCGCGCCGTTCGCTCACTTCGACGCGTTGCCCGCGACGCCGATGCAATGGTTCGATCTCGTCGTGCTCGGCGTCGTCAACACGGGTGTGATGTACGTGCTGTTGTACGGCGCGATTCAGAAGCTGCCGACCGCGACGATCGGCGCGCTGTCGTTCGTCTATCCGGTTGTCGCGATCGTCGTCGATCGGTTCGCGTTCGGGCAGACGCTCGCATGGAGCCAGGTATTCGGCGCGGTGTTGATCCTGCTCGCGGCGGCCGGCGTGAATCTCGGATGGCGCATCGTGCCGGCGCGGCGTGTTGCGGTGCGCAACTGACCGTGCGGCAGGGAGCGGGACAGTGAAGCGCAAGCCGTGTGGGACGGCGCAAGAAAATTGTAGGGAAACTCCTGATGCGGTGCAGCGAGTGGGCGTCGTATCATGGAGCATGACGTTGATCACGTCGACAGAATTCTCTTATGCACGCCGTTCGCCTGTTGGGGCGAACGGCTTTTTTTTTCGAATGCCGATGCGTGCGCCGTCAGGTTGACGCACGACGCCTGCCCGCGTGCCACCCGTGCGGCCATTACATCCGGATCGGCCGCCGGCCGATTACCGGCGCGCGGCGAGTCGGGCCAGCACCGCGCGTTTCGCGTCGTCGTCGAAGCTGCGCCAGCCGGCAATCTCGTCGCGCGTGCGGCGGCAGCCGGCGCACCAGCCGGTCAGCTCGTCGATCCTGCATACGTTCGTGCACGGCGACGGCACGCCGGCATTGACCGCATGCGCCTGCGGGCCGGCGCGGCGTTGTGTCGTCGTTTCGCTCATGCCGGGTCGCGCACGGCGATTTCGGCGATGGGCGCGCCCGTCAGCGCGACGAGTTCCTGCGGCGACAAATTGAACACCGCATGCGGATGGCCGGCCGCCGCCCACAGGCTGTCGAGTTCGAGCAGATCGCGATCGATCAGCGTGACGGGCTCGACGAGATGGCCGACCGGGCACACGCCGCCGATCGCGTAGCCGGTGTGGTCGCGGACGAACTTCGCATCGGCGCGGCCGATGTTGCCAACATGCGCGGCGACCTTCTTCTCGTCGACGCGGTTCGCGCCGCTCGCGACGACGAGCACCGGCGCGCTGTCGGCACGACGGCGAAACAGAATCGATTTCGCGATCTGCGCGACCGAGCAGCCGAGGCCTGCGGCTGCTTCGGCCGAGGTCTTGCCGGTTTCCTCGAGCATGACGATGTCCTTCGCATGGCCGCGCTCACGCAGCAAAAGCGCGACGCGGCGCGCGGAATCGGGGAGCTGGTCGAGGGGAGCTGGATGTGGCATGACGATGGCTTTGCTGGGTTTGAGTGATTGGAGTGGTTCGATCGATCCGAATAACGGGGCGGGGGCGCGTCATGCGCACGCGGGCGGCTCGTCGGCGCTCGCGCGTTGCTTGGCGAGCAGCGCGCGGCCCGCGCGCGACACATTCGCGCGGCCGATTGCGTTCGAGATGAAATCGCCGGTGGCGACCACCGCGTCGAGATCGACGCCGGTCTCGATGCCCAGGCCGCGCATCAGGTACAGCACGTCTTCCGTCGCGACGTTGCCGGTCGCACCCTTCGCATATGGGCAGCCGCCGAGGCCCGCGACCGACGCGTGGAAGATCGTGATGCCTTCGAGAAGCGCCGCGTAGATATTGGCGAGCGCTTGCCCATAGGTGTCGTGGAAGTGGCCCGACAGCCGCTCGCGCGGGAATACCTTCGCGACCGTGTCGAGCACGGCGCGCGTCTGTGCCGGCGTGCCGACGCCTATCGTGTCGGCGATGTCGATCTCGTCGCAGCCGAGCGCGGCGAGCCGCTCGACGACGTCGACGACCGCCGCGACCGGCACGTCGCCCTGGTACGGGCAGCCGAGCGCGCACGATACGCTCGCGCGCAGCCGCACGCCCGCTTCCTTCGCCGCGCGCGCGACGGGCTCGAAGCGCGCGATGCTCTCGGCGATGCTGCAGTTGATATTGCGCTGCGAGAACGCCTCGCTTGCCGCGCCGAAGATCACCACTTCGTCGGCGCGCGCGGCGAGCGCGTTCTCGAAGCCTTTCAGGTTCGGGGTCAGCGCCGAGTAGATCGTGCCCGCGCAGCGTTCGATGCCGGCCATCACGTCGGCGCCGTCGGCCATCTGCGGCACCCATTTCGGCGATACGAACGACGCCGCCTCGACATTGCGAAAGCCGGCACGCGAGAGCCGGTTCACGAGTTCGATCTTGACGTCGGTGGGGACGAACGCCTTTTCGTTTTGCAGCCCGTCGCGCGGGCCGACTTCGACGATCTTGACGGAAGAGGGCAGCGTCATGCGAGTCTCCTGAGGTGGGGGCGCCCCGGCATCGAGATGGGCGAGGGCGGGGCTTTCGCGGTGGTGGGCATGGCGTGATCGGGCTCGTGCGGTTGCGCGCTCAGTAGCCGCGCGCGCGATCGACCACGCCGCTGATCGGCTCGCCGCGTTCGAGCGCGGCGATCTTCTCGGCGATTTGCCGCACGGCGTCGGCGCGCAGCGTTTGCGCGGCGCAATGCGGCGTGATGGTGATGCGCGGCTCGCGCCAGAACGGATGGTGCTGCGGCAGCGGCTCGTCGGCGAAGACGTCGAGCGTCGCGGCGGCGACGCGGCCGCTCGCGAGCGCGTCGAGCAAGTCCGCTTCGACGAGATGCGCGCCGCGCGCGGCGTTGATGAGGTAGGCGCCGCGCGCGAGCTTCGAGAACGTCTGCGCGTTCAGGAGGCCGGCGGTATCGGCCGTGCTCGGCAACAGGTTCACGAGCAGTTTCACGCCGTCGGCGAATGCGTCGAACTGCGTGCGGCCGGCGAATGTCGCGATGCCGCCAAGCGTTTTCGCCGTGCGGCTGTAGCCGCGCACCGGCAGGCCGAGCGCGGCGAGCGCGTGCGCGACCTGCCGGCCGAGCGCGCCGAGGCCGAGCACGCCGACGACGAACGTGTCGCGCGGATGCGGTTCGAGCACCTGCCAGCGGCGCTCGCGCTGCAGCAACGCGTATTCGTCGAAGCGGCGCAGATAGCGCAGCGCCGCATGCGCGACGTAGTCG
Organism: Burkholderia singularis; assembly: GCF_900176645.1. Taxonomy (GTDB): domain Bacteria; phylum Pseudomonadota; class Gammaproteobacteria; order Burkholderiales; family Burkholderiaceae; genus Burkholderia; species Burkholderia singularis. Next base: position 40,540 of record NZ_FXAN01000065.1, read on the forward strand.
ATCATCTGCTGCGCCATGCCGGCGTCTTCAAGGCGCACGAGCGGCACGCCGCTCGGCAGCGTGCCCGGATGATCGCGTTCGAGCGCGAGCATCGCATCGACGCCCGCGCCCAAATTGAAGATCGCCTTCAGGCCCGCGCGCGGCGCGAAGAACGCACGCGGCGCGCGCCAGACGAGCGCGTAATCGGCGGGCGCGTCGTCGCCCGGCTGCCATGCGCGCGGCTGCGCGCCGGGCAGTGTGCGCTCGATATCGCGTTGCCAGTCGCCCGCGTCGTCGTTCGGCGTATGGAGCAGGATGCGCATGCGGCTATTTCGCGAAGAGCTGGCCGATGTCGGCGAATGCCTTGAACTCGAGCGCGTTGCCGCACGCATCCGTGAAGAACATCGTTGCTTGCTCGCCGGCTTCGCCCTTGAAGCGGATATGCGGCTCGATCAAGAAATGCGTACCGGCCGCCTTGAGCTTGTCGGCAAGCGCATGCCATTCGTCCATCGACAGCACGACGCCGAAATGGCGCACCGGAACCTCGTCGCCGTCAACCGGATTGACGGCCGAATCGCCCGCCTCGCCGGGCGCGAGATGCGCGACGAGCTGGTGGCCGAAGAAATCGAAGTCGACCCAATGTTCGGAACTGCGGCCTTCCGGGCAGCCGAGCAACTCGCCGTAGAAGCGGCGCGCCCGCTCGAGGCTCGTGACCGGAAAGGCGAGATGGAACGGGCGCAACGCGCCAGATCGCGTAGCGGACATGCGGTGTCTCCTCATCGGAAGCTGACATTCTACGGTTTTGTCGCGCCGCGCGTCGCGGGCCGTCGAAATGCAAAGCACAAAAAATTGGTTCGCCGCGCGCGTGACGCGCGTGAGAATCGTCACCAAGCTCCTAGTTTGGCGAGGGACACATGCGCTCATGCAGCAAATCGACTTGGCCGCCGCGCCTTGTCACGGTGCCCGGCCTGCACGGCAGCGAAGGCGCGCACTGGCAGACCTGGCTCGAGCGGCAGTTCGCACGCGCGTTGCGCGTCGAACAGGACGACTGGGATGCGCCGCATCTCGCGCGCTGGGCGCAAAAGGTCCGCGATCTGCTCGCGCGCGAGCGCGGCCCGTTCGTGCTGGCCGCGCACAGTTTCGGCTGCCTGGCGGCCGCGCATGCGCTCGTGCAGTCTGCATCGGCTGCCGAGATGTCAACGGCGGATGTGATCGGCGTGCTGTTCGTGGCGCCGGCCAATCCGCGCAAATTCGCGTTCGCGGGCGAGTTCGACGCGTACCGGCTCGCCGTGCCGTCGATTCTGATCGGCAGCGAGACCGACCCATGGATGACGCTCGCGGACGCGCGCGAGCTTGCGCACCGGCTCGGCAGCGCGTTCGTCAATCTCGGCGACGCCGGGCATATCAATACCGCCGCCGGCTACGGGCCGTGGCCGCGCGCGAAATATCTGGTCGATACGCTCGTGCATTGCGCGGCGCCGCTCAGATTTCAGAATGACGATGACAATGACGAGCGCACCGCCGGCACGTTCGGGCGGAATTCGCTCGCCACGGTTTGAGCCGTCGAAACGGCGGCGGTGCGTGTGCGATGACGCGGCTGGCAGGAGGCGCGTTCGTGGCGGCCGGGGCATCGCCGATGCGGCTTGCGTCGTTGAAGCGCTGGATTGCGCGTGCGTTGCGGCGACGGCCGACGCGTGCGAATGCGGTTTGACGCAGGGCCCAGGCGGAACGCCGCCGATTGCAGCTGACCGGCGCGTCGCCCGCCTCCGGCAGGATCGCGACGCAAAAGGCAGCCTGCTTGCGTCGCGCACTGCCCCACGAGCGACGGCGCGTTGCGCGCGCCGCCCGGAGGCTGGTCAAGCCGTAACGGGCGCGAGCGCCGCCGGATCGGAATAGCTCGGCTTGCCGGTTTCGATATGGCCTGCGAAGCGGCGCACGAACTTGCCCGTTGCGCCGTCCGACACTGTCACGTCATACCAGTGATGGCTCGATGCAAGCGGCCACTGCTCGATGCGCTCGTCGCCGCCGCGCAGTGTCAGCTGACGCGCAGGCGCGCCGTATGCGTTGTCCGACAGGCTCAGCTTGATGCTCTGTCCGCCGTGATTCTTGAGCTTCAAATACAGGTTGCCGTTCGCGACGTCGTAGCCCGCCTGCACTTCCGGATGCGCGGCCGCATGCGGGCCGTGCCCGTCGGGCGCGGCAGTGCCGGCGAACGTGCGCACGAAGCCGTTCGGGCCGTATACGGTGAACGCATACGCGCCGTTCGTCGCCGACAGGTCGAACTCGTCGTGCAACGTGGCGTGTGCGCCGACCGTATAGCGCCACGGGCCATCGCCGCGGTTCGTCGCGTACACATAGAAGTGCGCGCCCTGTTTGCCGCGGTTCGCGAATTCGATGCGCAGCGTCGTGCCGCCCTGCACGCGCGCGTTCACATGCAATTCGTAGGGCAGCGCGCGCGCCGGGCGCACGCCCGGCTCTTGCGGGTCGACCGGGCTCGGCGCGGCGGGCACGCTCGGCGCGGGCTTGGTCGAGCAGAGCTGGTCGGCGATCGATCGATAGTTGCTGGTGTCGGGCAGCGGCGGCAGTGTCGCATCCGGCGTGCGGAAATCGAATGCCGACGTCAGGTCGCCGCACACGGTGCGGCGCCATGGCGTGATGTTCGGCTCGTCGATGCCGAAGCGCGCGGCGATGAAGCGGATCACCGACGTATGGTCGAAGACTTCCGAGCACACGAAACCGCCCTTCGTCCACGGCGAGACGATGGTCATCGGCACGCGCGGGCCCAGGCCGTAAGGCAGGCCGTCGGCCGTGTATTTGCCGCCGCGTCCGGGGTTCACGACGTTATGGATCTCGCCGTCGACGGTGACGGTGGACAAGCCCTGCGCACGTGACGTCGGCGGTTGCGGCGGCACGATGTGGTCGAAGAAGCCGTCGTTCTCGTCGTACATGATGAAGAGCACGGTTTTGCGCCACACGTCGGGGTTCGCGGTCAGCGCATCGAGAATGTGCGACGTGTAGTTCGCGCCATACGCAGGGGTGTACTTCGGATGTTCGGAGAACGCGGCGGGCGGCAGCAGCCACGACACCTGCGGCAGCTTGTTCGCGAGCACGTCGGCTTTCAGATCGTCGAGCGTGCGCACCGTTTGCGCGCGTTGATACAGCGACGAGCCCGGCTTCGCATCGATGAAGTTCGCGAAGTTTTGCAGGATGTTCGTCCCGTAGTTGCCGTTCAGCGGATCGACCCAGGTCGTGCCCTGTTGATAGATCTGCCACGAAATGCCTGCGGCCTCGAGGCGCTCCGGGTAGGTCGTCCACGACAGCAGTTGATATTGCGGCGGCACGTCGCCGTCCACGTAGTCGTTGTTGTCGAGCAGCGGGCCGCCGAACTTGCCCGTCGGATCGACCGTGCCGGTCATCAGATACGAGCGGTTCGGATGCGTCGGGCCGGGCAGCGAACAGAAATAGTGGTCGCAGACGGTGAACGCGTCGGCGAGCGCATAGTGGAACGGGATGTCCTCGCGCACGTGATAGCCCATCGTCATGTCGGTCTTGTTCGCGGGCCACTGGTCGTAGCGGCCGCCGTCGATCGCCGCGTGCGTTTTGTACCACGAGTGATCGAGATCGCCGATGCATTGCGCGCTCGTGGTCAGCGTATTGAGACGAAACGGCAACACGGGCTTGCCGGGGTCGGCTTTCGACGGCTGGTACCAGACCGGCTTACCGTTGGGCAGCGGGATCGGGAAGCGGTCGTTGTAACCGCGCACGCCGCGCAGGTGTCCGAAATAATGATCGAACGAGCGGTTTTCCTGCATGAACACGACAATGTGCTCGACGTCCCGGATGGTGCCGGTGCGCGATGCGGCGGGGATCGCGAGCGCACGGCGAATCGATTCGGGCAAGACGGTGAGCGCGGCGGCGGCGCTCGTGGATTGCGCGACGGTCTGCAGGAAACGGCGGCGGCTTTCTGATGTCATCTGTTCACCTCGGGTTCTGCGGGGAAGAGGGCGCGGCGATGCCGCGCGTTCGACCTGGGCTCGATGCGGCATGCATGAGCGCTGCCTTCGCGCCGGATGCGTCTTCGTCGGCGTCTTCGGGCGGGTAGTGGATCACGGGCGGCGCGAGCGGCGCGCTCGCGGCGGCGTTGCCGCCGGCTGGCGCGCCGCCGTTGAACGCATCGGCGCTGTTCCTGGCGAACGGCGGTTGCTGCGCGGCGGCATTGGCCTGCGCGCGCGATGCTTCGGACGCGTCGTCGCTGCAGGCCGCCACGAGCGACGCGGCGCAGACGACGGCGCCGAGCATGGCTGAACGGTGGCGCATCGGCAGGCTCCGGGAGGAACGCGAATTGGGCATGCTGCGAAGTATGACGAAATGATGCGTCGATTGCGTGACCTGTTTGCTACGCCAATGTGATGACGATTTTCTTTCCATGTCTGACGAATGGCTGTCATTGACGCCGATGCGCACCGGCTGCCGCGCAAGTGGGCGCTCTTCGGGCGCGCCGCTCAGCCGGCGGCCGGCGGCACGAACGCGCCGAAGTTCGCGCTTGCCGTATCAGGGTCGACGTGCATTGTTCCGCAATCGAGCGAAATCGTCGTTTGCGCCTGCTGCACGATCGACCACGGCCGCGACGGATCATAGCCGGACCATCCGGCCGAGTTCGCAAGCCACGTGTACTGGACGAGGCCTGCCTGCTGCATCGCCCGGCACGTGCTGCCCGATCCGTACACGCCGATGCCGTATCGGCGGTTGCCGTTGCCGGCTGCCGCGACGCCGCTTGCGACGCCGTGGAAATATGAGGTGATGCATCCGTCGATGTCGGCGGCTGGCGCGTCGTAGTCGACCGTGAAATACAAGCCGCCGTTTCGCGCGCCGAGATCGCCTGCTTGGGTCGCGGCGCGCAAACCGTCGATGTAGCCTCGCAGCGCGCTGAAGTAATCGCAGGACGACGGGGCGTCCTCGTAGACGAGCACGAGCTTCAGGCCGGCGTTCCAGATCGCGTTGGCCTCGTCGCGGCCGATCACCTTGGGATGAGGGGGATCGTCGTAGAGATCGATGCTCAGATAGCGGGCAACGAAGTCGTATTGCGCGTTGCGGATCGCGTTCGCGTTGGCGGCGCAGTTTTGCACGGTGTCGAATCCGTTTGGCATGGCATGTCCTTTGATCTGTCCGGGGTGCGGCGGCCGGGCGGCCCGCGCCAAGACGAATCGGCGTGCGGCGGCGCGTCGATTCGCGGGCGCGGGGCGGCCGTATCCGGTTCGCGAGTGCGGTTATTGCGGTTGCGAGCGGAACGCTTGCAGCACGGTCAGCAGGCTCGTGAGGTTGTCGGCGATGCCGCCTTGCGCGATCTTCTCGGTAGCTGCCGCGCCGGCAGTGGTGTCGACGCTGTAGATCTGCATCACGCCCATGTTGGTGGCTGCCTGCGCCGCAGTGTTCTGCTGTTGCTGCGCGGACACGGCGTTCTGGAACAGGATGCCGGTGGAATGCGCCATCGTCTGGTAGATCGTGCCCAGCGCCGTTGCGGGGCTTTCTCCCAAAACCTTGACGTTCGATTGCGTGACGGCATCGGTGATTTGCGAATTGACTGCGGTCGGAGTGGTCATGGCTGATTCCTAGAAGTTGAGTCGTAGCGGGAATGGAAGCGGCGCGGCGCGCTGACGGTCAGCCCGGCGCCGGCTCATGCGGCGATGCCCGGCGGCGTCATTGCGGCGGCGAGCGGAACGATTGCAGCACGGTCAACAGGCTCGTGAGGTTGTCGGCGATGCCGCCTTGCGCGACCTTCTCGGTGGCCGCCGCGCCGGCGGTGGTGTCGACGCTGTAGATCTGCATCAAGCCCATGTTGGCGGCCGCCTGCGCGAGCGTGTTCTGCTGCTGCTGCGCGGACACGGCGTTCTGGAACAGGATGCCGGTGGAGTGCGCCATCGTCTGGTAGATCGAACCCAAGGCCATCGCGGGGCTTTCCGCGACGACTTTGACGTTCGACTGCGTGACGGCGTCGGTGATTTGGTCGTTGACGGTGGTCGGAAAAGTCATGGTGTGGCTCCTATCATGTCATGCACGGAAAATGCCGTGCGCAGGAAAGAACGTTGAGGCGCGCGGAATGTGAGCGTGGCGTCCGATTGTTTGGCAATACGAATCATCAGGATGCCGGCGCGTATGCGCGGGCGTCCGTGTGCGTGGCGATATCGCGCTGAATCAGCTCGATCACGTAATCGGCTGCGCGCGCCAGTTGCGCTTCAGCGGGCCGCATATCCGCTTGCGCGGCGAAGCGTTGCAGCGCCGTGCGCAACTCGGCGAGCGACGTGACCGATTGCAGCGCATCCGCGATCGGCTTGGGGTGGGCCGTGTTGGGCGGTGCCGGCACGGCGGCCGGCGGTTCGCCGGCGGCGGGTGCAGCGGGGCTCGCGGGCGGCGT
>NZ_FXAN01000064.1 GCF_900176645.1 Burkholderia singularis
GCGAGGCGTTCCAGCGCACGCTGCCGCACGAGCACTGGCTTGCGTGCCGCTTCGGCGCAACCGATGCCGGCACCGACGACGCGCCGCTCGCGCCCTACATGCTCGCCGCCGACGGCGGCGAGCCGGGCAACCATACATGGGCCTGCGTCGAGCCCGTTCATGTACGGATCGCCACCGACCATCTGGTGCTGATCGATCCGTCGTCGCTCGACATCCGCGACGACGAAGCGGCCGCGCTTCTCGCCACCGCCCGCCCGCTGATCGAGGAGCTGGGCGTCAAGCTGCAGGCGCCGCGGCCGGCGCGCTGGTACTTGTCGAGCCCGCAGTTCGCGAGCCTCGCGGGCGCCGCGCCGCTGCGCGCGAGCGGACGCAACATCGAAATCTGGCTGCCGCACGAGACGCAGACGGGCGAACGCTCGCGCGCGTGGATGAAACTGCAGAACGAAGTGCAGATGGCGTGGTTCGGCCATCCCGTCAACGAAGCGCGCGAAGCGCGCGGCTATCCGGCCGTCAATTCGATCTGGTTCCATGCGCAAGGGGCGATGAAGCCCGTGACGAACCCGTTCGCGCGCGTGCTGTCGCACTCGCCGGGCGCGCGCGGGCTCGCGCTCGCGGCGCGCGCGGCAACGGATGCGCCGCCCGCGTCGTTCGACGCGCTGCCGCCTGCCGGCGCCGCCCAGCCTGGCGCGGCAACGCTCGTCGAACTCGACGCGCTGAGCGCGCCGTTCATCGAACAGGACTGGGCGCGCTGGCATGACGCGCTGGGCACGCTCGAACGCGACTGGTTCGCACCCGCGCTCGCCGCGCTCGGCGACGGCCGGCTCGATGAACTCGCGCTCACGCTCTGCGGCGATACCAGCACCGTCACGCTCGCCGTCACGCGCGGCGAGCTGCGCAAGTTCTGGCGCCGGCGCACGTTCGCCTCCCTGTTCGAAACACCGGTCGAAACACCGATCGCATAACCGATTTCCCGCATGACCCGCATCGTCACCCGCTCCTGTACTCCCGCCGCGCTCGACGCACTCACCCGCCACGGCCTGCACCCTGTGCTGGCGCGCCTGTACGCCGCGCGCGGGATCGCGTCGCCCGCCGACGTCGAAACCGCGCTCACGCGCCTGCTGCCGCCGACGCAACTGAAAGGCTGCGCGGACGCGGCCGCGCTTCTTGCCGACGCGCTCGCGGCCGGCCGCCGGATGCTCGTCGTCGCCGACTACGACTGCGACGGCGCGACCGCCTGCGCGCTCGCCGTGCGCGGCCTGCGCATGTTCGGCGCACAGATCGATTATCTGGTGCCGAACCGCTTCGAATACGGCTACGGCCTCACGCCGGAAATCGTCGCGCTCGCCGCCGAACGCCGGCCCGATCTGCTGATCACGGTCGACAACGGCATCGCGAGCGTCGACGGCGTCGCGGCCGCGAACGCGCGCGGCATCGACGTGCTCGTCACCGACCATCACCTGCCCGGCGACACCCTGCCCGCCGCGCGCGCGATCGTCAATCCGAACCAGCCGGGCTGCGCGTTTCCGAGCAAGCACATCGCCGGCGTCGGCGTGATGTTCTACGTGCTGCTCGCGCTGCGCGCCGAGCTGCGCACGCGCGGCGCATTCGGCGACGCGCGCGCCGAGCCGCGGCTCGACGGCTTGCTCGACCTGGTCGCGCTCGGCACGGTCGCCGACGTCGTTCGGCTCGATGCGAACAACCGCGTGCTGGTCGCACAGGGGCTCGCGCGCATCCGCAGCGGCCGGATGCAACCGGGCGTCGCCGCGCTGTTTCGCGCGGCCGCGCGCGACGCGCGCCGCGCCTGCGGCTTCGATCTCGGCTTCGGCCTGGGCCCGCGGCTGAACGCGGCGGGCAGGCTGTCGGACATGTCGCTCGGCATCGAATGCCTGACGACCGACGACGCCGGCCGCGCATGGGAACTCGCGCAGCAGCTCGACGCGATGAATCGCGAGCGCCGCGAGATCGAGGCGGGCATGCAACAGCAGGCGCTCGCCGATCTGTCGTCGGTCGACCCCGCCGAAGCCGCGACGATCACGCTGTTCAATCCGGCCTGGCACCAGGGGGTGATCGGAATCGTCGCCGGACGGCTGAAGGAGCGTTTTCACCGGCCGGCGTTCACGTTCGCGCACGCCGACGACAGCGGCGCGCGCGTCAAGGGTTCGGGCCGCTCGATCGCAGGCTTCCATCTGCGCGACGCGCTCGACCTGATCTCGAAGCGCGAGCCGGGCCTCATCGTCACGTTCGGCGGCCATGCGATGGCCGCAGGCGTCACGCTCGACACCGAAAACGTGCCACGCTTTGCCGCCGCGTTCGAATCGGTCGCGCGCGAATCGCTCACTGACGACGCGCTCGCGCGCGTGATCGAAACCGACGGCGAACTCGACGAAGCCTATTTCACGCCGCAACTCGTCGAGCTGCTCGACTCGGCCGTCTGGGGCCAGGGATTCCCTGCGCCGCTGTTCTCGGGCGAATTCGGCGTCGCCTCGCAGGCACTCGTCAAGGACAAGCATCTGAAGCTGCAGTTGACGCGCGGCCGGCAACGCTTCAACGCCATCTGGTTCAACCGCACCGAGCCGCTGCCCGCGCGCGCGACGCTCGCATACCGGCTCGCGAGCGATACGTGGAACGGCATGACGCGCGTGCAACTGATCGTCGAGCACGCGGCGTAAAACGGCGGCGAGCGCCTGGCCCGTTGGAACGGGCCACAGGCCTGGTCGAGCGCCGCGACCGGCCGGGTGGCCTGCGTCATCGCGCCGGGCGGGGGCATCGCAAGCCATGTCCCCAAACACCCATGCGGCCCGAATCCGCCTGATTCAACCCAAATCTGTCCGAATCGATCCGAGCCGGCCTGAACCCGCCCGCACGAACCCGCATCGCGCCGCGCCGCCGTGCGCCCGACCGCGCCGAGCAACGGGCAGCGGCAACCACCGTCACCGGCATCGGGCGCGCGCGAATCCGGCTACGCGCCTGAGTGCCCGCGTATAGCGCCGGCGAGCCTGACCACCCGGCCGGCCGCGCACCGCCATCGGCTATAATTTCCCCTTTTCACGAAGCATCACGAGCGAACGAGATCATGGAAGCGGAACGTCTGAACGCGATCGAAAGCTCCCTTGCGGACCTGCGCCGGCGCGCGGGCGAGCTACGGGGGTATCTTTGACTACGACGTCAAATCGCAACGTCTAGCCGAAGTCAACAAGGCCCTCGAAGACCCGAACGTCTGGAACGATTCGAAGAACGCCCAGGCGCTCGGCCGGGAAAAAAAGCTGCTTGAAGGCGTCGTGACGACGCTCACGCAACTCGATAACGACCTGCGCGACACGCAGGATCTGTTCGACCTCGCGCGCGACGAAGGCGACGAAGACACGCTCGTCGCGACCGAAGGCGACGCCGCGCAGCTCGAGGCGCGCGTGGCCGACATCGAATTCCGCCGGATGTTCTCGAACCCGGCCGATCCGAACAACTGCTTCATCGACATCCAGGCGGGCGCGGGCGGCACCGAGGCGTGCGACTGGGCGTCGATGCTGCTGCGCCAGTATCTGCGCTACTGCGAGCGCAAGGGCTTCAAGGCCGAGGTGCTCGAAGAGTCCGACGGCGACGTCGCCGGCATCAAGAACGCGACGATCAAGGTCACGGGCGAATACGCATACGGCTATCTGCGCACCGAAACCGGCATTCACCGGCTCGTGCGCAAATCGCCGTTCGATTCGTCGGGCGGCCGCCATACGTCGTTCTCGTCGGTGTTCGTCTATCCGGAAATCGACGATTCGATCGAAGTCGAAATCAACCCGGCCGATCTGCGCATCGACACCTATCGCGCGTCCGGCGCGGGCGGCCAGCACATCAACAAGACCGATTCGGCCGTGCGCATCACGCATATGCCGACGGGCATCGTCGTCCAGTGCCAGAACGACCGCTCGCAGCACCGCAACCGCGCGGAGGCGATGGCGATGCTGAAGTCGCGCCTTTACGAGGCCGAGCTGCGCAAGCGCCAGGCCGAGCAGGACAAGCTCGAATCGAGCAAGACCGACGTGGGCTGGGGTCACCAGATCCGCTCTTACGTGCTCGACCAGAGCCGCGTGAAGGATCTGCGCACGAACGTCGAAATGAGCAACACGAAGGCCGTGCTCGACGGCGATCTCGACGACTTCATCAGCGCAAGTCTCAAACAGGGCGTGTAAGCGCCCGCGCGCGGGCGCGGCCCGAACGGCCGCGATCCGCGCCCGCGCGACGAAGAGGCGCCCGCCCCGGCGGGCCGCCTCGTGCACCGCCCGCACCGCCCCGCTCACGCATCACCACCGAACCGACCATCATGACCGAACCGACCCAACCGCAGGCCGCAGTCGCGGCGGACGAAAACCTGATCATCGCGGAGCGCCGCGACAAGCTGCGTGCGCTGCGCGAGCAAGGCGTCGCGTACCCGAACGACTTCCGGCCAACCCACCACGCAGCTGATCTGCAAGCCGAACACGCCGATGCCGACAAGGAAGCGCTCGAAGCGAAGTCCCTCGAAGTCGCGATCGCCGGCCGGATGATGTTGAAGCGCGTGATGGGCAAGGCGAGCTTCGCGACCGTGCAGGACGGCTCGGGCCAGATCCAGTTCTTCGTGACGCCCGCCGACGTCGGCGCCGACACTTACGAAGCATTCAAGAAGTGGGATCTGGGCGACATCGTCGCCGCGCGCGGCGTGCTGTTCCGCACGAACAAGGGCGAGCTTTCGGTGAAGTGTACGGCGCTGCGGTTGTTGTCGAAGGCGCTGCGCCCGCTGCCCGACAAGTTCCACGGCCTCGCGGACCAGGAAATGCGTTACCGCCAGCGCTACGTCGATCTGATCGTCACGCCGCAGACGCGCGCGACGTTCCGCGCGCGCACGAAGGCGATCGCGTCGATCCGCAAGTTCATGAGCGACGCCGAGTTCATGGAAGTCGAAACGCCGATGCTGCATCCGATTCCGGGCGGCGCGGCGGCCAAGCCGTTCGTCACGCATCACAACGCGCTCGACATGCAGATGTTCCTGCGCATCGCGCCGGAACTGTATCTGAAGCGCCTGATCGTCGGCGGCTTCGAGCGCGTATTCGAGATCAACCGGAATTTCCGCAACGAGGGCGTGTCGCCGCGCCACAACCCGGAATTCACGATGATGGAGTTCTACGCCGCGTACACCGATTATCGTTGGCTGATGGATTTCACCGAGCAGCTGATCCGCCAGACGGCGATCGACGCGCTCGGCACCGCGACGTTCCAGTATCAAGGCCGCGAACTCGATCTGTCGAAGCCGTTCCACCGGCTCACGATCACGCAGGCGATCCAGAAGTACGCCCCGTCCTACACCGACGCTCAGCTTGCCGATTCCGACTATCTGCGCACCGAACTCAAGCGGCTCGGCGTGGACGCGTCGCAGCCGGCGTTTCTGAACGCGGGCATCGGCGCGCTGCAGCTTGCGCTGTTCGAGGAAACCGCCGAGTCGCAGCTCTGGGAGCCGACCTACATCATCGACTACCCGGTCGAGGTGTCGCCGCTCGCGCGCGCCTCGGACACGGTGCCCGGCATCACCGAGCGCTTCGAGCTGTTCGTCACCGGCCGCGAGATCGCGAACGGCTTCTCCGAACTCAACGACCCGGAAGATCAAGCGGCCCGCTTCAAGAAGCAGGTCGAGCAAAAGGACGCGGGCGACGAAGAAGCGATGTATTTCGACGCCGACTATATCCGCGCGCTCGAATACGGCATGCCGCCGACCGGTGGCTGCGGCATCGGCATCGACCGCCTCGTGATGCTGCTCACCGATAGCCCGACGATCCGCGACGTGCTGCTGTTCCCGCATCTGCGCCGCGAGGACTGACGGCGGCGGTGTGCAGCGCGGCGCCCGGCCGGACGATCGTTCAGTTGCATGATCGTCCGGCCGGGCGGCCCGCCCGCTCGACACCGGCGATTCGGCCGCCTGGCGCAGCCGCTTTTCGCTTCATCTCCGCTGCTTTTCGCTGCACCGCCATCTCGTGGCGCAAAGCCGCGCCCCGGCCTTCCGCATGGGCAGAACCTCACCGTAAGCGCCTCGGCGGCGCTCGAATCCCCCAAAAGCGCCCAATCCATCGCCCGCCTGATCGCGTGCTTTGTAACCACTGGTTAAAGCATGGCCGCCGCACGCGTCTTGCGCTCCGTCCCTTTCAGCGCGCCGCCATTGCCGCAGCGGCCCGTGCGCGCATTTGACGGTGTTTGACACCGAAGTTTCCACAGCGAATCGTTACAACTTGAAACGGCGCACCCATAGCGGATGATCGACACTTGACTGCAGAAAATAACGCACGTCCGTGCGCGTCAGGAGAGTCGAAAATGGACAATCAAAACACCGCTACTACGCAGCAACGTCAGCGCCTCCATCCGCTCGTCGCTACCGCCGCCGGCGCAGTCATCATCGCCAGCCTCGCGGCAACGGCCGCCGTCACGGGCCTGTTCCCGAAAGCGAGCAGCACCGCCGAGCAGAATCCGCAAACGCAGGCCGCGCTGATCGCGTCGCAACCGGCCGTCGATACGGCCGCCGCCGCGAGCGCCGCGCTCGCCGCTCAAGCGCAGCAACAGGCCGCGCAGCAAGCCGCGCAACAACGCCAGACTGTCGCGCAGGCCGCGCCTCAACAGCCGGCGCGCCACACGCCGCGCAAACACCACACGGCCGCAACACCGCAGCCGCAATATGCGCAGCAGCCGTATTCGCCGCAACCGTCGCAAGCGTCTTACTGCGCGAGCTGCGGCACCGTCGCCGCCATCGTGCCGGTGCGCAGTGCCGGCACCAGTTCGGGGCTCGGCGCGATCGGCGGTGCGGCAGCGGGCGGCTTTGCCGGCAACCAGTTCGGCCACGGAAACGGCCGCGCGGCAATGACGATCCTCGGCGCACTCGGCGGCGGGCTCGCCGGCAACGCAATCGAAAAACAGGTTCGCAGCGAAACCGACTATCAGGTGCAAGTGCAGATGCAAGACGGTTCGACGCGCACCTTTACGTACCGCAACCCACCGCCGTTCGGGCAGGGGCAGCGCGTGCGGGTCGAGAACGGCACGCTGGTCGGCGCCTGATCGGCGCACCGCGCGGGCGCGCGGCGGCGAAGCCGCCCCGCCGCAGAGGGTGCCGGTATGAAAAATGGCTCGTGAAGCGATCGCCTCACGAGCCATTTTTCTTTACATCCGTTCGCGCGTGCGCCCGAACCGTCCGCTCAAACGTTGCAGGCGCCCGCCCACATACGCGAACGCATGCACGCAAACATCCGCTCGACAGCGCATCAATACATCAACGCATCAATCGTCGTCGAAATCCGATTCGTCGATCCAATACGTCTGGATCGCTTCGAGAATTTTCTCGCCAGAGCGATTCGGATCGTCATCGAAGCCGTCGAGCGCGAGCACCCACTCGCGCAGTTCGGTAAAGCGAACAGTCTTCGGATCGACGTCCGGATGCCGTTCTGCCAGCGCAATCGCGATCTCGCGCGAATCGGTCCATTTCATCGCCGTCTCTCCTTGCGCGTCAGTCAGTGGTTCTCTTTCGCGTGATTGATCGAGTACTTCGGAATCTCGACCACCAGATCCACATCGTCCTTCACGATCACCTGGCACGACAAGCGCGACGTAGGCTCGAGCCCCCACGCCTTATCGAGCAGGTCGTCCTCGTCCTCGTCGGACGGCTCGAGTTCGTTGAAGCCCTCGCGGATAATCACGTGGCAGGTCGTGCATGCGCACGATTTCTCACACGCATGCTCGATCTCGACGCCATTGTCGAGCAGATTGTCGCAGATGCTCTTGCCGGGCACGGCGTCGATCACCGCGCCGTCCGGGCACAGTTCGACGTGCGGCAGTACTACGAGTTGAGGCATGTTGGTTCCGTTCGTTGCGCTGGGCGCGGCCGGTTCGGCGCGCAGCCGCGCGGGTTCGTCGTCGCGCCGCGCGGCCCGGCGTCAACCCGGCCGCCCGGCGCAGCGTATATCAAATCTCGTCGAGCTTGCGGCCGGCAAGCGCCCGCTTGATGCTCTTGTTCATCCGACGTGCGGCGAACTCGTCGGTGCCTGCGGCGAGCGCCTTCGTCGCCGCGTCAATCGCGTCCGTGTCGTCGCCCGTCGCAAGCGCGCGCAGCGACGCGACAAGGCCGTCGATCGCCGCGCGCTCGCCCGCATCGAGCAAATCGCCGTCGGCGTCGAGCGCGGCCTGCGTCGCGTCGACGAGGCGCTGCGCCTCGACCTGCGCTTCGCGCAGCGCGCGTGCGCGCATGTCGGCTTCGGCCGCACCGAAGCTGTCCTCGAGCATCCGTGCGATGTCGCTGTCAGCCAGACCATATGACGGTTTCACGACCACCGACGCCTCGACGCCCGAGCCCTGCTCGCGCGCAAACACCGACAAAAGGCCGTCCGCGTCGACCTGATAGGTGACGCGAATGCGCGCAGCCCCCGCCGCCATAGGCGGAATGCCGCGCAACTCGAAACGCGCGAGCGACCGGCAATCGGACACCAGCTCGCGCTCGCCCTGCACGACGTGAATCGCCATCGCGGTCTGGCCGTCCTTGAACGTCGTGAAATCCTGCGCGCGCGCGACGGGAATCGTCGAATTGCGCGGAACGATCTTCTCGACGAGACCGCCCATCGTCTCGACACCGAGCGACAGCGGAATCACGTCGAGCAGCAGCCAATCGTCGCCGCCGCCGCGGTTGCCGGCGAGCAGGTCGGCTTGAATCGCCGCACCGAGCGCGACCACCTGGTCCGGATCGAGATTGACGAGCGGCGGCTGGCCGAAGAATTCCGTCACCGCCTGCCGAATCACCGGCATGCGCGTCGCCCCTCCGACGAGCACGACGCCCTTGATGTCGGCCACCGTGACCTGCGCGTCGCGCAGCGCCTTGCGGGTCGGCCCGAGTGTACGCTGCACGAGCGGCTCGGCGACGGTCGCGAACGTCTCGCGCGAGATCGTTTGCGAGAGCGCGCCCGTCGACAGCGTCACGTCCAATTTCACGTCCGGCGCATCCGACAGCGCCTCCTTCGCAATGCGCACGCGGTCGAGCAGCTGGCGCACGTCTTCGGGCGCGAGCGTCTTCGCATCGATATTCGCGCGCGCGAGCACGTGATCGAACAGCGCGTGGTCGAAATCGTCGCCGCCGAGCGCCGAATCGCCGCCCGCGGCCAGCACTTCGAACACGCCCTTCGTGAGTCTCAGAATCGACAGATCGAACGTGCCGCCGCCCAGATCGTAGACCGCGTAAAGCCCCTGCGCGCCGTTGTCGAGCCCGTAAGCGATCGCCGCCGCGGTCGGCTCGTTCAGCAGGCGCAGCACATTTAGCCCCGCGAGCCGCGCCGCATCCTTGGTCGCCTGGCGCTGTGCGTCGTCGAAGTACGCGGGCACGGTGATCACCGCGCCGACTAGTTCGTCGCCGAGCGTATCCTCCGCGCGCTGGCGCAGCGTCGCGAGAATCTCGGCCGACACTTCGACCGGGCTCTTCACGCCGTCGACCGTGCGAATCTGCACCATGCCCGGCGCGTCGACGAATTCGTAAGGCGCATTCGCCGCGCCCTCGACTTCCGCCTTGCCGCGGCCCATGAAACGCTTGACGGACACAATCGTATTGCGCGGATCGCTCACCGCCTCGGCTTTTGCCGCATGACCGATCCGGCGGCCGCCGTTCTCGAGATAGCGGACGACGGACGGTAGCAGCACCCGGCCCGCTTCGTCCGGCAACACCTCGGGAATACTGTTGCGCACCGCGGCGACGAGCGAATGAGTCGTGCCGAGGTCGATGCCGACGGCGAGCCGCCGCTGATGCGGCGCAGGCGCCATGCCGGGTTCGGAAATTTGCAGTAAGGCCATCTTCAGTTCGATGAGGGGCGTAGCCCTCGTTGCATCGCGCGCGTGAAGCCGGGGCGCCGCGCGCGGTTAGTATCGCGGCCGCGCATCCGCGGCCGTTGTGGCGACTGCGACTGGAGAGCGCAACCGGGCATCGCAGCCGTGCATCAGCGCTCGAGACGCTCGATCTGCGCACGGATCTCCATCGTCACACGCTCGACGAACATCAATTGCCGCACCGCCTCGGCTGCCCCCTGGTCGGCGCCGCTGTCGACGAGCGCGGCGAGTGTCGCAAGCCGCGCGCGCCGCTCATCGCGCAGTTCCGCAAGCAGCGCGTCGAGTTCGCCGACATGGCACGCGGCGGCCGCATCCTCGATGCGCTCGCGCCACTCCATTTGCTGCATCAGGAACGCCGGCTCCATCGCCGTGTTGTTCTCGGCGCCGACGTCCACGCCGCGCAGCGCAAGCAGATACGCCGCACGCTTGAGCGGATCGCGCAGCGTCTGATATGCCTCGTTCGCGCGCGCCGCCCATTGCATCGCGATGCGTTTTTGCGCGTCGCCCGCCGCCGCGAAGCGGTCCGGATGCACCTGCGACTGCACGGTGCGATATGCCGCATCCAGCGCCTGCTCGTCGAGCGCGAATTGCGCCGGCAGGCCAAACAAATCGAAGTGACTGTCTTTGAGCGAAACCATCGCGTGTCGCAATCGTGCCGGATTCGTTGTCGATCGCGCGGCCCAACGCCCGCCGTCGCGAGCCGTTGCGCCGCCCATTAAAAAGGCGGCCCGCGCCGCCTGTTGCCGCGCCGGATGGGAATCGCCGTCAGACGCGGAACGATTCGCCGCAGCCGCATTCGTCCTTCACG
This sequence comes from Burkholderia singularis, assembly GCF_900176645.1. Taxonomy (GTDB): domain Bacteria; phylum Pseudomonadota; class Gammaproteobacteria; order Burkholderiales; family Burkholderiaceae; genus Burkholderia; species Burkholderia singularis. The sequence goes on from NZ_FXAN01000064.1 coordinate 10,667, forward strand.
TTCGGGTTGTTGAACTTGAATCCCTCGTTCAACCCTTCGCGCGCGAAGTCCAATTCGGTGCCGTCGATATACGCGAGGCTTTTCGGATCGACGAAGACTTTCACGCCGTGGCTCTCGAACACTTGATCCTCGGTAGCAAGCTCATCGACATATTCGAGCTTGTACGCAAGCCCCGAGCAGCCGGTCGTGCGCACGCCGAGCCTCAGGCCCAGCCCCTTGCCGCGACGCGTCAAATACTTCTGCACGTGTTGCGCCGCTTTTTCGGTCAGTGTGATTGCCATAATGTCCTTCGCCGCGCACAGCCGAGCCGCGCGCGTATTGCGTTCAAACTCAAAACATCGTCCGTCCAACCCGCCGTGCCGTCAGCGCGCACGGCCTGTCTGCGTCACCGGCTCATCGCGCACGGCCCGCAACGCATAGCCTTGCCTCACGCAGCGGCCTGGTCGCCTTGCGCCGCGCCCGCATGACGCTGCTTGTAGTCGGCAACGGCCGCCTTGATCGCGTCTTCGGCGAGAATCGAGCAATGGATCTTCACGGGCGGCAGCGCCAGTTCCTCGGCAATCTGCGTGTTCTTGATCGCGAGCGCCTCATCGAGGGTCTTGCCCTTCACCCATTCGGTGACGAGCGAACTCGACGCGATCGCCGAACCGCAGCCATACGTCTTGAACTTCGCATCCTCGATCACGCCATCCGCGCCAACGCGAATCTGCAGCTTCATCACATCGCCGCACGCGGGCGCGCCGACCATGCCGGTGCCCACCGCATCGTCGTCCTTCGCGAACGAGCCGACGTTACGCGGATTTTCATAGTGATCCAGAACCTTGTTGCTGTAAGACATGACTCAAACTCCTTGCATTTCGTCCGTGCGGCGCGCTTTTCGCTCAGCGTCCGCGATAAACCGCTCAACCTCGCGCCGTGCTCAGTGCGCCGCCCATTCGATCGTCGACAGATCGATGCCTTCCTGATGCATTTCCCAAAGCGGCGACAAATCACGCAGCTTCGCAATCTTGCTCTTCAGCAGTTCGATCACGTAGTCGATTTCCTGCTCCGTCGTGAAGCGGCCGACCGTGAAGCGAATCGAGCTGTGCGCGAGTTCGTCGTTGCGGCCGAGCGCGCGCAGCACGTAGGACGGCTCGAGCGAAGCCGACGTGCACGCCGAGCCCGACGATACCGCGACGTCCTTGATCGCCATGATCAGCGACTCGCCTTCGACAAAATTGAAGCTGATGTTCAGATTGTGCGCGATCCGGTGCTCGAGGTCGCCGTTCACATAGGTTTCCTCGATCTGCGTGAGACCGCGCAACAGCTTGTCGCGCAGCGCGCGAATCCGCTCGTTCTCGGTAGCCATCTCTTCGCGCGCGATCCGGAACGCCTCGCCCATTCCGACGATCTGGTGCGTCGGCAGCGTGCCCGAGCGCATTCCGCGTTCGTGGCCGCCGCCGTGCATCTGCGCTTCGATGCGCACGCGCGGCTTGCGGCGCACGTACAGCGCACCGATACCCTTGGGGCCGTAAGTCTTGTGCGCGGAGAACGACATCAGGTCGACCTTCAGCTTGGCAAGGTCGATCTCGACCTTGCCCGTCGCCTGCGCGGCGTCGACGTGAAACACGATGCCCTTCTCGCGGCAGATTTCGCCGATCGTCTCGATGTCCTGGATCACGCCGATCTCGTTGTTCACGAACATCACCGACACGAGAACCGTATCCGGGCGCAGCGCGGCCTTGAATGCGTCGAGATCGATCAGGCCGTTTTCCTTCACGTCGAGGTAGGTCACCTCGAAGCCTTCGCGCTCGAGTTCACGGCACGTGTCGAGCACCGCCTTGTGCTCGGTCTTCACCGTGACGATGTGCTTGCCCTTGCCTTGATAGAAATGCGCGGCGCCTTTGATCGCGAGATTGTCGGACTCGGTCGCGCCGGAAGTCCAGATGATCTCCCGCGGGTCCGCGTTGACGAGCGCGGCCACCTGCTCGCGCGCCTGTTCGACCGCGCGCTCGGCATCCCAGCCGTATGCGTGGCTGCGCGACGCCGGGTTGCCGAACTGTTCGCGCAGATACGGCACCATCTTGTCGACGACGCGCGGATCGACAGGCGTCGTCGCGCTGTAGTCCATATAGATGGGCAGGTGGGGAATCTCGTTATTCATCTGTCGCTCCGGGTATGCGTGTTCTGTGCGGGACTGTTTGTTGGGCTCGCCGCGGGCTGTCGCGCGCGGCGGCTGCGATCATGAGTTCGCAATGTTGAAAACCGAATTCGGGCCAAGCGGAATCGAGCGGACCGGCTCGACGCCCGCCGGGGAAGGCTCGGGCTTGCGCTTGTCGCGCAGCACCGCCGGCGAGCCTTCGCACGCGCGCTGCTGATCGACGAGATCCTGCAGCGATACCGAATCGAGATACTCGACCATCTTCTGATTCAGCGTCGACCAAAGCTCGTGCGTCATGCAATGGCCATTGCGCTGCTTCGTGCCGTCGCACGCGCCCTTGCCGCCGCATTGCGTCGCATCGAGCGGCTCGTCCACCGCGATGATGATGTCGGCCACCGTCACGTCCTGCGCGCGACGCGCGAGGTTGTAACCGCCGCCCGGCCCGCGGACCGATTCGACGATTTCATGCCGGCGCAGCTTGCCGAACAATTGCTCAAGATAGGAGAGTGAAATCCGCTGGCGCTGGCTAATGCCTGCAAGCGTCACCGGGCCATGCTCCTGGCGCAGCGCCAAGTCGATCATCGCCGTGACGGCGAAACGGCCTTTCGTGGTGAGTCTCATGGTATTGAATGGGCAGCAATCTTGACGATTTTTGTCAAGTATAAATATTCGACAAAATCAGTCAAGTATCCCTATCTCCAAAAGGGTGGAAAGCAACATCGAGAATGCTTCAATGCCGGTGCGGCACGCCGGCGCACAGGCTGCCGAGCAGACCGCGGCACGCATCCTCGCACTGATCGAGCACCTGCTCGAAACCCCGCGAGCCGCCGAAATAAGGGTCGGCGATTTCGCGTGGCGCCCCGTCGCCCGCATATTCCATCAGCAGCCGAACCTTGCCCCGATACTGTGGCGGGCAACGCTTTTGCAGCTCGGCAAGATTCGCGGCATCCATCGCGAGCACCAGATCGAAGCGCTCGAAATCGGCCGGACCGATTTGCCGCGCACGCAATTTCGACAGATCGTAGCCCCGCAAGCCTGCCGCCTGCTGCGCACGCGCATCGGGAGGCTCACCGACATGCCAATCGCCGGTGCCGGCCGAATCGACGGTGATCACGCCATCGAGCCCCGCCGCCGCGATTTGATGCCGCATCACCCCTTCGGCCGTGGGCGAACGGCAGATGTTGCCGAGGCAAACGAAACAGATCGCGACGCTTTTCATCACGCAGCCGGAATTGTGCGGCGCACCGCTCGAATGGAGAACGCGGCATTATACAAACGCCCGCCGATTCCCGCTTGCCACGGCCCGCGCATCACAGCGCCTTCGACGCCGCGAGCGCCGCGCCTTGCGACGTGACGGGAAGCGGCTGCGACGCGTCGTCGACGAACCCATACGACACGGTGCGCGCAAGCTCGGCCGACGTATCGCGCACGACAGCGCCCGCGCGCGGCGATCCAGCGTCGGAAAAATGCAGATAAGCGGCGGCGGCAAGCGGCACAACGATCGCAAGCGGCCAGTACATCGATATTGTCTTTTTCATGATGCGACCTCACTCGACTCGCGCATTGGGCGTCGCCCAATGTCGGCATGTCGACATTCTATAAATCGTCTCTATCAAGATAAATCCGCGAATAGCGAACGCAGTGTTGTCGCCAGGTGAACAGTCACGCTCGAGCACGGTCACGAGCGGTCTGCAGGCATCCGAGCGCACCGGAATTTCGCGCGTCGCGCGCCCGCGCCATGCCCAGCCAGCGCCCCGGCGCTTTCCGCGCATGCCGGCGCTGCTACCGCGCGAACGGTGTGCGCACCAATACGCCGCCGCAGGCGAAGACTTCCTCGAATGCCTTCCGTTCTTTTCACAATACGAGATACAATCGTCGCATTCCTGTATTCTTGATGCGGCAATCGATTCACGACGATGAGCAACCCTAACTCGGACTCCAAAACGTCGATCCAGGTGATCGAGCGAATGATGCGGCTCCTCGATGCGCTCGCCGCGCATAGCGATCCCGTCAGTCTGAAGGAGCTTGCGCAACGCACCGAGCTGCATCCTTCCACCGCGCATCGAATCCTGAACGACATGGTCACCTGCCGTCTCGTCGATCGTTCCGACCCTGGTACGTACCGGCTCGGCATGCGGCTGCTCGAACTCGGCAATCTCGTCAAGGCCCGGCTGTCGGTGCGCGATGCGGCGCTGATGCCGATGCGCGAATTGCATCGGTTGACCGGGCAGACGGTCAACCTGTCAGTCCGGCAAGGCGACGAAATTGTCTATATCGAGCGCGCGTATTCGGAGCGCTCCGGCATGCAGGTCGTGCGCGCGATCGGCGGCCGCGCGCCGCTGCACCTGACGTCGGTCGGCAAGCTGTTTCTCGCCGCCGACGAGACCTCGCGGGTACGCGCGTATGCGACGCGCACGGGGCTCGCCGGCCATACTCAAAACAGCATTACCGATCTGCCGAAACTCGAGCGTGAACTCGCGCTCGTGCGCCAGCAAGCGTGCGCACGCGACAACGAGGAACTGGAACTCGGCGTGCGCTGCATCGCGGCCGGGATCTACGATGACACCGGCAAGCTCGTCGCGGGACTATCGCTGTCCGCTCCAGCCGACCGGCTCCAGGACGCGTGGCTCGGCCAGCTCAGCCGCACCGCGCTGACGATTTCCGAATCGCTCGGATACCACCCCGAAGCGCTGAAGGACGCGGATACGCTCACGCAAAAACAAGCCTAACCAAGCTGATCCGCAGCGAAAGCTGGGCACGCGGCGCCAATTGCAGCGAGCGGCCGCACGCGACACCGGCCCAAACAAAAGCCCCGCATTCGCGGGGCTTTTCATCAAGCGATCACGCGCCGCCGGCTCAGGTGCCCGCCGTCGTGTTCGCCGCGGTGAGGCGCTCGCCGCCGCCGTTGTCGAGCCAATTGCGCACGCGCGACGCATCGGCAAAACGCGAATATTTGCCGAACGAATCGAGCAACACCATCACGATCGGACGGCCGTGAATCGTCGTCTGCATCACCAGGCACTCGCCCGCTTCGTTGATGAAACCCGTCTTCTGCAACCCGATATCCCATGACGCATTACGCACGAGCGCATTCGTGCTGTTGTACGCGATCGTGCGCTTGCCCGTGTACACCTCATAGCTGCGATCCGTCGAGAACTTGCGGATCAACGGATATTGGTAAGCGGCATTCACCATCTTCACGAGATCGCGCGCGGTCGACACATTCGCACTCGACAGGCCTGTCGAATTCTCGAAGTGCGTATCGGTCATTCCGAGCGCCTTCGCCTTCGCGTTCATCGCCGCGATGAACGCCGGACGGCCGCCCGGATAGTAACGCGACAGCGCGGCCGCCGCGCGGTTCTCCGAGGCCATCAGCGCGATGTGCAGCATGTCCTCGCGCGACAGCACCGAGCCGACCGACAAGCGCGAGCCCGTGCCTTTCTCGTAATCGCGATCTTCGTCGGTCACTTCGACTTGATCAGTCAGCGGCGATTTCGAATCGAGGACGACCATCGCGGTCATCAGCTTGGTGATCGACGCGATCGGCACGACCGCATGCGAGTTCTTATCGAACAGCGGCTCGGACGAATTCTGATCGACGACATACGCGACGCCCGAGCGCAGCGCAAGCGCGTCCGGCGTGTCGTGCAGGCCGAACGCCTGGCCGACCGACGGCTGACGCGGCTGGAACGCAACCCGGCGCACGCCGCCGTGGTGACGGCCGCCGGCCGCGAGCGTCATCCGCTTGCGCGAGCCGCTCGCGCGCGCCGTATCGGCCGACGCAACGCGCTGCGACTTCTTCGCCACGCTCTTCTTGCCTTTCGCGCTATGTGAAGTCTTTGTCGCGGCAAACGCGTCCGCGGGAGCGACAGCAGCCGCTGACGCCATCAACGTGATGGCAACCGAAACGGCAGTGCTGAGCGCGACGCTCTGCATCATCCTGAGCGGGGCAAACAATTGGGCTTTCATTAGGGTCCGAACAAAACGGCGAGGGAATTTTCGCCAGTGTATTAAAAGCTCAAAAAAGAAGCAATATTAGGCACTTACCGATCTTCGTTAAACCAAAATGTAAGAATTGATTACACCAAGCCAATCGGCCCGCATTGTCTCATCGAAAAATACGATGGCCCACGCATGGCACTCCCTGCCCGCGGCGGCTATGCGCGCTGCCGTAGGCGTTCGGCATATCGGTCTGCGATCGGCAAACTTGAGGCGGGAAAATCGTGAATGTTGCCGGCAAAACAGATGTAACAGCCTGCCGGCAGGCGCGACGGCGAGTGCAAAAAGCCGTCCGCGCAGAAAACGATGAGCGCTTCGACCAATTAAGCCATTAAACGTTCCGCGTCGTCGTTTGGTTTACTTGGCGTACCGCAACGGTGCAGCCTGATTGCAGCGCCCCGTATTGAATCACGGTGCGCAGCAATTGGAATCGATTCCATTCAAACAGTGCAACTCTTTGTTTTGTCTACATATTATCTATTTTGTGCGACGCACAAAATACTTGACTTTCCATTTTGGCGCTCTACAATACCCTCCATTGTTGCGATGCACAAAGCTACTTTGAGCATCCGTTCACCAAAGTTGTGCTTGTTGTCTCCACGATCGACTACCCCTTCTTCAGGAGCATAAAAATGTCTTTTCTGACCCCCGAGCAAATCGCCGCCGCACAGAAAGCCAACATCGAAAATCTCTTCGGCCTGACGTCGAAGGCATTCGAAGGTGTCGAGAAGCTGATCGAGCTGAATCTCCAAGTCGTGAAGTCGACGCTCGCGGAAAGCCAGGAAAATGTTCAACGCGCGCTGTCCGTGAAGGACGCGCAAGAGCTGCTCGCGCTGCAAGCCAGCCTGACGCAACCGATCGCCGAGAAGGTGCTGTCGTATGGCCGCCATCTGTACGAAATCGCGTCGGCCACGCAAGCCGAGTTCGCGAAGGTCGCCGAAGCGCAATACGAAGAGCAAAACCGCAAGGTCCAGGCGCTGGTCGACAACGTCGCGAAGAACGCACCTGCTGGCTCGGAAACCGCCGTCGCTGCGCTGAAATCCGCGATCAACGCCGCGAACACCACTTACGAAACGGTGCAGAAGGCTGCAAAGCAAGCGGTTGAAATCGCGGAAACGAACTTCAACGCCGCCGCCGCTGTCGCCACCAAGGCCGCCAGCAACGCTGCCGCCGCGTCGCGCCGCAGCACCACCGCCACGAACAAGCCGGCGTAAGCGTCTCTGGTTGACGTCTTCTGCTTGAATGGGGAAAAGCCGCGCGAATATGCGCGGCTTTTTTCATTGCACGGCTGCGACGCTCGCGGCGCGCCGTCTCGTGCCCGGTCCGCCCGGCTCGCATAAAAATGGCGCGTTCCGTTGCCGAAACGCGCCATTTCTCCTGCTGCCGCGGTAACGCCACCTAGCGGCGTTTACTTTTTGCGCTGCGGCGGCAGGTCGGTGCAAACGCCTTCATACAATTCCGCAGCCATTCCGATCGATTCGCCGAGCGTCGGATGTGGATGGATCGTCTTGCCGATATCCTCTGCATCCGCGCCCATCTCCACCGCGAGGCACACTTCGCTGATCAAGTCGCCCGCATTCAGGCCAACGATCCCGCCGCCGATCACCCGATGGGTTTGCTCGTCGAAGATCAGCTTCGTGAAGCCCTCGTCGCGGCCGTTCGCGATCGCCCGGCCCGAGGCGGCCCACGGGAATACAGCCTTGCCGTACTTGATCCCTTCGGCCTTGCACTGATCCTCGGTCTTGCCGGCCCACGCGACTTCCGGATCGGTATACGCAACGGACGGAATCTGCAGCGCGTCGAAATACGCCTTCTCGCCGTGCGCGGCCTCCGCTGCGACATGGCCTTCGTGCACCGCCTTGTGCGCGAGCATCGGCTGGCCGACGATATCGCCGATCGCGAAAATATGCGGGACGTTCGTGCGCATCTGCTTGTCGACCTCGATGAAGCCGCGCTCGGTGACGGCCACGCCCGCATTCTGCGCGCCGATATTCTTGCCGTTCGGACTGCGGCCGACGGCGACGAGCACGAGGTCGTAGCGCTGCGCGTCCGGCGGCGCCTTCTCGCCCTCGAACTGCACGTAGATGCCGTCCTCCTTGGCTTGCGCGCCGACCGTCTTGGTCTTCAGCATCACGTTGCCGAAACGCTTCGCGTTGTATTTTTCCCAGACTTTGACGAGATCGCGGTCCGCGCCCATCATCAGCCCGTCCATCATCTCGACGACGTCGATTTGCGCGCCGAGCGTCGAATAGACGGTCGCCATCTCGAGACCGATGATCCCGCCGCCGATCACAAGCATCCGCTTGGGCAACTGGCGCAGTTCGAGCGCCCCCGTCGAATCGACGACGCGCGGATCGTCCGGCATGAACGGCAGCTTCACCGCCTGCGAGCCCGCCGCGATGATCGCCTGCTTGAAGCGGACGACCTTCTTGCCGCCTTGCGTCTGCACGTCGAGATGATGCGGATCGACGAACGCGCCCACGCCGGTCACCACCTCGACCTTGCGCGCCTTCGCCATGCCGGCCAGCCCCGTCGTCAACTTCTTGACGACCCCCGCCTTGAAACCGCGCAGCTTGTCAAGATCGACTTCCGGCTTGCCGAACGCAATGCCGTGATCGGCAAGCGCAGCGGCCTCCTCGACGACGAGCGCCGTATGCAACAGCGCCTTCGACGGAATGCAGCCGACGTTCAAGCACACGCCGCCCAGCGTCGAATAACGCTCGACGAGCACCGTCTTCATACCGAGATCGGCCGCGCGGAAAGCGGCCGAATAGCCGCCGGGGCCCGCGCCGAGCACGAGCATGTCGCACTCGATATCGGCGGCGCCGCCGTAACTGGCCGCTTCGGGCGCCGCGGCGGGGCGCGCGGCCGGTGCGGGCTGCGCGGCAGCGGCGGGCTTCGCCGCTTCGGGCGCCTTCGCGGCCGGCGCGGCCTCGGCCGCCTCCACGAGCGCGATCACCGTGCCCTGCGACACCTTATCGCCCGCCTTGACCCTGATTTCCTTGACCGTGCCGGCCACATCGCTTGGCACTTCCATCGACGCCTTATCGGACTCGAGCGTGATGAGCGTCTGCTCTTTTTCGATCGCGTCGCCGGGCTTGATATTCACTTCGATGACGTCGACGCCACTGAAATCGCCGATGTCCGGCACCTTGACTTCGATGAGACTCATGAACTGTCCCCTACTTGTATGGGCTTCCTACCGTACCGACAGAGCGAGGGCGCACGCTGCGCGAGCCGCCGAGCGGCTCATGCACACGGCGCGCCGTCATGCTCATCAAAGAATCACGCGGCGGAAATCGCCGAGCAGCGACGCGAGATACGCGTTGAAGCGCGCGGCTTCCGCGCCGTCGATCACGCGGTGGTCATACGACAACGACAGCGGCAGCGTGAGGCGCGGCGCAAACTGCTTGCCGTCCCACACCGGCTTCATCGCACTGCGCGACAGGCCGAGGATCGCCACTTCGGGCGCGTTGATGATCGGCGTGAAATGCGTGCCGCCAATTCCGCCGAGCGACGAGATGGAGAAGCAGCCGCCTTGCATCTGATCGGGCTTGAGCTTGCCTTCGCGCGCCGCCTTCGACAGCTCGCTCATTTCCTTCGCGATGTCGACGAGACCCTTTTTGTCGGCGTCGCGGATCACCGGCACGACGAGACCGTTCGGCGTGTCGGCAGCAAAACCGATGTGGTAGTACTGCTTGAACACCAGGTTGTCGCCGTCCAGGCTCGCGTTGAACGTCGGGAATTTCTTGAGCGCCGCGACCACGGCCTTGATCACGAACGCGAGCATCGTGAACTTCACGCCCGCCTTCTCGTGCTCCTTGTTCAACTGCACGCGCAACGCTTCCAGCTCGGTGATGTCCGCCTCGTCGTTGTTCGTCACGTGCGGGATCATCACCCAGTTGCGATGCAGGTTCGCACCGGAGATCTTCTTGATCCGCGACAGCGGCTTCGCATCGATCGGACCGAATTTCGTGAAGTCGATCTTCGGCCACGGCAGCAGATTCAGCTCGCCGCCGCCCGGGGCCGCTGCGGCCGCGGCAGCGGGCGCCGCGCGCTGGCCCGTCATCACGCCCTTCACGAACGCGGTGACGTCTTCCTTCGTGATGCGGTTCTTGGGCCCGGTGCCGGTGATGCGCGACACGTCGACGCCCAGCACGCGCGCGAACTTGCGCACCGAAGGCGATGCGTGGCTGGCGCGATATTCGCCGCTCGGGGCAGGCGCGGCAGGCGCGGCCGCGGGCGCAGCCTGCGGCGCAGGCGCGGCGGCCGGCGCGGCAGACACCGGCGCGGCAGCCGGAGCAGCCTGAGCAGCCTGAGCCGGCGCGCCTGCTTGCGGGGCGCTCGCGGCCGCGCCGCCCGCTGCTTCCAGCACGACGATCAGCGTGCCCTCGGACACCGTATCGCCAACTTTCACGCTGATTGCCTTGACGACACCGGCAGCCGGACTCGGCACATCCATCGTCGCCTTGTCCGATTCGAGCGTGACGAGCGATTGCTCCTTTTCGACCGTATCGCCCACCTTCACCGCGATCTCGATGACCGGAACGTCCTTATAGTCGCCGATGTCGGGCACCTTCACCTCGACCGTGCCGCCCGCGGCCGGCGCGCTCGCGGCGCTCGCCGCAGGCGCGGCCGGCGCTGGGGCCGAAGCCGGCGCAGCGGGCGCGGTCGCGCCGTTCGGCTGGGATGCGCCGGCCGCCGGCGCGCCGTCGAGCAGCACGATCAGCGACCCCTCCGACACTGCGTCGCCCACCTTCACCTTCACTTCCTTGACCGTGCCGCCGACAGGGCTCGGCACGTCCATCGTCGCCTTGTCCGATTCGAGCGTGACGAGCGACTGCTCGGGCTCGACCGCATCGCCGGGCTTCACCAGCACCTCGATGACGGGGACATCCTTGTAATCGCCGATATCCGGCACCTTGACTTCGATCGCTTGACTCATCTGTTCGTGTCTCCAGTCGATCGGCGCCGCCGCTTCAGCGGTCAGCGCCGACCCCGCGCGCAGCGCAGCCGCCCCCGTGCTCATCGCGCGAACGGGGCGTGCGGCATGCGGCGCACGTGTTAAACCGTCATCGGGTTGGGTTTGGACGGATCGAGCTCGTACTTCGCGATCGCCTCGGCAACGATCTTGCGGTCGATCTTGCCATCGTCGGCGAGCGCGTTCAGCGCGGCGACCGTGACCCAATAGCGGTCGACCTCGAAGAAGTGGCGCAGCGCGCGGCGCGTATCCGAGCGGCCGAAGCCGTCGGTGCCGAGCACGACGTAGCGGCGATCGATCTGGCCGCGGATCTGATCGGCGAGCGCGCGCACGTAGTCGGTCGACGCGATAACCGGGCCTTGCGTGTCCTTCAGGCAGCGCTGAACGTGCGTGAGGCGGCGCTCCTCGGACGGATGCAGCAGGTTCCAGCGCTCGACGTCGTGGCCTTCGCGCGCCAACTCGGTAAAGCTCGGCACGCTCCACAGATCGGCCGCGACGCCCCAGTCGTTCTTCAGCAGATCGGCCGCGGCGATCACTTCGTTGAAGATGGTGCCCGCGCCGAGCAGCTGCACGCGCGGCGCCTTCTTGTCGGCCTCGGCCTTGCGGAACGCGTACATGCCCTTGATGATGTCGGCCGCCACGTGCTCGCCCTGCGGGATCGCCGGGTGCTCGTAGTTCTCGTTCATCACCGTGATGTAGTAGTACACGTCCTCCTGCTCCTGCACCATCCGGCGCAGACCGTCCTGCATGATGACGGCAAGCTCGTAGCCGAACGTTGGATCGTAGCTCACGCAGTTCGGCACCGACGCCGCCCACAGCAGCGAATGGCCGTCCTCGTGCTGCAACCCCTCGCCGTTGAGCGTCGTGCGGCCCGCGGTGCCGCCGAGCAGGAAGCCGCGCGAGCGCATGTCGCCCGCCGCCCATGCCAGATCGCCGATCCGCTGAAAGCCGAACATCGAGTAGAAGATATAGAACGGCACCATGATCTCGCCGTGCGTCGAATACGACGTCGCCGCGGCGATCCAGTCGCACATGCCGCCCGCCTCGTTGATCCCTTCCTGCAGGATCTGGCCGGTCTGCGATTCCTTGTAGAACATCAGTTGGTCGGAATCTTCCGGCACGTACTTCTGCCCTTCCTGATTCCAGATGCCGATCTGGCGGAACAGGCCTTCCATGCCGAACGTGCGCGATTCGTCGGGAACGATCGGCACGATACGCTTGCCGAGCGTCTTGTCCTTGAGCAGGATGTTGAGGATCCGCACGAACGCCATCGTCGTCGAGATCTCGCGGCCCTCGCCCGTGCCCTTGAGCAGCGGCTCGAACGCGTCGAGCGCCGGCACCGGCAGCGATTGCGCCTTCTCGCGGCGTTGCGGCAGATAGCCGCCCAGATCCATGCGCTGCTTGCGCATGTACTCGAGTTCCTTCGAGCCTTCGTCGAACTTCACGTAAGGCACGTCGGCGATTTCGTCGTCCGAGATCGGCAGGCGGAACTGATCGCGGAACTTCTTCAGTTGCTCGACGGGCAGCTTCTTCTGCTGGTGCGTGATGTTCATCGCCTGGCCCGACTCGCCCATCCCGTAGCCCTTGATGGTCTTCGCGAGAATGACGGTCGGCGCGCCCTTCGCGTTGCTCGCCTCGTGGTACGCCGCGTAGATCTTGTGCGGATCGTGGCCGCCGCGGTTCAAGTTCCAGATGTCGTCGTCGGACCAGTCGGCAACGAGCGCCTTCAACTCGGGCGTGTTGAAAAAGTGCTCGCGCACGTATGCGCCCGACTCCGATTTGTACGTCTGGTACTCGCCATCGACGACTTCCATCATCCGGCGCATCAGCGCGCCCGTCTTGTCGCGCGCGAACAGCGCATCCCAGCGGCTGCCCCAGATCACCTTGATCACGTTCCAGCCGGCGCCGCGGAATTCCGATTCGAGCTCCTGGATGATCTTGCCGTTGCCGCGCACCGGGCCGTCGAGACGCTGCAGGTTGCAGTTGATCACGAATACGAGGTTATCGAGCTTTTCGCGGCTCGCCATGCCGATCGCGCCAAGCGATTCCGGCTCGTCGGTTTCGCCGTCGCCAAGGAACGCCCAGACCTTGCGGCCCTCTGTATTCACGATCCCGCGCGACTGCAGATACTTCATGAAGCGCGCCTGGTAGATCGCCATGATCGGGCCCAACCCCATCGACACGGTCGGGAACTGCCAGAAATCCGGCATCAGCCACGGGTGCGGATACGACGAGATGCCGTTGCCGCCGACTTCCTGGCGGAAGTTGTCGAGCTGCGCCTCGCTCAGACGCCCGAGCAGGAAAGCCCGCGAGTAAACGCCGGGCGACGAGTGGCCCTGCACGAATACGAGATCGCCGCCGTGCTTGTCCGACGGCGCGTGCCAGAAATGGTTGTAGCCGACGTCGTACAGCGTGGCGGCCGATGCGAACGACGCGATGTGACCGCCGACGTTCGTGTCCTTGCCCGCGCGCAGCACCATCGCGATCGCGTTCCAGCGCGTGTACGAGCGGATGCGGTGCTCGATGTCCTGGTCGCCCGGAATCTTCGCCTGGGCTTCGACGGGAATCGTGTTGATGTACGGGGTGTTCGCGGAAAACGGCAGGTGCTCGCCGTGGACCCGCGCGAATTCGATCTGCTTCTCGATCAGATAGTGCGCACGGCCTGGGCCGACTGACGAAATCACGCCGTCAAGCGCTTCGAGCCATTCGACGGTTTCCTGCGGATCGTCATCACGTTCGGCCGTGACGTATTTCAGCACTTCGTTGGGTACAGCGGACATGCTCGTCTCCTGGGTGTCCTGGACTTGGCGTCCTGGGATATGAGGATCGCTCTTCATGCAGACGACGTCGATGGCCGGCTGCCGCAAGCTCCCGCGGATTGTAAAGAGCGTCGCGGGCCCCGTGCAACATAATTTTCGAATTATGAGATTATTTTTCTTAATGTGAAATAATGCTGCACCGCACCCGCCGCACGGGCACCGAAAGCGGATCGCGCGCCGCTATTTCCGCTTTCGGTTCAACCTGTCTTTCGTGCCCTTTGGGCGATACGCGCTGAGCTACAATCCAGCCATGTTGACCGATCGGCTTCTCGCACGCTCGGCGCGACCGTCGCGTTCGCCGGCCGAGTCGCAGCCGTCCCGCTGGCACCATGGACCATGGTGGTCCAACTCTTATCTGCTGACGCCGCTGCTGTCGATTCTCGTTTTCCTCGTCGTGATGAGCCTCATCCTATGGAGCCTCAATCGCCGCGAGCAGCAGCAGCAGGAAGACACGCTGTATCGCAACGTCGCGTGGGCGCAGCAGCAGATCCGCCTGTCGATGACGAGCGCGCAGGAACAGTTGCAGGCGTTCGCGCGCGACATCGCCGCGGGCCGTGTCGACGAGCACGCGTTCCAGGCAACGGTCGGCGACGTGCTGCAGGCGCATCCGGAAATCCTCTATCTGAACTGGTACACCGCGCCCGGCGCGAAACGCTGGCCCGCGATGCAGCTCCCCCTGCTCGGCCAGCGGCTCGCGAGGCCGAACGACACGCAGATGGACGAAATCGTGCGCGGCGCGTTCGGCGCGGCGCGCAACACCCGCCGGCAAACGTACTCCGCCCTCGTCTACGACGATTTCGGCTACGGCTACCTGACGCTGCAAACGCCCGTGATCCGCGAGCGTGACTATCTCGGCTCGATTGCCGCGGTGTTCTCGGTCGAAGGCATCCTGAAGCACGACATCCCGCCGGAGCTGTCCGCGAAATACAAGATTTCCATCGTCGATGCGAACAGCCGCGAACTCGCGTCGACGTCGTCGCGCCCGCGCCTGCCGCGCGACGCGCACTACGACCTGCCGCTGGACCCGCCCGGCCAGGGCCTGACGGTGCGCGTCTATGCGTACCCGCAAACGACGAACCTGACCAACAATACGCTCGTCTGGCTGGTTGCCGGCCTGTCCTGCTTCGTGCTCTGGAGCCTATGGAGCCTTTGGAAGCACACGCGCCAGCGCTTCGAGGCGCAGCAGGCGCTGTATGCGGAGGCGTTCTTTCGCCGCGCGATGGAAAATTCGGTGCTGATCGGCATGCGCGTGCTCGACATGCACGGCCGGATCACGCACGTGAACCCCGCGTTCTGCCGGATGACCGGCTGGGACGAGAACGATCTCGTCGGCAAGATCGCACCGTTTCCGTACTGGCCGCGCGACGCGTACCCGGAAATGCAGCGCCAGCTCGACATGACGCTGCGCGGCAAGGCGCCCAGCTCGGGCTTCGAGCTGCGCGTGCGCCGCAAGGACGGCTCGCTGTTCCACGCACGCCTTTACGTATCGCCGCTCATCGACAGTTCGGGCCGGCAAACGGGCTGGATGTCGTCGATGACGGACATCACCGAGCCCAAGCGCGCGCGCGAGGAGTTGGCCGCCGCGCACGAGCGCTTCACGACGGTGCTCGAAAGCCTGGATGCGGCCGTGTCGGTGCTCGCCGCCGACGAGGCGGAGCTGCTGTTCGCGAACCGCTATTACCGGCACTTGTTCGGCATCCGCCCGGACGGCCACCTCGAATTGTCGGGCGGCGGTTTCGACAGCGCACAGGCGTCGTCGGATTCGATCGACCTGGTCGACACCTATGCGGGCCTGCCCGCCGCCGCGCTGACCGAAAGCGCGGCCGATGCGCAGGAAGTCTACGTCGAGAGCATCCAGAAATGGTTTGAAGTGCGCCGCCAGTACATTCAGTGGGTCGACGGCCATCTTGCGCAAATGCAGATCGCCACCGACATCACGAGCCGCAAGAAAGCGCAGGAACTGGCGCACCAGCAGGAGGAGAAGCTGCAGTTCACCAGCCGGCTGATGACGATGGGCGAAATGGCGTCGTCGATCGCGCATGAGCTGAACCAGCCGCTCGCCGCGATCAACAACTACTGCTCGGGCACGCTCGCGCTCGTGAAAAGCGGCCGCGCGACGCCCGAGACGCTCGCGCCCGCGCTCGAGAAGACCGCGCAGCAGGCGCTGCGCGCGGGGATGATCGTCAAGCGGATCCGCGAGTTCGTCAAACGCAGCGAGCCGAAGCGGCAGCCGTCGCGCGTCGTCGACATCGTTGCCGACGCGGTGGGCCTTGCCGAAATCGAAGCGAGAAAACGCCGGATCCGGATCGTCACCGAAATCCGCGCGAGAATGCCTATTATTTATGTCGATCCGGTGCTGATCGAGCAGGTGCTCGTGAACCTGCTGAAGAACGCGGCCGAAGCGATGCAGGAAGTCAAGCTGGCGAGCGCGGACGGCGTGATCCGCATCGTCGCCGATCTCGAAGCGGGCTTCGTCGACATCCGCGTGATCGACCAGGGCCCAGGCGTCGACGAAGCGTCCGCCGAGCGCCTGTTCGAACCGTTCTACAGCACCAAATCGGACGGCATGGGCATGGGGCTCAATATTTGCCGATCGATCATCGAATCGCACCGCGGACGCCTGTGGGTGGTCAACAACGTCGAGCCGGACGGCAGCATATCCGGCGCCACGTTCCACTGCAGCCTGCCGATTGGAGAACCGGAGGATCCCGGCCACGGGTCCGAGACCTCGCCAACACAAACCGTAACGGGAGAGATATGAATAGCCCTGTCACCACCTCTCAGGAAACCGTCTTTGTCGTCGACGACGACGAGGCCGTGCGGGACTCGCTGCGATGGCTACTGGAGGCAAACGGCTATCGCGTGCAATGCTTCTCGAGTGCCGAGCAGTTTCTCGACGCATACCAGCCCGCGCAACAGGCGGGGCAGATCGCGTGCCTGATCCTCGACGTGCGGATGTCCGGCATGAGCGGCCTGGAGCTGCAGGAGCGGCTGATCGCCGAGAACGCGGCGCTGCCGATCATCTTCGTGACCGGCCACGGCGACGTGCCGATGGCGGTGTCGACGATGAAAAAAGGCGCGATGGACTTTATCGAGAAACCGTTCGACGAGGCCGAACTGCGCAAGCTCGTCGAGCGCATGCTCGACAAGGCGAGAAGCGAAAGCAAGAGCGTGCAGGAGCAGCGCGCGGCGAGCGAACGCCTGTCGAAGCTGACCGCGCGCGAACAGCAGGTGCTCGAGCGGATCATTGCCGGGCGCCTGAACAAGCAGATCGCGGACGATCTCGGCATCAGCATCAAGACGGTCGAGGCGCATCGCGCGAACATCATGGAAAAGCTCAACGTCAACACGGTCGCTGATCTGCTGCGGCTCGCGCTGTCGAAGAAGCAGGCGTAACGCGCATGCCGCCGCGGCCGGCCGGGTTTGCCGGGCGCGCCGCCGCCGGCTGAACGCTCGTTTCGCGTCGCCGGATTCACCCGCGCTGCGCCGTACCGGTCCTGGGCCCTGATCGCCCAATTGCCTTCGCTGGTCGCGCCGCGCGCCGGTTCCGTCGTTCGGGCCATTTTCATCATTCCATCGCGCCCACCCTTCCGTCACCTTCCTCGTTTGCGCGCCGCTCACGATTGCAAGCCGGCTTGCAGCCGCCTCCCGTCGTTTTCATTATTGTTTTTAAGCGCGCGCCGAGCGCTCGGCGGCAAGCCCAGGCGTCGCGCCCACTTCGGACGGCAACGGCCGAGCGGTATAATCCGTCGCTTCTTCGCAGCGCTTGTTCGCGCCGCACCCCGCCTTCCACCTTGCCAAGCGAATTTTCACCATGACAGCCACCCTAATCGACGGCAACGCCCTTTCGAAGACCCTGCGCGCGCAAGCGGCCGAGCGCGCCGCCGCGCTCGCCGCGCGCGGCCATCAGCCGGGCCTTGCGGTGATTCTCGTCGGCAACAACCCGGCGAGCGAGGTCTACGTGCGCAACAAGATCAAGGCGTGCGAAGACAACGGCTTTTTCTCCGTGAAAGACCGCTATCCGGCCACGCTCGCCGAAGCGGACCTGCTAGCTCGCATCGACGAATTGAACCGCGACCCGCGCATCCACGGAATCCTCGTGCAATTGCCGCTGCCGGCCCACATCGACAGCCACAAGGTGATCGAAGCCATCGCGCCGGAGAAGGACGTCGACGGCTTTCACGTCGCGAACGCCGGCGCGCTGATGACAGGCAAGCCGCTCTTTCGCCCGTGCACGCCGTATGGCGTGATGAAGATGCTCGAGGCGCGCGGCATCTCGCTCGTCGGCGCGAATGCGGTCGTGATCGGCCGCTCGAACATCGTCGGCAAGCCGATGGCGCTACTGCTGCTCGAAGCCGGCGCGACCGTCACGATCTGCCACAGCAAGACGCGCGAGCTTGCCGCGCACACGCGCAACGCCGACGTGATCGTCGCGGCGGTCGGCAAGCGCAATGTGTTGACGGCCGACATGGTGAAACCCGGCGCGACCGTGATCGACGTCGGGATGAACCGCGATGACGCAGGCAAGCTGTGCGGCGACGTCGATTTCGCGGGAGTCGCGCAGGTGGCGGGCCACATTACGCCAGTGCCGGGCGGCGTCGGCCCGATGACGATCACGATGTTGCTCATCAATACGCTCGAATCGGCCGAGCGCGCGGCGCACGCGGCTTGACGGCCGGACATGGCGGCAGTTCTGTGGTTCCGGGGTTCTGCTGCATGATGGCGCAAACGCATGAATACGCGACGGCGCAACGATGAAGGCGTCGATCCGCGCCGATCGATGCCGCCGCGCCCGCCAATGCACGATGCCGTCGGCGTCCGCTCGTGGAGCGACACGGTTCGATGGACGCCGACAGCCTAATCCGTCCGCTCGGCACGACTGCGCACCGCTCGCGGCAGTCGTCCCGGCTTCGACAAATCGTCATCCAACCCCGGTGCCGCAACGCGCGGCGCCGCATATTTCCCGCATCGGCCGAATGCGAGACGCAGGCCGTTCGCCCCACCCTCCGACACTGCGGTGCCCGGCGCGCGCCGCCTTCGGGCGGCCCGTTATCCGGCCGCTGCGCTCCCGCCCCAATCGTTTCATTAGAAACTTCCGATTGGAAACCGCGCGACGCGCCCCAATAATGTCGATATGACGCCGGCGGGCGGCACGCGGTATGCCGCCCGTCTTTCACCTACTTCGCAACCGCCAGGGAACCCTATGTCCGTCAGCGTTCATGCCAACCCGCTTCTCGATTTCTCCGGTCTGCCCCGTTTCGGCGAAATTCGTCCGGAACACGTGACGCCCGCGCTCGACACGCTGCTCGCCAACGCAAACGACGCCGTTGCGCGCGCGGCGCATCCCGACACGCCCGCGACCTGGGCCGACATCATCGACGCGCTCGAGCGCACGACCGAGCCGCTCAGCCGTGCGTGGGGCATCGTCGGCCATCTGACTGCGGTGGCCGATACGCCCGAGCTGCGCGCGGCGCATGCCGAAAATCTGCCGCGCGTGACCGAATTCTGGTCGAGCGTCGGCCAGAATCTCGCGCTCTACGAAAAATACAAGGCGATCGCCGCAAGCGCCGAGTACGCGACGCTGTCGGCCGAACGCAAAAAGATTCTCGACAATGCGCTGCGCGATTTCCGTCTGTCGGGCGCCGAATTGCCCGAAGACCAGAAGCCGCGCTTCGCGCAGTTGCAAGAGCAGCAGGCGGCGCTGTCGAAGGCGTTCTCCGATCACGTGCTCGACGCGACGAACGCCTACGCGTATTACGCGCAAAGCGAGGACGAACTCGCCGGCCTGCCGGCCGATGCGATCGCCGCTGCGCGCGAAGCCGCGCAAAAGGAAAACCACGCGGGCTGGAAATTCACACTGCACTTTCCGTCGTACTTCCCGGTGCTGCAATACGCGGAAAACCGCGCGCTGCGCGAAACCCTCTATCGCGCCTACGTGACGCGCGCGTCCGAACTCGGCCCGCAGTACGGCGGCGGTAAGATCGAATGGGACAACACGGCGATCGTCGCGGACCAACTCAAGCTGCGCCGCGAAGAAGCGCAGATGCTCGGTTACCACGATTTCGCCGAAGTATCGCTCGCGCCGAAAATGGCGGAATCGCCGCAGCAAGTGATCGCGTTCCTTGAAGATCTCGCCAAGCGCGCGCGCCCCTATGCGGAAAAAGACTGGGACGAACTGCGCGCGTTCGCCGCAAGCGAGCTGGGTCTGGCCACGCTCGATCCGTGGGACGTTGCGTATGCGGCGGAAAAACTGCGCGAGCAACGCTATGCGTTTTCCGAAAACGAGGTGAAGCAGTACTTCCCCGAGCCGGCGGTGTTGAAGGGGTTGTTCACGGTCGCACAGACGCTGTTCGGCGTGCGGATCGTGCGTGACGAAGCGCCCGTGTGGCACGACGACGTGCGCTTTTTCCGCGTCGAAAATCGCGACGGCTCGCTCGTCGCGCAGTTCTATCTCGACTTGTACGCGCGCGAAGGCAAGCGCGGCGGCGCGTGGATGGACGACGCGCGCTCACGCGCGAAGCGCGGCGACGGCAGCGTGCAGACGCCCGTCGCCTATTTGAACTGCAACTTCTCCGCGCCGATCGGCGACAAGCCCGCATGCTTCACGCACGACGAGGTGATCACGCTGTTCCACGAGTTCGGCCACGGGCTGCATCACATGCTGACACGCGTCGACGAGATCGGCGTGTCGGGAATCAACGGCGTCGAATGGGATGCGGTCGAGCTGCCGTCGCAGTTCATGGAGAACTTCTGCTGGGAATGGGATGTGCTGAAATCGATGTCGTCGCACGTCGATTCGAACGAGCCGCTGCCGCGCGCGCTGTTCGACAAAATGCTCGCCGCGAAGAATTTCCAAAGCGGCCTCGGCACGCTGCGCCAGATCGTGTTCTCGATGTTCGACATGCTGCTGCATGTCGATTTCGATCCGCAGAGCGGCGGCGCCGCAACGGCGAACGTCAACGATTTCGCGCGCGCCATCAACGAGCGCTTCCACGTGATCCCGCAGGCATCGTTCTCGCGCTGGCCGAACACGTTCAGCCATATCTTCGCGGGCGGCTACGCGGCAGGTTACTACAGCTACAAGTGGGCGGAGGTGCTGTCCGCCGACGCCTACGCGGCGTTCGAGGAAGCCGCGCGCACGGCGGGCAGCGTGCTCGACGCGGCGACGGGCGCACGCTATCGGCACGAAATCCTCGAAGTGGGCGGCAGTCGCCCGGCGATGGAATCGTTCAAGGCGTTCCGCGGACGCGAGCCGCGCATTGACGCGCTGCTGCGCCACAACGGGATGGCCGACGCCGGCTCGGCACACGCGTAAGCGCGCGGCATCGCCCGCGTGCGGTGCGCGACGACGCCTTCGCTTTAAGCCGTTCGCGCGTGAAACAGGCGGCAACCTGCATTCGCGGGTTGCCGCTTTTTTTGTTTATCACGCCGGGCTCGCAGTGCCGTTGCCATCGGCGGCACCGCCGGACGCCGTGCAATCGTCGATTGCTCCACCGGCGCGCGGATCGTCATCGAACAATGCAATCTGCCCATGCCGCTCGGCCGTGTCCTCGTCGACCCGCACGCCGACACCAAGCAGCCGCACCGGCTGCCTGCGCCGCGCGAGCCCTTTTTCGAGCAATGCGACCGCGGTGTCCGGATCGGTCGCATCGGCCACGCATTCGACCGTCGTGCGCTGAAAATCCGCGAAACGGATCTTCACATACAGCTTTCTGATCGAACGTGCCGCCCCTGCCCGTTCGATGCGCACGTCGAGTTGCGCCGTCAGCCGGCGAATCTCGGCCGCACATTGCTCGAGCGTGGCGAGATCCTGCACGTAGGTCGTCTCGACGCTGACGGATTTGCGCTCCTGATCCGCGCGCACCGGCCGTTCGTCGATGCCGCGCGCAAGCTCGTAAAGCCGGCGGCCGAACGCGCCGAACTCGCGATGCAGATCGAACAGCGACCATGCGCGCAGTTGCCCGCAAGTGCCGATACCGAGCTTGTCGAGCCGCGCGGCCGTCACCTTGCCGACGCCATGCAGCTTGCGCACCGGCAACGCGGCGACGAACGCATCGACTTCATGCGGCCGCACGACGAAAAGGCCGTCGGGCTTGTTCCAGTCGGACGCGATCTTCGCGACGAACTTGTTCGGCGCGACGCCAGCCGACACCGTGACGCCGACCGTCTCGCGCACGCGCTCGCGGATCTCGTGCGCGATCAGCGTCGCGCTGCCGCGACAGCGTGTGGCGCGGCTCACGTCGAGATACGCCTCGTCGAGCGACAGTGGTTCGACATCCGGCGTGTAATCGCGATAGATCGCCATGATGAGCCTTGATGCCGCGCGATACTTGTCCATTGCGGGCGGCAGAATCAACAGGTCGGGGCACTTGCGCATCGCAAGCGCCGACGACATCGCCGAATGCACGCCATAGCGCCGCGCGTCGTAATTGCAGGTGGCAATCACGCCGCGCTGGTCGGGCCGGCCGCCGACCGCGAGCGGATGGCCGCGCAACGACGGATCGTCGCGCATCTCGACCGACGCATAAAAGCAGTCGCAATCGCAATGGATGATTTTGCGCACGAACGCACACGCGCCGCTCGATGGCGGTGGCGGCACGTCGGGAGGGAGCGGCGGCTTATCCAAGATGCCGATACTGTACAAAAACACAGTGCGCGTTTCAACTGTGCGGCTCGGGGCGAAGCATGCGTACCGATGCCGCGCGCCGCGCGACGACTGCGCACGGCGCGCCGAAGAACAGGTTGTTCTGCGATGGATCGATTCGAACGCGCAGCGCGCCATGCGTAAAGCGCGCAGACAAGAACACAGCGCGATGATGCGACGTAACGGGAGACGCGCCAGAAGAAGAGGATCGCGAAAGGCGAGTGCGGCGCATGTGAATACAAACAAAAAAGCCCGGCATTAGCCGGGCTTTTTGGCGAATCGCGCATCGGTCACATACGCGGGATTTTTTCGCCGTATTTGGTTGCGGGGGTAGGATTTGAACCTACGACCTTCGGGTTATGAGCCCGACGAGCTGCCAGACTGCTCCACCCCGCGTCAGAGAAAAGAGATTATATGGGGTTTATGAGGATGAGTCAAACTTCCATTCAATTTATTTCCATGAGACCGTCGCGCGGCGAGCTGAAACCACCGTAACACAACCGGAACAAGCCGATATCGGCCGCCATCGTCCCTGTGTTAGGATCATCCGGGGACAGGTCACCCCCCTAACCTCTTCGACGACAAGGACGAGGACAACGTGGAGCATTCCGCCAGCCGTGCCAGACTGATTCGGATTCGTGAACTGCTCGATGCGGGAGCAATCAGCTTCAGCTTCGAGGCGCTGCTCGAATATCACTATCGCAAGTGGGTCAAGCAAGGAGACACGGTCATCGACATCGGCGCGCATGTCGGCCGGCATCTCGGGCCGCTCGCCGAATGCATCGGGCCGAACGGCCGCGCGCTCGGCTTCGAGCCGTTGCCGTTCGCATACGAAGCGCTGACCCAACGATTCGCCGCGACACCCAACGTCCAATTATTCAATCTTGCGTTGAGCAATATCCCCGGCACCGCGTCGTTTTCCTATGCGCAAGGCACGCCGGAGGAAAGCGGCTTGCGCCAGCGCCAGTTCAATCAGCCCGAAGCCGCCAACCCCACGCAAATCGAAGTCACCGTCAGCACACTCGATGCGCACACGTCCGCGCTCGAATCGCTGTCGTTCGTGAAGATCGATATCGAAGGCGGCGAAATCGACTGCCTGCGCGGCGCGCAAGTCACGCTGGGGCGCTTTCGCCCGGTCGTGTCGGTCGAGTACGGCTTGCCGACGTACAGCGCCTACGGCAACACCGCCGAAACGCTGTTCGACTTCGCGCAACAGCACGGCTACACGCTATACAGCATCTTCCTCACGCCGTTCGAAACGCGCGACGATTGGAAGTTCGGCTGCGACTACGTGTGCTGGGATTACTTCATGGTGCCGACCGAAAAGCGCGGCGAATTCGACCATGCGATGGCCGGGAACGCGGCCGCGCTCGCAAGCATCGGCGCGCCCGTCTGATTGAGCGACGCAATGGCAGGCCGGCCGCGACGCATGCCGGCCTGGCCGCTCCCCTGCCGCAGCACGCCCGCGGAGAAACCTTCCCGGCGCTTTTTCGATGGCCGTCGACAAGATGACGGCATGACGCGCACCGCCGCCCTCTGCTGAACGCCGCGCCGGCTGCCACACGCAGCCGGCGCGGCTGCTCGATCGCGCATTACTTCCAGAGCGTGCGGCCCCAGAACGTCAACGAGCGGTCCCACGCCAGTTGCGCCCATACGGGATCGTACTGCGTGATTGCGATCCGGTTCGGCCCGAGCGCCGTCTCGTTCGCGAACGCGTGATGCGCGTGATAGCGATGAAACGTGAAATCGACGTTGGCTTCGCGCAGCTTCGCTTCGAGCGCATCGACGGTTGCGATCGGAAAAGCCGCGTCCTGCGTGGCCCAGTGGCCGAGCACCGGCACGCGGATCTTCGTTGCGTCGATGTAGTCGAGCGGCGGGAAGCCGTACCAGACCACGCCGGCCGATACGTCCGGAATCTGGGACAGCGCGAGCAGGGTCAGCGCGCCGCCCATGCAGTAGCCCGTCACGCCGACGCGCGCCGCATGCTGTTTCAGATAGGACACCGCGCCGCGAATGTCCTGGCTCGTCGCGTCGCCGAAGTCGAGTGCATTCATCAAGTGATGAGCCTCCTCTTCTTCGACTGTCGCCTTGCCGCGATAGAGATCGGGAACGAGCGCGAAATAACCGGCGCGTGCGAGCCTGTCCGCGACGCCGCGAATCTGGTCATTCAAGCCCCACCATTCCTGAATGACGACGATCGCGGGCGCGCCTTCGGCCTGCTCCGGCCGAGCAAGATAGCCGTTCACGGTCTGGCCGTCCGGCCGCTGAAAGGTAATCGTGGATCCGAGCGTTTGTGTCATCGTGTGGTCCTCAGCCATATGAGCCGTCTAGCATAGCGCACGCTTCGCGGCGCTGCTCGGTGTTCGAGCCGATGCGACGGCACG
This sequence comes from Burkholderia singularis, assembly GCF_900176645.1. Classification (GTDB taxonomy): domain Bacteria; phylum Pseudomonadota; class Gammaproteobacteria; order Burkholderiales; family Burkholderiaceae; genus Burkholderia; species Burkholderia singularis. The sequence goes on from NZ_FXAN01000064.1 coordinate 35,634, forward strand.
AGCGGCGCATGTACCAACCGTCGCTTCCCGGCGGCTGCGCGCGATGCACGCGCGCGCTGCACAGAGATGGCCGGCGCCGCTTCGCCACTCTCTGAGTTCGCCCGTTGCCCGATTTCATCCGGCGCGCCGATCAACGCTTGGCCATCGGGAATGTCGGCCGCACGGCGGCCGCGTTGCTGTCTTTCGCGCCCATGGCGTTCGCTCGCTTCCCTATTGCTCGATCGCTTTCAATCGTCAGCTTCCTTTTTTGAATAGAACCTAAGGGCTTTCGAGCAGCGCACTTGTCACTCATCGCTTGACTGAACCGCCATGAGCGTTCGGCGGCAGGACAAATTCCGCCCGCGCCCATTCTCCGCGCGCGAGTAGACCGGCGCCCCCCTTCTCGCGCCGCCTGCGGCGGCGCTTCATCGCATTGCCAATGCCGAGCCCATTCGGCTGGCCGTGTACTCGCCATATCCGGCGCAAATCACAGCCTGCGTTGCCGCCGGACCGCTCAGGTATGCGTCGACGAAGCGCTACCGGCTCGTCCCCGCTGGTAAACTCCCGCTCATCAAGATCGGCCCGCGCGCCAGAGCGGCATCACGGCCGAAAGCCGCGACGCACTTTTGTTGTGCTCCAACCACAGCGGATGAGATGGGTAGCCAGGTGGACAGCCGGACGATTCCTGCAGCCGCCCACCACCCGCAAACACCCGCCACATAAGGCGATGACGAATTAATGAAGATTGCCACCTGGAACGTCAATTCATTGAACGTGCGCAAGCAGCATGTCCTCGACTGGCTCGCGCAGAGCGGCGCCGACGTGCTCTGCCTGCAGGAACTGAAGATTCCCGACGAGAAGTTTCCGGTCGCTGAACTCGAGGCGGCCGGCTACCGAAGCTGGTTCGCCGGCCAAAAGACGTACAACGGCGTCGCGATTCTCGCGCGCACGAGCCTGCCGTTCGATGAAACGAACGTCGTTCGCAACATTCCCGGATTCGACGATCCGCAGCAGCGCCTGATTGCCGCAACGATCGACGGCGTGCGCATCGTCTGCGCCTATTTTCCGAACGGCCAGGCGCTCGACTCCGACAAATTCGTCTACAAGATGCAGTGGCTCGACGCGCTGCAGACGTGGCTCAAAGACGAACTCGTGCGCTACCCGAAGCTCGCGCTGCTGGGCGATTACAACATCGCGCCCGAAGATCGCGACGTGCATGATCCCGCGAAATGGGAAGGCCAGAATCTCGTATCGCCGCAGGAGCGCGCGCATTTCGCGCAGCTCGTCGGGCTCGGCCTCGTCGACGCGTTCCGGCGCTTCGAGCAGCCGGACAAAACCTTTACGTGGTGGGACTACCGAATGCTCGCTTTCCGCCGCAACGCGGGTTTGAGGATCGACCATATCCTGTTGTCGAGCGCGCTCGCCGATACCTGCACGGGCTGCACAGTCGACCGCGAGCCGCGCAAATGGGATCAGCCGTCCGACCACACACCGGTCGTCGCTCAGATCGGGTAGCGCGGCACGATGCGGCCGGGGCACGCGGATGCCCCGGCCCGTTTCGGGCCGAATGCGCGAGCGTTCGGAACACGCCCGGATCGCCGGGCGAGCCGCGCGCACCCGTTCAGACGCATGCTATCCCCCGCCGCCGTCGCAACCGGCGCCAACGCCCGGCTCAACCGCATCACGACTCCAGATGCAACTCCTGAATCTTGCGCGTGATCGTATTGCGGCCGATGCCCAGCCGCTCTGCCGCCTCGACCTTGCGACCGCGCGTGAAATCAAGCGCCTCGCGAATCACCGCGGCCTCGAAGCGGCGCGCAAGCGCGTCCATCACATCGGCGGAATTCTCGCGCAACAAGCGGGCGACCTCGGTACGCAGCCCATGTTCCCATAACGGATAGACGGCGACTGGCGGCGCGTTGTTCGCGACGGCGGCAACGCCCGCGACGGCGGCCGGCGGCACGACAGCCGGGCGGCCGCCACCAGCGTGCACGTCGCCGCCCGAGGCGGCTTCGTGCGCGCCCGCGCCGGCCGCCGCGACCTGCGTTGCGACGAGATCGGGCGGCAGATCCTTGATCTCGATCGTCTGCGCGGGCGCCATCACCGTCAGCCAGTTTGCGAGATTCTCGAGCTGCCGCACGTTGCCGGGAAACGGCAGCGAGCTCAGATAGGCGAGTGCCTCGTCCGATACCCGCTTGGGCTCGACGCCCAGTTCGCGTGCGCTCTTTTGCAGAAAGTGGCGCGTAAGAAGCGCGATGTCTTCGCTGCGCTCGCGCAGCGCCGGCAACCGCAAACGGATCACGTTGAGCCGGTGATACAGATCCTCGCGGAACAATCCCTGCCGCACGCGCGCCTCGAGATTCTGGTGAGTCGCCGCGATGACCCGCACGTTCGCGCGCAACGGGCTATGACCGCCGACGCGATAGAACTGCCCGTCCGACAGCACGCGCAACAGCCGGGTCTGAAGATCGAACGGCATGTCGCCGATTTCGTCGAGAAAGAGCGTGCCGTTCTCCGCCTGCTCGAAGCGCCCCTGACGCGTGGTCTGCGCGCCGGTGAACGCGCCGCGCTCGTGGCCGAACAGTTCGGATTCGAGCAGATCCTTCGGAATCGCAGCCGTGTTGAGCGCGATGAACGGGCCGTTCGCGCGCGGGCTGTGCCGATGCAGCGCACGCGCGACGAGTTCCTTGCCGGTCCCCGATTCGCCCGTGATCAGCACCGTCGCCACCGAATGCGACAGCCGGCCGATCGCGCGGAACATATCCTGCATCGCACTCGCCTGGCCGAGCATCTCGGGCGCATCGGCGAGCCGGTCGTCGTCGGGCGCGCCGCCGCGCAGGCTCTCGTCGACTGCACGGCGGATCAGCTCCACCGCCTTGTCGACGTCGAACGGTTTCGCCAGATACTCGAACGCGCCGCCTTGAAACGCGGCAACCGCACTGTCGAGATCCGAGAACGCGGTCATGATGATGACGGGCAGCCCCGGCAGGCGCTCATGCATCGCCTGCAACAGCTCGAGCCCCGAGCCGCCCGGCATCCGGATATCGGATACGAGCACCTGCGGCGTTTCATGATCGAGCGCGGCAAGCGCGTCGCGCACGTTCGCAAAGCTCCTCGTCGCGAAGCTCTCGCGCGCGAGCGCTTTTTCGAGCACCCAGCGGATCGATTGGTCGTCGTCTACTATCCAGATCGGCTTCATAGTCGGTCAGAGGTATGGAGAATCACTGCGCCGCCGCTCACGAATCGAGCGGCAGCAAAATCTGAAATTCGGTGCGGCCCGGCCGGCTGTCCACTTCGATCATCCCGTCGTGCTGCTGGATGAACGTTTGCGCGAGCGTGAGACCGAGCCCGCTGCCCTCCTCGCGCCCCGACACGAGCGGATAGAAGATCCGGTCGCGGATGTCGTCGGGAATGCCCGGGCCGTTGTCGGTCACGCGCAAATCGAGCGCAAGCTTGTACAGACGCTTGGCGATCGTGACCTTGCGCGCGACGCGCGTGCGCAACTCGATCCTCGCGTCGCCCTGCGCGATACGCTCACGCAACGCCTGCGCCGCATTGCGCACGACGTTCAGGAGCGCCTGGATCAACTGCTCCTTGTCGCCGCGCAGGTCTGGCACGCTGACGTCGTAGTCGCGCTCGATCGTGAGCCCGCGCGGAAACTCCGCGAGCATCACCGCGCGCACCCGCTCGCACACCTCGTGGATGTTCACGTCGCCGACGATGTGCGGATGACGGTGCGGCTCGAGCAGACGGTCGACGAGCGTCTGCAGCCGGTCCGATTCCTTGATGATGACCTGCGTGTACTCGCGCAGCTCGCCGCGCTCGCGCTCGCCAAGCTCGAATTCGAGCAGTTGCGCGGCGCCGCGAATGCCGCCGAGCGGATTTTTGATTTCGTGCGCGAGATTGCGGATCAACTGCTTGTTGACGGCCGTGAGATCGTGAATCCGTTCCTCGCGATCCGTGCGCGACTGCCGCTCGTTTTCGAACAGTTCGACGAGCACGTAGTCCGGCGCCCCCTCGAGAAAACCGACGATCGCGTGCACATGCAACGGTTCGCGGCCGGGGCGGTCGAGCACGGTGTCGAGATGGGTCGCATGGAAGCGCTCCTCGCCGATCGCGGTGATCGTCGTCGCCAGCTCGTTCGCGTTCGGAAAAATCTCGCCCCACGGCATCTGCGACAGTTGCCGCCGCGAGATGTCGAGCATCGCCTCTGCCGACGGATTCGCAAATGCAATCTTGAGCGTGCGCCGGTCGAGCACGAGCACGACCGTGGGCAACGCTTCGAGCCCGGTCAATAGCCCGGAGCGCGCCAGCCGGTCATCGTCCGACAAGCGCTCCGAGTGGCCAGCCCTGGCCTTGATCAGATTCTTCAGAACCATCTTGCGTGGATGCCGTGTCAAAAACCGCCATGACGGGCGGAACAAAAAGGGGACGGCGTCCCGCCGTCCCCTCAAGGTCCGAAGCCTTCGCGCGCACCTGCCGCGCGAAGGCCGGTCGGCGCCGCGGCGCTTCGCCCGCCGACGAAACGAAGCGCCATCGCCGCTTACAGCGAGTAGTACATCTCGAACTCGATCGGATGCGTCGTCATGCGGAAGCGCTGCAACTCGCCTTCCTTCAGTTCGAGGTACGCATCGATCATGCCGTCGGTGAACACGCCGCCGCGCGTGAGGAACTCACGATCCTTGTCGAGCGCATCGAGCGCCTGGTCGAGACCGGCGCAGACGGTCGGGATCTTCGCGTCTTCTTCCGGCGGCAAATCGTACAGATTCTTGTCGGCGGCTTCGCCCGGATGAATCTTGTTCTGCACGCCGTCGAGGCCCGCCATCATCAGCGCCGAAAACGCGAGGTACGGGTTGGCCATCGGGTCCGGGAAACGCGTTTCGATGCGGCGGCCCTTCGGATTGGACACGTGCGGAATGCGAATCGACGCCGAGCGGTTGCGCGCCGAGTACGCGAGCTTCACGGGCGCCTCGAAGTGCGGCACGAGACGCTTGTACGAATTGGTCGTCGGGTTCGTGATCGCGTTCAGCGCGCGCGCGTGCTTGATGATGCCGCCGATATAGAACAGCGCGAATTCGGACAGGCCGGCATAGCCGTTGCCCGCGAACAGGTTCTGGCCGTCCTTCCAGATCGACTGGTGCACGTGCATGCCCGAGCCGTTGTCGCCGACGACGGGCTTCGGCATGAACGTCGCCGTCTTGCCATACGTGTGCGCGACGTTGTGGACAATGTACTTCAGTTGCTGAGTCCAGTCCGCACGCTGCACGAGCGTCGCGAATTTCGTACCGATCTCGTTTTGACCCTGGCCCGCGACCTCATGGTGATGCACTTCGACCGGAATACCGATCTGCTCGAGCAACAGGCACATTTCCGAGCGCATATCCTGGAACGTGTCGACGGGCGCGACCGGGAAATAGCCGCCCTTGGTGCCCGGACGGTGGCCGGTGTTGCCGCCTTCGAATTCCTTGCCCGACGACCACGGCGCTTCTTCCGAGCCGATCTTGACGAAGCAGCCCGACATGTCCGTGTTCCACTGGACCGAGTCGAAAATGAAGAATTCCGGCTCCGGGCCGAAGAACGCGGTGTCGCCCAGGCCCGTGCTCTTCAGGTACGCTTCGGCGCGCTTGGCGAGCGAACGCGGATCGCGCTCGTAGCCCTTGCCGTCGGCAGGCTCGACGACATCGCAGGTCAGAACGAGCGTCGACTCTTCATAGAACGGATCGACGAAAGCCGTGTTCGGATCGGGAACGAGCAACATGTCCGACGCCTCGATGCCCTTCCAGCCGGCGATCGACGAGCCGTCGAACGCGTGGCCGCTTTCGAACTTGTCCTCCTCGAAAGCCGACACCGGCACCGAAACGTGTTGTTCCTTGCCGCGCGTGTCCGTGAAGCGGAAATCGACGAACTTGACGTCCTCGTCCTTCACGAGCTGCATGACGTCGGCGACGGTTTTACTCATAACCTCTTCTCCTGATTGAACAAATCCGGCGGACTGGGACCGCCTCGTTAAGCGAGCTGCTTGGGCGCAGCGTTCTTTGCCGCGTACAACCGATCCATCCCGATAAAGCAGCTTTCATGCCATATATGCGCCAGAGCGGCGCGAATTGTGTCTTGCCGCGCGCGGCCTGGGCATCGGCGCGCTTTTTCGGGGCTTGGATGCAGGCCGATGCTCCCGATATCGCACATGAATTGTGCGCACCCGCCAACCCCACCAATTGAAATCACCGTCCAGGTGCAAAAGAGCAATTCTGCACCGAATTGGTGATTTCCGGGGCCGTCAAAGTGGATGGACCGACGAGCCATTCAGATTACGATTTGCTCTCCCATCATCAATTGCGCGGCACGCTAGAATGATTTTTTGATCTGCAGGAGACCTCCCGCCATGAGCACACTAGAACAGCTTTATGCCCAGGCCGACGCGCGCCGCACGCAAGGCGGCCTGACCTATGCCGGCGCGCTGTCGCCCGCCGAATCCTTCGAATTGCTGCAACTCGATCCGAACGCGCGTCTCGTCGACGTGCGCACCCGCGCGGAACTCGATTGGGTTGGCCGGCCCCTCGTCGGCGACGGCCAGTATGCGCATATCGAATGGACCCGCTATCCGGGCGGCGTGCCCAATCCGGAATTCATCGACCAATTGCGCTCGATCGTGCGCGCCGACCAGCCCGTGCTATTCCTGTGCCGCAGCGCCGCGCGCTCGAAGCTCGCCGCGATTGCCGCCGCGCAGGCCGGCTTCGCGAAGGCCTACGATCTGCTCGAAGGATTCGAAGGCACGAAGGATTCGCAAGGACATCGCAAGACAGTCGACGGCTGGTGCCACCGCGGCCTACCGTGGATCGGCGCATGATGCGCAGCCGCCCATCATCGTCCGGTCAGCCGATGACACGACGATGACGCGCACCGGGCGAGCGGCCCGACAGGGCCGCGCATCCAGCGTCTCAGGATTCGATATGGGGCTCCACGATATCGCCGCCAAGCAGATGCACCCCTTCGCGCAGCTTGACAAACGCAGCCGCCACCGCCTCCGGCTCGCCCTTCACGCCGAGATCGATATGCCGGCGCGCGTAGATGCCGCCGCGCTCCGCGTCGCCGACACTCGGCAGGCTGAACACCCGCACGCCGGGAAAATCGCGTTCGATCTTCTCCATCAGCGGCGTGAGCGTCGATTCCGGCAACTCGAACACGTAAAGCGAGCGCTCCGCGTGGGGCGTTGCATGGTGCAGATGCGCGTACTTCGTATCGAGCACCCACTCGATCATCGGCCATGCCATCACCGGAAAGCCCGGCACGAAATGATGGTCGCCGACCGAGAAGCCCGGAATCTTGTTGTAGCCGTTCGGAATGATCGACGCGCCTTGCGGAAACACGCCCATGTTCAGCCGGTGGAGATTCTCGGGCGACTCGAAATCGACGCTCGTGGCAGGATCGGTATGCATCTCGCGGATGCGCGCTTGAATCAGCGTCTTGGCATCCGGATGCAACGCGAGCGGCACGCGCAGCGCCGCGGCCGCGCATTGGCGCGTATGGTCGTCGGGCGTCGCGCCGATGCCGCCCGTCGAGAATACGATGTCGCCCGATGCGAACGTGCGCTCGAGCGTCGCGGTGATCCGCGCGGGATCGTCGCCGACATACTCGGCCCAGCCGAGCGTCAGCCCGCGCGCGCGAAGCAGTTCGATCACCTTGGCTAGGTGCTTGTCCTGGCGACGCCCGGACAGGATTTCGTCGCCGATGATAAGGATGCCGATTGTCATGCGCGCCTCGTCAATTCATTCGAAGTCGCCGCCGACGCTGCCGCATTGGCGAGCGCCGCGCGCTGATCCTCCAGCGCGCGCAGGCAATAGAAGCCGAACCACAGCGCCGAGAACACCAGGATGAACGCGTAGACCCAGATCATCGCAGCGGCGACGAACGGAAACAACACCATCATCCAGATCGACGACACCCAGACGAACGTCGGCACCGTGCCGAGCAGTCCGCATGCGATGCCGATGCCAAGCAGCGGCCAGCGGTGCGTGCGCATCAGCGCGCGGCGCTCGTCGCGGCTCGCGTGCGACGCGAGCGCATCGTAGCTCATCACGCGATAGGTGAGCCAGCCGAAGATCACGGGCGGCAGCAGCGCGAAAAACGGCGGAATCAGCCACAGCGGCACCGTGACGACCAACACGACGAGGCTGGCCAGCGCCGCGCCGAGCGAATTGAATACGCTGCCGAACCAGGTGCCGCCGCGCTTCATCTCGAGTGTCGCGAACGAGCGCTTCGACAGGTGATTGACCACGGCGGGCATCGACAGCGTCGCGATCAGCAGCAGCACCGTCAGCGCGATCAGCGGAATCGCGAGCGACACGACGACGAACGGCGCGACGACCGCATGCAACTGCGACGCACCGATTGCATTGAAGAATTTGTAGAGCAGCGCCGTCAACGCGAAGCCGTCGAGCGCCGTGCGCGCGGCGTCGACGAGCGGCTGCCAGGTGAACCAGAGCACGACGCCCCAGACCACGGCGGCCACGATGAAGGGCACGAAGGTAAGCCAGAGCATGCGCGGATGCAGCGCACCCGCGAGCGCCCGGCCGAAGGAGCGCAGCAGATCGTTCATGCGGAAAGAATCATCGAGCGGGAAATAGGGAAAGCCAGCCAAGGATAAACCACGCGGCTTTCGCGCGGCAAAACGGCGCAAACCTGAACCGCGTAGGCTCGATCACGCATGCGGCAAACGGGGCAGCCGCCGGAAGGCCTCGGCGGCAGACCGAGCGGCCCGCCGTCGCCCCGCCGCTTACGCCGACGCCGCGCCCCGCTTCTTGGGCGCGAGCCGCTTCGCGATCCGCACGAACGCGAGCCCGTGCTGCGACCAGAAGCCGTCGCCATACGACACGCCCTCGTACTGCTCGCGGATGCCGGTCGGCTCGACCGTGCGGCTCCACGATGCCGTGCCAAACATCATGTCCCACCACGGAAACAGCACGCCGAAGTTGCAACCGTACTTCGTGCCTTCGTGCCCATAGCCGACCGCATGATGGCGACGATGGAACATCGGGCTGACGAGCAGCCGCTCGCCGAGCCGACCGAACGGCAGCCGTGCGTTCGTATGCTGGATGCTTTGCACGAAATTCGTCACCGCCGTCAGCACGACGAACTGCGACGGCGGCACGCCGATCACCAGCGCGATGGCCGCGAAAAAGCCTGCCTGGATCACGTCGTCGAGCAGGTGGTTGCGATCGTCGCACCACAGCGACATCTGCCGCTGGCTGTGATGAACCGCGTGCAGTTCCCACCAGATGCCAAAGCGATGCTGCCAGCGGTGATACCAATAACCGGCGAAATCGAGCACGATCAGATAGATCGCGAATGCGACGATCGGCTGCGACGTCACGCCCGGCCACAGGTAATCCAGATTGACATTGGCGATGCCGAAGAAGCGCAGCCATGCCTGGAAATGGTCGAACAGCGGCTGGAATGCGAAGAAGAAGCCCAGATTGAAGATGCCGAGCTTCGCGATCAACGTGTAGATCACGTCGACGCGCGCCTCCTTGCGGTTCGTCCAGCGCTCGACGGGACGCAACGCCTCGAGCGGGCGCAGCAGCGCATACATCGCGACCACCTCCAGCGCGCCGACGATCACCCAGTAGAGCGCATCGTAGGTGTCCTCGTCGTAGCCCATCAGGTCGAACTTGAACAGCAGCGGCTGCACGACGTCGATATACAGCCAGGTCTGCAGGTTCGACACGAAACCGTCGAGCGCGGCGGCGATCATGTGGAACATCGCAAGCTCCCGCCGCCCGTCACGCGCCGTTCGGCGCCGTCCACGGCGCGCGGTCGTAGAAATAGATCCCGTGCGGCGAGCGGCCGACCGAGATCGTCTGGATGAGCTTGCGGGTCGGCAGATCGATGATGCCGACCTTTTTCGCGAAGCGGAACGTGACCCACAGCGTCTTCTTGTCGGCGGCAAGCTCCATGTCGTCCGGGCCCGGCAGCAGGCCGGTGATATCGCCGACGTTGGTCAGCGTGTTCTCGTCGATGATGCTGATCGTGTTCGCGACGCGGTTCGTCACGGCGACGTGCGTGCCGTCGGCGAGCGAGCGGAAATTGTGCGCGCCTTTGCCAGTCGGAATCGTTTTCACGACCTTCTGGTTGCGCCAGTCGACCACCGCGACGTAATCGGCGCCGGTCATTCCGACGAGCGCATATTGGTCGCCGGGCGTGAGCCAAATGCCCGCGGGCACCTTGCCGACCTTCATCTTCCATTTGACGGTCTGCGTCGGCAGATCAATCGCCGCGAGCTCGCCCGACACCTGCAACGACACCAGCACCGTCTTGCTGTCCTTCGTGAACGCGAGGTGACTCGGCATCACCTCGAGCGGCAAGCGCTTGACGAGCTTCAGATCGCGCCCGTCGTAGCCGTAAATATCGACACGATCGAGCCGCAACCCCGCCGCGACGAACCACTTGCGGTCCGGCGAGAAACCGAGTTGATACGGATCTTCGATATTCTCGACGGTGCGCTGCAGCTTGCCCGTCTTCGGATCGAGGAACATCAGGCTGTTCGACACCGAATTCGCGACGATCAGCGACGAACTGTCCGGCGTCGCCATCAAGTGGTGCGGCTCCTTGCCGGTCGGCATCGTGCCGATGACCTGACGGCTGTTCTGGTCGATCAGCGACAGCGTCGCCTCGGCCGAATTCAGCACGATGACATTGTTGGCGAAAGCGGCGGCGGGCGCCAGAAAGGCAGCGGCGAGCGCGGCGGCGCGCCCGAAGGACAGGAAAGTGCGCATGAAGACTCACGTCGTGGGACAGCCGTCATTGTAGAACGTTTGGGCCGGCCGACGGTTGACCTGTCGCGCCCCTGCGGGGTCCAGCGAACGCAACGCGGGCGGCCATCGCCCCGCCCGCTGCCTGCTGCCCCTGCTGCCCCTGCTGCCCGCTCGCGCGAGACGCCGGGGCAGTGGCTTCGGGCGGCAATGGGCGTCATGATCGAGAAAAACCCGCGGGTGCATTCTGCCGCGGCGCACTGCCGCCTCGGAAAGCGGCTTGTCCGCTTGTCCGCGCCCCGGGCGAAACCGGGCCGCGGCGCACCCCGCGCGGCCAAGCGCCAAGCAATGCGCGTTAGCGCTGCATCGACTCCCACACCTTGTGGAGACGCTTGACCGACACCGGCATCGGCGTGCGCAATTCCTGTGCGAACAGCGAAATGCGCAATTCCTCGAGCAGCCAGCGGAACTCGGCGAGCCGAGCGTCGGCCACGCCGCCGCGCTGCGCGAGCGCGCGCTGGTAATGCTGGGCGAGCGGCGCTAGCTCGGCGAGCTGGCGCGCGTCGCGCGCGGGATCGGCCTTCAACTTGTCGATCCGCAACGCGATGCCCTTCAGATAGCGCGGAAAATGCGCGAGCTGCCCATAGGGCGTATCGACGGCAAAACGCTTGCCGACCAGTGCGGCGAGCTGCCCCTGCATGTCCGCATGGGCAGCCGCGAACGGCTTGGCCTGCGCGAGCTTCTTCGCGAGCCCCGCGTACTCGGCGAGGATCTGCCCGACGAGCCGCGCGATCTCCTGCGCAAGCAGGCTCAAGCGGCCTCGGCCCTCGTCGCGGCGCGCGTGGAAGCTCGCGTCGTCGTCCGGCAGCGGCTCCTGCAGGCACGCACGATCGAGCGCGAGCGCGATCAACTGGTCACGCAGTTCGTCTTGCGTGCCGAGCGCGATGAACTGCATCGCCATTTCGCGCAGGCCGGGCAGGTTTTTTTCCAGATATTTGATCGGCTCCTTCAATTGGAGCGCGAACAGCCGCCGCAGCCCCGCGCGATGAATCCGCGCCGCCTCGTCCGGGGAATCGAATACCTCGACATCGCAATGCGCGCCCCGGTCGACGAGCGCCGGATAGCCGAACAGCGTCTCGCCCCGCCGGCGGATTTCGAGCAATTCCGGCAGCTTGCCGAAATTCCAGGTCGTCAGGTTTTCGTAGAGTGCGGTCGCGCCGGCGTCGGCCCCGGCCGCGCCGCGCGCACCGCCGCCCGCCGCGCCCTTGCTACGTGCCGCGCGGTCCGCCGCACCGTCGCCGCCGGCTGCCGTTGCG
>NZ_FXAN01000112.1 GCF_900176645.1 Burkholderia singularis
CGGCAGGCGCACGCCGGCCATATCGGCGAGCGTCGTTGTATTGCCGGCCGCGACCACCGCGACCTTTTTCGCGTTGATGAAGCCCTTCACGGTATCGACACCCGTGACCGCACCGCCTTGGCGGCGAATGCCCGTCACCTGACAGTTCTGAATGATGTCGACGCCCGCGCGATCGGCCCCGCGGGCGAAGCCCCATGCAAGCGCGTCGTGCCGCGCGACGCCGCCGCGCCGCTGGATCGACGCGCCGAGCACCGGATAGCGGCTGTTCAGATTGATCGTCGGCTCGATCGCCTTGATCTGCTCGGGCGTCAGGAACTCCGCATCGACGCCGTTGAGCCGGTTCGCGTTCACGCGGCGCTGCGTGTCGCGCACGTCCTGCAGCGTGTGTGCGAGATTCATCACGCCGCGCTGGCTGAACATCACGTTGTAGTTCAGATCCTGCGCGAGCCCTTCCCACAGCTTCATCGCCTTTTCGTACAGCGCGGCCGATTCGTCCCACAGATAATTCGAGCGGACGATCGTCGTGTTGCGCGCGGTATTGCCGCCGCCGATCCAGCCCTTCTCGAGCACCGCGACGTTGGTCACGCCGTGCTCCTTGGCGAGGTAATACGCGGTCGCGAGCCCGTGCCCGCCGCCGCCGACGATCACGACGTCGTATTCGCGCCTGGGCTCTGGGCTCTGCCATTGGCGCTCCCAGTTTTCGTGGTACGACAGACCGTTGCGAAACAGGCTGAATATCGAATAGCGGCTCATATGGATCAACCCTTCGTTAGCATTCGATGACGTTCACGGCAAGCCCGCCGCGCGACGTCTCCTTGTATTTCGTCTTCATGTCGGCGCCCGTCTCGCGCATCGTCTTGATCACCGAATCGAGCGATACGTAGTGCTGACCGTCCCCCTTCAGCGCGATCCGCGACGCGTTCAGCGCCTTGATCGCGCCCATCGCGTTGCGCTCGATGCACGGAATCTGCACGAGACCGCCGACGGGATCGCAAGTCATTCCTAGGTTGTGCTCCATGCCGATCTCGGCCGCGTTCTCGACCTGGCCCGGCGTGCCGCCCATGACCGCGGCAAGCGCGGCCGCGGCCATCGAGCACGCGACGCCGACCTCGCCCTGGCAGCCGACTTCCGCGCCCGAGATCGATGCGGTTTCCTTGTAGATGATCCCGATCGCGGCGGCCGTCAACAGAAAATCGACGATGCCCTGCTCGTTCGAACCGGGCACGAACTTCACGTAGTAATGCAGCACGGCAGGAATCACGCCCGCCGCGCCGTTGGTCGGCGCGGTGACCACCCGGCCGCCCGCCGCGTTCTCCTCATTGACGGCCATCGCATACAGATTGACCCAATCGAGCATCGACAGCGGATCGCGCAGCGATTCCTCCGATCGCTCACGCAACCGCGCATGCAGCTCGGCTGCGCGACGCTTCACGCGCATCGGCCCCGGCAGCTCGCCGCTCGCCTTGCAGCCACGCTCGACGCACGCAGCCATCGCCCGCCAGATTGCGACGAGACCCGCACGCACCTCTTCGGGCGGCCGCAGCGCGCATTCGTTGCGAAACGTCAGCGCCGCGATCGACAGCCCGCTGTCGCGGCACGCGCGCATCAGATCGTCGCCCGTGCGAAACGGATACGGCACGTCGGCCCCCGCGCGCGCACCGTTGACGCGATCGCCGTCGCGATTGACAACGAAACCGCCGCCCACCGAGTAATACTCTTTCTCGACGAGAAGCTGCCCCTGCTCGTCGAACGCCTGAAACCGCATCCCGTTCGGATGCACGACGCCCGAACCTGTCATCAGCTTGCGATAGAACCCGAGATCGTCCTTCTCGTCGAAGCGCACCGGATGCTTGCCGAGCAGCGCAAGCGACTTCCGGGAACGGATCTCGGCCAAGCGCGGCGCGATCAGATCGGGGTCGATACGGTCGGGCAGATGCCCTTCGAGACCGAGCAGCACCGCCTTGTCGGTGCCATGCCCCTTGCCAGTCGCGCCGAGCGAGCCATACAGCTCCACCCGCACGCGCCGCACGAACGCAAGCAGGTTCGCATCCTCGACATGCGACGCGAAACGGCATGCGGCGATCATCGGTCCGACCGTATGCGAACTCGACGGACCGATGCCGATCTTGAACAGATCGAAGACGCTGACATTCATTCGGCCATCCTTGCGTGACGACGCAATGTGAAATTGACGTTGGGTGTCAGTACACCAAAGCGTAAAATTGGCCGATAGAACAAAAACGGCATCGGCGTGGGACGCCGCCGCCAAGCGCCGCGCCCGCCGGCCGGGCGATGCGTTTCGGCGATGATTCGCGGCGAAAAAACACAAGTCCCGCCCGAGCCGATCGGCGACGCTCGCGATAGGGTCCCGGATGCGCTCCGCGTCCTGGACCATTCACCGGCCCGCCGCGAACCATCCGCAACCGGTGCGCCTGCGGCGCCATGCTGCGCTGCCGCATCAGCTAAACGATTCAGCCCAAGACTGCCACGATGACCGCCGACGCATCCGCCCCGCCCCCTGCAGCCGCGACCGACGCCAAGCCGCGCCTGCGCTTCGGCATCGTGCTGCTGCCGAATTTCACGTTGACCGCGTTCTCCGGCTTCGTCGACATGCTGCGCCTGTCGGCTGACGACGGCGACCACAGCAAGCCGGTGCGCTGCTCATGGACGGTGATCGGCGACACGCTCGCGCCTGTGCGCGCGAGTTGCGGGATCCAGGTGACGCCATGGCAAACGTTCGACGACGCGGGCACGTTCGACTACGTCGTCGTCGTGGGCGGGCTGCTGCATTCCGGGCCGCAAGCGGGCCAGCCGGTGCTGCAATTCATTCACCGCGCCACGCAACGCGGCGCGCATCTCGTGGGCATTTGCACCGGCGCGTTCGCGCTGATGCGGGCAGGCGTGCTCGACGGACACAGAGTCTGCGTGAGTTGGTTCCATTATTGGGATTTCGTCGAGCGCTTCCCGGACATCGACCCCGATCTGCTGATCGCCGACAGGCTGTTCGTGATCGACCGGCGGCGCATCACCTGCTCGGGCGGACGCGCGTCGATCGACGTTGCCGCCGCGATCCTGCTGCGCCACTTCGATCACGCGACCGTACAAAAAGCGCTCCGTATCCTGCTCGTCGGCGAGATGCAGAAAGGCAACGCGCCGCAACCGCACCCGCCCGGCCTCGCGCCTGCGACGCATCCGAAAATCAAGCGCGCGATCCTGCTGATGGAGCAGCATGTCGGCCGTGCGCTGCCGCTCGACGAACTGGCATGCAAGCTCGACCTGTCGACACGGCAGCTCGAGCGGCTGTTCAAGGCGGAAACGGGCAAGACCCCGCAGGCGTTCGCCAAGCAGGTGCGGCTGCGCACCGCCGCGTGGCTGCTGACGAGTTCGGACCGCACCGTCGCCGACATCGCGTCGAGTTGCGGATTCTCCGACGCGTCTCACCTCGGCCGGGAATTCCGCAAGCAGTTCGGCGAACCGCCCGCGGCTTACCGGGATAAAGGCGTTGCCCTTGCAGGCGACGCGAGCGCAACGGCCCACGTCGCGCACGACGCCAACGCGCGCCCCTGCGCGCTCGCTCAATAGCCGGGCATCCGGCGATTGACGATAGCGCCAGGCCCGTTGTCGTTACCTCGCCAGAGCGCCGGCGTTCACTTCCATTCATGCCGAATAGTTGCCTGCCAGATAAAATGGTCTGAAAAAGCCGCGCGATCAAGTTAGCCTCTGCGGCGCCGTCATACTGAAGGTATGTACAGGAACCGGCGTCGGCGCATTGCCGGCAGATCGCGGATCGCTACGCGCGCCCACGCGTTGCGCGTCACATGACGTATGACGCGCGACGCATCGTCCAATCGACGTCTAAACCTCATCACGCTGCCATGCCACGCTTTGCCGCCAAT
This sequence comes from Burkholderia singularis, assembly GCF_900176645.1. Taxonomy (GTDB): domain Bacteria; phylum Pseudomonadota; class Gammaproteobacteria; order Burkholderiales; family Burkholderiaceae; genus Burkholderia; species Burkholderia singularis. Next base: position 3,897 of record NZ_FXAN01000112.1, read on the forward strand.
CTGACGATGATGTACCACGAGCACGCGTTCGTCGAACGCTTTGCCGCCGCCGCGCGCGACGGCTTCCGGGCAGTCGAATACCTGTTTCCCTATGACTTTCCTGCCGTCGAACTCAAAGCCCGGCTCGACGGGAACGGCCTGACTCAAGCACTCTTCAACGCGCCCGCCGGCAACTGGGCCGCGGGCGAACGCGGGATCGCGTCGCTGCCGGGCCGCGAAGACGAATTCAAGTGCTCGATCGACACGGCGCTCGCCTACGCCCGCGCGATCGGCAACGACAAAATTCATGTGATGGCCGGCGCGATCGCGCCGACGCACGACCGCGCGCGCCACCGCGACACCTATCTGCACAACCTCGCCTACGCGGCCGAAGCGGCGCACGCCGAGCGCGTGACGATCCTGATCGAGCCCATCAATCCGCGCGACATACCCGGCTATTTCCTGACCCGTCAGGAAGAAGCGCAAGCGATCCGCCGCGAGATCGGCGCGCCGAATCTCGAAGTGCAATTCGATTGCTATCACTGCCAGATTGTCGAAGGCGATCTGGCGACGGCACTCAAACGCGACATCGCGACCATCGGCCACATTCAGATAGCCGGCGTGCCGGAGCGGCACGAGCCCGACATCGGCGAGATCCATTATCCGTACCTGTTCGCGTTGATCGATGCACTCGGCTACGACGGTTGGATCGGCTGCGAATACCGGCCGCGAGCCGGCACGTCGGAGGGCTTGGGCTGGCTCAGGCCGTATCTGTGACGCCGGGCATCGGCCAGCGGCGCCTGTCACGACGAACGTCACGCCGGCGGCGATGACGGCTTCGGCGGCTGCGCCGGCAGCTTGCCGAGCGGCGTGCGATGCGCCGCTGGCGTCCTCCAATCAACGATTCCGGCGATGCGAAGAACGGAAAGCGCCGCGCGCACGGCGCCGCGATTCACTGCATACCGAAATAGTGCTTGACGGCCGGCACCGCCGGCTTGCCGTCGAATGTCGTCACGCCGGCCAGCCATTTATCGAGCATTTGCGGATTTGCCTTCAGCCACTCGCCCGCCGCCTTGTTCGGCTCCTCCTTGTTCATGATCGGCACCATCACGTGATTCTCGATCGACGTCGAGAATTGCAGGTTCGATACGAATTTCGCGACGTTCGGGCAACGCGATGCGTAATCGGGCGGCATCGCCGTCAGCACCTTCGCTTCGCCGTAGTTCGGGCCGAATACGTCATCGCCGCCGCTCAGATAATCGATCTTCATTTGCACGTTCATCGGATGCGGTTCCCAGCCGAGAAACACGATCCATTGCTTGTCTCGAATCGCGCGGTTCACTTCGACGAGCATCCCCGCCTCGCTCGATTCAACCAGCTTGAATTTGCCGAGCCCGAACTGGTTGCCGTCGATCATCTTCTTGATCAGCATATTGCCGTCGTTGCCGGGTTCGATGCCGTAGATGCGCCCCCCGAGCTTGTCCGAGAATTTCTGAATATCGGCAAACGACTTCAGGCCGCCTTGATAGACATAATCCGGTACCGCGAGCGTGTATTTCGCCCCCGTCAGGTTCGGCGTGGGCAGCACCTTGATCGTACCCGCCTTCGTAAACGGTGCGATGATCGGGTCCATCGTCGGCGACCAGTAGCCGAGAAACACATCGATCTGCTTGCTCTTGATGCCCGCGAACGTGATCGGCACCGACGCGATCGTCTTAGTCGGCGTGTAACCGAGGCCCGCGAGCATCGTCGAAGCGAGCCCTGTCGTCGCGGCGATGTCGCTCCAGCCGACGTCCGCAAAGCGCACTGTCTTGCAGGCCAGCGGCTCCCCAGCCCGCGCGCCCGCGAACGGCGCAACCGAAATGGCGAACCCGCAAGCCGCCGCGATCCATTGTCGTTTCATTCCTGTTCTCCTCGACTACGACGTCTTCCACATGAAATCCGTGCTTCGCGAATGCGAGGATCGCGCATCGCGCCGCCTATCGCACATCGGCAAACAGCAAGCCCGCCCGTGCGCGGGTTCGCATCCGGCTCAGCCCGCCGCCGGCGCGCGGCGCTCGTGGCTCGGTGCATGACCGAACTGCGCGCGATACGCCTTGCTGAAATGGCATGGCGAATGAAAACCGCAAATCGCCGTCACGCGCGCGATCGATGTGTCGGTGGTGCGCAAAAGATCACGCGCGCGCTTCAAGCGCAGCGTCAGGTAGTAATGCGTCGGCGACACATTCAAATACACCTTGAACATGCGCTGCAGATGCCGTTGCGATAGCTGCACGAGCCGCGCCAGTTCATCCAGCGACAGCGGCTCTTCGATGTTCGACTCCATCAACCGCACGACCTCGATCAGCTCCGCGCGGGAAAAACCCACGCGCGCATCGACTGGAATCGGCTGCGCATCGGTCGCGCCGCGAATCCGCTCGAGGACGAACTGCTCGGAAACCTGCGCGGCAAGCCGCTGCCCGAGCTGCGCGCTGACAAGATTGAGCATCAGATCGAGCGGCGCGGTGCCGCCGGTGCAGGTCAGCCGGTCGCGATCGACGACGAACAGCTCGTCGGCAAAGCTCACTTGCGGAAACTGCGCGTGCAGCGCCGACAGATTCTCCCAATGCACCGAACACCGGTAGCCGTCGAGCAAGCCGCTTGCCATCAACGCATACGCGCCCGTGCAAAAGCCGCCAAGCGGCACGCCACGCCCGGCAAGCGCGACGAGCGCCTCGCACGTCGCGGAGGTGACCACCTCACGAACCCCGATTCCGCCGCAAACAATCAGCGCATCGGGCGGCGCGTCGATGTCGAGCGGTTGCGTCGGCCGCACCGCAATGCCGTTGCTTGCATGCGCCGGCGTGCCGTCGAGCGTAAGCACCGACCAGCGGTAGTGCTGGGCGCGCGCAACATAATTCGCCATCCGCAACACTTCGACCGCACTCGTAAACGCGATCATCGAAAAATTATTCAACGTCAGGAATCCAAAATTCCTGACCGAAGCAAGCGGATCAGTACAGGCATCAAATGCGGCAACGGCGGGGGCGGACGTCACATCGTTCTCCAGCAATCAGGTTGCCTGCGGCCGACCGGCTCGGGCGGCTGCACGCCTGCCTGAGCCGGCCGGTTTGCGACACTCGGAATGACGAAAAACGTCAGGCTTGTGCAATCGACGAGCGCGTGCCGAACAATTGCCTGAGGCCGGAGAGCAACGGGGTTTTCGCCGTGCCCGGCGCGCGGCCGAAACTTTCGGTGATACGGTCGAGAATGATCGCCAACAGCACGACGGACAACCCGCTTTCGAAACCCAGGCCGATGTCCAAACGCTGAATGCTCGCGAGCACGTCGTTACCGAGGCCGCCCGCGCCGACCATCGATGCGATGATCACCATCGACAACGCCATCATGATCGTCTGGTTCACGCCCTGCATGATCGACGGCAGCGCATTCGGAAACTGCACCTTGTAGAGAAGCTGCCACGGCGTGCAACCAAACGCCTGCCCCGCTTCGACGATCTCGCGGTTCACATGGCGAATGCCAAGGCTCGTTAGCCGCACGGCGGGCGGCATTGCGAAAATCACCGTCGACAAGATGCCGGGCACACGGCCCAAGCCAAACAGCATGGCGGCCGGAATCAGATAGACGAATGCGGGCATTGTCTGCATCAGATCGAGAATCGGGCGCACGAGCGCCGCGACCCATTTGCTCTTTGCCGCCCAGATCCCGAGCGGGATGCCTAGCACAAGACTGATGATCGTCGACGACAACGTGAGCCCGAGCGTGACGACCGTCTGATCCCAAAAGCCCGTGCCGACGATGAGGCCGAGCGACAACGCGGTGAACAATGCGAAACGCCAGCCGACACGCCATAGCCCGACGCCGACGAAACCGGCGATCATCGCCCACATCGGCACCGCTTGCAGCGTGTGCTCGACAAACGCGGCGAGCCCTTCGATTGCGCGGCCGATCGAATCGAACGTCTTGGCATCGTGGTCGAGCAGATAGTGAACCGACTGATCTACCCAGCTACCGAGCGGAATGCGTTCAGACATGGGAACCTCGCGAGCGCGTAATGGCCTTCAGCAACACGGTCCGGTCGATCGAACCGCAATAACAGCCGTCATCGTCGACGACGGGCAGCGCGTGCGGATGCGCGACCACCCGCTCGATCACATGCTCGAGCGACGCGTCGCGCGCGATGCTCTCGATCTGATTCACACTGAGCTTCGCGCTGCCCAGCGCATCGCGCGTCACGCAACCGCGCAACTTGCGCGTTTCGTCGAGCACGAATGCGTATTCGGCACTGCCGTTCAGCGTCGCGGCAACATTCGCCGCATCGAGCCTTGAAACGACGGGCACCGCGCCCGTCAGCATCAGGTCGCCGGCCGTCAGATAGCGGCTCGTGTCGATGCCCTCGAAGAACGCGCGCACGTACTCGTCAGCCGGATGCGCGATGATTTCCTGCGGCGTGCCGAGCTGCACGAGCCGGCCGCCTTCCATGATCGCGATCCGGCTGCCGATACGCAGCGCCTCCTCGAGATCGTGCGACACGAACATGATCGTGCGGCGCTGCTCCTTTTGAAGTTGCAGCAGTACGTTCTGCATTTCCTTGCGCTTGAGTGGATCGAGTGCGGAAAACGCTTCGTCCATGATCATCAACGACGGATTGACTGCAAGCGCCCGCGCGAGCCCGACACGCTGCTGCATACCGCCCGACAATTCCGCAGGCAGCTTGTGCGCAAATTGCGCGAGCCCAACTTGCTCGAGCACCGTCATCGCGCGCCGCTCGCGCTCCTTGCGGCGCACCCCGGCAACCTCGAGACCAAACGCGGCATTCGACAACACCGTGCGCTGCGGCATCAGCGCGAACGACTGGAACACCATGCTCATGTCCTTGCGGCGCAGTGCGATCAACTCGGCTCGCGGCACGGCGGCAACATCGCGGCCATCGATCAGCACCTTGCCGGCGCTGGGCTCGACGAGCCGGTTAACGAGCCGGATCAGCGTCGATTTGCCGGAACCCGACAAGCCCATCAGCACGAAAATCTCGCCTTCCTGCACGTCGAATGAGACGTCATGCACACCAACCACCTGGCCCGTGCGTGCGAACACTTCATCTTTCGTCGCGCCCGCGGCAAGCATGTCGAGCGCCTGCCGCGGATTATTTCCAAATACCTTGCACAGACCTTCGACCACGACCTTCGGGGCATCCATTGCAACCGTCTCCTGGTGTAGCGGAAATCAAGCCATCAGAGCGTGCCTACATGGTTGCCAGAAAAAACCCTGTACAGCCGACGAATTACGACAAACGCTTGCGCAAATACGACACGCGCGGCGGCGCCGGTCAAATGCGGCCGGCGTCGGACATGCTGCTTTTGCGCGCCGCGGCAAAAAGCTGACAAGAAAAGCGCACCGCCTCGGCGGCAGCACGGCAGCCGGCACACCGCGCCAAGCACGCTTCATCAAACTTTGTTTGATCTTCATCGGCCATGCCGCGCACACTCGGCCAGCCACGGCCGACACGAAACTCGCCGTTGATACCGCTCCGGTCATTGGGCAAAGCAAAGCGAAGTCTGCCGCCCGGCAGGTACTTACCGACTGCCTCGCAACCGCAATGGCGCGCTCGCGTAGCGGGCGGCTCGACCCGGTGCGGCACCGTGCGTGCCGAAAGCATCTCGCGCGCGAATCGAAACCCAATCGAATACACGCGCGAGATATTCGGTTATCCAAATCGATGGCCGATCCGGCATTGCGAATATCGAATCGCCAACGCGCGAAAAAAAGAGCCCCGCCGACATTCCCACCGGCGGGGCCAACCCATGTTAGAGAAATCTCACGGAGGAGACAGGTGCGATCATATCCATCCGTTGCATGCCCCCCAACCAAGCATTTCTGCTATTCAATTCACGGCGTGCAGCACCGTTCCCCTCCTCAATTAGCATATCGATAGAATGAAAAGTCGTTTCTCCAGCATCGATTACGTCATTAATATGCTGTATCCAGCCTACTTTTAATCAGGCGCCGCACCTACATGGAGCGCACTTTGACTGCATTCGATCCGCATCGTCGGCCGTTCATCGTCGGCATCGGCGGCACTACCCGAGCCGCATCGTCAACCGAGCGCGCGCTCGGCTTCGCCCTGCGCGGCGCGCAAGCAACCGGCGCGCGCACGCGATTGTTCGACGGCCCATTTCTGCATACGCTGCCCCATTACGCGCCGGAGCGGCGCGAACTGACCGATAGCCAGCACGAGCTGATTGACGCTGTCCGCACCGCCGACGCGGTGATCATCGCAACGCCGGGCTACCACGGCGGCGTATCCGGACTCGTGAAAAACGCGCTCGACACGCTCGAGGAATTGCGTGCCGACGAGCGTCCGTACCTGGACGGCCGCGCGGTGGGCTGCATCGTCACCGCATACGGCTGGCAGGCGGCGGGCACCGTGCTGACGTCGCTGCGCTCGATCGTCCACGCGCTGCGCGGCTGGCCGACGCCATTCGGCGCGACGGTCAACACACTCGAAACCCGCTTCGACACAACCGATAACTGCTCCGATCCCAAGGTGGCTTCACAGCTGGAAACCGTCGGTAAGCAAGCTGCCGAATTCGCACTCGCGTTCGCGTTGCACCGCGCGGCCGCCCGCGTCACGGGGGACGATGCGCTCGCGGCGGTGCTCGAAACCACCGCCGGTTGAACACGCGGCGCGCGGGCGCGCCGCCACGCTTGCCTGCCCGTCGGACGCTGATCAGGTGCGCCTAATTGGGTCCGCCGTATTTGCCGTGTCCGCCTTTTAGCGAGCGGATCGGCGCATCGCACCGGAGCGTGTCGCCCCGCCGCGGAATGCGCACCAAGCGCCTATCGGATCGAGAGCCGTCTTCATGACATTCGATCCCGCCGGGTGATTTGCTTACCTATAAAGATTGGTTCACCGTCGCGCGCCGATTGCTTACGCTGCAAGCTCGTTCTCAACTCTCGCGTAAGCCATGAATCGTTCGATCCGCTACAAGGGCTATGAGGTTGCGCCCGCTGCGGCGCGACTGCCGAACGGCCTGTTCGCCGCGAACCTCACCATCGAAAAGGCAAGCGCCCCCGCCCGTGCCTATTCGTTCGACGCCATCGATTTCTTCTTCGACGAAGAGCATGCACTCGCCTATGCGTTCCGCTGGGGACGCCTCTGGGTCGACTCGCACTGTTGAGCCAGACGCCAGCGGCGCTCGGTAAAACGGCTGCCCGCGTGCCACATCGCACACGGACATCGGCTGGGCAAAATACGTGATTTCCGGAGCTATGTAACAATCGCTTACTCCTTACATCACGTTTACCAACCTGGCCATGTCCGACACGCTGCCACAAGAGCAAACGGCGGAACAAGCAGCAGATCACGCAATGCGCAACTGGGTCCATCCAAGCCGCGGCCCGGTGCGAATCGGTTCCGATATGCATAAGCAGATGTTCTGCCGTATGCTGCTCGACACTCACAATCCGTATAAGCCGGCCGTCATCGATTGGCCGCTGCTCGACGCCAATTCGCTGGCAAAACTCACGTCGCTGCCGATCTGGGACATCGCCGTGCAAACCGAAGGCCGCGCGTCGATCCGGGTAGCGACCTTCGCATCGACGGTGGAAAACGACCCGCTGCTGCGCAAGGCGCTCGAGATGGACGGCGCCGAGGAAGCCCGGCACAAGGTCGTGCTGTCCAAGCTCGTCGAGGCATACGGAATCAAGCTCGCGCCCGAGCCGGACTATCCGGCGCCCAAAGATGCCGAGTGGGCGTGGATGGTCACCGGATTCAGCGAATGCATCGACAGTTTCTTCGCGTTCGGACTGTTCCGCTCCGCGCAACGTTCGGGCTACTTTCCACCAGCGCTTGTCGAAACCTTCGAGCCCGTGATCCAGGAAGAAGGCCGCCACATTCTGTTCTTCGTGAACTGGTTCGGCTGGTATTGGCGCAACCTGCCGTGGTGGCGCCGGCCGTGGTTCTTCGCGCGGGTCGCGGCGGTGTGGGCGTTCCTGATCTGGGAGCGAATCGGCATCGCGCGCGGCATCGACGCCGACGGCGTCGCCCGTGATGCGAATTTTCCGGCCAATACCGCAGCCACCGTCGGCGACGCGCTGAATCCGCGCGAACTGATCGAACTTTGTCTCGTCGAGAACGAACGACGGATGGCCGGTTACGACAAACGGCTACTGCGCCCGACAGCCGTCCCCCGGCTCGCGCGGTTAGCGCTGCGTTTATTGCGCAAGTAATCCTCTGCCGGCGCGCCTTCGGCTCCGAACCGGCCGCGCCTTTTTCATATCATTCGCAATACCGATTATCCCGAATATAATTAGGCATCCACCCGATCAATTTTCAATAATCATCCAGTCGCACTCATCACCACCAGACGATTTCAAAAAATTAATTAACAGCATCACAAAAAAAATAAATCGTATATTCCTCCGTATTCATCTCAATAAAGTCATACAAATAGAAGAGGTATTTGTATGAAAATGGCCCCAAACCTTACGAATTTATTGAATTTGAAATTTTCAGTGTGTTTGAAACAACACCGGCATCGAACATAAAAACTCATTCAATCAGTTAGCCAATAAGCAAAAATTTCAATCAAAACATCAATCTACAAAAATGGTAAAAATGACGCCTCTTATTTCCCCATCTTGCCATAACACTTTTTAACATTCTGACGGCCATTTCTTTTTCATTCTTCCAAATTATCAATACTAGAATTCGCTCCCTGATCACAACACGTCAACACGAGATCGACGCAAACGAGAGACGGACGTATTGCGCACTCGTTTTAGGGGAACTTCAGCATGAACCGCTCATACCGATCCATTTGGAACGAAGCGCTCGGCGCGTGGGTTGCTACATCGGAACTTGAATCGGCGCGCGGCAAGCCGAACCAATCTTCCGTCATCGTCACGGCGATCGTGGCACTGCTGGCCGGATTACCCTCGCTCGCGAGCGCCGACGTCTATATTCCCGACGAAATCTCGCCCACCGGAGAACTCACTCACGCGACCTGCTCGTCCGGTAGCGGCACGACAACCGTCGGGCGGACGGCCACGGGCAACACGGATACCTATCCTGTCGACGGCTCGGGTACGTATTCGACCGTCAGCGGCTGCAATTCGAGCGGCAACAATCAGCTTGCGGCAACCGTCTACGGCGTATTCGCACAGGTAACGGGCAACGGCGGCACCGCCACCGGCTTTCTCAGCTCGGCGGCCCTATGGGGAACGGCGGCCGGTCTCGAAGCGAATGCAAGCGGCACGGCCGCGACCGCGGTCGGCTTCGGCAGCATCGCAAGCGCGCTGAATTCCGTCGCGATCGGCGGTGCCGGCGGCAACGGCACGACTGCGCTGTCGGCGGCAAACTCGACGCTCGCCTCCGGTGCGGGATCGATTGCGATCGGCAGCAATGCAACGAAAGGCGCACAAGCGACCGCGCAAGATGCGATTGCGCTCGGCGGACAATCCAGCGCGGCAGCACAATCGGGCGTCGCGATCGGACTCGGTGCGACGGTCGACGCAACGAGCACGAATGGCATTGCAATGGGCAACAGCGCAACGGTGGCTGCGAACAGCACGAACGCGCTCGCGCTGGGCAATCAAACCAACGCGAACGGCACGGGCGCGACCGCGATCGGCACACAGGCGAATGCGAATGCGGCAGGCACGGTAGCAATCGGCCCGTCGAGCGCAGCTTTATACGCGGACAGCGTCGCGATCGGCCAAGGCAGCACAACTGGCTCCAAAGCGCCCACTCTTTCCGGCTACCTGACCGCAACGGCCGCGCCGCAGTCCGAGGTATCGGTTGGCAGTACGACGAATCTGCGCCGCATCACGAACGTTGCCGACGGCGCCGCGCCGCAAGACGCCGCGACGGTCGCGCAATTGAGCACCGGCATGAGGACCACCGCAGCCAACATTGCGAGTCTGTCGACTTCCGCGTCTACCGGAATCAGTACGGCTCAGGCCAGCGTCAACTCCCTTTCCACCGGGCTCGGCACGGCCAGCAGCAATATCGCCTCGCTTTCCAGCGGGCTATCCGCAACCAACGGCAACATTTTTTCGCTGTCCACCGGACTTAGTACAACTAATAATTTACTAACATCTTTATCAATCTCGGCCTCAACCGGGCTCAACACGGCTCGCAGCGAAGTCAATTCGCTTTCCACCGGCCTCGGCACGGCCAACAGCAACATCGCATCGCTTTCCAGTGGGCTCTCTACAACCAACGGCACCGTTTTTTCGTTGTCCACCGGGCTTAGTACAACTAATAATTTATTAACATCGTTATCAACTTCGGCTTCGACGGGAATCAGCACCGCGCAGAGCGGGGTCAACTCGCTTTCCACCGGCCTGTCGGTCGCCAACAGCTCGATGGCGTCTCTTTCGACCTCCGCATCTACCGGCATCGGCTCGTTGTCCACCGGCCTGTCGAGCGTCGCGTCAACTGCCAGCAACCTGGGCAACAGCGCCGCCGCCGCCCTTGGCGGCGGTGCGGCGTACAACGCTGCCACGGGCAAGATCTCCGCGCCATCGTATGTCACGTACAACGATAATGGCACGACCACCGCAAATCACAGCGTTGGCAACGCACTCGACAACATCAATGCAAGGGGCATCAAGTACTTTCACGCCAACTCGGCAGGCACGGACAGCATCGCAACCGGCGTGAACGCCGTCGCCATTGGTATCGGCGCGGTGGCCAGCAGCAATAACTCGGTCGCACTTGGCGCGAATTCCGTGGCAGATGCGGCCGTTCCCGTCGCCAATGCAACGCTCAGATCAATCAAGTTAAGCGCATTCGCCGGCAGCACGCCGATCGGTGTCGTGAGCGTCGGAGCGCCCGGCGCGCCGCGTCAAATCACGAACGTCGCGGCAGGGCAGGTAAGTCCCGCCAGTACCGATGCAATCAACGGCAGCCAGCTCTACTCGGTGGCGTCGCAACTAGGCTCGGCGACGAGTTCGATCTCGTCGCTGTCGACCGGCATCGGATCGCTGTCCACCGGGCTGTCGTCGACCAACAGTTCGGTGGCGTCGCTTTCGACCTCGGCTTCCACCGGGCTTAGCACCACCAATAGTTCGCTCGTTTCGCTTTCGACCTCCGCGTCAACTGGCATCGGTTCGCTGTCCACTGGATTGTCGTCGGCCAGCAGTTCGGTGGCGTCGCTTTCGACCTCGGCTTCCACTGGTATCGGCTCGCTGTCCACCGGGCTGTCAGCAACCAACAGCAATCTCGCGTCGCTGTCCACGTCCACTTCCACCGGCCTCGGCTCTCTGTCGACCGGACTCAGCTCGATCACGTCGAACACGACGAAACTCGGCACCAGTACCGCTGCTGCGCTCGGCGGCGGCGCCTCGTACAACTCTGCAACAGGCGTGATTTCCGCGCCGTCGTACATCACGTACAACAGCGACGGCACGACGAGCATGAATCACAGCGTCGGCAACGCGATCGACAGCATCAACGCAAAAGGCATCAAGTACTTCCATGAGAACTCGACCCAACCCGACAGCATCGCGGCCGGCACGAACAGCGTGGCGATCGGGCCGAACGCGCTCGCCAATATTGCCGACTCGATCGCGATCGGCAACGGCGCGACGACGTCGGCCGCCGTCGCCGTGTCGTCGGTGGCCATCGGGGGATTGACGTTCGGCGGTTTTGCGGGCGGCAACCCGGTCGGCGTGTTCAGCGTCGGCGCACCGGGCGCCGAGCGGCAAATCACGAACGTCGCAGCCGGCAGGATTGCGAAGGTCAGCACGGACGCGGTCAACGGCAGTCAGCTCTATGCAACCAACAACATCGTCTCATCGTTGTCGACAGGGCTGAATACGACGAACAGCAACCTGGCGTCGCTGTCCACGTCGACGTCGACCGCGGTCGGTTCGCTATCCACCGGGCTGTCCGCGACCAACAGCAATCTCGCATCACTGTCCACGTCGACGTCGACGAGCATCGGCTCGCTGTCAACTGGGCTGTCGGCAACCAACAGCAATCTCGCATCGCTGTCCACGTCAACGTCGAGCGGCCTCGGCTCACTGTCGACCAGTCTGTCGAACACCAACACCTCGGTCGCCTCACTATCGACGAGCGTAACGAACATCAATACGCAGATCACATCGCTATCGACGTCGATCACGGAAAACGTGATTCATTCGCTGCCTGCGAGCACCGGCATCGCGGCCGACATGAGCGCGCCGAGCGCTGCGGCGCCCTCCGTCACCGCCGGCTCGAACTCGGTCGCGATCGGCGCGAATTCGAACGATGCGGGCCGCTCGAACGTGGTGTCGGTCGGCAGCGCCGCGCAGCAGCGACAAATCACGAACGTCGCGCCGGGCACCGAAGGCACTGATGCGGTGAACCTGAACCAGTTGAATGCGGTGTCGGCCTCGATGTCGCAATCGCTTTCGAATCAGCAGACGCAGATAGACACGCTCGGCGCGCAGGTCAACCAACAGCAGCAACAGCTCCAGCAAACCGATGCGATGGCACGCCAAGGGATCGCGGCCGTAGCGGCCATGGCGGCGATTCCGCATATGGATCGCGACGCGAATTTCGCGATGGGTGTCGGCTCATCGACGTTCCTCGGTCAGAAGGCGATGGCGCTCGGCATACAGGCGCGGCTTACCGAAAACCTGAAGGCTTCGCTGAATGGCGGTCTCAGCGGCAGTCAGAAAGTGCTCGGCGCGGGCATGCTTTATCAATGGAAGTAACGCGCAGCGGCGAGCGTATTGCGCCGCCGCGTCAAATTGGAGGAAACATGACGATGAAGATCACTTGGACCACGCTCACGTTCGCCGCGCTCGCGGCGGCAGGATGTACTGCGTCGAGTTGGCCGACCTACTCGGTCACGCAGACCCGTCTGCCCGACCATCCACACGCGTACCGCGTCTCCTGTGGCGGCTTGTTCGGAAAAAGCGCAATCTGCACGAATGTCGCCGCGCGCGTCTGCGGCGATCTCCAAGTCAACACGATTGCGGCCGACGCCGCTTACCGCGATAACGGTCAGCATGACGAACCATTGAGCCTCACGTTCGAATGCGTTTCGACGCCGCTCGCCTCGTCGGCGCCGGGTTCATGACCACTGGCCCGTAACCGGCATGGAAACCCGCACGCACAACGCCGGACGCTTCACGCGCGGGCTTCTATGTCACAATCTGGCGCGGGCCGATTTGTTCGGCCCGGCGATCCGGCTCGCGTATCCGGCCCGCTCCAGGCGCATTCCGGTCGGCTTGCGGATCGCGCTCGAGCACGCCAGCCGCGTCGCTCTCATCAGTTGCGCATCGACCCGTCGGGCCACCGATGAGGTTCGATGCTGAAAACGGATATAGCCGGTGATCGATCAAGCATCCTCATCGTCCGCCAGACGGCGCGAAAAACGCCCGGCTGTCGGCATCTCGCTGTTTGCCCGTGACGGTCAGGCCATCTGGGAAAGCGGCATCCATCAAAACATTGCGTTTCTCGCGATGCTGCTCAAGCAATCGGACGCAATCGGCCCGGTTTACTTTCTAAATGGCGGCGACGCGAGCAAGCTGCCCGACGGGCTCGATTTCGGCGGCCTCGATATTGCGCTCGTCAATCCGCGCGACGTCACGCACGAACTCGATGTCGTGATCGAGATGGGCGCGCAGCTCGATGTCGGCTGGCTCAACCATATGCGCGCGCTCGGCAAGAAACTTGTCGCATTCTTTGTCGGCCATACTTATGCGGGACTGTGCGAGGCGTCGCTCTTCGGGCTGCCGTCGAGCCATGTATTCAACGGCGCACGCTTCGATGAAGCGTGGGTACTGCAAAAATCGGAGAAGACGTGCGCGCCGCTGCTACGCACCTCATTGCGCACTCCCGTCCATACGATGCCGCACATCTGGTCTTCGTATTTCATCGAGCGCCGCAACGCGCAACTCGCGGCCAAAGGGTTGACCTACGGCTATCGCCCCGGTCCGCGGCCTTGGCGGCTCGCGATCCTCGAGCCGAACATCTCGGTCGTCAAAAGCTGTCATTACCCGATGCTCGCATGCGAGGAGTTTTACCGCGCGCAACCGGATGCGGTCCAGCACATGTTCGTCGTCAACGCCATGCACATGAAGTCGCATCCGAGCTTCGTGCATTTCGCGAACGCGCTCGACCTGGTTCGCGATCACAAGGCCACGTTCGAACCGCGGATCGACCTGCCGTCGTTCCTGTCGTCGCATGCGGATGCCGTCGTGTCTCATCATTGGGAAAATTCGCAGAATTATCTGTACTACGACGTGTTGTACGGCGGTTATCCGCTGATCCACAATTCGCCGCTGCTCAACGGCGCCGGCTACTATTACCCGGATTTCGACTCGGCGGCCGGCGGCCGCGCGCTCGCCAGCGCATGGCAACATCACGATGCGCAGCTCGATGCGTATCGTGCCGCCGCCAACGCGTTGCTGCGCGATGTCGCGATCGACAATCCGTGCAACGTCGATGCGTTCGTGATGCGTCTGATTGCAAAAGCTTGAATCCCGGAGAAAAGCATGTCCGAATCCACCGCTCGCGGCGTGCGTGACGGCAGCAAGCGTGTCGTCGTCGGCGTATCGCTGTTCGTTCGCGGCGCGGGCCAATCGCTATGGGAAAACGGCATCTTCCAGAACTGCCTGCTGCTGGTGCTGCTGTTGCGTCAGTCGCCGCTCGTCGCCGAAGCAGTGCTCGTCAACGGTGGCGGCGGCAATGCGGCCGATCCTCAGATGATGCTCGACGAATGGAACGTACCGCTGTGGTCGATGGACGAAGCGCTCGCCCGCTGCGACGTGCTGATCGAGATGAGCGCACAGTTCGACGCGAGCTGGATCGCACATTTCCGTGCAAGCGGCGGCAAGGTGGTCACGATGCGGGTCGGCAACGATTATGTGATCGACATCGAGCGAGCGATGTTCGACAAGCCGCCCGGCTTCCTGTTCTCGGGCGCGGCCTACGACGGCGTTTGGACGATTCCCGAATTCGAGCGCTCGTGCCGGCACTATCTCGAGACAGGATTGCGCTCGCCCGTCACGATCGTCGCGCACATCTGGCATCCGATGCTGTTCGACAAGGCCTGTGCAACGCTCGCCCCGCACCTCGAATTCGGCTATCAACCCGGTAAGCCGCGCTGGCGCGTCGCGATCTTCGAGCCGAACATCTGCATGGTGAAGGCCAGCATGATCCCGATGCTGATCGTTGAAGAAGCGTATCGCATGCAGCCGTCGTTTCTCGAAAACGCGCGCGTGTGCAACACGCTGCATATGAAAGAACACGCGACGTTCGTGAAATTCGCGACGAACCTCGATATCGTCGCGCATGGCCTCACGACGTTCGAAGGACGCTTCGCGGTGTATGAGTTCATGGCCGCGTATGGCGACGCGGTGGTTTCGCACACGTGGGAGAACGCGCAAAATTACCTGTACTACGAGCTGTTGTACGGCGGCTATCCGCTGATCCACAATTCGCCGTTTCTCGGCAAATGCGGCTACTACTACCCGGATTTCAACTGCCAGCATGGCGGTCGCGCGCTCATCGACGCGTTCCGCAACCACGATGCGCATCTCGATGCGTACCGGGAAAACGCGCGGGCATTGCTCGACTCGGTCAGCATTTACAACGCCGGCAACATCGCCGCCTATACCGACGCACTTGTCGCGCTATATCGATAAACGCGGCGCGCGGCCATGCATCGCATGGCGCGGCATGACGGGGCGTGACGCGGCAAACGCAGGCGTCCGCCGGCCATTGCCGCATCAGCGGTTTCTGTCGTTGATGAGATTCGCGAGCAGCGTGTCGTATTCGGCAACGAGCGCCGGGCTCTTCGACGTGTAGCGCCGCAGGATCGCCCGCTGCCGCGCCGTATAGCCTTCCCAGTCGTCGTCGTGCTCGCGCAGCGCGCGCAGCAGCGCGTCGACGCCCGCGGATACGTCGTTGCCCGAATAGTAATAGCCGAGATCGGGCGCGAGGCTCGCGTTATGGACAAGCGGATAGCCCTGCCAACAAACGTCGAAGTAGAAGTAGTTCAGCGGGTTTTCCCACTGGTGCGACACGACGACATCGGAGTACTCGGCGAGAAACGTGGGCGTGTCGTAGCGCCCGACGAAACTCGCCTTGCTCGCGCGCACGATCTCCAGATAGTTCATCAGCATCGTGAATTCCGGGCTCTCGCGCGCGAGACGATCGGCGTTCGTCACATGCGTAAATGCGATCGCATCGGGATCGTGGCGATACACCTCGTCGATGATGAGCAGCGGATAGATGCAGCACTTGACCACGTCGAAGTTCGGCTCCATCACCGTCAGCCGCTTCGCCCGCTTGCCGCTCGGCTGGTATTCGCCATGCCCTGCCAGAAGCCGCGTGCGCTCGCCGAGAAACATCGGATCCCAAACGAACGGCACGACGCGTGCCGGACAACGCCGCAGCGACTGCAAAAACGGCAACGACGACTGCGCGATTTGCGGAATCGCCCAAATCTCGTCGTAACCGCGATTGATAAAGAGTGACTCCCACATTCGGCGGCCGAATAAAATCGATTCGACCGCGTTAATATATTCGACACCACAGCAATAACTGACGATTTTCACGCCGCGCGCTTTCAAATACGCAGTCTGCTCGCCGTCGATCTGGCCACCAAGCTCGATTAGTACATCGAGCGAATCCTTCATTTCGGAAAACGAACGGGTGCCGAAAATCCGGCGGTCCCATGGCAGCGCATCGGTGAGCGGAACATCAGTAGTATTGACGAGTGTCACGCGATAACCGCGCGACGATTTCATCAACAATTTCGCTAAAAACAGCGCATTTTGCTTGATGCCGTTGATCCACAGGCTCTCATTCGGCTCGCGCAGGCCGATGGTGATGCCAATACGCAAGCCATTTAAATCGACAGGGGGTGTCATCGCATGCCGGAGGCAAGGGAAAGTTCGCAGTGTAGCGCGCCGCCCGCCTGTTGCGTTTTAAGTTCTACCGCCCGCGTCGCGCGCCCCCATAAATGAGTCTAGCGGACATCAAATAATCGGACTGTCAGATATCGTTAAGGTTTGGCGTCGTCCGGCTGTCACTCTTTGCTCAAAATCAACAACTGCGCACCGTCCGCAACCTGATCGCCGACCGCGTACAACACTTCGCCGACGACGCCTGCCGCCGGCGCGCCGATCGTGTGCTCCATTTTCATCGCTTCCATCACGATCAGCGGATCGCCCTGCTCGACCTTCTGCCCTGGCTCGACGAGCACCGCAATCACCTTGCCCGGCATCGGCGCGGTGAGGCGGCCCTCGCCCTCGGTCGAATCGGCCGCGTGCTCGAGCAGATTGCGCCATTCGAACGCGCATGCAACGCCCTGGCAGAACACATGGAACGTGTCGCCGTCGACATACACGCGCCCGCCCGTGCGCACGCCACCGAACATCACGTCGAAATCAAGCGGGCCGGCACCGCGCGTCCAAACGAACGGCCGGGCAACGCCATCGATCTGCAGCGTTTGCTCGCCATGGTCCTGCGCGTGGCGGACCGTGAGCGCCACGTCGTCAGCGAGTGCGCGCCACTCGAGCGTGCGCGCATAGCTGCCGTTGAGCCGCCAGTTCGACAACGCGCTCCACGGCGACACGATCTCGCCGCACCGCGCCGCATCCTGCTCGCGCGCGAATAGCGCCGCGCAGGCCAGCGCGAGCGCGGCAGCGGGCGCATCGCGCGGCGCGAGCAGCGCGTCGCGATGACGCTCGATCAGTCCCGTGTCGAGATCCGCGTCGGCAAACGGCCGGCTCTCGACGATGCGTTGCAGGAATGCCGCATTCGTCTGCAAGCCGACGACTTCGCATTCGCGCAGCGCGCGCACGAGCGTTGCCAACGCCTGCGCACGGGTTTCGCCGTGCGCGATCAGTTTCGCGATCATCGGATCGTAAAACGGTGTGATCGCATCGCCCTCGCGCACGCCGCTGTCGATGCGCACGGCCGCGCCGAGCGCGAATTCCACGCCCTCCGGCAGCCGCAGATGCTTGAGCGTGCCGGTCGACGGCAGGAAGCCGCGCACGGGATTCTCCGCATAGAGCCGCGCCTCGACCGCGTGCCCGCGCACGCGCAACTGCGATTGCTGCAACGGCAGCGGCTCGCCCGCCGCGACGCGCAGCTGCCATTCGACGAGATCGAGCCCCGTGACCATTTCGGTCACCGGATGCTCGACCTGCAGCCGCGTGTTCATCTCCATGAAGTAGAACGTATCGCCCGTCATGATGAATTCGACGGTGCCCGCGCCGACATAGCCGACCGCACGCGCGGCCGCGACCGCCGCCGCGCCCATCGCCTGCCGGACGTTGTCCGGCAGGCCCGGTGCGGGCGCCTCCTCGAGCACCTTCTGGTGACGGCGCTGCACCGAACAATCGCGATCGAACAGATAAACCGCATTGCCGAACGTATCGCCGAATACCTGCACCTCGACGTGGCGCGGGCGTTGCAAATATTTTTCGATCAGCACGCGATCGTTGCCGAAGCTCGCGGCCGCTTCGCGCTGGCACGACACGAGCGCCGCAGCAAAATCCTCCGCGCGCTCCACCACCCGCATGCCCTTGCCGCCGCCGCCCGCGCTCGCCTTCAGCAGCACCGGATAGCCGATCCGGTCTGCTTCGCGCCGCAACAAATCGGCTGCCTGGTCGTCGCCGTGATAGCCGGGCACGAGCGGCACCGCCGCGGCCTGCATCAGCGCCTTCGCGGCGGCTTTCGAACCCATCGCCGCGATCGCGTCGATGGGCGGGCCGATGAACACGATCCCCGCCTCGGCGCACGCACGCGCGAATTCCTCGTTCTCCGACAGGAAGCCATAGCCCGGATGAATCGCCTGCGCGCCGGTCGCCCGGGCGGCATCGACGATGCGCGCGATTTGCAGATAACTGTCAGCCGCGGCCGCGGCGCCGATATGCACGGCTTCATCGCACGCGGCGACGTGCTTCGCGTTCACGTCGGCATCCGAATAAACCGCGACGCTGGCAATGCCGAGACGTTTGCAGGTTGCGGCCACCCGGCACGCGATTTCTCCGCGGTTGGCGATCAGGATCTTGTCGAACATGGCGGCTCTGGGAATGGGTGAAAGTAACGGGTTCGGTTGACAGCAGGCTGGCGCTGGCCTATCCGGCGGCGCGCGGCATCCGATGCCGGACAAACTCGGACATCGGGCGCCCGGCATGCGCCGCGCCTGCGGCGGCGCGTTGCCTTGGCGGCCGGTTCACGTGCGCCACGCGGGCGCGCGCTTTTCGAGAAACGACGCGATGCCTTCGCGCGCCTCCGCGCCGGCGCGGGTGCACGCGATACGCTCGGCGGTATCGTCGATCAGCGCCGCATCCAGCGGACGCCCCGCCACGTCGCGCACCAGCGTCTTGCACGCGCGCACCGCCTGCGGCCCGTTCGCGCACAGCGCATCGGCAAGCTTGGCGACCGTCTCGTCGAGCGCGCTGCCCGGCACGCGCTCGTGGACGAAACCGAGCTGCTCGGCTTTCGCGCAATCGAACACCTCCGCGGTCGCAAAATAACGGCGTGCGGCGCGCTCGCCGATTGCACGCACCACGTATGGCGCGATCGTCGCCGGAATCAGCCCGAGACGCGCTTCCGACAGGCAGAATTTCACGCCGTCGGCCGCGACCGCGATATCGGACGCGGCGACGAGGCCGACTCCGCCCGCATAGGCGTCGCCGTGCACCCGAGCGATCACGGGCTTCGCGCAGCGGTAAATCGCATCGAGCATCCGCGCGAGCTTGCGCGCATCCGCGCGGTTCTCGTCGTCGGAGAAGCCCGCCATCTTCTTCATCCAGTTCAGATCGGCGCCCGCGCAAAACGCCGGCCCGCGCGACGCGAGCACCACCGCGCGCACGCCTTCGTGCGCATCGAGCCATTCGAACGCGGTCGTCAGCTCGGCGATCATCATCTCGTTGAACGCGTTGCGCACGTCGGGACGCGCGAGCGTGACGGTCGCGACGCGGCCGTCTTCGGTCACTTCGATCGTTTCGTAGCGCATGACCATGTCCTCACATCCGGAACACGCCGAAGCGGGTCTCGCCGATCGGCGCGTTCATCGCCGCAGCAAGGCCCAGGCCAAGCACGTCGCGCGTCTGCGCCGGATCGATCACGCCGTCGTCCCACAAGCGCGCGCTCGCATAGTACGGATGCCCCTGGCGCTCGTACTGCTCGCGAATCGGCTGCTTGAACGCCTCTTCGTCGTCGGCCGACCATTGACCGCCCTTCGCCTCGATCCCGTCGCGCCTCACCGTCGCGAGCACCGACGCGGCCTGCTCGCCGCCCATCACCGAGATCCGCGCATTCGGCCACATCCACAAAAAGCGCGGGCCGAACGCGCGGCCGCACATTCCGTAATTGCCCGCGCCGAACGAGCCGCCGATGATGACCGTGAACTTCGGCACCTGCGCGGTGGACACCGCCGTCACCATCTTCGCGCCGTGCCGCGCGATCCCTTCGTTCTCGTATTTGCGGCCGACCATGAACCCGGTGATGTTCTGCAGGAATACGAGCGGAATCTTGCGCTGGCAGCACAGTTCGATGAAATGCGCGCCCTTCACCGCCGATTCGGAAAACAGAATGCCGTTGTTCGCGACGATCCCGACCGGATAGCCCCAGATGTGCGCGAAACCGGTGACGAGCGTCGTGCCGAAACGCGCCTTGAATTCGTCGAACGCGGAATCGTCGACGATCCGCGCAATCACCTCGCGCACGTCGAACGGCTTTCTCGTATCGGTCGGAATCACGCCGTACAGGCTCTTCGCGTCGTAGCGCGGCGGCAGCGGCTCGCGTGCGACGAGCGGCGCCTGAGCACGCGCGCCGAGATGGCCGACGATGCCGCGCGCGATCGCGAGCGCATGCGCATCGTTCTGCGCGAGATGATCGGCAACGCCCGACAGCCGCGTATGCACGTCGCCGCCGCCCAAGTCCTCCGCGCTGACTTCCTCGCCGGTGGCCGCCTTCACCAGCGGCGGGCCGCCGAGGAAGATCGTCCCTTGATTCCTCACGATGATCGACTCGTCGCTCATCGCCGGCACATACGCGCCGCCCGCGGTGCACGAACCCATCACGACCGCGATCTGGGCGATGCCTTCGGCCGACAAATTCGCCTGATTGAAGAAGATCCGGCCGAAATGATCGCGATCGGGAAACACGTCGTCCTGGTTGGGCAGGTTCGCGCCGCCGGAATCGACGAGATAGACGCACGGCAGCCGGTTCTCGGCCGCGATCTCCTGCGCGCGCACATGTTTCTTCACGGTCATCGGATAGTAGGTGCCGCCCTTGACCGTGGCGTCGTTGCACACGATCACGCACTCGCGGCCCGCGATCCGGCCGATGCCGGTGATGATGCCCGCGCCCGGCGCGTCGTCGTTATACATCCCGTATGCGGCCAGTTGCGACAGCTCCAGAAACGGCGTGCCCGGATCGAGCAGTTGCGCAATCCGATCGCGCGGCAGCAGCTTGCCGCGCGCCAGATGCTTGTCGCGCGCGGCCTGGCCGCCGCCTTGCGCGAGCCGCTCGATCTTGTCGCGCAGATCGGCGACGAGCGCCTCGAGCGCGGCGGCGTTCGCGCGGAAATCGTCGGCGCGCGGGTTCAGCTTGGATTCGATGATCGGCATCGCGTAGGCTCCACGCACGAAATCAAAGCGTTTGCGCGAACAGCTCGCGGCCGATCAGCATCCGGCGGATCTCGCTCGTGCCGGCGCCGATCTCGTAGAGCTTCGCGTCGCGCCATAGACGGCCGACCGGATATTCGTTGATGTAGCCGTTGCCGCCGAGAATCTGGATCGCCTCGCCGGCCATCCACGTCGCCTTTTCCGCGGTATAGAGGATCACGCCCGCGCAGTCCTTGCGCACCTCGCGCAAATGCCCGCCCGACGACGCCGTATCGAGATGGCGCCCGACCGCGTACAGATACGCGCGGCAGGCTTGGAAGGTCGTGTACATATCGGCGATCTTGCCCTGGATCAGCTGGAATTCGCCGATCGGCTGGCCGAACTGCTTGCGATCGTGGATGTACGGCACCACCGCGTCGAGGCACGCGGCCATGATGCCCGTCGGGCCGCCCGCCAGCACTGCCCGCTCGTAGTCGAGGCCGCTCATCAGCACCTTCACGCCGCCGTTCAGCTCGCCGAGGATGTTCTCGGCCGGCACCTCGACGTCCTGAAACACCAGCTCGCCCGTATGCGAGCCGCGCATGCCGAGCTTGTCGAGCTTTTGCGCGACCGAAAAACCCTTCATGCCCTTCTCGACGATGAACGCGGTGATGCCGCGCGGGCCGGCGTCGGGCTCGGTCTTCGCGTAGACGACGAGCGTGTCGCAGTCCGGGCCGTTCGTGATCCACATCTTCGCGCCGTTCAGCACGTAGCGATCGCCGCGCCGGTCCGCGCGCAGCTTCATACTGACGACGTCGGACCCCGCGTTCGGCTCGCTCATCGCGAGCGCGCCGACATGCTCGCCCGACACCAGCTTAGGCAGATATTTCTGCTTTTGCGCGTCGGTGCCGTTGCGGTGGATCTGGTTCACGCACAGGTTCGAATGCGCGCCATACGACAACCCGACCGATGCCGACGCACGCGAGATCTCCTCCATCGCGACCATGTGCGCGGTGTAACCGAGATTCGCGCCGCCGTATTCTTCGGCAACCGTCATCCCGAGCACGCCAAGCTCGCCGAACTTGCGCCACAGATCCATCGGGAACTGATCGGTGCGATCGATTTCCGCCGCGCGCGGCGCGATTTCCTTCGCGGCGAAATGCGCGACCGCATCGCGCAGCATCTCGATATCTTCACCGAGCATGAAGTTCACGCCAGGCAGGTTGCTCATGTCTCCTCCAATGCCAGGAAGTTCGGCGAAACGCCAGCTTCTGAGTGATGCTCAGATTTGTGCCGCCATAGTTTCAACGCTATATACAGCGAAAATTTTTGCTAGTTTCGCGCGTCGCCCACGCAATCGTCAATAGTTTTCTGAGCGATACTCAACTATCATCGAAACTGTTCCAATCCTGCACCGGCGACGCGAATCCGCCCTTCTTCCGTTATGAGCACGCCAGCCAAGACCGACCGTCCCAGCACACCGCGCGCACCCACCGGCCCCAAATCGCAGCAGCGCGTGCAGGACATTCTGCGCGCGGGGCGCGCTGTGTTCGCCGAAAAAGGTTACGAGCACGCGACGGCCGCCGAGATCGCGCATCGGGTGGGCGTCTCGGAAGCGACCGTATTCAACTACTTTCGCGGCAAACGCGAACTCTGCGCGCGCGTGATCGCCGATTGGTACGACGAGATCATCGACGCGTTCGAAACCGGCATGCCTCGCGACGCATCGGTACGCCAGCAGTTCGCCTTCATCGTGCGCACGCACTTGCGGCTGATGCTCGTGCACGGCACCGGGCTGTGCGCGCTCGTGCTGTCCGAGGGGCGCGCGAAGCAGCACGCGCTCGCCGACGAGCTGAGCGCGCTGCAGCGCCGCTACACCGCGCCGCTGATGGACGTACTCGCGCGCGGCCAGGCAAACGGCCAGGTTCGCGCGGACGTGCCGCTGAGCCTGCTGCGCTCGCTGGTATTCGGGCCGATGGAGCACGTGCTGTGGGACGCGACGCTCGGCCACCGCAAGCTCGATATCGACGCGACCGCCCAGCAATTGACCGATCTGCTGTGGGCCGCGCTGCAACCGCCCGAGCCGCAGCGCGAGGCGCTCGCGCGATTTCGCAGCGACGTCGCGGACGCGATGCGCCGGCTCGACGACGCGCAACGCGCAAGCGGAGCTTGATTCGATACGCGCCCGATTCGACGAGACGGGCGCAATGTGAGACGATACGCGGCCGTTGGATTCTCGTTTCTCCGTTCGTCCGCATGAAGTTTTCGATGTCAAATGCGGCCCTGGCCATCTCGCTGCTGAGCCCAGCCTATGCGAGCGCGCAACCGCTTGGCCAGCCGCAACCGGGCACGACGCGGCAACAACCGCCGTCGCCCCGCCATCCGTCGCCGTCCACTCACGCTCACTCGGCCGCGCTGCGCACGGTCCCACGCGCGGCCGCCGCGCCGGCCGCCTACGCTGCGCGCGCCGCGTCGTCGAGCGTCGAAGCGTCCCACGCGCAATATGCCGCGCCGTTGCAGCGCAACTTCGCGCACGCGCAGGAATATGGCCGGCTCGACGAATGCGACAAGCTCGCATCGCAAATCGACAATCTGATGCGCGCGAGTACGCCGGGAGCGCCTGCCCCGCCGCTGTCGCTGCGCGCACCGGGCGCGGCTTACGATCCCGCACCGTGGGTGATTCCTGCCGCGCCCGTCTATCTCCCGCCGCCGTCCAGGCCGCTGCCCAAGCAGCAAGGCCGCACGCCGCCGAACGTGCCGCCGGCATACCCGTCCGCGCTGCATCACGATCCCGCCGCCTTTCCCATGACGGAAAAAGACAAGAAGCAGCAACGCGAGCGCAGCGACAGGCAGGCCGAGCTGGAAGCCCGCTACCGGCAGCTGAACTGCCGCCCATAGCCGGCAAACGGCCGGGCGCGGCCCGAGCGCGTTCGCGCGTCAACCAGTAAGATGGTGCCGATCGCGGCGCGCTTCCGCGCCGCGCCCATCGAGTCCATTCCATTCATGACCGACAGCCATCTGACAGCCGCGCTCGCGTCACACTTTGCGCGCGTCGCGCTCGGCCACCTGACGCGCGAATACCCGAACCGGATCACGCATTCGCTCGCCGGGCCACAAGACGTGCGCAGCCCGCGCGAGTTGCATCCGATCTTCTACGGCAGCTATGACTGGCATTCTTGCGTGCACGGCTATTGGCTCGTCACGCATCTGATCGAGCGCTTTCCGGATTTGCCGGAAGCAGCGCGCATCGCATCGGTCGTCGACGAGCATTTCACCGCCGCCAACGCCGCCGGCGAAGCGGCCTACCTACGCTTGCCGCACAACCGCAATTTCGAGCGCCCTTATGGCTGGGCGTGGCTGCTCGCGTTGTCCGCGCAACTCGCGTCGATGCGCTCGGCGCAAGCGCAGCGCTGGTGCGCGACGCTCGCGCCGCTCACGGGTATCGTCGTCGAGCGCTTCGTCGAGTTTCTGCCGAAGGCGACTTATCCGGTGCGCGTCGGCACGCACTTCAATACGTCGTTCGCGCTGTCGCTCGCGCTCGATTTCGCGCGCGTCACCCAGCATGCGGCGCTGGATGCGCTGATCGTCGAGACCGCGCGCCGTTGGCATCTGCGCGATGCGCACTGCCAAGCCTGGGAGCCGGGCGGCGACGAGTTCCTGTCGCCTGCGCTGATGGAAGCGGAGCTGATGCGACGCGTGTTGCCCGCCGACGAATTCCTGCCGTGGTTCAACGCATTTCTGCCGGCACTCGCTGCACGCGAACCCGCGACGCTATTCACGCCGGCGACCGTCACCGACCGCAGCGACGGCAAAATCGCCCACCTCGACGGGCTGAACCTGAGCCGAGCATGGTGCCAGCGCTCGCTCGCGCGAGCGCTGCCGCACGACGATCCCCGCCGGGCCGTGCTCGCCGAGGCGGCCGAACGGCATCTGGCGAGCGCGCTGCCGCACGTGACGGGCGACTACATGGGCGAGCACTGGCTCGCGTCGTTCGCGACGCTCGCGCTGGAAGCATAAGGCGGCATGCGGATGCCGCCGGCCGGGTCGCGCCGGCAAGCCGTCCGTGCAGGCAACCGCCGATGACGGCGGCTTCGGCCGCCGGGCAAGTTGGTATGGGCGCGTGAAGCCGCCGGATTCGAGCATCGCGTCGCGTTCGGCGCGGCTCAACACACAATTCGCGATCGCGCCGCGGCCCGGCAGGCAAACCGGCCGCCGCAAGCGTGCCGGCGGCACGCATCGGCCCCGCGCGAATCATCCGCCGGATCAGCCCGATATCGCCTCGAGCGCGATGCCTTTCGTGCGCGGCCCCATCAACCCGATCGCGGACATGACGATCGCCATCGCGGCTGCGATAAACACGAACACGCCCGCCGTGCCGAATCCCTTCAACACGGCCGCGATCGCAAAAGACGTGAAGATCGCCGAAAACCGGCTCCACGAATAAACGAAACCGACGGCTCGCGCACGGATCGCCGTGGGAAACAGCTCCGCCTGATAAGCGTGGAAGCTGTACGACAGGATGTTGTTCGCAAGCGTCAGCCCCACGCCCAGCGCAACCAGCAGCCACGCCGATGACGTCTGGCTGAACAGCAGCCCGCAGACCATCGCTGCTCCCGCCATCGCGACGATCACGGTCTTGCGCTCGAAACGGTCGGCGATCGCGAGGCCAATCAGCGGGCCAATGGGCGCGGCGAGCGCGATCACGCTCGAATACAGCAGGCTCGTCGTCACGGTGATCCCCTGCTTGACGAGCAGCGTCGGCACCCAGTTCGCGAAACCGTAGAAACCGACGGTCTGAAACACGTTGAACACCGTCATCATCAGCGTGCGCTTGCGATACGGCGGCACCCACATCGCGCTGAAGCGGCCGCGCGGCGCGACCGGCTCGGCGGGCCCGGGCGGCGGCAGCGGCCGGCCATGCTCGGCCTCGACCTTGGCCTCCAGCGCCGCGAGCACGCGCTCGGCCTCGTCGAGCCTACCCTGCTGCGCGAGCCAGCGCGGGCTCTCCGGCAACTGACGGCGAATCCACCAGACGAAAATCGCACCGTGCGCGCCGATCAGCACGACCCAGCGCCAGCCGTCGATGCCGAACGGCGCGCGCGGCACGAGCAGATAAGCGAGCAGCGCGACGACGGGCACCGCCACGAAGCCGACCGCTTGCTCGCAGGCGAACGCGCGCCCGCGGATCTGCTTGGGCACAAGCTCCGAAATGTACGTGCCGATCGTCACCATCTCGACGCCGAGTCCGAGCCCGACGACGAAGCGCCAGAAATTGACGCCCGCGGCCGTGTGCTGGAACGCCATCACGACGTTCGCGGCCGTATAGGCCAGCAGCGAATACGTGAACACCGCACGGCGCCCGAAGCGATCGGCGAGAAAGCCGCACGCGATCGTGCCAACGAACAGCCCCGCGAACAATGCGGCGATGAAGCTCGCGATGCCCGTGGTGCCGAACAGGCCATGCGTCGTCGCGGTAAAGAGGCCGCTTTTCAAGAGACCGGGCGCGACGTAGCCGCTGTACAACAGATCGTAGAGTTCGAAGAAGAAGCCCAGGCTCAGCAGCACGACGAGTTTCCAGACGCTGCGCGTGGGCGGCAGGCGGTCCAGGCGCGCCGCGATGGCGCCGGCGTCGAGCGCCGCCGCATGCGTCGGATTCGTCGCCGGTGCACGCCCGGACGCAGGCTCGGGCGGCGTGCGCGGGTCGCTATCCGTTGAGATCATGCGGGAGTGTCTCCAGATTCCAGATTCGTGTCGTTGTCGTGTGCCGTGCCGCCGCGGTATCGCCTTCGCTCGTGCCGCCGGCCTGTCGGCCTACCAGTCTGTCGGCCTATTGCCGGCGCGCCGTTGTGAGGGCGGCATGCGGCCGCGCGGCTGCCGGGTTCGCGCATTGTACCGGGGATGCCCGTCGCGCCATCACGGCGCATGCCGGCGTGCGGCATGCTCAGCACAAGACACACCGTGCCGCCAACATTCGAAATATCACATTCATAGCAGAAAAGATCGTTTGATCCGGGATTTCTCTGTCGCTAGAGTCCTCCCCACGCGTCGCCGGACGCGCGTCTCGAAGCGCGCGCCGGGCAACGTCAAGCAATAGTCTGCTCTCGATTCGCGTGTCGCGGTTCGATCGGCGTCCTGATCGACACGCAGACCGGATCGTCACGAGCAGGGGGGGTTGTCGCGCGCCGCCGCATCGCCGCTCGCCCGGCGACGCCGGGGCCGGGCGGCAGCCGTATGACCTGTCGGTCTGGTCGTCGATAAAACAATATGAACCCGCTTCACGAACCACTATCCTTTACGAGGAGGGGCGCGCTCGCGCTCGGCCTGTCCTTGATGTTGTTCGCCATGCCCCCGGCCGGCGCGCAACCAACACAAGCGCCGGCCGGCACGGCTGCCGGTGCGTCCGGCGCGGCCAGCGCCACCGCGGCAACGGCGGCATCCGGCACGGCCGCCGCCGCGCGCGAAACGCCCGCGCAGCAGCCGGTTGCGTCGCTCAAGCAATTCGTCGTGACGGGATCGCGGATTCCGCGCACCGAAAAGGAAGGCTCGACGCCCGTGACGGTGATCACCGGCAAGGAGCTCGACGAAAAAGGCTACCGCAACGTCTTCGACGCGCTCCAGCAGCAGACGCAAAATACCGGCTTCACGCAGGGCTCGGACTACGGCAACACGTTCACGCCGGCGGCCAACGCGATCAGCCTGCGCGGGCTCGGGCCGAACCACACGCTCGTATTGATCGACGGCCACCGGCTCGCCGATTATCCGATCGCCTATGACGGCAACGTGAATTTCACCAATCTCGCGAACATTCCGTCCGCGATGGTCGAGCGCATCGAGATCCTGAACGGCGCGGCGTCCGCCGTGTACGGCTCCGATGCGATCGCGGGCGTCGTCAACATCATCATGAAGAAGCACATCAACGGCGTCGAGGTCAACGTCAAGGGCGGCGGCGCGACGCGCGGCGGCGGCGAAAACGGCCGGCTGCAAATCACGGGCGGCAAGGAACTCGGCGACTTGAGCGCGGTGTTCGGCCTGGAAGTCAGCAAGACCCGGCCGATCTGGGCACGCGAGCGCGACTTCATGTCGTCGGAGACGCTCGAAGGCGAGACGCCGAGAATCGTCTGGTCGCGCCGCAACCTCGACACCGGCAAGTACTTCAACGCGTCCGGCCCGTGCAGCGCGCTCAACGGCATCGGCGCGTTCGGCGGCTCCGTGTCGAGCGTCACCGGCGGCAAGGGCACATACTGCGGCTCGGGCCAGGCGCTGCCGGCGTACTGGACCACGCAGACCGACAATAGCAGCGAAAACCTGTACGGCGGCGTCGAATACCGGCTCAACGAACACGCCACGCTGTTCGGCTCGGTGTCGGCCGCGTTCAACCAGACGGAGAACAATACGCGCGGCCCGAACTGGACGTCGCTCGGCGGATCGACCGGCTATTTCCACAATGCGCTGACGGACGCGAACGAGCAATGGACCAAGCGCTTCTCTCCCGAGGAAATCGGCGGCGTGACGAACTGGAACAAGCGCTGGGACGATCGCTTCGGCAACCTGATTACCGGCATTCGCGGCACGGTGCCCGGCACCGGCACCTGGAACTACGAGTTGTCATATAGCGCATCCGGCTATCAGAGCCGCGCGACGCGACCGATCCTGCGCGCCGGCATCGATTCGTACTTCCTCGGCCCGCAACTCGGCACGACCGCCGACGGCACGCCGATCTACGCGCCCGATCCGTCGCGCTTCTCGTCGCCCGTCACGCCCGGCCAATTCAGCTCGCTGTACGGCCAGTCGAGCAACCAGAACAACACGTGGACGCAGACGGTCAGCCTGTCCGGCAACGGCGAGCTGTTCAAACTGCCGGCGGGCGCGGTCAAGGCCGCGGGCGTGATCGAGTACGGCACGCAAGGCTTCAGCAACACGGTCGACTCCGCGCTCAATCAAGGCGCGTACTACAACCAAAACGGCATCTACGGCGCGAGCGGCAACCGCAAGCGCTATGCGGCCGAATTCGAGCTGCGCATCCCCGTGTTCAAGCAGCTGATCGCGAACGTCGCGACCCGCTACGACGACTATTCGTTTGCCGGCACGCGCAATCACAAGTTCACCTACGATCTGGGCATCGAATACCGGCCGCTGCGCGAGCTGCTGTTGCGCGGCAATTACGGAACGAGCTTTCGCGCGCCGGACATGAACTACATCTTCCAGGCCCCGACGAAAGGCTATTTCGAATCGACCACGGACTACTACCGCTGCGCGCAGTCGGGGCAGCCGATCGCATCATGCCAGTATGCGCGGGTATCGCCCGGCTCCAATTTCGTGCAGATGGGCAATCACAATCTGAAGCCGGAAAACGGCAAGTCGTGGAGCGCGGGTTTCGTGCTCGCGCCGACGCCGGACATCGATCTATCGGCCGATTACTACAACATCCGGATCGACAATCTCGTCACCAACATCGATCCGGACAACCTGCTGCGCACCGAATCGGCGTGCCGCAGCGGGCAATTGAACGCCAACTCGGTCGACTGCCAGGACGCGCTGCGCCGCGTGGTCCGCAACCCGCTGACGGCCGTGCTCGATCCGGGCGCGATCAATACGATTCTCGTGAATCCGATCAACGCCGCGATGGAAAAAACCACCGGCTTCGATCTGACCGGCAAGTGGCGTTTCCGGCTGCGCGGCTGGGGCACGCTGCTGTGGACCGTCAATTTCACGAAGGTGCTGAGCCACAAGTATCAGGAGAACGCGGGCGGCGCGGTGGTGGACGTGCTGCACTCGCTGCAAAACCCCACCGGCAACCCCGAATGGCCCGACAAGCTGATGACGAGCGTCACGTGGTCACTGCCGAAATGGACGACGACCGTGCAGGTCGAGCGCTACGGCAAAGTGCCCAATGCCGCACAGACCGCGTATCTGTCGCCGACGACGCTCGCGAACCTGAGCGTGTCGCATCAATTCACGAAGGACACGTCGCTGACGCTTGTCGTCAATAACGTGTTCGATACGATCAAGCACGACGATTCGAGTGGATGGCCTTACTACCCGGTCGGCTACTACATGCCTTACGGGCGCACGGTTTGGCTGGAGTTCGCGCACCGGTTCAACTAAGCGGCGCGTGCCGCGCGGCTGGTATGCGCACGGCTGGCGTGCCGGCGGCTGGCGGCCGGCGACCCTATAGAGAATGGCGGCGCCCCCGCCGCGGCGCACGGCCGCGAACGAACGGTGCCCGATGTGCCGCCCACTCGCTGTGGCGTCCGATGTATCGCCGCCCGATGCGTCGCCGCCATGCGCACAGCGCGCGTTCACGCGTTGGCCAGCATGCTCGCCTGCCAATACGCCGCCACGCTCAAGCGCCCGCCGCCTCAGCGGGCCTGCGCTTGAGCACGCCCGCCGCCACCGCCGTCACGAGCGTGCCGACGACGATCGCGAGCGCATACACGCCGAGATGCGTGACCGCATTCGGAATCGGCAGCACGAAAATCCCGCCGTGCGGCACTTTCAGCTCCGCGCCCGCCGCCATCGAGATCGCGCCCGTCACCGCCGAGCCCGCAATGCACGCGGGAATCACTCGCATCGGATCGCGCGCCGCGAACGGAATCGCGCCTTCGGTGATGAACGCGATGCCGAGCACCGCGGCCGCATTGCCCGCCTCGCGTTCCTCGGCGCCGAAGCGGCTGCGGAACAGCCAGGTCGCGAGCGCGATGCCGAGCGGCGGCGTCATCCCGGCAGCCATCGTCGCGGCCATCGGCGTGTACACATGGCTTGCGATCAGGCCGGCGCTGAACGCGTAGGCCGCCTTGTTGACCGGCCCGCCCATGTCGAGCGCCATCATGCCGCCCAACAGCGCGCCCAGCATCACCGCGCTGCCCGTCTGCATCGAGCGCAGCCAGCCTTCGAGCGCATGCAGCACGGCGGCGACCGGCGTGCCGACCACATAGAGCATCAGCAGGCCGACCACCAGCGTCGACAGCAGCGGAATGATCAGCACCGGTTTCAATCCTTCGAGATTGCGGTGCAGCTTCAAGTGGCGATTGATGAGCAGCGCGGTGTAACCAGCAAGGAAACCCGACACGATGCCACCGAGAAAACCCGCGTTCAGGCTCGCCGCGAGCATCCCGCCGACCATGCCCGGCGTGATCCCGGGCCGGTCCGCGATCGAATACGCGATATAGCCGGACAGCACCGGCACGATCAGCGCGAACGCCGATT
The DNA here is from genome assembly GCF_900176645.1 of Burkholderia singularis. Classification (GTDB taxonomy): domain Bacteria; phylum Pseudomonadota; class Gammaproteobacteria; order Burkholderiales; family Burkholderiaceae; genus Burkholderia; species Burkholderia singularis. The sequence goes on from NZ_FXAN01000112.1 coordinate 35,652, forward strand.
TCGCACCGATCTGGAACAGCGACCATGCGAGCGTGCCTTTGTGCGCATCGTCGAATGCATAAATGCCGCCGAGCGCAAACGACAATGCAATCAACAAACCGCCCGCGACCACGAACGGCAGCATGAACGACACGCCCGTCATCAGATGACGGTACGGGCCACCCGCTTTCGCGGCGCGCGCCTGCTTCGCGGCCGCGACCTGATCGACGAGCGGCGCGGCGTTCGCACTGGCTCCGGCCTGCGCGCCGCCTTCGACGCTCGCCTCGGCGATCGCCTTGTCGAGCAGCGCCGCGCCCTTGCCGATCGCGCTTTTGGTGCCCGTCTGATAGAGCCGCTTGCCGATGAAGCGCCGCTTGTCGACCTGCGTGTCGGCGGCGATCACGACGAGATCGGCCTCGGCGATTTGCGCATCGGTCAGCCGGTTTTGCGCGCCGACCGAGCCCTGCGTTTCGACGTGGATCGTATGGCCGAGCGCGCGCGCGCCTTGCGTGAGCCCTTCGGCCGCCATGAACGTATGCGCGATGCCCGTCGGGCACGACGTGATCGCGACGATTTTCAGCGCACGCGCGCCGGATGCGGTGCCGGCGCCGTTCGCCGACGATGCGCCGGCGGCCGGCGTCATGCCGGTTGCCGCCGCATCCGGCGCATCTGCCGCCGGATGCGCAAGCGCGGCGGCAGATGCGTCGCCTGCCGCGCGCGCCAGCACGCCGTGCGCATCGCGGATCGCATCGTCGAGCGACACGCGATGCAGCTTCTTACCCGCAAACGGCGCTTCGTCGATCGTGGTGACGCCATCGGTGGCAATCAGCACCGCGCTCGCCGCGTCGATCTGCGCGGCCGATACCGGCGTCTGCACGCCGAGCGCGCTGCGCGTCTCGAGCGTCAACGCAATCCCCTGGACGCGCGCCGCGCGGCTCAGCGCGTGCGACGCAAAGGCCGGCGCGACCGTTTGCGCGTCCGCCGCCACGAATCCGATCAAATTTTTCATTGCTGCCTCCGGCATACCCGGCTCATAGATCAACGACAACGCCATCCGCGGACGCGGTCAGCATGAAACGCTCGACTTCGACTTGCGCCGCGAGCGCGTCGAGCGTGGCGCGGTCCGGCAAATGCGGGCCGACGCGCGCGAGCTTGGCCGCCGCGAACGCACTCGCGCGGCGCCCCGCGTCGCACCACGTCCGCGCCTCGGTCAGACTCGCGACGAGCCCGGCGACGAACGCGTCGCCCGCGCCGACCGTGCTCGCGACACGCACGCGCGGCGGCGTGGCGCGAAAGCATTCGAAGGTGACGGGCGACGCGCGGCGCGGCGGCGATGCCGCGGCGCTGTCGGCCGCCGTCGCTGCTGCCG